>DASRWC010000069.1:0-46415 GCA_035654795.1 Flavobacteriaceae bacterium
ATAATATTCGTTTATACCTGCAGAATTCGGTAATTCTAGCTCAACTTCAGTCCAAGAACTGACGTTTGTTAAATATTCTGCGCCAGGAATTAATGTCCAAGGTCCATTACCTATTTTATAAAATACTCTCAGTTCGCTCTGATCGGTACCCCAAGCCTGATTAGAATACCAGAAATTCAAATTCATATTACCACTTGAATCCGTAAAATCGAATATTGGCATAACCAATTTTGTGACATGGGTGTCAAATGACGCCACTCTAAATAGGGCATTTCTTGTTCCATTATGGGCAGATGAAACTGAATTTCCCCCTCCATTTACGAACGTCCAGTTATGATTGAGTATCTCTTGGACTTGAACCCAACAATTTCTGGAACCACTGTTCTCTTCAAAAGTTTCCAAAAAAGGAAATACATCTACAATAACGCAACTTGTACTAAAGGATATCGGTCCTGTCGAAGCGCTTTCGTCTCCCACAGCACAAATACTGCTTACATAAAATTGATAAGCTGTACTAGCTGTCAAACCACTCAGTGTATAAGGATTAGAAGTTACTGTTATCACAGTTCCGGTTCCTTGAGCAAACCCTGTCGGGCCATATTCAATTTTCCAAGAAGTAGCACTGTTGTTTTCTGTCCAGCTTAACTCTGCACTGTTAATAGTGATATTTGCGGCCGAAAGTGCCGACGGAGCAATACAAGACGGAGCTTCTTCCCAATACACATCATCCCAATAGTACGATTTTCCGTCGGCCGGATTCTTGATTGCAAGTTTTGCATTCCCCGGCACTGAGGTTGGCACAGCTACAGTGTATTCGGCATCATTAGCCGTATAACTCGTATTATTGATTGTAAGGGCTTCAATAAGCGTAAAACTGTTGTAATCGTTGGCGTCAGTAACATATCCAACATTTAAAGTACCCGGTGCTCCTGAACTCACTCTTGCTTTAAATCTTAACCAATGCGTTCCCGCATTAATATTATTCATTCCAGGTAAAACGACGATAGTTGGATTTTGAGTTGTCGATGCATATTGATAAATATTCCTGGTTCCCGAAGCCGGAGTTGTTGAAGTGATGGTTTGACTTCCTGCTGAAGTAGCAGCGGCAAGTCGTATCCAACAATCGGGTACAATGCTTCCGGTGCCGTAGCTGTCAAAGTTTTCGAATAAATCTGGAAGGGCACCACAATCAGTTTTAAATGACAAAGGTCCTGTCCAGGAACTATAATCATTAGCAGAACAAGCTGCCTGAACATACACGTGATAATTAGTATTCGGGCTCAATCCCGGGAGTGTTACAGAAGGTGTATTTTCAGCAATCTGTATATCACCGTCAGTATCAGGATCGAATCCAACAGCTCCGTAGGCGACAATCCACTCGGTTTCGCTTCCTCCTGCTGTCCAGAAAATATCAGCTGTTGTAGCGGTGATATTGGATGCTGTGGGAGCAGAAGGTGCAGGACAAGTAGGTATAATCAAACTGACATTGTCAATTGCTGCGGGAGGTTGCGTACCGCTGCCAGAATCATTTCTCCATTCGAAAACAAGCCTCATAGTTTGTCCGGCAAACGCACTTAAGTCAATATTATCCATGAAGGATGTCCAGGATGAACTATTATTGAAGTGATCGCCAATTTGAATTCCGCCAGAGGCCGCGGTTATCTGTTCTCCGGGAGTTGGCAAATAGGAAGCAGAAACCATCCATACGCGGAAATAGTCATATTTGAATGCAGCAAAACCTTCCCCAACAGCTTTCCAATCGAAACTAAATTCAGCACCTGCAGCATCAGCCGGAATTGCTATATCTCGATAAGCGTGAGCAACACTTGTAGCATTTAGCGTATAGGCATTTGTTACTCCCCCATCATTTGAGATATAGATTGAATTCCCAGGGTTTCCTGTTGCAGTTCCATGCGCCCATTTATTCGTTTGTGTTCCTATAAAAGAGTATTGATTTGTATCAAAATTATCTGTATAAGGGAGGGTTGCAGGAATCTGTGTGGTTGTAAAGGCTAGCGGACCGGTCCAATCACTACTATCATTCGGTCCACAAACACTACGGACATAGAATTCATAAGCGGTATTTGCAGTTAATCCGGAAAGTATATAAGGATTGGTATTAACGGAATTCAACATGATTCCCTGACCCTGTACAAAACCGGATGGACCATATTCAATATTCCAGGATGTCGCACTATTGTTCTCTGTCCAGCTTAACTCTGCACTGTTTGGGGTTATGGCTGAGGTCGCAAGATTGGATGGTCTGATACAAGATGGAGGCGCAACTACCTGAATGGTATAGTCTTCAAATTCCCCTTGCCCATTATGCCCGCAGGCAGAATTCGGGCCGGAATCTGGAGTATAGGAACTTCCTATTCTTAAACGATAGTTTCCAATTGCTGCAGACGTGGGCACTGCTATTACTCCTGAGTAGGTATTCGAATATCCTGCACTTTGATAAACGAGTTCTGTAGTATCGAAAAGCCCATCGTCATTCCAGTCCACCCATATTTTCAATCCTACAGTTTCAGATCCATTTATTTTAACAGAATACTCAATTTCATCTCCGGGAATTCCTTCCACAACCATAGCTGAAAAATCGCTATATCCAGAATTCTGACCTGGCCCGGATCCTAAATTGGATATAGCAACCCCTCCTCCGTCAGCTGTAAAATTATTTATATAACCGCTGTTTCCGGTTGTTGTGGGGACACAGTCAGTATTGTCAATTGTGAAGAGTATAACGTTTGAATACCCGGTCAAATCTGAAAAACTGCAAGTAGCAGCAAACCGCACTTGTAAAACTGCACCATGAGAACCATTCGGAACAAGCTGAACATTGCTTCCGGAAACTCCTATGCCCACCCATTGATTAGTTTGATCGTTAAAATACTGCCAATCATAAGATAAGCCCAGTCCTTCTGAATAGCCGGTAACAACAAAATTCACAGATGTACCTGCGGGTCCCGATGTCGGATTAGCTGTTGCAGTTCCACCATCCGGCGTTCCTGAACATTGTTGAAGCGGTTGATCGCTACAGCTTAAGTTAGCAAACGTTTGCGCTGAAGATCCCATTTGCCCGGAAACTATAATCCCGTTACTATTTGAAACAGTAAACTCAGCTTCATTATCCCCGTAATATCCCCAATCACTGATTTGAAAGGTTAGTGGGCCGGGATGTTGGACTGTTTTGATATCATTGAAATTTGAACTATACGTTCCTCCCGATAGAACAGTAGTATTGTTCTCATCTTTTAATGTCCAGGTGGTTGCATCCCCCCATCCAGAACTCCATATATGCACCGTCCAGTCACAGGTTTCAATGACTTGGAAAGTGGCAGTCGTAGAATATGCAGATTGCCCTGAATTGGTGCAGGTAACTTTTAGTCTCCATTCTACAGTGTCTCCAACATTTCCGGGAGCAGTTGCATTATATGGAGCAAAAAGATTACTAACACCACCTTGATTTAACCACCCTCCATTATTGGTGTTGGACTGCCATTGAAATTCTAAACCATCTCCCAGATCATAACCGGAAGCGCTTACTGTATAGCTTGAATTCGAACCTCCCTGAGAACTACTCAATGAAGCTGTACCAGCACTAGGCATTCCTGAACAAGGCACTAATGACGTATAAGCTATTAGTATGTTAGGTCTATTGTTGCTTTGTGTTCCATTTCCCGTTGGCGCGTTATTGTCTTGACGCCAATATTGGTGGTTATTAGTTGAGGTACTGTACCTTACTGCGGGAACTGCAGCACTACTGAAAGAACCGCTTCCTCCATAATTTCTTTCAACCAATACCAATAGATTATCTCCGGTATATTCATAAAGAAATCCTGAAACAGATGTCCAGTTGTTTGCTGACGTACCCAAGTTTCCTTCATACACCAAAGTAGCGCCGGAGATTATATTTGCCCAACTTGTGGCTGCCATTGCATTAGCAGTTGTTGTTAAATATACCTTTGTAGGCATGGCATTGGAAGTCTGAGTAGCATACCATCCTACAGATGTAATAGCATTCCCTGCAACTACGGACATTTCGGTTGCTGTATAAAGTGAAGCTGAACGCTCATAACCGTACCATTGCCCTAAAGGAAATCCTTGAGTACTTGTCCCCGTTCCAATCGTAACCGTCTGGCTCAACCCTATAAAAGGTAGTAAAAAAAATAACATCAAAGGTATTGTTCTTAAAAACGACCTGATGTGAATTCGATTTTGTGGTTTCCCACGTGAGTAGTCGTAAATCATAATTTTAAGATTTTGGTTAATCAAAGTGATAAAAGCGAACTTACTAAAATTTTGGTAAAATAGGAAAAGGTTTTAAGAATATTTTTTGATTTCATTACATTATTCCTATGAGAATAAATTACAATAAGATGTCTTTCAGGAAATTGCAGAAATCGGAAAATGTATTTCTGTTAAGATTTTGATCACCTTTTACCTCAATCCGAAATTATGAGATATTTTAAAAAAGCATTAAAATTTTGCCAATTGCAGAATTTAGAGTTTAGCCGGATCCGGGGGACGATGAGCTCATTTTCCCATATTAAGAAAGGGATGGGATGTTTTGGTGGTGGAGGGCTCTTTGGATTTTTTTTTAGGTTTAAATTGAGGCATCCGAATTAACGCTTAGGGAAAAATCTCCATCAAGAATGGTAATAATAGAGTGATTGGCAGATTCCATGAAAAAATGCCTCCTGACTAGAATATTCAGAAGGCATTACTAAGCAATTTCTAACTTTCAGAAATCTCTCTATGCTATTTCACCACTTCGTTCCCCAATTGCTTCCATTCGGACATTCCGCCGGTATAGTTGGTGATATTATGAAAACCTGCCCGGGCCAGAAGAGAATGTGCAATTGTGGAACGCATTCCGCTTTGGCAGTGAATGATGACTTCTTTGTCTTTATCAACTTTGTTTAAGTTCTCAAGAAGGGTTCCCAAGAAAACATGATCAGCCCCGGGAATATGTCCTGCTTCATATTCTGTTGCTGCTCGCACATCTACGATCTGTATGTCTTCTTGGTCTTTTATTTTCTTTTTAAAATTTTCCGCATCAATTTGTTCAAAGCTTGTCATGCCTCCTTCCATCATTATCGTTGCCCCGGGATGCACAAAGCCTAAGATATTATCCAAACCGATACGCATTAATTTACGTGTTAGATCTTCTTTCTTATCATCTTCTGCAATCAGAATAAATTGTTCCTGATAATTCACAAACCATCCCAT
Source organism: Flavobacteriaceae bacterium (assembly GCA_035654795.1). Taxonomy (GTDB): domain Bacteria; phylum Bacteroidota; class Bacteroidia; order Flavobacteriales; family Flavobacteriaceae; genus JAAYLC01. Next base: position 5,233 of record DASRWC010000069.1, read on the forward strand.
CCAGGTGGCAAAAGATTTGTTTCCGGGGATGTTGATGGTATTTCTTAGATGCACTAAATTAAAGTCTTCCATTTCACGGGTATCAATCACTTTGATCCCTTTATCCATCGCCTGTATGAGCTCTACCTCTGTCAAATTTGGATGTTTCGGAACTTCTACCAATAAAGGCCTTTTTACCTTATTAAGATGTTTCATCACGGCAAAGTATTTTGGCGGCTCCGGCTGATCTGTCAAGAGATAGTCTATAAAACCTTGTTCGTCATCTGCAAAACGGAAGGCCCAATTGGCGATTTTCTCATAACCGATTGTAGAGCTTGCCACTGCTCCTAGACTTTTTCCACAGGCCGATCCGGCGCCATGAGCCGGCCACAATTGCACGTGATCCGGAAGCTTTGAGAATCTCTGAATGGACTTATACATTTGTCGTGCTCCCTCTTCTTTGGTTCCTTGGATACCGGCGGCTTTTTCCAACAAATCCGGCCGTCCTATATCACCTACAAATACAAAATCTCCTGTGAAAACCATTACCGGCTCGTCCGAAGCAGGATGGTCTGTCAGCAGAAAAGAGATGCTTTCAGGAGTATGGCCGGGAGTATGTAAGACTTCAAAAGAAAGATTTCCTACTTTAATTATGTCTCCGTCTTTCAGTCCATGATGTTCAAACTCATACTGCCAATCGGGTCCTCCTTCATCGGACAGATACATCGTAGCACCCGTAACAGCTGCTAATTCTCGTGAACCGCATAAGTAATCGGCATGGATGTGTGTTTCGGCAATATGCGTTATTTCGAGATTGTTATCTTTTGCCACTTTAAGATAAATATCTATATCACGTTGCGGATCTATAACCATTGCCTTACGTGCCGCTTGGCACCCAATAATATAACTGCCTTGCGCAAGGGTGGTGTCATAAATGTGTTGAAAAAACATGATTTTAAATTTTTTAAAACGTTGTTATAATATTCAAAGGGTCTAATCGAAAAATACTTTTCCCAGCTCTTCTATTGCTGAATCAACTTATCCAGCAAATTTCGGATTTTCTTACTATTCCAATCCGCTACACCCGTTTCTTTCACAGCAATTTCACCTTTTCGGGTTAACACAAAGGTAGTGGGCAACGCTCTGGAATCCAATTCTGCAGGAGCTGCAAATTTTTGAAAGTACACAGGGAGCTCATAACCATGTTTTTCTAAGAATTTCTCCACCGGTGAATTATCTTCTGAAGTGACAAAGAGGAAAGAGACTTGATCTTGATAATCACTGTATAACTTTTGAAAAGAGGGCATTTCCGCCACACAGGGAGGGCACCATGTAGCCCAAAAGTTTATTATCACCACCTCTCCTTCAAACTCTGCTAGGTTGACTGCATTGTTTTCACGATTAAATATTGTCCAATCATAATTATTTAAGGTTTCTCGCTTTTCTTCGGATGTTTCTGAAGGGGAGAAAGCAATGAGCCGTTGAACAGTAACCATGATGGGCATTCTTGTTTGGGGAAAAACCATAAGCAATAAGAATATGCCAAAGAGGAGGTTGCTCCACTGTTTTTTTAAAAATCTCTTCATTTCGATTTAGACAAAAAAACCTCACAAGAAAAGGATCCGGTGAGGTTTGTTTTTATTCTTACATTTATTATTTAAGCATTTTGCTTCTTGATGAGATTCAAAGCAGATCCCTCACGGTACCACTCAATCTGTTGGGCATTATAAGTATGATTTGCCATAATGGTGTCTTTGCTTCCATCTGCATGAACTACTTCAATGGTAACGGATTTTCCTTCTGCAAATTGGTCGATATCAATAAAGTTGAACGTATCATCTTCCTGAATCAAATCGTAATCTGCTTCATTGGCAAAAGTAAGCGCCAGCATTCCTTGTTTTTTCAGATTGGTTTCGTGAATTCTTGCAAATGATTTTACAAGAACCGCTGCTACTCCCAAGTGTCTTGGTTGCATGGCTGCGTGCTCACGTGAAGAACCTTCTCCATAATTATGATCTCCCACCACTATGGTTTTGATTCCATTCTTTTTGTACTCACGCTGTACGTTTGGAACTCCGCCATATTCACCTGTGAGCTGATTTTTTACAAAGTTTGTCTGTTGATTGAACGCGTTCACTGCACCTATCAAAGTGTTATTCGCGATGTTGTCCAGGTGTCCGCGATAACGTAACCATGGTCCCGCCATAGAAATATGGTCGGTAGTACATTTTCCGAATGCTTTAATCAGCAATTTGGCACCCTGAAGTTCGCTGTCTTTAATTGGCTGAAAAGAATCCAGTAACTGAAGGCGCTCAGAATCCGGAGCTACTTTAACCTCCACAGAACTTCCGTCTTCTTTTGGTGCAATGTATCCGTTGTCATCTACTTCAAATCCTTCCGGCGGGAGTTCGATTCCTCTCGGCTCGTCCAGTTTCACTTCTTGACCGTCTTCGTTAATCAATGTATCATTCATCGGGTCAAAATCCAGTCTTCCTGAAATAGCAATAGCTGCTACCATTTCCGGAGAACCTACGAAAGCGTGTGTATTCGGATTTCCATCGGCACGTTTTGAGAAGTTTCTGTTGAAAGAGTGAACAATAGTATTTGGCTCATCTCCTTTGCGGTCACTTCTATCCCATTGGCCGATACAGGGTCCACAGGCATTGGTGAATATTGTAGCACCAAGGTCTTCGAAAACTTTCAAAATCCCGTCACGCTCGGCCGTGTAACGAATCTGTTCTGATCCCGGATTTATTCCGAAATCACTTTTTGGAAGTAATTTCTTTTCTACCGCTTGCTTTGCAATTGACGCAGCACGGGTTAAGTCTTCATAGGAAGAGTTGGTACAAGATCCGATAAGTCCCCAATCCACTTTAATAGGCCAGTTATTGGCACGGGCTTTTTCTCCGAGTTCTCCCACAGGAGTTGCAAGATCCGGAGTAAACGGACCGTTTAAGTGTGGTCTTAGGGTAGAGAGATCAATTTCGATAACTTGATCAAAATACATTTCCGGATTTTCATACACTTCCTCATCACCAGTCAGGTATTCACGGATTCCGTTTGCCATATCGGCAATTTCCTCACGTCCGGTTGCTCTCAGGAAGCGTTCCATAGAGTCGTCATAACCAAAAGTGGAAGTTGTAGCGCCGATTTCAGCTCCCATGTTACAAATGGTTCCTTTTCCGGTACAAGAAAGGTTTTTAGCACCCGGTCCGAAGTATTCCACAATTGCTCCGGTTCCTCCTTTTACGGTAAGGATCCCCGCTACTTTAAGAATAACGTCTTTTGAAGCTGTCCAGCCGTTTAATTTTCCGGTTAATTTAACTCCGATAAGTTTTGGGAAGCGAAGTTCCCAAGGCATTCCGGCCATCACGTCCACCGCATCTGCTCCTCCTACTCCAATAGCTACCATTCCAAGTCCTCCGGCATTAACGGTATGGCTGTCTGTTCCTATCATCATTCCTCCCGGAAATGCGTAATTTTCAAGTACTACTTGGTGTATAATTCCTGCTCCGGGTTTCCAGAAGCCGATTCCGTATTTATTGGAAACAGACTCTAGGAAATCAAAAACTTCATTACTTGTTTCATTTGCTCGGATTAGATCCGGCACCGCACCTTGTTTTGCTTGGATTAAGTGATCGCAATGCACTGTAGTGGGCACGGCCACTTTTTTCTTGCCGGCTTGCATAAATTGTAAAAGAGCCATTTGAGCCGTAGCGTCCTGGCAGGCGATCCGATCGGGAGCAAAATCAACATAATCTTTACCTCGCTGAAAAACCTTGTTCGGATCTCCGTCCCACAAGTGTGAATAAAGTATTTTTTCAGAAAGAGTTAGTGGTTTTCCTACAAGCTCTCGTGCTTTGTCCACCCGTGCGGGGATTTGCTCGTAGACCTTCTTAATCATATCGATATCGAATGCCATAGTAGTATCAAAATTTTTTAAGTTATTGCTTCTTTTTTAAGTGGTGCAAAAATAAGCAATTTTACAGGAATTTAAAAATCGACAGTAAAACAAAGATATTGACGAATGATTTTCATTGAATTAGCAAAAAACGAAAAATAAATATAAGAAAAAGCCAGTTATTGACGTCTGAAATAAGGAATCAATAAATGAATTTTTAAAAAGATTATGACTTCAGAAGTTCAAAGCCAATCTAAATTAGAAGAGTTTCCGAATAATTTCTTCTATCGTTAATCCTTCGGCTTCAGCTTTATAGTTTTTTATCATCCGATGGCGCAGAATTCCTATTGCAACTTTTTGCACATCTTCGATATCGGGTGAAAATTTTCCTTTTAGGGCGGCATTTGCTTTAGCACCGAGAATAAGGTTTTGTGATGCTCGTGGTCCGGCTCCCCAATCAATATAATTTTTAATTATATCCGGTACTCCGGGTTCTGAAGGTCTTGTTTTTCCAACTAATCGCACCGCATATTCCACTACGTTATCTGCTACCGGAATGCGGCGAATGAGTTGTTGAAATTCGACGATTTCCGAGGCCGAAAACAATGGTCTTACTTGCATTGAACTTCCGGCAGTAGTCATTTTAACCACTTCTACCTCTTCTTCAAAAGAAGGATATTCCAGATTAATCGCAAACATAAAACGGTCCAGTTGTGCCTCCGGAAGTGGATAAGTTCCTTCTTGCTCTATGGGGTTTTGTGTAGCAAGCACGAAATAAGGAAGAGCCAATTTATAATGATGCCCGGCTACGGTTACTGCACGTTCTTGCATGGCTTCCAGGAGCGCAGCTTGAGTTTTGGGTGGTGTTCGGTTTATTTCATCGGCAAGGATGATATTGGCGAAAATGGGTCCTTTAATAAACTTGAATTCTCGGTTCTGGTCTAATATTTCCGAACCCAAAATATCACTCGGCATAAGATCGGGTGTAAACTGAATTCTTTTAAAATCCAGTCCGAGTGCCTGTGCAACGGTGTTAACCAACAAGGTTTTTGCAAGCCCCGGGACGCCAATTAAAAGTGCATGACCACCCGAAAAAATCGCCAAAAGAACCTGTTCCACAACCTCCTCTTGACCAACAATAACTTTTCGGATTTCTTGTCTTAACTCTTCATATTTGGAAACCAGTTGAGAAACTGCTGCTACGTCTGACATTCTTATTAATTAAAGTGATTCTTGTATTATTTTTTGATCCAATTAGCTTCGAAATCGCAGCTTTGGTAATCTTCATTTACATGAATGTAGGCAGTTTCTATTTTTTCATCCTGCCATTTCGTAATGACTTTGATTCTCTTTTCTGTAAGGGCCAATTGCTTGATCCGCTCATAATCTTTAACATAATCAGCTTCGTGTTCCGGATATTTTTTGGTTACTGTAAAGAGTTTAAACATCCCTTTACCGGTGCGGTCTCTATCGGTTATCACTGGTGAAACTTCTCCTTCATTGAGGTTATACACATGAGCGCTGAACGTGGGGTCCATTTTTGTGAGATCAAACCGTGTATCAAAGCTCATAGGATTTACAATTTGTCCTCCATTGGTTTTTGTTTCTTTGTCGTCGGAATATTTTTTGGCTGCATCGGCAAATGTTATTTCTCCGGCTGTTATTTCTTGTCGAATTCTATCTGCTTTTTGTTTTGCCTTATCAATAGCTTCTTGTGAAACTTCCGGAAACATTAGAATGTGTCTTACATCAACTTCTTGTCCGCGGATGCGTTCTACCATTAGAATATGCCAACCAAATTCCGTTTCAAATGGTTCACTCACCTCCCCTTCTAACATAGAGAATGCGTGATCTTTGAATTCTTTGGCCATTGGCGAATCTCTTTTTACACCGGTGTATAACCCGCCCTTTCTGGCTGATCCCGGGTCTTTAGAATATAAAACCGCTCTGGTGGCAAAACTGGCATCATTGTCTAGAACATCGGCCCGAATGGCACGTAATCGGTTAATCACATCCTGCACCGCTTCTTTTGAGATTTCGGGCTCTATAACAATTTGGGCAATTTCTACTTCTGTAGGAAATACGGGACGTTCATCTTCCGGAATTGAATAGAAGAATGAACGCACTTCTTCCGGTGTCACTTCCAGCTTATCTATGATTTTGTGTTGCATCATATTGGCAAGTTTATGCACCTTATTTGCTTCAAAAAGTTCTTTCCGCAGCTCTCTCATATTGTCTTTTCTATAGAAAGAAACCACTTTTTCTTCCCCTCCCAATTCGCCGATCATGTATTGTAACTGCTGGTCTGTCATGGCATTTATTTCGGCGTCAGCTACTGTAAGGCTATCTTGCTTTGCCTGATGCGCATAAAGTTTATCTTCCATCAGTTTTCCCAACAATTGGCATCGGCTAACTCCCTCTGTAGAAATTCCTTGAGAGCGCATTTCAAAATAGCCTTTATCAATATCTGTATCCAAAATTACATACTCACCCACCACGGCACTGATTCCTTCCGCTCTAAACCTTTTAAAAGGTTTTCTGATGGTATCTTTCACCTGCACCTGTTCTTCATGGCCACCCTGCACCACCCCATCGTCATCGGGCTCCAGTACCACCTGAGCTTGAGCAAAAGAAATGGCAAACAGTAAAATCCAAACAATTTTATTCATAAGTATATATTTCAAACGCATTATTTTTAATAGCATCCTTTGTAAGGTCTGCCTCGAATTTATTAATCAGTTCCAGCTTTCTTTTATTTAAGATGATCTGCTTCAGCGTAGGCTGGATGAATGGCAAAGGAGCAATATCATTCAAATCTTTGACATCTTCAACTTTCAGAAAATAAATTCCCAATGAATCTTTTAATTCTGCGGTCATCGCCTTCCTCCATCCCGAGGTCAAGTCTTTTAAAACGGGTAGAGCTGAGATCAGATTGTCTTTTTTTACCCACACAGAATCGTTAAGGTTTGAAGAGAGAAATTCATAACTGTGATCATTTAAGTATTCTCTGTCTTTATCGTTAAACCGGAATAACTTTTCTTTCACTGAGGCAGTTCCTTCGAAATTTGGTGAAAGGTGAATGTATCTCATTTTCAGTAGCACGTCATTCAATCTGAAATTTTCTTTATTTCTGTCATAATACTCACGAAATTCAGATTCTGTCACTGTACTATCCAAGTGTCTGCTGATAACAACATTAATATAAGCATCTGTGAGAAGATCTGATCGGTACTCGTCAATGAGTTTTTCATACCGCTTCATATCTTCCGGGTCGAGATTCACTTTAGCGCGATCAATAAGCAACATTCTGGTAGCCCATTGATTTATAAAATTATTGACAATGAGAGTGCTATCTTCCGGAGAGGTTCCTTCCGAGACTAAGTTTTCAATATCGGCTTTATAGAGATAGGCTTTGTTTACACGTGCCACTACGTCTTTCTGAGGTTCTTCTTCAAAATATTGACAAGAAACCAGAGAGCAAAATACTCCGAGAAAGACAACGACGCGGATCACTAAAGTTCTTTTTTAAGTTTTTTCAGTGTTTTTTGATTTACTTTGACCTTATACTTGTTATGAAGGTATTTCATCCAGTCTTGTTCCAGTTGATTTTGATAATTACTGACCACAACACCTCTCACATCTTCCAATTCTTTCAGACCCTCCGGCAATATCTCTTTAACTTGCACCACCGTGTAAGAGTCGTTGCTATGGTAAATTTTTGAGATTCCGTTTTTTAATTCAAAATTGGCGGGCAGTGCGGGATGACCTTCTTCAAAAATTCCTTGGCTTAAAAGCACGTTAACAGTTTCTCCTTGATTCATTGCCATTCGGATTTCATCCGATGCATTTCCTTCTTGCAGCATTTTCTGTACACGTTGTGCATTAGCTTGAGAGGTAGCAGCGAAAATATTTGCTTCCACTCGTTGTTTCCATCTGTAATCAGTCCTGTGATTTGCAAAATATTTCTGAATTCCCAATGAATCTGATTTTGCTTTATCCCAGATGTTTTTTTCCATGACATCAAAAATGAGAAGACCGTCACGGTATTCATTTAAGACTGCTGCATACTCCGGATTCTCTTTTTCGAGCTCCTCTTTAAAGTAATTTTTTAATATTTCCGTTTCAAATTCCTCATAAGAACTCTGTAAAAGGGCTTCTTTAGTTTGATACGGTTTCATTTTATTTTGTCGTTCTTCCAGATATTTTGCAAAGTCAGAATAGGCTACTTTCTTTTTTCCTATTGTGAACAACATTTTATCCTGACTTGACGGGATGGGCTTCCGATTCCATTTTCTTTGTAGAATAGTATCAGAAACGTAATTCATAAAAAAAGGCAGAAAATCGTTTCCTTCTTTATAGCCGTATTTCTCTTTGATTTTATTATTTACTGTATAAGTAACTACTTTCGAACGATCTCCCTGAGACACTCTTTTCTCCAACATTGCCTTTTGGCCTTCAAAGGTTTCTTCCGCCAGTTTTTCATCTAGTCGTATTATATGCCATCCGAATTCTGTTTTTACCGGCTCGCTAACATCTCCTTTGTTTTTAAGGCTATACGCAGCCTCTTCGAACTCCGGAGCACGAAGTTCTCCTTTAGTGAAAGGATTTAGTTTACCACCTTGAACTGCTGAGCCGAGATCATCGGAAAATTCACTTGCGAGATCTTCAAATTTCTTTCCTTGTTTTAACATTGCGGCAATTTCATTGATACGCTGTTCCGGATTGTATTTTTGATCTCCTTTATTTTCGGAAACCATGATGTGCGAAACCTGAATACGTGGCATGCGAGGTCTTCGGTCGTGTACCTTTATAATATGGTATCCAAATCTTGAGCGAACAATCTCAGAAACACCTCCTTTTTTGGTATTATAGGCGGCAGTTTCAAAAGGATAAACCATAGAAAATGCGGTAAAATATCCTAATCGTCCTTCTGTGGCACGTGCATTAGGTTCTTCGGAGTTGTTTCTGGCAAGCTCTGAAAAGTCTTCACCATTTAAGGCTCGTTGTCTTAATTTCTGAATTTTGTTGTATGCAGCCAATGTATCTCTTGCCGGCGCATCCGGTCCCACCTGGATCAAGATATGAGACGCATCTATTTCTTCTTTTCCTCTTTCAAAAGCTTCTTTTGCGAGTTCGCCCAGGATTTTTTCTTCAAACAAATAAGTGCGTGAGAGTTGGTCTCTGTACTGTGCAAATTCTTTTTGATAAGTCTCGTTTTTATCAAGTCCCTGAGCTTTAGCTTCCGCAATTTTTAATTTATAATCTATAAATAAATCAAGGTAGCCATCCACATCTTTCTGTGCATCGTCCTGTACTAGATCAAGGTTTTTCTTATAAACCCTCACAAATTCATCGGCGTAAATGGGTTGTTTATCGATATGAAGTAAAACATCTTTCTTTTGAGCAAATCCGAAGGCTATCGGGAAAGCTAAAAAACAAATGGTAAGAAATTTTTTCATTCTGATTTTGGAATAAGGTTTAATCTGTTGGTACAGTTTTTTTATCAGTTGGCAAAAATAGGAAAAACCACTTGTATCACATAAACAAAAAGGAAACGAATTTATTGTCAATGTAGTGCATGGGTTTCTGAAGAAGTATCTTTTTTTTTCAATGACGAATCAAAAATTGTCATCCGCGTAATAATTGTACTTTTGCTTCAAAAACGAATGATAATGAAATTTAAACTTATAGCAGGTATCTTTTTTATAACCGTTTCCACAGTATTTGGACAAAGCAAGGTTGGGGCGGTAGATATTGAAGTCATATTGAACAATATGCCTGAGATGAAGCAGGTAGAAGAAAAGCTTCACACTTATGCCGGTCAGTTGGATTTGGATTTTAATAAAAAGATGGATGGTTATAAAGATGCCATAGAGGCATACAAGAAAGAAGAGGCCTCTTACTCTGACACTCAGAAGCGCGAAAAGCAAGAGGCGCTAATGGCTATGGAAAGTGAGATCCAAAAATTTCAACAAAATGGCGCAGCTCTCTTAGAGCTAAAACAACAAGAGTATTTAAGACCTTTATACGCAAAAATTGAAACTGCATTAGAAAAAGTAGCTAAAGCTCAGAAATACACGCAAATTGTTCAAATAACTCCTAATATGCTCTTTCTCGATCCGGCTTATGATGTGACTGCTGCTCTTGCGAAAGAACTGGGGGTGACGATAAAAAATGCAGAATAAATTCTGAAAGATCCCTCAAATTAGAAGCCGCTCAGGAAAAACTTGAGCGGCTCTTTTTATTTAATAAAGTTCTATTCCCGAATCTTCAAAGTTCCGATTCGGTTAAATCTGATAATTAAAATAATCGCTGTCAGAAAAAATGCGATTGGTAATATGGCATTTAGAAGGATTTCCATAACGAGCAACCAACTCATTTCACCTGTGTATGGTTTTTCAACTCTAAAAGAGTAATCGGATTGTATTAGAAAATGCATCATAACCGTAGTTTTTCGTGTAAAACAAATACCACCTACTCCGGAAATTTGTCCCGGCGTGGCTCATCCAATTTTCTTTTAATTTCCTCGAGAGACGAGGTAATGTTCTTCAGCATCCGGGCAAACCTTATTGCCAGATAAATTACAAGAACATAAGAAAGAAGCGGAATAATGACCTTAACAAAAAAACCGACAATGAAAATGAGCGTGAAATCACCGGCCGCGTCGGTCACTGTATAAACATTCTGTGATTGAATTAAGAAATGCAACATATTCTTCGAAAGTTAAAGGTGTATTACAAATTAAATTAAATAACCTTAACTTGGCTTCTTAAAAATGCAAAAAGAGGTCATCTTTTTGAGACGACCTCTTTTATATATTCTAAGCGGCAGAAATTTATCTGCTGTAGTTTGGCGCTTCCTTCGTAATAGTCACATCATGAGGGTGGCTTTCCGCGATTCCTGAAAAAGTTATTTTCACAAATTTTCCGGTACGCTTCAGTGTTTCAATATCCTTTGCGCCACAATAACCCATTCCGGCTTTGAGCCCGCCGATAAATTGTGTCATGCTTTCAAAAAGTTCTCCTTTATAAGGAACACGACCAACGATTCCCTCCGGAACAAGTTTCTTAATATCGTCTTCCACATCCTGGAAATAACGGTCCTTTGACCCGTGCTTCATGGCTTCCACAGAACCCATTCCACGGTAAGACTTGTATTTTCTTCCTTCAAAAATGATGGTTTCTCCCGGAGATTCTTTGGTTCCCGCGAGTAAAGAACCGAGCATTACACAATCTGCGCCGGCTGCGATAGCCTTCGGAATATCACCCGTGTAACGAATTCCGCCATCGGCAATAACCGGTACGCCACTGTCTTTAATCGCTGCTGCCACTTCAAGCACTGCAGAAAACTGAGGAAATCCTACTCCGGCTACAACTCTTGTGGTACAAATAGATCCGGGACCGATTCCAACTTTCACGGCATCTGCACCGGCTTCTACAAGATATCTGGCAGCCTCGGCAGTGGCAATGTTTCCCACCACCACATCAAGTTCCGGATATTTTTCCTTCAACTGCTTGAGCACACCTACTACCCCTTTTGTATGTCCGTGAGCCGTATCCACTATAACGGCATCTACTTGAGCATTTACAAGGGCATCGGCACGTTCCATAACATCTGCCGTAACACCAAGAGCTGCTGCTACCCGCAAGCGACCGAAATTATCTTTATTAGCCATCGGTTTTTGCGTAAACTTGGTAATGTCACGAAAAGTTATGAGCCCCTGAAGCTTTCCTTGTTGATCAACCACCGGAAGCTTCTCTATTTTATGTTCTTGTAAAATAGTTTCAGCTTCCTTTAAAGAAGTACCCGGTATAACCGTTATCAAGTTTTCGCGCGTCATAACTTCTTCAAGTTTGTGATCCAGGTCTTTTTCAAAACGCAAGTCGCGATTTGTCACGATTCCAATTAATCTTCCTTCATCATCCACAATCGGGATACCTCCGATGCTGAATTCGCGCATGGTGTTTTGTGCATCTCGAACGGTGTTGTGCTTCTGAAGCGTTACCGGATCGATAATCATTCCGCTTTCGGCTCTTTTTACTTTACGAACTTCTGCCGCCTGCTCTTGTATGGTCATGTTCTTGTGAATCACGCCAATGCCTCCTTCACGGGCAATGGCAATTGCCATTGCACTCTCCGTTACTGTATCCATAGCCGCCGAAACTATGGGAACATTAAGACTTATGTTTTTCGAAAATTTTGTTGTTATGGAAACTTCGCGCGGAAGAACCTCTGAATATGCGGGAATTAGCAGAACATCATCATAAGTGAGACCTTCACCTACTATTTTAGAATCGTGTGCAGTCATAGCAATTAATTTTGGAATTCGCTAAGATTCAACGTCTTAAAAAGAATTCTATTTAAGGATTAATTGCGTGCAAATATAAAATAAAATAAGGAAAAGGCTTCCTGAAAAAAGAAGAAATCCTTTAGGATTGTTGTTGTTAATTTTTAATGTAGCGATTTAAGGTAAGCAATTATTGTTTTCCGGATATCTGCAGCATTCTCATTTTCCTTGGGATGATATACTTTTATGACATCCTCATGCTCCGAAGTAAGAAAAGGTATATCCAGACCTCTCAACAGGAAGTCACTCATTGCTATGGTATAGATTTTTTCCGGATCTATGGGGATATGATTTATATTCCATTGTCCTCCACCATCTCGGCTAAAATTGGTTCTTTGTAAATAGGCACCCGTTCCGCGGCTTTCCATTCCGTAATCCAAAACTTGTTTTAGGAGACTTCCTTTCAAATCGACCTTTACCACACTTCCGCCAAAAAGGAGGATCCGGAAAATATCTTTACTTGAAATTGCTCCTGATAGCCGATCATCAATACGAATTGAACCACCATTTACAAATGCAGCCTCTGCTTCGGGAAATACAAATAACATGGATTTTGTAATAATTTCTCCCAGGTTTGTTTGTTTTGCTCTACTCGATTCATCCGTTCCGTCCCAAGGAATTTCGGCGTTGTATATAATCTCATTCGGATTATCTACAATTTCCTTTAAATTATCCTCCAACACCCGAGACCAGCGATTAACGATCTTTTCCACTTCCGGATGAGAATTAACACTTCTGTCAATAGCTACCAATTGGGAATCAATGTTAAGATCCTTGGAATGTATATTATAAATAAAAGTATGGACAAAAATAGTCTTAGCGTTTGCGTCAGCTTTAGTTATGATCGTACTTCCCTCTTTTATAAGCATATTATAATGTTCATGCCCGCCCATCAATAAAGGAACCTCCGGAAGTCTTTTAGCAATATTCCTGTCCTGCTCCAATGAAACGTGTGTGAGACCTAAAGTGATGTCAGCTTCTTTTTGCAAATTTTTGTATGCTCTTTCCGCTTCGTCATAAATATTGGCGTAATGCACAAAATCTTGTGGATTGGAATCAATAGTCACGGAAAAAATTCCGAGGATTGCTTGATCCCCATCAGGTTCTGAAATCTGAAAAGTGGCATAGTCACTCACGTTCGTCCGTTTTCCGTTTTTTTCGGAATAAAAAGGTTGGAGTGTGCCATTTACCACGTGCCTGGTGTTGGCTGATGTCCATTCGAACTCCGATTCGTTCAGTCGTTTTTGAAGTTCATTTTCTTTCAGGTCAAATTCGTGATTTCCGAAGGTTACGAGGTCAAACTTTAGGGCATTCATTACTTCCACCATTTGCTTGCCCCGGATGCGCTCGCCATTCAACTTTATGGTTCCTAACAAAGAAGGATTTAGAAAATCGCCGGCGAGAAATAACAGTGTGTTCGGATTTACTTTTCGGATTGAATCTGCCACGTGAGCCACGCGTGCCATACCACCATATTCCCCGTCGTTAAGTGGCTCAATTTCGTAGATGTCATTCAACTGGATAATTTTAAAAGTGACCAGTCCGTCTGATACGGGAGCGGTGCCGGTATTTTTTCTTACCGAACATCCTGCTAAAAATGTTGTTAGCAGAAAAACTATCAGTGCGGAAGACAGAAGCCGTAATTTCATAATAAAATCTCTTGATATTTTCTTTTTCAAATTAGGGACTTTGGGTGATTTGGCACTTGGTTAGTAAAAATGCCAACCTTAATGATATTTCAAAAAGATATCTGATGCTTTATTATATGCACTCTCAAAAGCCATTGGTCTCACTCCGGTTTCAACTTTTTTCGTTGTGAAATAACTCAGCATCTTTTCTGTGGGCATATTTCCCGTAAGTTCGTCTTTTGCCATTGGGCAGCCGCCAAATCCTTGGATAGCTCCGTCAAATCGATAACAACCCGATTTATAGGCTGCATCCACCTTTTCAAACCAAGCTTGTGGTGTGGTGTGTAAATGTGCCCCAAACTCTATATCGGGATACTTCGGAATCAGGTTTGAGAATAGGTAGGAAATAATATCCGGTGTTGAGCTACCCACAGTATCACTTAAAGAGAGGATTTTTACTCCCATTGCAGCAAGTTTTTCGGTCCATTGTGAAACGATTTCTACATTCCACGGATCGCCATAAGGATTTCCGAAACCCATAGATAGATAAGCCACTACTTCTTTGCGATTTCCATGAGCAAGATTTAAGATTTCTTGAAGCACTTCAATAGATTCGGCAATGGTTTTGTGCGTATTGCGCATTTGGAAATTTTCTGAAATGGAAAAAGGATATCCCAGAAAGTCTATTTCAGGAAATTGCACTGCTTCCTCTGCCCCTCGCACATTGGCTACAATGGCCAATAGTTTGGTTTTTGTGGAAGACAGATCCAATTTTGAAAGCACCTCGGCGGTATCTTTCATTTGCGGAATTGCTTTTGGCGATACAAAACTTCCGAAATCCAAGGTATGGAACCCACAGTTTAACAAGGCTTGCAGATATACAACTTTCTGATCTGTTGGAATCCAATCTTTTATACCTTGCATCGCATCTCGCGGGCATTCTATGATTTTAACTTGTTGCATGGGCATCAAAGATAAAAATTCAATGGTGAAGAATTCGATTTCCCAATTAAAATAAAACGACCAGTAAATTTCAAAACCGTTGTAGGACTTATAATAGATTTGAAAAAGAATTGAAGGTAATGCGCTACCAAATCGGGTTCAAAAAGAAAAGCCGCGGAATTGCGGCACCTTTCAGATATTTTTTATGGCATCACTGCTGTGCTACCTCCGGCTCATCGGTTTTTAAAATTTGATCCAAATCCAATTGTTTTTCTTTTGCAGCGCGGTTCATACAAGTTTTGCATACTTCATTTTCTCCTATTTTTCTTTGCTCCCAAGCTTCTTTAACCGTGCCATCACTAATATCGGAGTTCCGAATATGCTGACAATCAGAATAAATATGAAGTTTATTCCCGCTTGGCGTCCAATACACATGGTCCACCCCGTCGTTTAATTGCTCAACAACAGCTGTTTGTTCATTGATCTGCCTTGTATATTTTTCGACGGAAGGCGGATTAAAATCTATCCCGGAAATCCCTGCAATTACCAGAGCAACGGCTGCAATGGTTCCGGCGATTCCCTTTGTCTTTTTAGAAGCATCCTTATTGGCGAAAATCAGAATTACCATTGGAAGGAAAGCGACAACTGCCATAATAGCCCCCAATTGATTTTGGATAAAAAACTTTGTAGAATTCTTTTCCGACGCCGGATCAAGTCGGTTTGCTTTTTTCCACAATGCCGATCCAACTATGGAAAGGATGAGCATCCCAACAATGGCCACAATCAGCCAGGTAAGCATAGAATCTTTAATGAGATAAAGAATGGCATAGATCTCTGCACCTATTGCAATTATCCATGCCAAGAATGCGAATAGTCGTAACTGTTTGGCCTTTCCTTTAGCCTCATCGGTTGCAATAAAAACTTTCTGATTCTCCATTATTTTTAGAATAAAAATTTCTCAAATGTAATAAAAATTGATTTCGGTGAGAAGAATTACTATTCAGCAATCTTTTCATTTATTTCTCTTATCAAGCCCGGCCCTTCATATATAAAACCGGTGTAGAGCTGGATCAAACTTGCGCCGGCTTCCAGTTTTTCCAGAGCATCCTCAGCTGAGTGAATTCCGCCTACACCAATGATAGGAAAACTCTTATTGCTTTTTTCGGCAAGGAACCGAATAACCTCCGTTGCTCGTTTGCACAGTGGTTTTCCGCTCAGACCTCCGGATTCATTTTTATTCGCTGATTCCAGACCATCTCTGGAGATTGTTGTGTTTGTTGCGATAACGCCATCTATTTTTGTTTCAGAAACAATATCAATGATATCCAGCAATTGATTATTGGATAAATCCGGAGCGATTTTTAAAAGGATGGGTTTTCTTTTTCCTTCTTCGGAGTTCTTTCCATTCCTTTCTTGCAAAGCATTCAATAGTGCCATTAGTGGTTCTTTTTCTTGAAGCTCCCGAAGATTTGGTGTATTTGGCGAACTCACATTTACCACGAAATAATCCACGTAATTATATAGAGCATCAAAGCAAAACACATAATCATCAACTGCCTTATCATTTGGCGTTGCTTTATTTTTTCCGATATTTCCTCCAATGATTACTCTCTTCCCATTGCGTCCATTCGCTTTCAACCGTTCTACGGCTGCTTCTACCCCTTCATTATTAAAACCCATTCGATTAATAAGGGCAGAATCTTCTTTTAACCTAAAAAGTCTTGGTTTTTCATTCCCGGCTTGTGCCCGCGGAGTAACTGTCCCGATTTCAATAAAACCAAAGCCAAGGTCTGACAATTCTTTATAAAGCCTGGCATCCTTATCAAATCCGGCAGCGAGTCCCACAGGATTGGGAAATGTAATTCCGAAAAGTGTTCGTTCCAGCTTTTTGTTTCGGTATTTTCCGCCGAGTAATCCTGCAAGTTTCAGTTTATTGGCAAGAGGAAGCATATTGAAAACCAAATTATGTGCTTTTTCAGCATCCATTTGGAACAGAAGCGGACGGAGGATATTTTTATACATCGGTCAAAATTTGTTGTGCAAAAATACTTATTAAACCTAGTATTTAGTTACTTTGGAAATTCTATAATTTTGTCAAAAAAAATATGCAATGATAGAAAAACAACGCATTATAGATCGTTTCATCAGTTATGTAACCATTGATACGGAAAGCGATCCTGAGAGTAACACTACTCCAAGTACCGAAAAGCAATGGGATCTGGCTAATAAACTTGTAGAAGAGCTCAAGGAAATCGGTATGGAAGATGTAACCATTGATGAAAACGCTTACGTTATGGCCACGCTACCTTCCAATGTAGATCACAAAGTGCCGGTGATCGGGTTTATTTCACATTTTGACACATCTCCCGATTTTACAGGAGCTCAAGTGAATCCGCAGATTCATGAAAATTATGATGGTCAAGATATTATTCTGAACCAAGATCAAAATATAGTGCTGTCTCCTGAATATTTTGAAGATTTGCTTTTATATAAAGGTCAAACACTTATTACAACAGACGGCACCACCTTATTAGGAGCCGATGACAAGGCCGGTATTACCGAAATTGTTTCGGCCATGGAATATCTTATAAAAAATCCTCAGATTAAACACGGCAAAATCCGTGTGGGTTTCACTCCTGATGAAGAAATAGGGCGTGGTGCTCACAAATTTGATGTCGAAAAATTTGGAGCTGAATGGGCATATACTATGGATGGCAGCCAAGTTGGGGAATTGGAATATGAAAACTTTAACGCCGCCGGGGCTGTTGTCACTATTAAAGGTAAAATTGTACATCCCGGTTATGCCAAAGGAAAGATGATCAACAGTATGTATATGGCTGTAGATTTCATTAATTCATTACCACGTCTTGAGACTCCTGAACATACAGAAGGTCGCGAAGGATTTTTTCATTTAACCTCTATTCAAGGCGGTGTGGATGAAACCAAACTTCAATACATTATACGTGATCATGACAAAGAACATTTTGAAGCGCGAAAGGAGGTGATGCGAAAAATTGCACTTGAACTAAATGCGCAGTATGAAGAAGAACGTATTTCCGTAGAAATAAAAGATCAATATTTCAATATGCGAGAGAAAGTTGAACCCGTGATGCATATTGTGAAGATTGCAGAGCAAGCCATGAAAGACAGTGGGATCAAACCTATTATAAAGCCTATCCGTGGCGGAACGGACGGTTCTCAATTAAGTTATATGGGATTACCTTGTCCCAATATTTTTGCCGGCGGTCATAATTTCCACGGAAGATATGAATATGTGCCTGTGGAAAGCATGCAAAAAGCAGTGGAAGTTATTGTGAAAATCGCTGAACTTACAGCTACTGATCTTGCGAAATATATCAAATAGCGAACATTTGCAGATTTAAAGATCCGATTGATCAATAAAATTCATCAATAATAGAAAAACCGTTTAAGCGCACTACTTAAACGGTTTTTGTTTTAAGGGGTTAACAGAAATTATTTCTTTTCCGGTGCATTCAGTTGGTTTGTCTTGTCCATTGAGATAGCGGCCTTTTCAAACTTTACTCTTCCGGCACCTATGTCAATCAAGCAAGTTCCGTCATCATAAAGATCTATGAGCTTTCCATGTATTCCACCAATGGTGACTACACGTGCGCCTTTCTGCAATTCGGCTGCAAATTTCTTTTCTTTCTTAGCCTTTTGCATTTGTGGGCGTATTAAGAAAAGATACATTACCAAGAAAAGTAAAATAAGGGGTAAAAAACCGGAAATGCCTTCCATTTATTTTGATTTAATTTATTATTAGCGAATTAATTAACCGTAGAGGTTGGATTTTTAGGATTTACGAAGGCTTTTATTCGAAGTTGCTCCGTTCCTTCCTGAGTGTTACTTGTAACGGTGATGGTTTTAGTGACTTGATTTTGTCCGCTCCCGTCAAACTTCACCAGAAGCTCGCCACTATCACCGGGATTAATGGGTGTTTTTGTCCAAGTAGGCACAGTACATCCGCAGCTACTTTTGGCATCAACAATGGTAAGAGGTGCATCTCCCGTATTTGTAAATCTAAAAGTATGCTCCACGTGTGTTCCCTGATCGATAGTTCCGAAATCGAATTCTTCTTCCTGGAATTTCATCACCGGAAATTTACCGGAGTCTGCATCTCTTTCAGCAGCCGTAGCCACGTTTTCATCTTTCACCTTATCGGCAGCATTGTCTTTACAAGAAAAAAAGGTAAAAGCTGCCATAACAGCTACCATTAGGATTGATTTTTTCATAGTATTAAAGTTTTTGATTTTTTCAGAATGGTCAAAAGTAGCAAAAATTTATTTTTCCTGTAGGCCTCTTCCTATTTTATTCATTCTGTTGTTGGTGGTAAACTCCTTTACAACCTTATCTAAGATCCCGTTAATAAAGATGCTGCTTTTGGGCGTAGAATATTCTTTTGCGATTTCAAGATATTCGTTAATCGTAGCTCTCACAGGAATGGAAGGAAAATAGAGAAATTCTGCAATTCCCATCTTCAAGATAATCAGGTCAAGATCGGCTATTCTATCTTGGTCCCAGTTGGGTGTTCTACCTTGGATTTCCTCCTGTAGTTTTTGTTCGTTTAGAATCACTTTTCTGAAGAGTTCTATGGCAAATTCCCGATCGTCATCGTGCTTGTAGAGTTCCGGAACTAAATTTTGTGTGACATTCTTAGCAGATAGCTTTTCTAACATCCAAACGATGGCTGTGTTTACAATGGGAAAATCGTCAACCCAAGTGAGGCGTTTATCTTCCAAATATTCATAAAGCTTATCATTTGGAGCAATAATTTCTTTATATAGACGCAAGACTAAATTTCGGTCATCAGAGAGAGAAGCTTTTGGCAGATAGAGATACTCCTGATACCAATCCTGCTCTTTTAGTTCGTTAAAAATGATTGTCACATAATCGGAATCGAGATACCAATAGTTTAGTTTTTTCTTTTCAATAATTTCATTGAAAGTAGAATTTTCTGCAATCAGCTTAATTATTCGGTTTTCAATAAACACTTTACTTGGATTTTTTTCCTCTTCTGTAGCAAAGAACTTTTGTTTTGAACGCTGCATATAGTTTTCGGCCTGATCTCTGACAGATACTAATAACTGTAGCATGAGTAAATACAGATCTCCCATCTGTTCAATACTGTATTTCAAAAATTTTTCCTGGGTCTCCATCTCTCGGCTTGCTACTTGATCGTAGGCATAGACTGATTGTAGGACCTTCACTCGAATGTGTCGTCTTGTAAGCATAGGTTTAAAAAAGAATTCGGATTAATGCTTTTCTTGTTTTTTAGCATCAATTCGATTTTGAGCCACATCAAACGCGGCTTGATAGGTAGTAATATTATTTTGTTTTGCGTAATTGAGGATTTCCAAAGTAGTATTATATATATTTCCGGTACGTCTCATGGCTTCATCCAATCCATAATTCTTCATTTCTCCATATACATTGATGATTCCGCCGGCATTAATCAAGAAATCGGGAGCATAGGTTATTCCTTTATTTCTTAGCATCTGTCCGTGACGTTTTTCATTGGTGAGTTGGTTATTTGCCGCTCCGGAAATTACTTTTGCTTGAAGCCGGGCAATAGTGTCGTCATTAAGTGTGGATCCAAGGGCGCAAGGAGAATAAATATCCATGGGTTCGGCATAGAAATCAGTTCCTTCATAAATTTTTACACCATATTTATCGCGAACGTATTCTAGTTTTTCGCGGTTGATATCAGTGATATAAACGTTGGCACCTTCCTCTGAAATTCTTTTAACCAATGATTCTCCTACGTGTCCCACTCCTTGGACGAAAATAGTTTTTCCGGCAAGATCATCTGTTCCAAAGGTAAATTTTGCCGAAGCTTTCATTCCCATATATACACCATAGGCCGTAATTGGTGAAGGATTTCCTTTTCCGCCCTTTGCTTCCGATAATCCCACAACGTGTGGAGTTACCGTGCGGATCAGGTCCATATCATCCGTTTCCATTCCTACGTCTTCTGCTGTGATATATTTACCACCCAGAGAATGAACGAATTCTGCAAATTTTTTAAGAAGTTGGGGAGTTTTTTGGGTTTTGGCATCACCGATAATCACTGCTTTACCTCCGCCAAGATCCACACCTGTCACGGCGCTTTTGTATGTCATTCCGCGTGATAACCGAAGGACGTCATTTAAAGCTTCCCATTCACTTTGATAATTCCACATTCTTGTTCCACCAAGAGCGGGTCCTAAAACCGTGTTATGAATTCCAATAATTGCCTTCAATCCGGTATCTTTGTCATAACAAAAAACAATTTGTTCGTGATCGTCAAAAGAAAGCTGGCCAAAGACCGGGCTCATTTTTTGAAGTTCTTCTCCGGTAAGTATCTCGGTAGCCATAGTGGAAATATTTAAAAATGAACGGTATGGTTGTGTGTGCTGCAAAAGTAAGATTTTGATAAGATTCTGCAAAAGGAAAATTTATAATAAAAAAGACGGCAAAATCAAGAAATGCGTGAATTACGATATCTAAACTCCTATTTCTTAAAATATAAATGGCGACTTCTCTTAGGAGTTGTCATTACGATAATAGCAACAATTTTCAAGCTGGTAGTTCCGAAAAAAATTGGAGATTCTGTCACTGTTGTTAAACACTACATGGAAGGCTCCATAACAGATGCGTCCTTTGTAAAACAACAGCTTTTAATAAATATCGGTATTCTTCTGGGGGCAGCTTTAATCTCGGGTTTTTTCACTTTTTTGATGCGCCAGACCTTTGTAGTGGTTTCGCGGTATGTAGAATACGATTTGAAAAATGTAATTTTTCAACATTATGAAAAGCTTCCGCTCGGTTTTTACAAAAAGAACAGAACCGGCGACCTCATGAATCGGATTAGTGAAGATGTTTCGCAGGTAAGGCAATATGTAGGGCCGGCCTTAATGTACAGTTTAAGTACTATTACGCTTTTTCTCATTGTAATCACCTACATGTTTTCACAAGCGCCCATATTGACCATCTATGCCATTGCCCCTCTTCCGGTTCTTTCTATTGTCATTTACCGCCTCAGTGTTTTGATTCACAAGCGCAGCACCATTGTTCAGCAATACTTATCTAAACTCACTTCTTTTACGCAGGAAAGCTTTAGTGGAATCTCAGTAATTAAAGCATATGGTATTGAGCCAAGGATTAATTCTGAATTTGATGTTTTGGCCGAAGGCAGTAAAGAAAAGAACATTGACCTTGCCAAAGTCCAGGCTTTGTTTGGTCCATTGATGATGTTATTGATAGGAATCAGCAATATTCTTGTGATTTACATTGGCGGTGTGCGTTACATGAACGGACAAATTGCCGAGATCGGGACTCTGGTTGAATTTCTCATGTATGTCAATATGCTCACTTGGCCTGTTGCAGTAGTGGGCTTTGTAACCTCTATGGTGCAACGTGCAGAAGCGTCTCAGAAACGAATTAATCAGTTTTTGCAAACCGAGCCCGAGATCCAAAATGAAATATTTGAGCCCACTCCCATCAAAGGTAAGATTGAATTCAACAATCTGTCTTTTACTTATCCGGATACGGGAATACAAGCATTAAAGCATATTTCATTTACGGTAGCTCCCGGAGAAACCCTTGCGATAATGGGAAAAACAGGTTCCGGAAAATCGACCATCCTCGAATTGATTGGTAGGTTATATGATGTTGAAGAAGGAATGTTGAACATAGATGATACACCCATAAAGCAACTAAATCTGGACGATCTAAGAAACAGTATCGGTTATGTCCCGCAGGATGCTTTTTTATTTAGTGACAGCATTAAGAACAACATTCGTTTCGGCAAAGAGGATGCTTCGGAAGAAGAGGTAATTCGCGCTGCTAAGACTGCAGTAATTCACGATAACATCTTGGGATTCTCAAAACAATATGACACCATTCTGGGAGAGCGTGGAATTACTATGAGTGGTGGTCAAAAACAGCGACTTTCTATAGCTCGAGCCATTATTAAGGAACCTCAAATTCTTCTTTTTGATGATAGTTTATCTGCTGTAGATACGGAAACCGAAGAACAAATTCTGCATAACCTATTGGAGTTGAGCAAAAACAAATCGACCATTATTGTTGGTCATCGGATTTCATCTGTAAAAAACGCCACTAAGATTATTGTATTGGATGATGGAGAAATCATTCAGGAAGGAACACATCAAGAATTAATGGAAAGAGAAGGGTATTATAAAGAATTGTATGCAAAACAGCTTCAGGAAAAAGAAATGTAATTTGCTTTGGTCGGTTTAGAAATTTTTTAGATTTTTGGCACAACAACAGAAAAAACAAATACCATGAGTGACAATTTTACAATGGAGCAAGAAGAGATTTTTTCAAAAGTTATGCGTGCGGGGAGACGAACTTACTTCTTTGATGTGCGTTCTACCAAAGCGGGCGACTTTTACCTAACCATCACGGAAAGCAAAAAATTTACAGGAGATGACGGGTCTTTCCATTACAAGAAACACAAAATTTACCTTTACAAAGAAGACTTCGATGAGTTCAGAGCCACTTTGGATGAGATGACAAATTACGTTATTGAAGAAAAAGGAGAAGAGGTAATCAGCGAACGTCATCAACGAGATTATAAAAAACAGGAGGAAGAATATGCACAGCCTGTTGAATCAAGCGGTGCACAAACCTCAGCGTCGAGTTTCACTAATATCGACTTCGATGATATTTAAGGAAAGAATAAAATTGGCTAATTCAAATTCACACCTTAAATAAATATGAACCGGCATTTTTGCCGGTTTTTTTATGCTATTCGTAAGCCGTTTTCTACTTTTCCATCGGGCTGAATAAGTGTCACTTCTTTCCCGTCTACCGCTCCCAGTACAAGGCATTCACTCATAAAATTTCCAATTTGTTTCTTCGGGAAATTTACCACCGCTACCACTTGTTTGTTTAGTAATTCTTCTTTGCCGTACCTCATAGTGATCTGTGCGGAAGATTTCAAGACTCCTATTTCCGGACCGAAATCCAGAACTAATTTGAATGCAGGATTCTTTGCCTGTGGAAAATCTTGAACGTCAATAATAGTTCCTATTCTCATTTCCACTTTTTGGAACTCTTCCCAACTTAGGTTATTCATCGTAAGTTATTTTTAATTTTCTTAGCAATGCAACAGGCACTTGATCTTCCGTTCCGCTGTAATTGTCTATTAGTAGCCCTCTGACATTGTTTTTTCCTTCAATGACGTATAAAATAGCATCATCTCCGGGATTGCTCATGCCTTCAAAACGGAAAATTTTTGTGACTTCCAATTCTCCATTCTTCCACTGCTGCATCAAATTCTGATCGTCATTTTTTAGAACAAAATTGAAGTCGGTGGTATATCCTTTTTGTTGGAGAGATTGTATAGCTGTGGAAAGCGTAGCATAAGATTCTTTCATGACATTTTGGATTTTCCTTCTAAGATACTCTTGCAACGCGGTATTACACACCTCTTTAAAAAAATTTTAATATCTTTTTGTCTCTATCTACGGGATACCGGAATTAATACGAAGCGAAAAAATTGAAAACTAATTATCTTTGGAAAAACAAACTTTCAATTTCCTATGGCACGAACCGAATCCAATATGCTTCCTTTGGGGACAAAAGCTCCCGATTTCGTTTTGACAGACGCTGTAACAAAAAACAAAATCAGCTTAAATGACATTCGGGGCAGCAAAGGAACCGTTGTGATGTTCATTTGTAATCATTGTCCTTTTGTCAAACATGTCAATGAAGAACTGGTTCGAATTTCCAACGATTATCGGGTGACAGGATTCGGATTCGTTGCGATTAACAGCAATGACATTATTCAATATCCTGAAGACTCTCCTGAGCAGATGTGGCGCGTTGCCCAGCAGTTAAATTACCCGTTTCCTTATCTTTTTGACCCAACTCAGGAAGTAGCCAAGGCTTATGATGCTGCCTGTACTCCGGATTTTTATTTATTTGATGATGAATTGAAATTGGTTTATCGAGGACAGCTTGATAGCTCTCGTCCCGGAAATGGTATTCCTGTAAACGGTCGAGACTTGCGTGAAGCAATGGACAATATTTTGAACAACAATCCGCAGAGAAAAAACCAAATGCCCAGTATAGGCTGTAACATTAAATGGAAAAAACCGGATTGAAAAATCAATTTTTAATTAAAGAATGAGTCCACAAATTCAAATTTGTTGAACACCTGAAGGTCTTCCATTCCCTCACCAACTCCGATGTATTTCACCGGAATTTTGAACTGATCACTTATACCAATCACTACACCGCCCTTGGCCGTTCCGTCTAATTTTGTGACAGCCAGGGATGTTACTTCTGTAGCTGCCGTAAAGTGTTTTGCTTGCTCAAAAGCATTCTGCCCTGTAGAACCATCAAGAACGAGAAGAACTTCATGCGGCGCATCGGGGATAACTTTCTGCATGACGCGCTTGATCTTTGTCAATTCGTTCATCAGATTAACTTTGTTGTGCAATCTTCCGGCTGTGTCTATTAATACCACGTCGGCATTCTGCGATACGGCACTCTTTAAAGTATCAAAAGCCACACTGGCAGGATCACTTCCCATATCTTGTTTAACAATGGGCACTTGTGTTCTATCTGCCCAGATTTGAAGCTGATCTACGGCTGCTGCTCGGAAGGTATCTGCCGCACCCAAAACAACCTTCTTTCCGGATTGTTTAAACTGATGTGCCAGTTTTCCTATTGTAGTTGTTTTCCCGACACCATTTACTCCCACTACCATGATAACATAGGGTTTTTTATTGGTCGGTACATCAAAATCGGTAGCATTACCGGAATCTATTTCACTAAGGAGTGCTGCAATTTCTTCTCTAAGGATTTTATTCAATTCTTCGGTCCCAAGATATTTATCTCGTGCTACTCTTGCTTCTATACGATCTATAATTTTCAAAGTAGTATTGACACCCACATCGCTGCTGACCAATACTTCTTCCAGATTATCGAGCACGTCATCATCTACCTTACTTTTTCCGGCAACGGCTTTACTTAATTTATCAAAAAAAGATGTTTTGGATTTTTCCAATCCTTTGTCAAGGGTTTCCTTTTTTTCTTTTGAAAATAGTTTTTTGAACAAACTCATAATGAAGAATTTTAGAAAGTGCCGACACTTATGTAGTGGGTGGTCAAAAATACGAAAAGCCACCTTCGAAAAAAAGTGGCTTCATCCTATAAATGGAAGTGTTTTTTATTGCTTATCAAGCCATTCGTTCACCATTTCCGGCGGAAGAATGGTTTCTGTAAAGACGTAAGCACCGGTTTTGGGCGATTTAACCATTTTTATAGCTTTGGTCAAACGCTTAGAATCTGTCTGTAATGTTGCTACTGATTTCTTAGCCATTTCTAAATATTTTTTTATCCCTTGTTTTGAAGAGATTAAATTACTTAATTTCTTTATGAACAGTCATTCTTTTCAGAATGGGATTGAATTTTTTCAATTCCATTCTATCCGGAGTGTTCTTCTTGTTTTTTGTAGTAATGTAACGAGAAGTTCCCGGAAGTCCTGTTTCCTTATGCTCTGTACACTCAAGTATCACTTGAACTCTATTTCCCTTTTTAGCCATTGTAACCGACTTTTATTATTAAATGCTAATTATTTGGTTAAATAACCTTTTTCTCGGGCTTCTTTAATTACCGCAGAAATACCTCTTTTGTTGATATTCTTAATGGCTGAAGCCGAAACACGCAGTGTAATCCACTTATCTTCTTCTGGAATGTAAAAACGCTTTTTCAGCAAATTTACATCAAACTTCCGTTTGGTTTTGTTGATTGCGTGAGAAACGTTGTTCCCAACCATCGCTTTCTTTCCGGTAAGCTCACAAACTCTTGACATTGCCTTACTTATTTGAGTTATTTAAAAACAAGGTGCAAAACTAAAGAATTTTATCGGATTCTCCAACAAAAAGAAAATTAGATTTTTAAAATTTCTTTCAAGAGCATTTCAAAAGCTTTGTTAACCGATTTCTCAATAACCCTATCCCTCCCTTTTCCGAAATGAAATTTTTCTGACACTACTCCTTTAGGGGTAGCTACGGCGATGCATACCGTGCCTACTTCATCGTCTCCCTCCCCTTTGTCAGGACCGGCAATTCCGGTAGTTGCCACAGCAAAATCTGAATCAAAAACTCTGCAAGATCTTACAGCCATCGCCTCTGCCACTTCAAGACTCACAACATTATAAGTGTCAATCAACTTTTTGGGCAAACCGAGAAGTTTGGTTTTTAAGCTGGTTTCATATGCTGTTATCCCGCCTTTAAAGGTGGATGAGGCACCGGGAAACTTTGTTATTTCTGCTGCAATTTTGCCTCCGGTACAACTCTCTGCAGTACTTAGAAACATTTTTTGCGATTTCAATATTTTCCCAATTCTTTCAATAATTGAAGATTCTTCTTCTAGACCAACGACTATATCCGAAAGCAACCCTTGCAGTTTTTTCATTGCCGCATCCACTTCGGCTGTAACAGATTCTTTATCGGCACCGACAGAAGATAGCCGAAGCCGTACTTTCCCTAGGGAAGGCAGGTAGGCAAGTTTCACGTGTTTGGCTAGATTTTCTTCAAATTCTTTTATTCTCTCTGCTACCGCACTTTCTCCCAAACCGTATGTTACCAAAGTTGAATGATAAATGTAGGGACGAGTAAATTTTTCTGCTACGCGAGGTATTACTTCTTCAGTTAACAGATGTTTCATCTCATAGGGAACACCGGGTAAGGCAATGAAAACCACACCGTCCTTCTCCATCCACATTCCCGGAGCCGTGCCATTTTTATTCATTAAAATTGTGGCTTTTGAAGGAACCATAGCTTGCCTCAAATTAGCCGGAAGCGGAAGATTTAGATTAAATTCTTTAAACAACCTTTTGATATTCTCTTCTACTTCTGAATTGCTGACGAGTTGGTCTTCAACAAATTCAGAGAGAACTTCTTTTGTAATATCGTCCTTGGTCGGACCTAAACCTCCGGTTATAATTACCAGCTCAGCTCGTTTTTGTGCAGCTCCAAGTATATTTAAAATATGCTCTTTCTCGTCCTGAACTGAAGAAATCTGATAAATGCTAAAACCTATCTTGTTTAATTCAGCGGCTATAAATGCAGCATTTGTATCTACTACTTGTCCTATCAGAATTTCGTCTCCTATAGTAATTATCTCTGCAAACATGGTCGTGGTTTTAGAGACAAAAGTAACTATAGATCGAGGGCGGGTAGAACTTGTTTGGGAAATTATTTAACTTTTACAGAAAACATTTCCGTGTCTCCTATATAACCTTTAAGAATATCTCCCATTGCCACACGCCCTACTCCTGCCGGAGTTCCGGTAAAAATAACATCTCCGGTTTTCAATGTAAAATATTGCGAAACATAGGCTATAAGTGCATCAAAGTTCCAAATCATGTCCTTTGAATTCCCTTGTTGGACAATTTCTTCGTTTTTCTGGAGGCTAAATTGGATGTTATCGAGATCGGCAAATTCCTCTTTTGGAAGAAAATTTCCAACAACTGCCGCTCCATCAAATGATTTTGCTTTTTCCCAAGGAAGACCTTGTTTTTTTAATTGCTCTTGCAAATCCCTTGCTGTGAAGTCGATTCCTAAACCTATTTGATCATAATATTTATGAGCAAATTTTTTATCAATGTATTTTCCTACTTTGTTTATTTTAAGGATAAGTTCAACTTCGTAATGAACATCATCAGAAAATTCAGGTATTACAAAACCTTGCTCAATGTTCAGAACAGAGGTATCCGGTTTAATAAAAACTACGGGATCGGAGGGGGTGGTGTTTTTTAATTCCTTTATATGCTCTGAATAATTCCTTCCAATACAGATTAATTTCATAGAGATTATTGTTTTGTATTCAATTTCTGAAGTCGGATTCTGGTCAATACTTTTTTAGTATATAATGGAAAATCGGCGTTTAGCAGCCATCCGAAATATCCCGAATCTATTTCCAATACCTCCATCACTACGCGTCCTTTGTATTTCCCGAATGAGAAAACTTCCAAACCATGCTCGTTTAAAGTGATAAATCCTGCAAAATCTGCATGTTCTTTATGCGCACTGAAATCTGCCAAGAAAGGAACATCATTCTTCAAGTCGGGATATTTTTCCAGTTGTGCCAACAGCACTTCATAGGTTGCCAGTGTATCGGCTTCTGCACTGTGAGCATCAACAAGTTCTTTTCCACAGTAAAATCTATACGCAGCTTCCAGGGTTCTTTTTTCCATTTTATGGAAAATAGTTTGTACGTCTATACAATGTGCTCTTTTTAAATCGAAGTCTATTTCGGCTCTTAAAAACTCTTCTGCTAAGAGAGGGATATCAAAGCGATTTGAATTAAATCCTCCCAGATCCGAATCTTTTAGAAGTTCATAAATGCGAGGTGCGAGTTGCTTGAAAGTAGGCTCATTTGCCACCATTTCATCAGTAATTCCATGCACAGAGGAAGATTCTGCAGGGATAGGAATCTCCGGATTCACTTTCCAGGTATAACTTTCTTTATTTCCATTTGGATACACTTTCAGAATTGCAATTTCCACAATTCTGTCTTTTGCCACATTTACACCGGTGGTTTCCAAATCGAAAAAACAAATTGGTTTTGTAAGATTTAACTGCATGATTTCAACAACTTTTTGATTAACAATAAAGGGATTTGAAATTACAAATCCCTTTAAGTTTTATAAAATGTAAAAATCCATTAGATGGTGGTATTCATATCCCAGTTTTCCAGATAATCTGCCACTCGTTTTACAAACTGGCCTCCAAGTGCTCCATTAACAACTCGGTGGTCATAACTATGAGACAGGAACATTTTATATCTTATACCTATAAAATCTCCCTGGGGTGTCTCAATTACAGCCGGCACCTTGCGAATGGCCCCGAGAGCAAGAATTCCAACTTGTGGCTGATTGATTATAGGAGTTCCCATTACACTTCCAAAGGTTCCTACGTTTGTAACGGTATAAGTTCCGCCTTGAATTTCGTCGGGCTTTAATTTATTTTGTCTTGCCCTATCAGCGAGATCATTAACCGCTTTTGCCATTCCCAATAAATTCAATCGGTCTGCATTTTTTATAACGGGAACAATAAGATTTCCATCCGGAAGTGCAGCAGCCATTCCCAGATTTATATTGCTTCTTTTGATAATTCGATCACCGTCTACAGAAATATTCATCATAGGGAAATCTCTAAGGGCTTTTGCCACAGCTTCCATGAAGATTGGAGTGAACGTAAGTTTTTCTCCTTCGCGTTTTTCAAACTTATCCTTCATTTTATTTCTCCAGTTCCAAATGTTGGTGACATCGCATTCCACGAAAGACTGAACGTGGGCTGAAGTAGCTATACTTGCAGTCATATGTTGAGAAATTAATTTTCCCATTCGTGTCATTTCAATCACTTCATCTTCGGCATTGATATTAACCGGAGTTTTAGCCGGTTGCGGCGCAGATGTTTGAGGCTGTACAGGTTTGCTTTGCGACACAGCAACCTGAGGTTGTGCTCCTCTAGTTTCGACGTACTTCAGGATATCATTTTTTGTAACTCTTCCATCTTTTCCGGTGCCTTTAATGGAATCCAGTTCTGTTTGAGAAATTCCTTCTGTAGCAGCAATATTTTTAACAAGAGGGGAATAAAATCTTCCTTCTGAACTTGTAATAGGTCCTTGAGCGGTTTCTTTGGCTGTCTCAACTTGTTTCTCTATCTCTTTTGCTGCCTGAGGAGCTGTGATCGCTTCTGTTGTTGCACCTGTGGGTTTTGAAGCCTCGGCAACTGCTTCTTTAGCATTAGTTTCTATTATGGCAATGGTAGCTCCTACCTGAATTACATCATCTACTTCAAAAAGTTTTTCCACCAAGACCCCTTCCACTTCACTTGGGACTTCACTGTCAACTTTATCGGTAGCGATTTCCAGAACCGGTTCGTCCAATTCAATGGTATCACCCACTTCTTTTAACCATGCAGTTAAGGTTGCCTCGGCAACGCTTTCCCCCATTTTTGGTAATTTTAATTCAAATCTTGCCATAATTTTCAGTGTGCTTTTATTTTATTTTCACGCCTCCAAAGCGTTTTGTCAGATTTTTAATTTCAATTTGGTTCTTCCATCTCATTTATGGAAATGGAGTTCCAAAGTTTGCAAAATTAGTCATTATTTGTTCGTTTTCTAAACCAAATTTTTAGGAAAACGGATCACAACACCTTTTTCATCGCTTGTATCACTACCCAAAATAAAATCAGCATCAAGCGGTTTTATTCTGAAGAGATTACCTTTTTCACTTAGGGTCTGCATGGAGTCAAAGATTTTATGATATTCCCGGAATTCTGCATCAAAAACAATTAGGCTGTTTTCCACTTGTAACACTTCAGAGGTAAGAAAATCAAAAGGTTTTCCTATTTGTTCTTCTAGTTTCTTCTTTAAATCTTGGTTATCTGATACCAGATAATAATTCTTCACCTCTTTCTCTCCTTCTTTGATACCTTTTGGCATTTTTCTGCTCTTCCATTTTGCCAGAGTTACACCCAAAGAGACTATTTTTTCAAATAAAAAATTTGGATTATAATGTTTCCGATAAAAAATTTGCATTGCGCCATAAAATCGATCGAAATAAGTCTCATCCTTTTTTGTACTTTCTCCTTTATAATGAAGCACGACTGTGTTTCCGAGATAATGATTTTTATATCCGGCTTTTATGAATTTATAGGACAGGTCAATATCTTCTCCGTACATAAAATAATCCTCATCAAATCCGCCTACTTTCTCATATATTGATTTTTCAACCAACATAAAGGCTCCTACTAAAATTTCCACTTCTCCGGTTTCATTTTGGGTCAGATGTTCTGCATAATATTTTCCCCCTACTCCTATCAATTTTAAAAGTGATGAAAAGGGGGTGGGTAAATTTCGTTTACTTTCGGGAAGAAACTTTCCTGTTCCGTCTATTAATTTGACACCAAGCGCTCCTATTTCCTTTACGCTTTTGTAATATTTCAAAGCTTTTAAAAAGGTGTCTTCTGACACAGCTGTATCCGGATTCAGAATACAAATATATTTTCCGCGGGCTTTTTTAACGGCTTGATTATTGGCTTTGCTGAATCCCACATTTTCTGAATTCTGAATAAACAAAATTTCCGGAAAACGTTGTTGTACCATTTGCCGGCTATTATCGGGAGAAGCATTGTCAATAACAATAATTTCTGCATCAATATTGGCGATGGCAGCTTGCACCGAACGTATGCACTGTTCCAGAAAATAACGTACGTTATAATTGAGGATTACAACGGAGAGTTCCAATTATCAATCAATTTTTAATGAATTTTCAAATGGAATCCGATTCAAAATACTTCTTCCTAAAGTAACTTCATCAGCATATTCCAATTCGTCTCCCACTGAGATTCCGCGAGCAATAGTAGTTGTTTTTATATGAAGAGCTTCGATTTGCCTAAAAATGTAAAAATTGGTTGTATCTCCTTCAATGGTAGAACTTAGAGCAAAGATCAACTCTTTAATATCTCCTTTCTTAACCTTTTCCACCAACGATGGTATGTTTAAATCATTGGGACCAATACCATCCATGGGCGATATTTTTCCACCCAAAACATGATAATGACCTTTAAATTGACCCGTATTTTCTATAGCCATCACATCTCGAATGTCTTCTACCACACAGACTAAGGATGCATCTCGAGAGGAATTGGCGCAAATATCACAGATTGCCACATCACTTATATTGTGACAATTATGGCAGAATTTTATTTCTTCTCGCATTTTTTGCAATGCATTTACAAGTCCTTCTGTATGTTCTTTCGGCTGTTTCAGCAAATGCAGCACCAGACGCAAAGCTGTTCTTTTCCCAATACCGGGAAATTGAGCCATCTCATCCACTGCTTTTTCAATCAATTTTGAAGAAAATTCCATACCTAATTTAGAATGTGCAAAGATAGATATTTTGACGGAAAGAGACTTTGAACCAATACTCCTTCTTGGGGAAATGTTTATTTTTTTAATTTTACCCTCGCTTTTTTCAAACCACCCATTCACATGGAAGCTTCACATATTCTCCTACTCATCCTCGGATATTTTTTTCTTTTAATTTGCGTTTCTTTTTTCACGAGTCGCAGCGGTTCCAATTCAGATTTTTTTAAAGCCAATAGACAGTCTCCTTGGTATCTAGTCGCATTTGGCATGATAGGAGCTTCTTTAAGTGGAGTTACTTTTATTTCTGTCCCCGGATGGGTGGAAGCCTCCAAATTCAGTTATTTTCAGGTGGTTTTAGGCTATGTTGTTGGTTATGCAGTTATTGGCACAATTCTGCTCCCTCTTTACTATCGGATGAATCTTACTTCGATTTATACTTACTTAGAAGAACGTTTTGGGCGATTTTCCTATAAAACAGGTGCTTCATTTTTTCTTATTTCACGTGTGGTAGGATCAAGTTTCAGACTCTATCTGGTAGCTGTGGTTTTGCAGACATTAATTTTTGACGAACTAAACATTCCCTTTTGGCTTACGGTAACTATCACCATTCTTTTAATTTGGCTTTACACCTTTAAAAGCGGGATAAAAACCATTGTTTGGACAGATACATTGCAAACGTTTTTTATTCTTTTAGCTGTTGGTATAACCGTATATTATGTAGCAGATGATTTAGGTCTTGGCGGCAGCAATCTCGTCAATTTTATTGCTCAGAGTGAGTATAGCCAAATTTTCTTCTTTGATGATTGGAAATCCAGTGACCATTTCGTAAAGCAATTTATCAGCGGTGCATTTATCGCCATTGTAATGACAGGACTTGATCAGGATATGATGCAAAAGAATCTCACCTGCCGAACTTTAAAGGACGCTCAAAAAAACATGTTTTGGTTTACAATTGTTTTGGTCTTTGTCAATTTGGCTTTTTTAACCCTCGGTGTGCTTTTAACCGTGTATGCACAACAAAACGGATTTGACGTGCACAGGGACCAACTCTACCCCACCCTTGCGGCCGGAAATGAATTCGGAATGGTGGTGGCAGTGATGTTTATTTTAGGATTGATAGCGGCTGCATACAGTAGTGCAGATAGCGCTTTAACAGCACTCACTACTTCTTTCTGCATTGATATACTTGACATTGAGAAGAAGTATGATGCGGAAAAACAGATCCGAATTCGAAAACAAACACACATTCTCATCTCCTTTACCCTTATAGCGGTTATTATCATCTTCAGATACCTTATTGCTGATGAATCCGTAATTGCCAAGCTCTTTGTGTTTGCAGGATATACTTATGGACCTTTACTTGGATTGTATAGTTTCGGACTCTTTACAAAACGACAGGTCAAGGACAAATGGGTGCCGCTGGTTGCTATCATTACTCCTTTTATGGGCTATGCAATTAGCAGTCTCGCTGCCTCATATCTCAATTTTGATTTCGGATTCTTTATTTTAATCCTAAATGGAGTGTTGACTTATTTGGGTTTAATATTGATTCGTAGAAAGCAGCACTAATGTACAGGCAATCTCGATTTCAATATTATTCTCTCTTAGAATATTATAAAACTCCGGATTTTCGGTACCGGGATTGAAGATCACCCTTTTTGGTTTCAAGGATAGAATGTAATTATAATACTCCTGTTGTCTTTTTGGATTTAAATAAAGAGTAACGGTGTCTATATCTTCATAGGGCACTTTGTCTGTATCTATATTTACGGTATCCACCTGCCCTTTTCGCAATCCAATGGCATGCACGTTATGACCATTGGAGAGTAATCGGTTAATCGCTATGTTAGAATACCTCTGCGGATTTAAACTGGCTCCCAATACTAAAGTTCTTTTCATAAAAATTTTTGATAGTCAAGTTAGTTTAATTATAATGAATCACTGTCAACACCACGTTAAAAAAATACCTTTCAGAACCTTAAGAAATGAAATTTTAAGGTAAATGTCAGATTTATTAAAATTTCGTTAAAAAATACTTTTACTGAAACTTTTATTCTTCATTTTCGTCTAATAATCAGCGGGATCATCCCGCGATCATTTTATAATTTATTTGAATTAGCCATATTTTAAAAATTGTAAAGAAAAAGGACCCTCCGGTGGAAACTTCGGAGGGTTTCATTTTTATGCCTATACTTATTCAGAAATCCATTCAATAACTGCGCTAGCCCAAGTAAATCCGCTTCCGAAAGCCGCCAATACAATTATATCTCCATTATTAATTTTACCTTGTTCCCAGGCTTCAGTCATAGCAATGGGAATGGAAGCTGCCGTGGTATTCCCATACTTTTGAATATTATTAAAAACCTTGTCATCTTCCAATTTCAATTTCTGCTGGATAAATTGAGATATTCTCAGATTCGCCTGGTGTGGGATGAGTAAGTCTATATCCTCCACTTTAAGATTATTGGCCTCCAAGCCTTCTTGGATAACCTCATGAAATCTGACCACAGCATGTTTAAATACATATTGGCCATTCATGTATGGATAATATGGAATATTTTCTTGTGGATTTTCGGCCATAATTTCCGGCACCCAGTGTCCTGTGCTGGGTCCTTTCAGTGCAAGTTCATTTTTGTGTTTGCCTTCGCTATGCAAATGCGTGGATAGAATTCCTCCTTTTCCCAAGGTATTGCGAGACACTACTGCGGCTCCGGCACCATCTCCAAAAATGACAGACACTGCCCGTCCTCGAGTTGTCATATCCAATCCTCCACTGTGATTTTCGCTTCCGATAACCAGAATATTTTCATACATACCGGTTTTGATATATTGATCAGCTACAGACAATGCATAAATAAAGCCACTGCATTGATTTCTTACGTCTAATGCCGGCACAGTTCGCATATTCAACATTTCCTGCACTTCCACACCTCCTCCGGGAAAGTACATATCGGGGCTTAATGTGGCAAAAACAATCATATCGATATCATCTGATTCCAACCCTGCGCGTTCAATGGCAATTTTGGCAGCCTTTGCACCCATGACAGAGGTTGAATTTCCATCACCTTTTTTAATGTGGCGTCTTTCCTTAATACCTGTTCTTTCTTGTATCCAGGCATCATTTGTATCCATCAGTTTTGACAAATCATCATTGGTCACCACATTTTCAGGCACATAAAAACCTAAAGAGGAAATTTTAGAAGTATACATAGAATCTATATTTATCAATTTGGAAAATTAGCTATAAAGAATCCAATTTAACAAAGCTTCAATCAAAAAATGGAGATTCTTCGAGAATTTCTTTTTTCGATACCTTTGGAAGCTAAAATTTTTATCCAATAGAAATGAAACGAACCATTCTTTTTTTATTCCTTATCTACTCTTTTTCATTTTTTGCACAGGAAGATCTAAAATATCAAATTCCTCATCCGGCCATTCAAACTTTGGTTGATGCTCCCCTCGCCCCTGCCGTGCGAATAGATTCTAAGGGCGAAAATGTCATCCTCTTTTATAGGAACCAGTATAAAACCATCTCAGAACTTTCTGAAGACGAACTTCGTCTTGGAGGTTTAAGAATAAATCCTAAAACAAATATTGGGAGTAGAATCACTTTTTACAACAATTTAAAAGTGAAAACCACAACAGAAAGGGACCCCCGTCAGGTCAAAGATTTACCGGTTAACGGGCGTTTCTCCACCTTTGTCATTTCTCCCGATGAGAAAATGATGGCTTTTTTAAATACAACCGACAAGAAGTCTGAACTTTGGATTCTTGACATTCAAAAAGGAGAAGCCAAAAAATTAGCCGATCTCAATGTGAATGCTAATATTGGAGATGCTATCACATGGTTCAAGAACAGCAAATCTTTGCTCGTTAAAACCATTCCTTCCGATAAGAAAAATCTGATCAATCCGGCTGAAGCTATTCCTGTCGGGCCTACAGTAACTACTAGCGATGGGCAAAAAGCCCAAAATCGAACTTATCAAGATTTATTAAAAAACGCCGATGATGAGTTTAATTTTGAGCAACTCGTGCTATCCACCATTACAAAAGTAGATTTAGACGGAGCTACAACTGTTTTCTTGCCCACTGATCTTTATGATGATCTCGATTTCTCTCCGGATGGAAACTACATCTTAATTTCCATCATTAAAAAGCCGTTTTCCTATTTGGTACCATACACTCGGTTTCCATTTGAAACTTTTATTTATTCTGCTGAAGGCAAAAAAATCCGTTCTATAAATGATGTTCCCTTGGATGAAGTAAGACCAAAAGGATTTATGGCAACGCGTGAGGGAAAACGCAGTATGAGATGGAGAGCAGACAAGCCTTCAACTCTTTTTTGGGTAGAAGCCCTGGACGGCGGAGATCCGGAAGTAGCTGCAGAATACAGAGATGCCGTGTATGAACTTATTGCACCCTTTATGGCTAATGCGCAACTTATTCTAAAAACAAAAAATCGTTTTTCAGGTATTTATTGGGGGCGAGATGATCTTGCAATTGCTACCGACTATTGGTGGAATGATAGAAACACAAAGACATACATTTTCAATCCTTCCAATCCAAATCAGGAAGTTAAGATATTGTTTGACCGGAATTATGAAGATAAATATGGTGATCCGGGAAATTTCGTCACTCGAAGAAACCATTTTGATGAGCGTGTTCTTGAAATGGAAGGTAATCAAGCGTTTTTAATTGGCGACGGATTTACAGATAAGGGACAATTTCCTTTTGTTGATAAAATAGATCTTGATTCCTTCAAAAAAAAGCGGCTCTATCAGTCGCAGTTCGAAGAAAAAGCAGAGGATATTACCGGTGCAATAGATATGGCAAAAGGCAAAATATTGGTACGTATCGAATCTCAAAAAGAATTTCCTAATTATTATATCCGGGATATTTCTAAGAAAAATAAAGTTACTGCAATTACCCATTTTGAAAACCCTTTCAAGAGCATTCAAGATATTCACAAGGAAGTTATAAAATACAAGAGGGAGGATGGTCTGGAATTAGAAGGCACACTTTATTTACCTGCAGGCTATGATATGAAGAAAAAAGAAAGACTCCCTATGATTTTATGGGCGTACCCGAGGGAATTTAAGAGTAAAAGCAGCGCCGGACAAAGCACAACCAATCCAAATAAATTTATCTATCCGCACTACGGATCCCCTATTTATTGGGTGACACGTGGATATGTGGTTTTAGACAACGCTGATTTTCCGATTGTTGGAGAAGGAGATGCTGAACCAAATGATACGTTTGTGGTTCAACTTGTAGCCAATGCAAAGGCAGCGATTGATGCCGTCTCTGATTTAGGTTATGCTGACAGAAATCGTGTGGGTGTTGGTGGTCATTCCTACGGGGCCTTTATGGTAGCCAATTTGTTGTCCCATTCTGATTTATTTGCTGCCGGCATTGCCAGAAGCGGAGCATATAATAGAACCTTAACACCCTTTGGTTTCCAGAGTGAAGAACGTAGCTATTGGGATGCTCCGGATGTTTATAACACTATGTCGCCTTTTATGCAAGCGAATAAATTAAAAGCTCCGATTTTACTTATTCATGGAGCCGATGACAATAATTCCGGAACTTACCCGATGCAGAGCGAACGATATTTTAATGCCCTAAAAGGACTCGGTGCCACTGCTCGATTGGTAATGCTTCCAAAAGAAAGTCATGGCTACAGTGCCAAAGAAAGCATTTTACATATGTTGTGGGAACAAGATGAATGGCTGGAAAAATATGTCAAAAACAAAAAAGAATAGAAATCACCAAGCCGTGAGAATAGAGGGTTTCTTGCTTGAAATAGGTCATATTTCTACCAAAAAGGGTTCCACTTCGGAACCCTTTTCTAAAACAACCTAACCAATTAAATAATAGAATATTTTACTTTTTCATAGCAATTTTCATATTCTCTTATCCAGGTGTAAAGATACAACCGGAGGTCTTAGCGATGTGTTAGCCTTTGACCAAAGTTTTGTTAAACTTCTTAAAAAATGAGTTGAACAGCGTTTTACAAGACTTTGTCCTAGGTGATGTTTTTGATGTGAATGGCATAAAAGATTAAGTGAATCTCAAATTTCCATTATTGTATCTCGAATAATTGGATATTTTTGTTCATTCTTTCCATAAGGAAAAATATTCACCGCTAATTCATATTTATGAGGATATTTTTACTCTGTCTCACTCTTCTCTCATTTTATTTCATTAATGCACAAGTAGGAATTGGTACCGAAATGCCAAATCCTTCTTCTCAGTTAGAAATTGTCTCAGCCAGCAAAGGGGTTTTGATCCCTCAAATTGCACTCCTCGACGATACAGATTCGACGACCATTTCTGCCGGAAATGTTGAAAGTCTACTGGTTTTTAACACCACATCGTCCGGAGCATTATCACCCGGCTACTATTTCTGGAATGCAGGGAAATGGAGGCGACTGATTAGCAATTCAGATTTAAATAATTTATCCGATAATCTAATCGACCACGGAGACGGAACTTTCACTCACACCGCACTGGATGGCACTACCATCACGTTTGATGCAAATACAACAAGCTTCCGATCGGAAGGAGGCTCAATCTATACTTTCACTAATTTAAATGGAGAATCCCTCACAATTGATGTTATCGAAAACGTAGTGACCAATATTGTAAGCGAGGGGGATATTTATGATGCCATCATAAACATCTTGCAAAACAATTCCGATATATTGATCGATAACGGTGACGGAACTTTTACACACACTGCCGTGGATGGCTCTACCATGGTTTTTGATGCCAATACCATAACTTTTTCTTCCCAAGGAGGAGGTATTTATACGATTGCTTCTGCCAATGGGAATACTATGACCATTGATGTAGTAAATGACGTGGTTCTGAATTTTGAGAACATTCTCAATGCGGGACCAATTCTTATTGATGGAATATCTTATCAAACCATAAAAGATTATCTCAAGGAAGAGACGATAACTTCTTTATCAGACAACGGCGACGGTACATTCACATACACAAACGAGGAGGGCACGTCGGTTACTATTACACTCACGGCCGGACCTCAAGGACCCGCAGGACCACAAGGACCGGCAGGTAACGACGGAAACACCCCGATCATAAACCCGGCAGGAAATTGGGAAATCGGTGGCGTAGATACCGGAATCCCCGCAGCAGGACAACCCGGACCTCAAGGTCCGACAGGACCCGCAGGGCCACAAGGACAACCCGGACCACAAGGACCGGCAGGTAACGACGGAAACGATGGAAACACACCGATCATAAACCCAGCGGGAAATTGGGAGATTGGAGGCGTGGACACCGGAATTCCTGCAGCAGGACAACCGGGACCCCAAGGTCCGACAGGACCCGCAGGGCCACAAGGACAACCCGGACCACAAGGACCGGCAGGTAATGATGGAAACGACGGAAACACACCGATCATAAACCCGGCAGGGAATTGGGAAATTGGAGGCGTAGACACCGGAATTCCCGCAGCAGGACAACCGGGACCACAAGGTCCGGCAGGACCCGCAGGACCTAAAGGAGACAAAGGAGATCCGGGTGTAACCGGAGCGCAAGGACCAACCGGCCCTCAAGGTCCCTCAGGACCACAAGGGCAAACAGGACCTCAAGGCTCCATGGGACCTCAAGGAAATGACGGGCATACGCCTTTTATAAATGCAGATGGAAATTGGGAGATAGGTGGCGTAGATACCGGCATCGCAGCTACAGGCCCTCAAGGTCCACGTGGGCTGACAGGTCCGAAAGGAGATAAAGGCGATGTTGGGCCCCAAGGGGCACAAGGGGCGCAAGGCGCACAAGGACCGGCAGGAGCGCCGGGTCCGCAAGGGGCACCAGGACCACAAGGGGCGCAAGGCGCACAAGGGCCACAAGGGCCCCAAGGGGCGCAAGGTCCTCAAGGACCACAGGGACCACAAGGAGTACAAGGAGTTCCAGGACCAAAGGGTGACACAGGAGATATAGGACCGGCAGGACCAAAAGGCCCCACAGGCCCTATGGGACCGGCAGGACCTCAAGGACCTCAGGGACCTCAAGGACCAATAGGAACTGTGAATTCGGCGACACTTACTGTAAGTAATGGTTTGGAATTTTTTGATGGTACCAATGGTGCAAACAAAGTCTTGAATGAAGTAAAAATTCGGGTAGCCGATAAGGGTATATCTGCAAACCATTTAAATGGAGGCCCCGGAACAGATGGCAGGATACCTGTCGCAAATAACACAGGCTCTGTAGTTTTTCAAAATAGTGCCGATATTATTACCAAAAAAGCTCCGGGTTTCTTTTATATGCCTGCTGTCATCTTTGATACTCAAGTTACAGGGACTTCCCTCTCGCGAGATCTGTATCAAGATTATGTAAATCAATTTTCCGGAGTTCCTTTTCATATAGCGCACGGAGCTACCGGTGGTTCCCAACTCTATAATGGTGGCGTAATCTCCAGCGATGCCACCAAACCGGC
>DASRWC010000070.1:0-5576 GCA_035654795.1 Flavobacteriaceae bacterium
CCGATAATTTAATACTGCGTCCGGAAAGAAAGAACGGCTCGCCCGACGGTTCCTTGTCCGTGGCAAATTTGTCAGTGAACACAGTCAGGTTATCGGTTTCTTCTCCTTTATAGGTTTTCAGATAAAAACGCGCTCTTTCAAGTTTGATTTTATCTAAATGCAACTTTCCGTTGATGATTTTTCGAAGACTGCGAATGTTGGTCTGAAGTTCCTTGCTGTAAATAAGCGTGTCCTGATGATGATCGGCAATATACACTTCCCGCATATCGATTTCGGCTCGCCAGTTAAGTCCCAAACGACCAATGTGGATGTCCGTTCCAAAATCGCCGTTGAGTCTGTCCGTAACTTTCGCCGCTGCCCAGGTTTGTACGGATGGAATTGAGAATACCACAATCACGCCGACAACCAGTAAAACTATGGCGGCAATGAAACGAACTAAGATTTTGCGAAGTTTTTTGATACGCTTCTAATGTTTTAATTTTGCGCTTTTACAGCTCTCAATTTTGGACACTTCTCACACTTATATATTAGGCATCGAATCTTCCTGCGATGATACCGCTGCCGCCGTCATTCATAACGGAAAAATCCTCAGTAATGTTGTCGCTTCTCAGGAAGTTCACCGTCAATATGGCGGCGTGGTTCCTGAATTGGCTTCCCGTGCACATCAGCAAAATATCGTTCCCGTGGTTCATCAGGCCCTGCAACGTGCAAATATCGATAAAAATCAGTTATCTGCGATTGCTTTTACACGCGGTCCCGGACTTCTTGGTTCGCTTTTAGTCGGAACTTCTTTTGCAAAATCTTTGGCGCTTGGACTGAACATTCCGCTCATCGCCGTGGACCATATGCAAGGCCATATTTTAGCCCATTTTATAAAAGATGAAGAAAAAGACGTGCCAAATTTTCCGTTTTTGGCGCTTACTATCAGCGGCGGACATACGCAAATTGTGAAAGTGACAAATCATTTTGAAATGGAAGTTATCGGCCAAACCATTGATGACGCTGTGGGGGAAGCTTTTGACAAGAGTGCGAAAATATTAGGACTTCCCTATCCCGGAGGACCTTTGATTGACAAATATGCCCAACAAGGAAATCCAAAAAGATTTCAGTTTCCAAAACCAAAAGTTGATCCCTTAGACTTCAGTTTCAGCGGGTTGAAAACGTCGATCCTTTATTTTGTTGAAAAAGAAACTGCTGAAAATCCGGATTTCATTTCCGAAAATATAGAAGATATCTGCGCGAGCATCCAGTTTACCATTGTGGATTATCTTATGGATAAGCTGAAAAATGCCGTGAAGCAGACAAGAATTAAAGAAATCGCCATTGGCGGCGGGGTTTCGGCGAATAGCGGAATCCGAAATGCGCTAAAAGAAGCCGAGAAAAAATACGGTTGGAAAACTCACATTCCGCGATTTGAGTATTGCACGGATAACGCCGCGATGATTGCCATTGTGGGCGAATTGAAATTTAAAGCAAAAGAGTTCTCAGAACAAGATGTTGTTGCTTCGGCAAGAGCTTCATTTTAATTCCGTTACCGATGCAATTATTCTACAATCCGTTTATTTCCGATGTTGGTTCTGAAATTCCGTTAGACAAGGAAGAAAGCAAGCACATCCAAAAAGTACTGAGAAAAAGCGAAGGCGATGTCTTAAAAATGACCAACGGCGAAGGCAGTTTTTTTGATGCTGAAATCATTTCCGCTACCGGAAAATCAGTTGTCATTAAGATTTTAAATGAAGAAAAAGCTGAGCCACTTCCCTATCAGCTTCATTTGGCAGTCGCCCCAACAAAATTGAATGATCGTTACGAATGGTTTTTAGAAAAAGCAACGGAAATCGGAATTTCTGAAATCACGCCCATTATCTGCGAACACAGCGAGCGGCGCGTCATTAAGAAAGATCGTTACGAAAAAATCATCCAGAGTGCGATGAAGCAATCTTTGAAAGCCCATTTGCCCATTCTAAATGATGCGGTTTCTTTTAAAGACTTTCTTGAGAACGTTTCGCCGTCTTCCACAAAACTCATCGCACATTGTGCTGAAGGCGAAAAACAAAATCTGAAACAAATTCAAGACCTGACAGACGTTATCATCCTCATCGGCCCGGAAGGCGATTTTTCAGAAAACGAAATCAAAATGGCTCAGGAACACAATTTCACAGCGATTACTTTAGGAACGAGTCGCCTGCGCACGGAAACCGCGGCTGTTGTGGCTTGTCATAGTGTGGGGTTTTTGAGCTGATGGTTTTGAAATGTCCGTTCGAGCAAATGTCCGTTCGAGCGCAGTCGAGAACTCCTACCAACTGCCCAATGTCCATTTGAGCACAATGTCCGTTCGAGCATAATGTCCGTTCGAGCGCAGTCGAGAACTATTCTCAAGTGCTCAGTGTCAGGTTGAGCGCAGTCGAAACCTAAAACCATTTTTGTCCGTTCGAGCGCAGTCGAGAACTATTCCCTGAATCTCTCTTCATATTCAGCAATCTCCCCCGCTGTGGACCGATATTTTGAATGCGTCAAGTTTCGACATTCCGATAGAAATTGAAGCCTGTCGTAATTACCTTCCGCCAATGCTCTCTTTTTTTGCGCACTCCATTTCTTTATTTTCTTCTCAAAATATATAGCCTGTTCCACATCATTAAATTCCTGATAAAATATGAGTTTAACAGGTCGTCTCTTGTAAGTGAAGCAACTTTTGTTTTTTCCTAATTGATGTTCATCGAACCTACGCGAGATATCATTTGTGAATCCTGTATATAAAAGCTTATCAGCGCATTCCAGAATGTATTAAAAAATAGTTTTATTTTCGAAATGTCGTTTGTCGAAGATAGGTCTCGACTGCGCTCGACCGGACATTAGTTTAGATTCACGAGTGCAAAACCTTGATTTCGATTTCGATTTCGATTTATTTCAGGTCTCGACTGCGCTCGACCGGACATTGGTTTAGTCGCACACATTTAATAAAATAGAACAGATTCCTATCAGACACTTTTCTTTCTAAAAAACACTACTTTTGAACCCGAGAAGATTTTCAAAATGCTCCAAAAACTAACACTGATTCTCCTTTTCATCCTTTCCACCGTTACCTACGGGCAGGAAATCGCCTTGCTGAAATACGGCGGCGGCGGGGATTGGTATGCGAATCCGACTTCATTACCAAATCTGATAAGATTTTCAAACAAAGAAATTGGTACACGTATCTCCGAGAAACCCGTAACCGTTACGCCTTCGAGTCCGGATTTGTTTGATTATCCGTTCGTTCATATGACCGGTCACGGAAACGTATTTTTCTCACCGGAAGATGTGGAAAATCTACGGGATTACCTGCTTAGCGGCGGCTTTCTTCATATTGATGACAACTATGGAATGAGTGAATATGTGCGTCCGGAAATCAAGAAACTCTTTCCAAATGAAGAACTCAAAGAACTTCCTGCAGATCATCCTATTTTTAATGCGCATTTCAAGTTTCCAAAAGG
Source organism: Flavobacteriaceae bacterium (assembly GCA_035654795.1). Taxonomy (GTDB): domain Bacteria; phylum Bacteroidota; class Bacteroidia; order Flavobacteriales; family Flavobacteriaceae; genus JAAYLC01. The sequence goes on from DASRWC010000070.1 coordinate 3,471, forward strand.
ACTTCCGAAAATTCACGAGCACGACGGACTCCCGCCACAGGCTTTCGGAATAATTAAAGATGGAAGGCTGCTGCTGCTTTTTACCTATGAAAGTGATCTCGGAAACGGATGGGAAAATCCTGAAGTCCATAACGATCCTGAAGAAGTCCGATTAAAAGCCTTGCAAATGGGTGCTAACATTTTGAAATATGTTTTTGAAGCGTTATAAATCCCTGCAAGCATCGCAAAATTTTGAGAAATTTTTTACAATTCTTTTCCCGCGTATATTATTATCTTTAAACCGTGAAAAAATCCGCAAAAGCCATATCCATCGGGATCCTTCGAGCCCTCGCAGTCGTTGCAGGTATCGCCATTCTGCTATGGTTGCTGTTTAAAGTTAAAGCCCTCATTCTTTATTTCGGATTGGCCATGGTCGTGTCATTATTGGGTCGCCCAATTATGGTATTTCTTAAACGAAGATTGCGGTTTGGAAATGTGTTGGCTGCAATCACCACGCTCATCATCATAATCGCTGTCATCAGCACGATGATTTCCATTTTTGTCCCCGTTGTTATTGATCACGGGAAACATTTTACAGAAATTGATTTTGAGCAGGTTAAACGCGATGTCAACGAGCTAAACATTCAGGCTTCAGATTATTTGGGTATAGAGTTTCATGTTTTGGACGCCATTTCCCAATCGCCTTATATCAAAGATTTCAATATCTCAATGGTTGCAGGTTTTATCCAAGTGCTGTTTGGGAGTATCGGGAATATTATGGTGGGGCTGTTTTCCGTGTTGTTTATCTCTTTTTTTCTTCTAAAAGACGAACATCTCTTTGGATCAACAGTTATCGCCATGGCACGTCGCGGGGATGAAGATAAGTTTCGAAGAATTCTAATTAAAATCAAAGAGCTATTGTCCAGATATTTTGTTGGGATACTTATGCAAATCCTAATTTTAGCTCTTTTTTATTCCGTATTGCTCCTCTACCTCGGATTGCCGGACGCAATCGCCATTGCTTTGATCTGTGCCTTCTTTAATATCGTTCCTTATTTAGGACCTTTGATGGGGTATATTTTTATGCTTTTGGTGATAATTTCCAACAATTTGGCAGCCGATTTTTCAACACAACTGTTACCCTTGCTCCTGATCGCTTCCGGCGGGTATGGCGCTGCTCAGCTTTTTGATAACGTCATCACCCAACCTTTGATTTTTGGAAGAAGTGTTAGATCCCATCCGTTGGAAATCTTCATTGTTATTCTCGCAGCCGGTTTTATATACGGCATTCCGGGAATGATATTAGCGGTGCCCGCATACACTACCATAAAGGTTATCGCCAAAGAATTCTTTTCGGAATATAAGATTGTGGAGCAACTTACAAGGAAATTATAATGTTCAATTCTAAACTTCTAAATCCCGAAATTCAGGAGTTCATTCGGGAATTTGAAGGTTCTGTGCATCAACTTGCCCTCTCCGGAAGTCCTTTTGAAGGTGTAACCGTTCGGGAGCTGATTCAGCAGATTGAAAGCCGAAACAGAATTCAAAGAAAGTTACCAACTTGGTTCCGGGCAGAGAACATCATCTATCCGCCAAGCTTGAATCTTGAACAGACTTCTTCGGAAATAACGGCAGCATACAAAGCATCCATTGTTAGCGGAGAAACACTCGCCGATATTACCGGTGGATTCGGTGTTGACAGTTATTATTTCTCCGAAGAATTTGATACGGTTGATTATTTCGAATGGAATGAAGAATTAGCAGCAATCACCGCTCATAATTTTAAACAACTTTCTCGAGAAAATGTAAACACCTACTCTGGAAATGGACTCGAAAGAATCATCAAAAATTATGATGTTATCTATGCCGATCCGTCCAGGCGACACGACAGCAAAGGGAAAGTATTTTTTCTCAAGGATTGCGAACCGAATATTCCCGATAATCTCGATTTTCTATTGAGTCGAGCGAAATATCTTCTGTTAAAGACCTCCCCTATGCTCGATATTTCCGTAGGTTTGGAAGAATTAGACCATCGCGTTTTAGAGATTCATATTGTTGCTGTGGATAATGAAGTAAAAGAATTGTTGTGGTTGCTCGATAGTGAAACCCACAGCCACCCTGTTATCA
>DASRWC010000071.1:0-10811 GCA_035654795.1 Flavobacteriaceae bacterium
GTTATCCACAGATGGACTGTCAAATTCGGTTCTTCCAATAAAGTATGCTCCCTCTTTTCGATCAATCATAACACGAAGGACTTTCCCAATCTTTTCTTGGTTTAGTTCCCAGGATATTTGTCCCTGGATTTCCATAATCTCATTTGCTCTCGCCATTTTCACATCCTCCGGAACATTATCTTCCAGGTCAAAAGCATGTGTATTTTCTTCATGGCTGTATGTAAAACATCCGAGTCTTTCGAACCGCGTTTCCTTTACCCATTCTTTCAAAATATTAAAATCTTCCTCAGTTTCTCCCGGATATCCAACGATCAATGTCGTGCGGATGGCCATTTCAGGAATGGCTTCTCTGAAATCCTTCAATAATTTCGTGGTTTTTTCTTTGGTAGTTCCACGTCTCATTGATTTCAAAATGGGATCAGAGATGTGTTGAAGCGGAATATCCAGGTATTTGCAAATTTTGGGTTCCTCCTTCATTACTTCAAGCACATCCATAGGGAAACCTGTTGGGAAGGCATAATGGAGCCTAATCCATTCAATCCCTTCCACCTGCGCCAGTTTTCGAAGCAATTCGGCAAGTGCTCTTTTCTTATATAAATCCAAACCGTAGTAAGTAAGATCTTGAGCTATCAGTATCAATTCCTTTACACCTTTAGCGGCCAGTTTTTCCGCCTCAATAACGAGTTCTTCAATTTCCCGACTTTTATGGCTCCCGCGCATTAGAGGAATGGCGCAGAAAGAACATGGACGGTCACATCCCTCGGCAATCTTTAAATAGGCATAATTTTTCGGAGTGGTGGTGAGTCGTTCTCCTACTAATTCGTGCTTGTAATCAGCTCCCAGTGCTTTTAACAGTGAAGGAAGCTCTGTTGTTCCAAAATATTGATCCACATTGGGAATTTCGCGTTGTAAATCCGGTTTATAGCGTTCGGAAAGACAGCCTGTGACAAAGACTTTATCAACCAGCCCCTCTTCTTTTTTCTCAATAAACTCAAGAATGGTGTTGATACTCTCTTCTTTAGCATTATTAATAAATCCGCAGGTATTAATTACCACAATATTTCCTTCCTCTTCATGAACCACCTCTTTATTATTTGCCTTTAGTTGTCCCATCAGCACTTCACTGTCATACAAGTTCTTGGAACATCCCAGAGTTACAACGTTTATTTTATTCTTTTTCAGTGTTTTCGTTCTCATAATACCTATTCAAATTTATTCCCGATTCCGCTTAAAATGGGCGTGCAAAGATACAAGTAAAAGCAAATACCTATTTCAAAATAATCTAAAGTGTTTGTAAATCCGGAGCAAAAAGAATTAATTTTGAAAAATTTGACCCTTTCCCCCATTTGATTATGCAAGCAGTTCTTGTTGATGACATCACCACACGAAACCAGTTCCACAAGATTCCGGAAATAATCTACGCAAGTGATTCGAATTATATTCCCCATTTACGCCAGGACATCGATAAGATCTTCGACCCGAAGAAAAACAAATTGTTGAAAAACGGAAAAGCAAAGCAATGGATCTTTAAGAATTCTGAAAACCAATTGGTGGGCCGAGTGGCCGCTTTTATAAATCCTAAAACTGCCTATTCTGAGAAACAACCCACCGGCGGAATTGGCTTCTTTGAATCCATTAACGACCAAAAAACAGCGAATTTTATTTTCAATACAGCCAAAGACTGGCTAATGTCAGAAGGAATGGAGGCTATGGACGGACCTATAAATCTTGGAGAACGGAATCAATTCTGGGGATTGCTCACTAAAAACTTTGAAGATCCCTCCAGTTATGGAATGAATTACAATCCGGAGTATTATCAGCAACTGTGGAAAAATTTCGGATTCAAAACTTATTTTAATCAGTACCTCTATAAAAGACTTGTTCTCCTGCCGGTTCAGGAAGTATTTAAACGGAAAACAGAAAACTTGATGGCAGACGAAGATGTCTATGTCACCAACATTGTGGGCAAACCGCTGGAAAAGGTAAGTGAAGATTTTAGAGTGGTTTATAATGCTGCTTGGGGAGGTCATGACCATTTTAAACCCATAACAAAAGAAGTAGCAGATAAAATTATCAACGCGTTAAAGCCGGTGATCGACAGACGCATCATGATCTTTGCATTTCATAATGAAACGCCCATTGGTTTCTTTATCAACATCCCGGAACTCAACGAAATTTTTAAATATGTCAATGGAAATCTGAATTGGCTCGGCAAATTGAAATTCCTCTATCACAAATGGAAGCAAACACCTCAGACCATGGTAGGTATTGTCTTTGGCGTTTCCCGCGAATGGCAAGGAAAAGGCGTGGAGGGCGCCATGATTGAATGGGCGGGGGACTATATCACAAAGAACACGAAGTACAAAGAAATTGTCATGACTTGGATTGGTGATTTTAATCCGAAAATGCTCAAAGTGTGCCGGAATCTCGGGGCAGAAAGATATCGGGAAATGAAGACCTATCGCTACCTTTTTGACAGAACAGCTACCTTTGAACGGTATCCGATTATAGGATCTTGATAGGACTCTCAAGAACAAATTTAGTACCTTTGCAACTTTCAAAAACGTAACGAAAGGATGAAAAAAACAGCTTTTATAATGGCCTTTTTCTGCGCCGGCTTAATGTATTCGCAAAAAACAATGACACCCGAACTCCTATGGCAAGTAAAAAGAGTGAGTCCCATAGGAATTTCTACTGATGGGAAAGAGCTTTTTTATAAAGTATCCATTCCCAATATGGAAGAGAATTCCATGGATACAAAATATTACAAAATGTCGATTACCGGAGGTAACTTCATCGAAATTCAAAAAGATGATGCAAAAGTGGCCGATAAGAATCTTTCGCCCGACGGTAAAAAAATGCTTTTTCATAAAGAAGTGCATATAAAAGATGTAAAAGGATCTGACGTTTATAAAGACCTTCCAAAAAGTGACGCGTATATAATCTCAGGTTTGGACTACAGACATTGGGACACTTTTAATGAGGGAAATTTTAATCACGTATTCTATCGTGATCTTGATTCTGAGACCGAAACAGATATTATGGCACAACAACCCTATTATTCTCCTCAAGCTCCATTCGGCGGAGATGAAGATTATATATGGGATCCTAAAGGCGAAAACATCTACTACGTCAGTAAAAAAGTAGCAGGTACAGAATACGCTCTCAGTACCAATACTGATATCTATAAGTTTAATTTGCAATCGGGTAAAACCGAAAACATCACTTTTGATAATAAAGGCTATGATACGAATCCCGCCTTTTCTAAAGACGGAAAATTGGCCTGGCTTCAAATGCGCACTCCCGGATATGAAGCAGATAAAAATGATATCATCGTTCTTGAAAATGATATTAGACAAAACCTGACCGCACAATGGGACGGGACAGTGGCGAGCTTCAGATGGGCCAACAATGGAAAAGACATCTATTTTACGGCTCCCATTGACGGAACAATCCAGTTGTTCAAAGTGGATTACCCCGGAAAAACAAGAAAAATGCCTGTTGTAGAGCAGCTTTCGCGCGGGCAGTTCGATGTCACGGGAATTGTAGGCGAAGTAAATGGAAAATTGATTGTAACACGTACCGATATGAATCGTGCTACAGAGATTTTTTCTTTTGACCTGAAACTCAAAACCTTCAATGCTCTTACTCAGGTTAACAACGAATTCTATTCAGGCTTAAGTCTTCCACAAGTGGAAAAAAGATATGTCACAACTAAAGATGGCAAAAAAATGCTTGTCTGGGTTGTTCTCCCTCCTAATTTCGACAAAAATAAAAAATACCCTACTCTCCTGTATGCTCAAGGAGGACCGCAATCTCCACTGTCACAATTCTATTCTTTCCGATGGAACTTCCAATTGATGGCATCTCAAGGCTACATTATCGTGGCTCCAAACAGACGCGGAATGCCCGGACACGGAGTTCAATGGAATGCAGAAATCAGTGGAAACTGGGGTGAAGGTGCTATGCAAGATTATCTAGATGCCATAGATGAAATTTCAAAAGAGTCCTATGTAGATAAGAACCGACTTGGAGCCATAGGTGCAAGTTTCGGAGGATATTCTGTTTTCTGGCTTGCCGGGAATCATGAGAATCGCTTCAAATCATTCATTTCCCACAACGGAGTGTTTGATACTCGCGCCATGTATGGAACCACCGAAGAATTATTTTTTGTAAACCACGATATGGGCGGGGCCTACTGGGAAAAAGACAATGCCAAGGCACAAAAAGCATTTAATGAATATAACCCTATTACATATGTGGACAAATGGAATACACCCATAATGATCATTCAGGGAGGGAGGGATTACCGCGTACCTATTGAACAAGGACTCGGAGCTTTCCAAGCCGCACAACTTAGAGGAATTAAAAGTAAATTACTTTATTTCCCCGATGAGAATCATTGGGTACTAAAACCCCAAAATGCCCTTGTATGGCAACGTCAATTTTTTGACTGGTTAAAAGAAACATTATAATAAAAAAGAGTTGCGACCTTTATCGGTCGCTTCTTATTTTAAAATACATACCTATGAGATTCTTCTCTTTTATCCTTGCATTTTGTCTGCTTTCAGCATGCAACTCATCTCAGACAAAAAATGGCACTCAAACATCCGGAGAACCTATAAATCAGACCTCTCCCGGGGAAGAAAGTCTTATCCTTCTGGGAAAAATTAATCGACACGGCCTTCAACTAGAAGGTTTTAAAGATTGGTTCGGACCCAAATATGAGACCTATACTCCCGATCCACAAGTTATTACAGAATTAAAACCACTCATAAAAGACATCGATATCGTTGTTTTTATGGGTACTTGGTGTGAAGACAGCCATAGGGATATTCCCGATTTGTATCGTGTTCTGGACGAGTTGGAATATGACGAATCCCGACTCACCATGTATGCAGTGTCCGACGACAAATCCGAACCGGCTGGTTTGGTCAAAGAATACCACATTATTCAAGTGCCGACTATAATATTCTATAAAAACGGTAAAGAAATTAATCGGATTGTAGAATACAGCATCCGAACGCTGGAACAGGACATGCTCGATATCTTAAGCGGAAAAAAATACAAACATCCTTATTCCGATTTCTAAGAATGAACTTATGATAATACCAAAAACAAAAGAAGAAATTGAATTGATGCGTGAAAGTGCTTTGGTAGTTTCACGAACCTTGGGAATGCTTGCCAAAGAAGTGAAGCCCGGAGTTACTACAAATTATTTGAACAAGCTGGCCGATGACTATATCCGATCCGAAGGTGCAATTCCGGGATTCTTGGGATTATACGGATGTCCGTCAACTATCCTGGCAAGTGTAAATGAAGCGGTGGTTCACGGGCTGCCAACAGATATCCCTCTTAAAGAGGGTGACATTGTCTCCATTGACTGTGGCGCCATAAAAAATGAATTTTACGGAGATCACGCTTATACATTTGAAGTAGGGGAAGTAGCTTCGGAAATCAAAAAACTATTAAGTGTCACAAAAGAATCCTTATATGTCGGGATTCGAGAATTTAAAGCCGGAAACCGTGTCGGCGATGTCGGAAACGCCATTCAACGTTTCTGTGAAGCCGAAGGATATGGCGTTGTAAGAGATTTGGTCGGACACGGAATTGGAAGAAAAATGCACGAAGATCCGGAAATGCCGAATTATGGACGGCGCGGTCATGGAAAAAAATTTATAGAAGGAATGACTGTGGCAATCGAACCTATGATTAATTTGGGAACTCACCGTGTAAAACAGCTTTCAGACGGATGGACCATTGTAACTCGAGACGGACAACCAAGTGCACATTTTGAGCATAATATTGCTATTGTAAACGGAAAGCCGCAACTTCTTTCAACTTTCGATTATATCTATGAAGTTTTAGGAATCACCTCAAACGAGGAAGATGAATTCCGCGTCCTCACAGAATAATCGGCGAAAGCTTTATGAGTCTTTTTAAAAAGATATTAAACACAATTCCCCGCCCAATACTCATCAAAATGAGTCTGTGGGCGCGGCCGTTTGTGGACCTTTCTTTGAGAGGAAAACGTTTTATCGATCCAATCAATGGACAATCTTATCTGAAATTTCTACCGTATGGCTATGAAACCATTCGTGAAAACGTGCTCTCTCCGGGTACACTTTCCCTAGAACGCCACCGCTTGCTATGGCTGTATCTGACAAAGGAAACAAACCTATTCCGGGAGAAAATAAAGGTGCTGCACTTCGCACCGGAACAGGCATTTTATAAGCGTTTTCGAAAAATTAAAAATTGGGATTATACAACGACAGATTTAAATTCACCCATTGCCGATGTGAAGGCAGACATCTGTAACCTCCCATTTTCTGATAATGAATTTGACTTGATAATCTGCAATCATGTTTTGGAACATATCCCTGATGATACCAAAGCCATGCAGGAAATTTATCGGGTTCTTAAAAGTGGAGGAACCGCCATACTTCAGGTTCCTTACGAAAAAAACAGAAAAACGACATTTGAAGATAATTCAATAACCGATCCACAAGAACGACGTAAAATCTTTGGTCAATATGATCACGTGAGAGTGTATGGGATGGACTATTTTGACAAACTCCAAACAATTGGCTTTAAGGTGTTCCCCGTAGATTATACTTCCAAATTAGGCAAGACTGATATTGAAAAATACAGGTTGCCAGAGGGAGAGTTGATTCCAGTTGTTCAGAAATAGCAACTATGGAACTTTGTATCAGGATTTCGTAATATTCAGTGTTCTTCGGAGAACCAAGAAAGACCCATTTAAGCCGTAACATTTATTCAAATATTTCATTGATTTTTGTGGTAATGAAGAAAATCGATTTTTTAACTTTTACCGCTGTTGTTTTCACTTGTTTCTTTTTCTCGGGTCTCTTTACTTCGTGCGAAAATCCGGGAGACGATGAACGGGAACATCTGGTTTTTAGGTATAATGAACATGGGAACATTCCTACTCTAGACCCTGCTTTCGCGCGGAATCCTCAGGCAATTTGGCCGGACAATCAACTATATAATGGACTTGTTCAGTTGGATGACGAACTCAATATCATTCCGGATATCGCGAAACGTTGGGAAATTAATGACTCCACGCTCACCTACACATTTTATCTGAGAGACGACGTTTATTTCCACAAAAACCAAGTTTTTTCCGGTTTAAAAACCCACGGAATCGATTCTACAAGAACGGTTGTCGCAGCTGATTTTGTTTACAGCTTTAACCGATTGACTGACGAAAAAGTGGCATCTCCCGGAAGTTGGGTGATGAGCAATGTCGAATCCTATTCTGCTGAAAATGATACCACACTTGTCATTCAGTTAAAAAAACCGTTTCCGGCTTTCCTCGGATTATTGAGTATGCGCTATTGCTCGGTTGTTCCAAAGGAAGCCGTGGAATTTTACGGAAATGAATTCCGAAGAAATCCGGTTGGCACGGGACCTTTTCAATTTCAAATGTGGGAAGAAAACGTAAAACTGGTGTTCCGAAGAAATCCTCTTTACTTTGAAAAAGACGAATTCGGAAATCAATTGCCTTATCTCGAAGCTGTTGCCATCACTTTTTTACCCGATAAACAAAGTGAGTTTCTGCAATTTGCCCAAGGAAAATTAGATTTCATCTCAGGTCTTGATAACAGTTACAAAGACGAAATTCTCACAACAAAAGGTGAGCTTCAGGAAAAATACCAAGACCGGGTGGAATTAATTTCAGGACCGTTTTTGAACACGGAATACCTCGGAATATTTTTGGGCTCGAATAGTTCGGAGATTCAGAGTAAATCGTTGCGACAAGCGATAAACTACGGATTTGACAGGAAGCAAATGGTGACCTATCTTCGGAATGGTATGGGAATTCCTGCCACTCACGGCTTTATTCCAAAAGGACTTCCCGGATTTGAAGAAATTAAAGGATATTCCTACAATCCGGAAAAAGCGAAAACGCTCATCGACGAATATAAGCGAGAAACCGGCAATCAAAAACCACAAATTACCATCGGTACCACGGGAAATTACCTGGATTTGGTCGAATTTGTTCAGCGGGAACTCGAGAAAATCGGAATTGCTGTGAAAATCGATGTTGTTCCGCCGTCAACGCTCCGCCAAATGCGAAGTTCGGGGGAATTGGATATTTTTCGCGCAAGCTGGATAGCCGATTATCCCGATGCAGAGAATTACTTATCGCTTTTTTACAGTCCGAATTTCTCCCCAAACGGCCCGAATTATATGCACTTCAAAAATGCAACATACGATTCCATTTATGAGAAATCGTTGACCGTTTCTGATATTCAAGAAAGAAAACACTTATACCGCCAAATGGATTCCATCATTATTGACGAAGCCCCTGTGGTTCCGCTGTTCTATGATAAGGCCGTGCGTTTTGTCAACAAGAAAGTAAGCGGATTGGGGATAAATCCGCAAAATTTCCTGATTTTGAAACGGGTTAAGAAAGAAAAGTGATTATTCTTTACGCCACTTCGCTGTGTCTTCAAAAACCTGTTGCAAAATTTTCGCATCTGCATCTGTAAATTCAATACCTCTTCTGGCCATAACAATTTTGGCAACTTCAAAAGCTGTTTGCGTTTTATAGGTTGTAGTTCCGCCCCACGTGAAACTTGGCACAAAATTCTTCGGAAACCCGCTTCCGAAAATATTCGCGCTCACACCAACAACTGTTCCGGTATTAAACATGGTATTGATGCTGCATTTGCTGTGGTCTCCCATCATCAATCCGCAAAATTGTAATCCAGTGCGGGCGAAATTTTCGGTTTCATAATTCCACAAACGCACTTCAGCATAATTGTTTTTTAGATTGGAAGTATTGGTATCTGCTCCCAAATTACACCATTCACCGAGAACGGAGTTTCCAAGAAAGCCGTCATGACCCTTGTTGGAATATCCGAAAATTACAGAATTGCTAACCTCGCCTCCCACTTTACTATGTGGTCCGATAGTTGTTCCGGTATAAATTTTCGCGCCCATTTTCAAGGTTGCATGCTCGCAAAGCGCAAACGGCCCCCGAACTAAAGAACCTTCCATAATTTCGGCATCTTTTCCGATATAAATCGGTCCTTCCGAAGCATTCAGCGTACAGAATTCAATAACCGCACCTTCCTCAATAAAGATATTCTCCGGATTTTTAGTCCAAACTCCTTCAGGAATTGGTTGTGACACACGGTCTTTTGTAAGCAATTCAAAATCTCGTTTTATAGCTTCCGCGTTAAGCGCAAAAATGTCCCAAGTGTTTTTTATCTGAAGTACATCCGAAACATTATATTGAATCACATCAAAAGTATCAAAATCCACTTCCTGCCCTTCCGAAGCAAAGAAAGCAATGGGCTCATCTTCATAAAAAACAGCCTGATTTTCCTGAAGGCCCTTCACGATGTTACTCAGATTTTTTGACGGAATAAAAGAAGCGTTGATAAAAATGTTCTTCTCCAATTCGAAAAACGGATGCTTTTCTGCTAAATAATCTTCGGTTAAAGTTGTTGTTGTGAAGCCTAAAAGAAATTCCCATTTCTCGCGAATGGTCATAATTCCCACACGAATGTCGGCAACAGGGCGAGTGAAAGTAAAAGGCAGGAGATTGTTACGGACGCTGCCGTCAAAAAGGATATAGTTCATAAGGTTGGTGCTAAGTTGAATTCAATATTAATAAGAAGACAAAGATAATCCATAAAAAAAGGCCTCCATTTACATGAAGACCTCTTTTTCAGTTTAACCTCTAATTTTTGTCCTATGGCGCAAATGTTATTTTGCAGGCTTTTTGAATTTTTCGTATTTACTTTTGAATTTGTCAATACGCCCGGCAGTATCAATAAGTCTTGATTTTCCGGTATAGAAAGGATGTGAAGTGCGAGAAATTTCCAACTTCACTAAAGGATATTCAACGCCATCAACCTCGATAGTTTCTTTAGTATCGGCGGTGGATTTTGTAATGAAAACATCATCGTTGCCCATATCTTTAAAAGCAACCAATCTATAATTCTCTGGGTGGATACCTTTTTTCATCGTCTTATAAATGTTTTTAATGCTACTTCCGACCTTTCGGAAATGAGTTTGCAAATTTACATAAATTTTCTATTCAAGCAAGAGTTATTTCTTTTTTATTCAGACAATTTCAAAGCTGCGATTTCATCAAAATCATAACCTGCTCGTTCCAACGCTCTTTTGGTGGCTCCCATCACATAATCTGAAGGATTTGGCGGATGAACCGGCACTTCGGTAGTCTGCGCCAACACTTCCAAAAGTTCATCTGTCTCTCCTTTTGTCAAGCGCTCACAAATATCATACATCCCTCCCGGCTCTTCTTCCTTCAAATCGTGGATTGTTAGGATATACCGAATCACTTTAATCACATCTTTTGTTGGCGGAACGGTCATCAAAGCCGTGAGCGCGCCGTGGTCCAATCGCAATTGAGCCATCATGGGAATAGGTTCGCCGTTGTTTGCACGCCGGGCTGCCGGAAATAGTATCTTTTCTTCCATCTTAATATGCGTGAGTAATCCCACCCGAAATTGATGATACAGCGTTTCATCAACAATTTCCGGATTTGCAGTGGCTTCATTGAGTATCGCATCCAAACGCTCGTGGTCTTGGGTAAAAAAATCGTGAAGCGGTTTATTCATAATTTTTAAAGAAGTTGACTTTGTAAACTTACTAAATCACAATGGGAAGGACGAAAAATTAATACTTTTGAATTTTCACTTCTTCATGGCCAACCTGTTTTTTAATGCAAAAATATACTTCAAACGCAGCATCGCGACTCTGTTGCCGAGCTATTTTGCATTGGTTATGGCCACGGGAATCGTCTCTATTGC
>DASRWC010000072.1:0-2232 GCA_035654795.1 Flavobacteriaceae bacterium
TCCGCGGATCATGGCCTCGGGAGTCATTGCAAATAAATTCCGAATTTCAGAAAACACACCCGTGTATGTGGCGGGATTGCTACGTGGTGTCCTACCAATAGGAGATTGGTTTATATCAATAACTTTATCTATATGTTCAAGACCTTCAATCTTTTTATAAGGTTTTGGATTTTTAACGCCGTTGAAAAAATGGGCGTTCAAAATAGGGTAGAGCGTTTCGTTTATCAAGGTAGATTTCCCGCTACCCGATACTCCGGTTACGCCTATCATGGTTCCCAATGGAAAGCTAACCGTTACATTTTTAAGATTATTTCCGGTGGCTCCGCTTAATTTTAAAAGTTTTCCATTTCCTTCCCGTCGTTTTTTTGGGATTTCGATGGCAAGATCTCCATTCAAATATGCTGCGGTTAAAGTGTTTTCTTTCAACATCTCTTGTGGAGTGCCGCTAGACACGATTTTTCCTCCGTGTCTTCCTGCCCCGGGACCGATGTCTATAACATAATCAGCACTCTCTATCATATCTTTATCATGCTCAACTACAAGAACCGAGTTACCGATTTGCTGCAAACTTTTAAGAGAATTGATTAACCTTTCATTGTCGCGCTGATGAAGACCAATGCTGGGTTCGTCAAGAATATAAAGAACTCCCACGAGCTGGGAACCAATTTGTGTAGCTAATCGAATTCGTTGCGCTTCTCCGCCGGATAAGGATTTAGAGCTTCTGGAAAGAGACAAATAGGTGAGGCCCACGTCAATAAGAAACTGAAGTCTTGTACGTACTTCTTTTACAATTTCTGAAGCTATTTTGAGCTGATTCGCAGAAAGTTCATCCGGAAGTTTGCCAAACCATGCGGCAAGTTCCAGAATATCCATATCGGCAAGTTCAGCTATGTTTTTTCCGTTTACTTTAAAATACAAAGCTTCTTTTCGCAAACGTGTGCCATGGCATTCCGGACAAGGCACTTTATCCATATATTCCTTTGCCCATCTTTTTAGAGAGGCGGTATCACTGTTTTCAAAGGTCGTTTCGATAAAACGAGCAATGCCTTCAAAATCAATTTTATAAGAGCGTGTAATTCCCAGCTCTTTGGAATTTACTTCAAACTTTTCATTTCCTCCAAAGAAAATCATGTCTTTGGCATCTTGCGGAATTGCCTGCCAGGGATCTGTAAGTTTGAAGTTGAAGCGTTCTGCAATTAATTCGAGTTGTTTAAAAACCCAATTCTTTTTTGGAGTTCCATGAGGTGCAAGTGCTCCTTGCTTTATGGATAACTTCGGATTTGGAACAATTTTTTGGAGATTTACTTCGTGTAATTTTCCCAAACCTTTACAAACGGGACACATTCCTTTGGGAGAATTGAATGAAAAATTGTTGGGTTCCGGATTCGGATAGGAAATCCCCGTAGAAGGACACATCAAAGTCCGACTGAAATATCGAGGTTCAGTGGTATCATTATCTAAAACCATCAAAATATCCTCACCGTGATGCATAGCAATATTAATGCTCTCCATCAATCGCCTCTGAAGGTCTTCCGAATTTTCGTTTGATTCCGGCACTTTCAGCCTGTCAATAACAATCTCTATATCGTGTGTTTTATAACGATCCAGTTTCATTCCCGGATTAATATCCAGAATTTCTCCGTTAACTCGCACCTTTACAAACCCTTGTTTTCCGATTTGTTCAAAAAGTTCGCGGTAATGTCCTTTTCTTGATCGTACTACAGGAGCCAAAATATTTATTCTCTTTCCGCTGAATTCTTCCAGAATCAGATCTTTTATTTGCTCATCGGTATAGCTTACCATTTTTTCACCTGTATTGTAGCTGTATGCATCGCTGGCACGAGCAAAAAGCAAACGGAGGAAATCGTAGATTTCGGTGATGGTGCCCACGGTAGAACGCGGACTTTTGCTTGTAGTTTTTTGTTCAATAGCTATAACTGGAGACAGACCTTCAATTTTATCCACATCAGGTCGTTCAAGACTACCCAAAAATTGGCGAGCGTAGGCTGAGAAAGTTTCAATATACCTGCGTTGTCCTTCCGCATAAATGGTGTCAAAAGCCAAAGAAGACTTCCCGCTGCCGGAAAGTCCCGTAATTACTACTAATTTTTCTCTTGGAATTTTGACGTCAATATTCTTCAAATTATGAACGCGAGCGCCCATAACTTCAATGTAATCTTCATTTTCTAACATAGTTGCAAAGGTAGGGATTTGATGATAAAATTGATGTGC
>DASRWC010000073.1:0-15424 GCA_035654795.1 Flavobacteriaceae bacterium
AACAAATGCAAAAATCTCTATGTGGCACCCGGAAATGCCGGAACAGCAGAAATTGCGACAAACGTTGCGATAAATCCAACCGATTTTGAAGCAGTAAAAGAAACCGTCCTTAAGTACAAAATAGATATGGTTGTGATAGGACCGGAAGATCCGTTGGTGCAAGGAATTGTTGATTTCTTTAAGCAAGACGAGGCTTTAAAAAATGTAATGATTATCGGACCCTCAGAAAGAGGTGCGCTTCTGGAAGGAAGTAAACAAAGAGCAAAAGAATTCATGGCCCGGCACAACATTCCTACCGCCGCTTATGAGTGTTTTACAACACAATCCTTAGAGGCAGGAAAAACTTTCTTAGAGAATCTAAACCCACCATACGTACTAAAAGCTGACGGACTCGCGGCAGGAAAAGGGGTGCTGATCCTCAATGACCTTGAGGAAGCAAAAATCGAACTCGAAAACATGCTTGCACATAACAAATTTGGCGAGGCAAGCTCTAAAGTGGTGATTGAAGAATTCCTCGAGGGAATCGAACTTAGTGTCTTCGTGCTCACCGATGGGAAAAATTACAAAATCCTTCCCACAGCTAAAGATTATAAACGAATTGGAGAAGGTGATACAGGACTGAACACAGGCGGAATGGGAGCTGTATCGCCGGTGCCTTTTGCAGATGAGGAATTTATGAAGAAAGTTGAAGAACGTATCGTAAAACCGACAATCAAAGGAATTATTGAAGAAGAAATCGATTATAAAGGCTTCGTTTTTCTAGGATTAATCAAGGTTAAAGATGAACCATATGTTATAGAATATAATGTGAGAATGGGAGATCCGGAAACGGAAGCTGTACTCCCACGCATTAAAAGTGACTTCGTTGCACTGATGGAAGCTACTTTTAAACAAAATCTAAATAATTTCAACTTAGAAATAGATAATCGCGCAGCTGTTACCGTTATGGTTGTTTCAGGCGGATATCCCGAGGAATATGAAAAAGGAAAAGAAATCTCAGGATTGAATAGGGTTATGGACTCCATTGTTTTTCATGCAGGAACCAAAGAACAGGAAGGAAAAGTGGTTACAAACGGAGGTCGTGTACTTGCAGTGACATCTCTGGATGATGACTTTAGAAAAGCCACAAAAAAATCCTACCAAAACATAGAAAAACTATCTTTTGATAGGATGTATTATAGAACCGATATCGGCAAAGATTTATAAATTGTTCGGATTCTCGTCGAATGTGTAAGTGCTCTCTGAACTGTCATTGAATTTTTTCAACTGACCCATCCAGTAGAAAAACGCAAGAAATCCGATGATCAGAAATATCCAGGAAACAAAATTGGCAGCCCACCAGCTGCTTAATTCCAATTCACGAAGTGCATCAAGCGGAAGAAAAAGAACATCTTCGAATAAGGAAGCAATACCTTCCCAAAAACCTCTCCAAGTCATATCTTTAAGATTTAAAAAAGCAAAAATATAAAAAGACCCCTATGTTAACAAGCTTTTTGAGTAAATCTCGCCCGGGAAATCTTTTCATATTCGCAACCATTCTGGTTCTGGGATATTTCATATCCGTTTTGTCACATGTTTTTTCACCTGATGCACTCGTACAAATCCTCAAACATCTCGCTATGGCGGGGATTTGCATCTTGTTTCTGCTGTTGTTTAATTTCATTCTGGAGAAAAACAAAATAACAGGTCAAAACATTTACGGAGCCTTCTTCTTCACCATCTACTGGTTGATGTTCCCGATGATTTTTCTGGAAATCAATATATTTTTTGCCAATTTTTTTCTCCTTCTTGCTCTCAGAAGAATGCTTAGCCTGGGAAAAGACACCAATGCGGCCAAAAAAATTCTCGATGCCGGGGTCTGGATCTCTGTGGCAGCGCTGTTCCATTTCTGGTGCTTCCTGTTTCTAATTCCTCTGTGGATTCTCATTATCCAGAAGCCAAACAGACACTATAAACAACTTTTGATGCCGCTCATAAGCATTTTTATGGTAATGATGATCGCCACAAGCACGATCATAATCTTAAAGGGTTCTCTTAGCTGGTTTCGAAATTGGATTCCGCCGCTTTCCTTAGATTTTTCTGCCTATAACAAATCTTCTTTGCTCATTTCATCTACAGTGTTTTTTGGTTTCATCATTTGGACTTCAATGACAAAATTGATGCGCATGCCAAAGTATGCTCTAAATGAAAGACCCAAACAGTTCTCCCTCCTCAATATCCTGCTGATTACTACACTCATTGCACTTGGAGTGCCAACAAAAACCGGAGCTGAATTGTTTTTTATTATCCCTCCCGCAGCTATTGTTACGTCTCATTTTTTTGAGGAAAGATCTCTCGAAAAACCGCGCCGCACACAAAAAGCAGAAATCTGGTTTAAAGAAATCCTCCTGTGGTTTTTGGTAGCAACCGTTTTTAGTTTTATATGGCTCTGACAGGTATGGGAAATTTAGAAATAGAATTAAAAAAGAGACATCGATATCCCTATCAATGGTTTCGAAAGCAAAATGATCAATGGGATCAATACACCAATTTCATTTATAGCACCCCACAATGGCAAACGCTTATTGAAAAAATCAAAGAAGTGCATAGGCAGCACCAACTTGATAAAAATGAAATTTTCCAATATGCGGCAAATCGCTGGTATAACTTTCACAGTGCAAAAGCCATAGAAACCATTTTTTTAGAAATTGGAGACGCCATTCCTGCAGAGGATAAAGATTCCGAAAAAGATTTTTACCTAAATGGAATCGCTTTTGACCATAAAACCAGTGTTTTTCCCCGAGAATATCCGGTGTCATTCCAAGAAGCGAAAGAAAATAAAGGACATCTGATTGAATGGCTATACAATAACCAAAGCCGTGAGAAACGCTTTCATCTGAAAAACAGATTGTTTGTTGTGGTTTATGATCAACGAGGAGAGCATTGGAAATTAAAGGCAGAACTGGCACTTATTAAAAATGCTATCCACAATTATCTTACGCTTTTCGACCCCCATCTCCTGCATTGCATTAATTTTGGCGATCAACAGGCATTAAGTGATATAATTTGGGTAGAACGATGATTTTGAAAAGACAAAAAATGAACTATATCGGTTCAAAACATAAACTTTCATCATTTATTATGAAAACGGTGAAAGATGTCTGTGGAAACGATCTTTCTGACAAAATTTTCTGTGACCTATTCGCGGGAACCGGAGTGGTGGGGAAAACATTTAAAGGAAAAGTCAAAGCGGTAATAGCTAATGATATTGAATATTACAGCTATGTGCTAATCCGGAATTATATCGGAAATTCTGAAAAATTTAGTTTCGAAGAACTTATATCCGAATTGAATGATATTCCGGGCACAGAGGGTTTTATTTTCGAAAATTATGCGCATCAGGGAAAGGGCGAACGAAATTATTTCACTGCCGAAAATGGAAAGAAAATTGACGCCATTCGCTTACAAATTGAATCCTGGAGATCGACACATGCCATCTCGGAAGATCAATATTTCTTCTTGCTTGCATCACTGTTGGAAAGTGCCGACAAAGTAGCCAATACAGCTTCCGTTTATGGTGCTTTTCTGAAACACATCAAAAATTCAGCTGTGAAACCATTATTTCTTGAACCGGCCATTTTTGAAGAAACTCCTGCCACACATCAAGTCTATCAGGAAGATAGCAATGAATTAATCAAAAAAATATCAGGAGATATACTTTACCTGGATCCACCCTATAACGCAAGACAATATGGAGCCAATTATCATTTATTAAATACTATTGCAAAATATGATACCTTTGTTCCTAAAGGAAAAACAGGATTACGATCCTATTTTAAAAGTGATTGGTGCCGTAAAGGAGAAGTGTTGAATGCCTTTGAAGAACTGATTCATAATGCACAATTCAGCCATATCTTTTTGAGTTATAATAATGAAGGTCTAATGGAGGAAAATGAAGTTCGGAAAGTGATGGAAAAATATGGAAAGTATAAACTCATTAAGAAAAAGTACCAACGATTTAAAGCGGATAAAACCGAAAACCGAAACCACCGAGCAGCAGAAACCTTTGAGTATCTTCATATTTTAGAAAAACGATAAAAACCACCATAGCATATGTTTTCAGACAAAGCCAACAGAATTTTTCAGGAAGCAATAGAAAAATATCACATTCAAGATTCCGTAGATCAGCCTTTTGAAAATCCTTATGATAGAAATACCGAACTTATAGAACATCTACTCTACAGGAAGTGCTGGATAGATACCGTTCAGTGGCATTATGAAGACATTATCCGCGATCCTAATATCGATCCGGTAGCAGCTCTGGAATTAAAACGAAAAATTGATGCGTCCAATCAAGACAGGACAGATACCGTGGAATATATTGATAGCTATTTCTTAGAAAAATTTAAGGACGTAAAGGTTCAGGAAAATGCTACAATTAATACTGAAAGCCCGGCTTGGGGAATCGATCGTTTGTCAATTCTTGCACTGAAGGTATATCACATGGCCGAGGAAGCTAACAGAACCGACGCGTCACAAGAACACCGTATGGTCTGCCAAGCAAAACTGGATATCCTTATACAACAACGGGTGGATCTCAGCACCGCCATCAATCAACTTCTCGACGATATCGCCTACGGTAGAAAATACATGAAAGTCTATAAACAGATGAAAATGTACAACGACGACGAACTGAATCCGGTGCTGCGAAATAAAAAATAAAGTCCATGAACCCACCAAAACACCTCCTCATCATCCGGTTTTCGGCTATGGGAGATGTCGCCATGATGGTGCCGGTCATCAGTATTCTGAGAAGTGCATACCCGGAAATAAAAATAACCATACTTTCAAGAGCATTTTTTAAGCCTATGTTCTCCGGAATCCCAAACATCGGTTTTTTGGAAGCCGATCTGAAAGGAAAACATAAGGGATTCGGGATCTTCAAATTAGCGCAAGAGGCGAAAGCGATGGGCATAGATGCCATAGCAGATCTGCACGAAGTGCTTCGAACAAAGCTTTTGAAGAGCTACTTCTTCGCATACGGAATCCGCATCAAAAGCATCGACAAAGGGAGAAGAGAGAAAAAACTACTCACATCAGGTCAACCCTCAGCATTCAAACAGCTGAAAACAACCCATCAGCGATATGCCGATGTATTTGCCGAACTCGGTCTGCCTATCTCACTGAATGAATATGTGGCTCCGGCAAAAATGCACCTTACGCCCCGGCTCAATGCTATGGTGGGAGTAGAGGTCAAGAAATGGATCGGAATTGCGCCCTTTGCTGCACACCAAGGAAAGATGTATCCGCAAAATCTCATGAAGGAAGTCATTGAGCATCTTGACCGAAAAAATGCTTACAAAATCTTTCTCTTTGGCGGCGGGAAGAAAGAATCGGAATTATTAACAAAATGGGAAACGCCCTGCGGAAGTGTCACCTCTGTAGCAGGAAAAGTAGATTTTAAGGAAGAACTAATCCTAATTTCTAATTTGGATCTTATGGTGAGCATGGATAGTGGAAACGGACATCTTGCAGCCATTTACGGAGTTCCGGTACTGACACTTTGGGGAGTGACGCATCCTTATGCGGGATTTGCTCCCTTCAATCAGCCCCAAGCAAATCAAATCACTGCCGACCGCAATAAATATCCAAAAATCCCTACTTCTATTTACGGCAATAAAATGCCAGCAGGTTATGAGAAAGCTATGGAGACGATTCGGCCTGAAGATGTGGTTCACAAAGTGGAAACCCTTCTCTTGAAGAAAAAAGAACATTAATAAAACTTCTTTCAGAATCCATCCGGAAAATCATTTATCAGATTCCGCTCCGAGAATCTAATTTTAATATTAACCGCGTTTCTGCTTAAATATCATCATAATCCACTACCAGTCGCGGTGTTGTGGGATGAGCCTGACAAGTGAGAATTAACCCGTCGGCAATTTCAGAGTCGGTAAGGATCTGATTTTTTCGCATCTCTGCCTTTCCCTCTTTTATCTTGGCAATACAAGTGCTGCAAATTCCGCCTTGACAGGAATAGGGTGCATCCAGTCCTTCGTCAAGTGCCGCCTCTAAAACGGATTTGGTTTGAGGCATTTCAAAAGTCTCTTCGTCATCATCCAGAATAACGGTTATCTGTGTAGTTCCGTCATGCTTGCCCACAAGAAGGCCTTTTTCCGCAGTAGAAAACAATTCGAAATGAATTTGCTTGGCATTGATGCCGTTTGCTTTTAAAGTTGCAGAAACCTCATCTATCATCCCTTCCGGACCACACAAATAAAAGGATTCAAAAGCAGTATCTTCATATTTGTTTTTGAGAAAATAGTTGACCATCCCCCGATCCACGCGTCCAAACCGGCCTCCCGGTTCTTCTTTTCTACTGTACAAAAATTCTACAAAAAATCTGTCCGGATACGTTTCAGATAAGTGTTCAATATCATTCAGAAACATAGCCTCTTCCCTGGTACGGTTTCCATAAATCAGTAAAAACGTACTATGAGGCATGTCCTCAAGTGTAGATTGTATTAAAGAAAGAATCGGAGTAATTCCGCTTCCGGCAGCAAAAGCAGCATAATTGCGAAGATTGGGCTCAAGTAAAAATTTCCCTGTGGGAGGCATCACCTCCAAAGAGTCGCCTACCTTTAAAATGTCATTGGCATAAGGAGAAAAAACACCTTTATCCACCTTTTTTATCCCAACCCTTAATTTATTGCTCCGTGGTGAAGAACAGATGGAATAAGCTCTTCTCACTTCCTTTTTATCATCAAAATATTTTATGGTAACATATTGTCCTGCTTTAAATTGAAATTTTTCTTTCAACTTTTCAGGAATTGCAAACTCCACCGAAACTGCATAAGGAGTCTCTCGTTTTACGTCAGTTATCTCTAAAGAATGAAACTCATTCATGATTTAAAATTTTCGCAAAGATACAAATGATAAGAGCCTACTGAAACCCAACGGATTTTAAATATATGCCAAATATGAAAAAAGCACGTCAAGGGAAAGGAATTTCTCAAGTCACTTTATTCATTCCAAAAAAAGAAACGTATTTTTACCGATTCTTTAAGAAAGAATATACTAAAAAAGAAGCTTTTAAGTTTAGTGATGTGAGCCGTTAAACATGATTAATGGCTATTGATGATTTTATTGCCAGGAGAATAATGAGAATTTTCTACAAAGGAACCCTTTTGATATTGACAATCTGTTTGATCACTGCGTGCTCAAGAAAGAAAAACACCTTTGTCAATAGAAATATGCACGCGCTGAGCACAGAATATAATGTGCTCTACAACGGTGATAATGCCTATCGCGATTCCAAAAAACAACTCGCCGCAGGATTTAGAGACAACTACTGGGAAATCTTGCCTATCGAACGCATGGAAATAGAAGAAAATCTGGAAACCATCCGGGGAGAAAAAAGCGGAAATTTTGATCGTGCAGAGGAAAAGGCTACCAAAGCCATTCAAAAACATTCCATGTATATCAATGGAAAAGAACACAACACCCAAATTGATGAGGCATATATGCTCCTGGGAAAAGCCAGATATTATGACGGCAGATTTATCCCTGCGCTGGATGCATTCAACTTTATCTTAGATAGATATCCTGAAAGTAACAGCGTCAATTCAGCAAAAGTCTGGAAAGCAAAAACCAATATCCGGCTCAAAAACGAAGAACAAGCTATCGAAAACTTAAAGAAAATGCTGGAGCAAAACAATCTGTCTAAAGAAGACCGTATTGATGGCGCAGCCATGCTGGCTCAAGCTTATGTTAATCTGGATTCTCTGCCACAAGCGCTGGAGTTTATCAAGATCGCCTCTGAAAGTGTGAAAGATAATGAGCTTAAAGGACGATACACGTTTATCAAAGGACAGTTGTATAACCAACTTGGAGAAAAAGATAGCGCCAATATGGCTTTTGACCGTGTGATCGCATTGAAAAGAAAAACTTCACGATCCTATTATATTCAGGCGTTCCTGGAAAAATCGAAAAATTTCGATCCCGAAAAAGAAAACAAAGAAGAACAACTCGAAATTCTTCAAGACTTAGCTAAAGATCGGGAAAACAGACCTTATCTTGATGCCATCTACTATGCAATTGCCGAGTTTTATTTAAACAACGACCGAACGCGTGAAGCAGTTGAGAACTACAATAAGTCTATCAAAAATTTTAAGTCAGACCGTATTCTACAGTCAAAAAATTACCTGAACCTGGCCGAAATCAATTTTAATAATGCCGAATACAGAACAGCCGGAGCTTATTATGACAGCACCCTCATTTTTATGGAAGATAAATCCAGAGAATGGAGACGCGTAAAAAAGAAAAGAGAAAATCTTGATGATGTCATTCGGTATGAAGACATAGCCGTGACCACAGATAGCATCCTTGGCTTAATAGCGATGAATGAAGCAGAAAGGCTGGAATACTTTACAAAATATACAAACGATCTGAAAGAGAAAGCACGTAGAGATTCTATAGCTGTGGCAAGACAGGAAAAAGGAATCGCAGATAAAGAATTTTATAAGAAAGACCCTTCCGGAAATACCTCTAAGGGAGGAACCTTCTATTTCTATAATCCGCAAACCCTCGCTTACGGAAAACAGGAGTTCCGAAAAATTTGGGGAGACAGAGCCAACGAAGATAACTGGCGCATTTCAGCAAAAACTTCATCTTCCGCCCCGGAGGAACAGATAGAAAATATCACGGAGAACACTCCTGCTATAGACAATAACGAACTTTTTGATCCGCAAACTTATATCAGCCAAATTCCTACAGAGACTAAAGTCATTGATAGTATTCATGGTGAACGCAACCATGCCTATTACCAACTCGGATTGATCTACAAGGAAAAATTTAAAGAATATGACCTGGCAGCGAATCGTCTGGAAAATGTTCTCAAAAACAATCCGGAAGAACGTCTTGTCGTGCCTTCCCAATATAATCTTGTGAAAATCTATGAGATTCTTGGAAACGAGGATAGAGTAGCGTTTTACAAAAACGAAATCCTAACAAACCACCCGGAAAGCCGATATGCGGAAATATTGAGAAACCCCGATTCACAACTGCCTACTGATGAATCTAGTCCGGAATTTAAATATAAAGAACTTTTTAAAAGGTTTGAGGCCCAAGAATATGCCGAAGTAATACATCAATCCGAAGAGTATATTCGAATTTTTGACGGCAATGATATTGTTCCGAAATTTGAGCTTCTAAAGGCTACGGCCATAGGGAGACAAGACGGATTCAACGCTTATAAACAAAGTCTTAACTTTGTGGCACTGACCTATCCCAACAGTGAAGAAGGAAAACAGGCTCAGGAAATAATTAAAAATATTCTTCCCGGGATTCAATCGCCAGCCTTTGTAACCGAAACTTCTGAAGACCGATGGAAGCTGGTGTACAAATTTGCGAAGAATGAAAAGGAAGAGGCATTAAAACTGAAAACCCTTCTGGAAAAAGCCATCACGGAGCTTCATTATTCAAATATGACTACTTCATTGGATTATTATAATCCGGAGTGGGATTTCTTGATTGTTCACGGACTGCATTCAGAATTAGGAGCAAAAGGTTTCGGAACAGTCTTAAAAGACAAAAAAGAATATAAAGTAAAACGCCCTTTCTTTGAGATTTCCGGCAGAAACTATCAGACGCTTCAAATTCATAAAAATCTGGAAGACTATTTCTCGAAAGATAAAGAAGCATCAAAAGATAGAAAAACCAAGGCACAACAAGATTTAATTGAAGAGGAAGAAAAGGGCAATTCGCCGGATGTAAGAAGAGAAATAATTGACGCCCAAAAGGAAAAGAGGATAATGAGCCAAAACAAAAATGAGCAAGGCGGCAAAACAATTAAAGCACCGGATCAAAAAACAAGTAACGAGCCTAAAGATTTAAAACCTTAAGCTAAATTTAAACCGAGATGTTATCAACTAAAAAAGACAAAAACAAAAATTTAGAACCCGGGACGGCCCAAAACCGGATCAACGAAGGGACTATCGTAAAAGGTGATATTTCTTCCGAGGGGTTTTTTAGAATAGATGGTTACATCGAAGGAAATATCCAAACGCCTTCAAAAGTAGTGCTAGGAAAATCAGGGATGATAATAGGAAGTCTGCGCTGCGAAAACGCCGATATAGAAGGAAAAGTTGACGGAACTATCGAAGCATCAGGAATTCTCACCCTTCGCGCTACAGCCAGAATAGAAGGAGAAATCACCGTGGGAAAACTGGCCGTAGAACCCGGAGCAGTTGTTAATGCCTCTTGCCTCATGATAGATGAAAAAAAATCATCCGAAAGAGGGGAGAAAAAGACGGCATCAGCGGAAATACGCTATAATGAAGTACAAGAAAGATAATGACGGCCTGAAAAAATGGATGGTTTTCTCAGGCATAGCGCTCCAAATGGGCTTTTTGATCGGCTTGGGAGCGTTCGTTGGGGTGCAACTGGATAAAAAGTTTCCGAACAAATATCCCGTTTTTACCATTATCTTCTCACTTACAGGAGTATTCTTGGGACTCTATGTGGTAATTAAACAACTGTCAAAAATGACCAAAGACGACTAAAATGCGGCGCAAACAATTTCTTTCTTCACTCGGACTGCTCTCAGGAGTCACCATCATATTGTTTGTAATACATTCATTTGTCATTGAGACGCTTTCAGATGAATACTATTTTGACTATCCGGTTTGGAGTATTTATGCGTTTCATTTTTTTGTCACGGCACTAATTTTTGGATTATTGTCTTGGGTAGGGAGGAACATGCCATACTATGTCGGTTATACGTTTATGGGAACCATTTTATTTAAAATGATTTTTGCTCTGATCTTCCTGCTGCCATTGATTCAGACCACCGAATTCCCCAGGAAACCCGACTTCTTCTCTTTCTTTATTCCTTATTTTATTTTTCTCCTCCTGGAAATCGTTCTCACTATGAGGATTTTGGAGGCAAACCAATCCCGATTTTAAAAGCCTGTGATAAAGGTCAAAACAAAATCTGATCACCTCTTTTTTATATGACTAAAAGTTGTACTTTTGCACAAATTTTAGAGAGCTTAATATTTTGAGTCAAAAGCATATGAGGATCGCACCGCAATTTTTACGTTCTATACTACTATTCGGACTTATTGTTTTCTCATTTCAAGCAACATTTGCACAAGAAATAGAAGAAGAATCCGGAAAATTCGATCCGAAAGAATTAATTAACGGTCACGTGTGGGATGCACACGAATTTCATATAGCCGACTGGAACGGACACCCTATCACTCTTGGACTTCCTGTTATTCTTTGGACCGACAATGGATTAACCACTTTCTCATCTACCCGTTTTCAACACGACAACAGCGGGGAAGTAGTTGTAGAAGAAAATGGAAATAAATTCGTTCGTTATAAAGAACATATTTTCTACGCAGACAAATTCGACAAAGAAAAATTTGAAGAAACTTCAACACTTGCAAGACCTTTTATGTACGAAGACCGCCCATTGGATTTTTCCATTACAAAAGCAGTTTTCTCTATGTTTTTAACCGTTGTGATTCTTCTTTTGATTTTCGGGTTCTCTGCAAGGCATTATAAGAAAAATCAACGTGCACCCAGAGGACTTGCAGGATTTATCGAGCCGTTAATCCTTTTTGTGCGTAACGATATCGCAATCCCAAACATCGGAGAAAATAAGTATCAAAAATACATGCCTTTGTTGCTTACCATCTTCTTCTTTATCTGGGTAAATAACCTAATCGGATTGATTCCGTTCTTCCCATTCAGCGGAAACGTAACGGGAAATATCATCTTTACCATGATTATGGCGTTGTTTGTTTTCATCGTAACCATTTTCAGCGGAAACAAATATTACTGGGGACATATTCTTAATCCGCCGGTTCCTGCTCCGCTTA
This sequence comes from Flavobacteriaceae bacterium, assembly GCA_035654795.1. Taxonomy (GTDB): domain Bacteria; phylum Bacteroidota; class Bacteroidia; order Flavobacteriales; family Flavobacteriaceae; genus JAAYLC01. The sequence continues at coordinate 11,865 of DASRWC010000073.1, forward strand.
AAGTGTTGATGATTCCTATAGAAATCGTGGGAATGTTCACCAAACCTTTTGCACTTATGGTGCGTTTGTTTGCCAACATCACGGCAGGACACATTATCATCCTGAGCTTGGTGGGATTGATATTTATTTTTGAATCAGCGATGGTATCACCGGTTTCTATATTGTTCGTATTGTTTATGAGCGTTTTGGAATTACTGGTTGCAGCGTTACAAGCTTATGTATTTACGCTTCTTGCGGCATTGTTCATTGGGCAAGCTGTTGAAGAAGCTCATTAATAAAGATTTTTGTTTGTTTAATTTTTAAAAGTTCTATTATGACAGGAACATTAGCAGCGATTGGAGCTGGATTGGCCGTAATCGGAGCCGGATTCGGGATTGGAAAAATTGGTGGTGCAGCAATGGACGCCATGGCAAGACAACCTGAAGCAGCCGGAAAAATCCAAACTGCAATGATTATTGCAGCAGCTCTTGTAGAGGGTGTAGCCCTTTTCGCAGTAGTAGTGGCGCTTATCGCCTAATTAAATCTAAAATCTTCCCGCAGCGGTTGGCTTCGGGAAGATTTTTTAAACAAAAGAATAATTTACATTTCATAAGATATGAATATAGTAGCCCCGGAAAGTTTAATCCTTTGGACAACTCTTGTCTTTATCATCTTGTTATTCCTTCTTGGAAAGTTCGCGTGGAAACCAATCCTTGGTGCCGTTCGCGGAAGAGAAGCATCTATCAATGACGCCCTTGCCGCTGCCGAAAAAGCAAAGATCGAAATGCAAAACTTGCACGCCGATAACGAGCGACTTTTAAAAGAAGCCCGTGCAGAGCGTGAAGCGATGATGAAAGAAGCACGCGAAATCAAAGAAAAAATGATTTCTGATGCAAAAGAAGAGTCCAGACTTGAAGCAGATAAAATGATCGCGCAGGCACAGGCAGCTATCGAAAACGAGAAAAAGCTGGCTATGTCTGAACTGAAAAAACAAGTAGCTACGCTTTCTTTGGAAATTGCAGAGAAAGTTGTAAAAACCGAACTGTCTGATCAAAACAAGCAAATGTCTCTTGTAGATCAAATGCTTGGAGAAGCAAAGCTTAACTAATTTAAAACTTCCGAAAAGGAAAAAACAATGAGCAGTAGAGCAGCAATCAGATACGCAAAAGCATTATTGGAACAAGCCGGCGAGGCTAATATCCAAGATGTAATTTTTGGAGATATGCGGTCTGTTTATGATACCATTCAAGGAAGCAGAGAGTTGCAAGTAGCACTCCAAAGCCCTGTAATCAAGGCTGAAGATAAAAAGCAAATCCTTGAAAAAATCTTTACCGATCAGGATAAACTAACACTTTCATTAATCCGTGTTCTTGCCGCAAACCGTCGTACTGATATTCTTGGCCAGGTTGCAAAGAGTTTTGTGGATTTATACAAAACACAAAAGGGAATAAAGGATGCCAAAGTTATCACGGCAGTACCTTTAACAGATGCAATGGAAGAAAAAGTTATGGCAAAGGTGAAGCAATTGACCGGAAGCCAATCCGTTACCCTTACAAATGAAGTGGATGCCAATATTCTTGGAGGCTTTATTTTAAGAGTGGGTGATGTTCAGTATGATGCGAGTATTCGCAATCAATTTGAAAACTTAAAGAAACAGTTTACATCTCAATATAACTAAAAACATTGACTGGTTTGGTTGATTTCTAAAACCACACCTAAAACTAGTAATAAACATGGCAGAAGTTAAACCAGCTGAAGTATCAGCAATTTTGAAACAACAACTTACCGATTTTGAAGCTACGGCTTCTTTGGATGAAGTAGGAACTGTATTGACCGTGGGAGACGGTATCGTGCGTGCATACGGACTTTCAAATGCACAATACGGAGAATTAGTTTCTTTTGAAGGAGGTTTACAAGGAATTGTTCTTAACCTGGAAGAAGACAATATCGGGATTGTACTTTTAGGAAGCTCTAAAGGTATTAAAGAAGGTTCAACAGTAAAACGTACTCAGCGAATTGCTTCTATCAATGTAGGAGAAGGAATCGTAGGACGTGTGGTGAACACACTTGGGCAACCAATTGACGGAAAAGGACCTATCACCGGTCAAACATACGAGATGCCACTTGAGCGTAAAGCTCCCGGCGTAATCTACCGTCAACCCGTAACCGAGCCAATGCAAACAGGGATTAAAGCGATTGATGCAATGATTCCGGTGGGTAGAGGACAGCGTGAGCTGGTTATTGGTGACCGTCAAACAGGAAAATCTACTGTTTGTATCGATACCATTATCAATCAAAAAGAATTTTATGACGCAGGACAGCCTGTTTATTGTATCTACGTTGCTGTAGGTCAAAAGGCTTCTACTGTGGCAAACATTGCAGCCGTTCTCGAGGAAAAAGGAGCAATGGCCTATACAACTATTGTTGCTGCAAACGCATCAGATCCTGCCCCAATGCAGGTTTATGCGCCTTTTGCAGGAGCAGCTATCGGTGAGTATTTCCGAGATACCGGTCGTCCGGCATTGATCGTTTATGATGACCTTTCAAAACAAGCGGTAGCTTACCGTGAGGTGTCGCTTCTTCTTCGTCGTCCACCGGGACGTGAGGCTTACCCCGGAGACGTTTTCTACCTGCACTCAAGACTTCTTGAGCGTTCTGCGAAAATTATCGGAGACGACGATATCGCTAAAAACATGAACGATCTGCCAGAAACTTTAAAAGGAATCGTAAAAGGAGGCGGATCATTGACTGCTCTTCCAATTATCGAAACTCAGGCAGGTGACGTTTCTGCATATATTCCGACTAACGTAATTTCGATTACTGACGGACAGATTTTCCTTGAATCAGATTTATTTAACGCGGGTGTTCGTCCGGCTATTAACGTGGGTATTTCTGTATCACGTGTTGGAGGTAACGCACAAATTAAATCGATGAAAAAAGTTGCGGGTACGCTAAAACTTGACCAGGCACAGTTCCGTGAGCTTGAAGCATTCGCGAAATTTGGTTCTGACCTTGATGCGGCAACTCTGAACGTTATCGAGAAAGGAAAACGAAACGTAGAAATTCTAAAGCAAGCCCAAAACGATCCATACACCGTGGAAGATCAAATTGCGATCATCTACGCCGGTTCTAAAAACTTGCTAAGAAGCGTTCCTGTTGAAAAAGTTAAAGAATTTGAGCGTGACTATCTGGAATTGCTGAATGCAAAACACAGACCAACGCTTGATGCCCTAAAAGCAGGAAAATTCACAGACGAACTTACAAGCGTGTTGGAGTCTGTTGCAAACGAATTGACCGCTAAATATAGAAACTAAGAAAGAAGAAGGCTTTCGTCGCCGGAGGCCTTCATTCTTCCATTCTTTTTCGAAAGAAATAAAACGAGCGGGATCATAGCCGTTCCAACCTTTGATCATAAAATAGATTATGGCCAATTTAAAAGAAATTAGAAACAGAATTTCCTCGGTAAGCTCCACGATGCAAATCACGAGTGCGATGAAGATGGTTTCTGCTGCCAAGTTAAAACGTGCGCAAGATGCCATCACGGCAATGCGTCCTTATTCCGAAAAGTTGACCGAGTTGCT
>DASRWC010000074.1:0-10890 GCA_035654795.1 Flavobacteriaceae bacterium
TTCATGAATTCGTGGTCCACATAACCCACAAATTCAAAAAAGAACCAACATTCATGAATTCGTGGCCCACAAAACCCACATACCCAAAAACTAAACCAACATTCGTGAATTCGTGGTCCACATAACCCACAAATCCAAAAAGAACCAACATTCATGAATTCGTGGTCCACACAAACCACAAACCCAAAAGCAAAACCAACATTCGTGAATTCGTGGTCCACACAAACCACAAACTCAAAAAAAGAACCAACATTCATGAATTCGTGGTCCCCATAACCCACATACCCAAAAAAAAGAACCCACATTCGTGAATTCGTGGCCCACAAAACCCACATTCCCACATACCCCAAAAAAAAACCAACATTCGTGAATTCGTGACCAACAGAACCCACAAACGGAAAAGCGAAACAACATCCTCTCCCACTTCATAAAACTCCCGAAACCGTTCCATGCTTGCAAAAAGAAACTGTAAATTTGCACGCGAAATCAAAAAGTACTCGCGATAGTGAAATCCATGTCTAATCAATTTTATCCCACGGCCTTAGAAAATCCGATTTTTAGAACCTTGTCACAGGCTGCCAAAAATCTTAATCTGGAAGCTTATGTGATTGGAGGATACGTTCGGGATTTCTTCCTGGAACGAGGACAAAAAAAAGACATTGATGTCGTCGCAATTGGCAGCGGAATCGAACTTGCCGAGGAGGTATCCAAACTTTTACCGGGAAAACCGAAAGTCGCTGTATTTAAAACCTACGGCACTGCTATGCTTCGCAGTGGCGGAATTGAAGTCGAATTTGTTGGTGCCCGAAAAGAATCCTACACTGAAAACAGTAGAAATCCCGCTGTAGAAGAAGGAAGTCTTGAAGATGACCAAAATAGACGCGATTTTACCATTAACGCCCTCGCACTTAATCTGGACGATGAGAAATTCGGCGAACTTCTGGACCCGTTTGGGGGGCTTGGGGATATCGAACAAAAAATAATTCGCACTCCCCTCGATCCTGACATCACTTTTAGTGACGATCCCTTGCGCATGATGCGAGCTATTCGGTTTGCTACGCAACTCGATTTTACCATTGAAGAACATGCACTTGAAGCCATAAAACGGAATGCCAAACGCATCAAGATTATTACCAACGAACGGATTGTGGATGAACTTCACAAGATTCTTCTTTCCGATGTTCCTTCAAAAGGATTGGCGCTTTTATACAAAACCGGATTATTAAAATTCATCCTCCCGGAATTGGTAGCTCTCCGCGGGATTGATGAAGTTGAAGGACAAACTCACAAAGACAACTTCTGGCATACTCTTGAGGTGGTGGACAATATTTCCAAAACCACAGACAATCTCTGGCTTCGTTGGGCTGCCTTGCTTCACGATATCGGGAAGGCGCCTACCAAACGTTTTGACAAAGAATTGGGATGGACTTTCCATGCCCACGAATTTGTGGGGTCAAAAATGGTATTCAAACTCTTCAAAAGGTTACGCATGCCTCTGAACGACAAAATGAAATTTGTTCAGAAAATGGTGATGATGAGTTCGCGTCCCGTGGGGCTTTCCTCTGAGGAAGTGACTGACAGTGCCATCCGGAGATTAATTTTTGATGCCGGAGAATATGTGGATGACCTGATGACTCTTTGCGAAGCCGATATTACCACAAAAAACAAGAAAAAGTTCCGCCGATATCATCAAAATTTCGAACTCGTTCGGCAAAAAATAGTTGAAGTAGAAGAACGTGACCGCATCCGGAATTTTCAACCTCCCGTTTCGGGAGAAGAAATCATGGAAACCTTTAACATCACGCCTTCACGCGAGGTGGGAATCATCAAAGACGCCATTAAAGAAGCGATTCTTGAAGGCGATATTCCAAACGAATATGAGGCTGCAAAAGATTTCATGTTGAAAAAAGGTGCAGCGCTCGGTTTAAAACCTCAAAATTAACATCCTTAAACAAGAAAACCCTTGGCACAAAAAGATAATAAAAAGGTAATTTACTGGTTATTCACCGGTTGTTTTCTCATTTTCACTATGGTTGTGGTGGGCGGCATCACCCGCCTTACCAATTCCGGACTCTCGATGTCCGACTACAAGCTCATTACCGACGTTATTCCGCCGCTTACGGAGGAGCAATGGCAGAAGGAATTTGAGTTTTATCAGCAATTTCCCGAATATCAAAAAATGCACTACCACTTTGAGCTGGAAGACTTCAAGTTTATTTATTTCTGGGAATGGTTCCATCGGCTTTTAGGACGGCTTCTAGGGGTTGTTTTCATCATTCCGTTTGTCTATTTCCTTATCAGAAAAGAACTTTCACGCCCCACCATTATCAAATGCCTCATTCTTCTAGGATTGGGTGCGTTTCAAGGATTTTTAGGATGGTTTATGGTTAAAAGCGGACTTGTGGACCGTCCGAAAGTGAGTCATTTCAGATTGGCGATGCACCTCACCACAGCCTTCTTAACCTTTGCTTACACCTTTTGGGTAGCGATGGATTTATGGTATCCTGTGAAGAAAAAGGTGGATAAATCTATGCGAAATCTTATCCGTGTGGGTTATGTGGTTTTAGTTGTTCAAATAATTTACGGAGCCTTTGTTGCCGGTCTTTGGGCGGGATTGGTACACAATCACTGGCCGCTTATGAATGAAGGAAAATTAATTCACGAAACCGTTTATTCAGAGCTTAGCCCCATGTGGCATAATTTTGTAGAGGGCAAGAGCGGTGTTCAGTTTGTTCACCGTTATTTGGCTTACATAGTGGTTGGTTTTATCGTTTATATTTGGTATCGTGCGAAAAACTTAGAACTCACATCTCCTCAGCGAAAAGGAATCAATATGTTACTTGTTCTGGTATTTGCGCAGTTTGTTCTGGGTGTTTTCACTCTCCTTTATCAGGTTCCCTTGGTTTTAGGAGTCTTGCATCAAATGTTTGCTTTTTTCCTGCTTGCGAATATGACGTTTGTTCTCAACAGGTTTAGCAAATAATATTAAAAAGCTAATCTTCTGTGTTTTAGACTCATTCCGAAATAAAAAAGTTCGTAGTTTAACATCCTTTAGATTTAACCACATTTTACTTTTTCGTTACATTTGTCGTCCAAAATTTTGACCCATGATTTATCGTTTTAGAGTTATTCTCGATACAGAAGAAGATATTTTTAGAGACATTGAAATTGAAGCGGGTGCCAATCTCGAAGAACTTCATGACGCCATTACCCAATCTTTTGGATTTGACGGCAGCGAGATGGCTTCTTTTTATACCACCAATGAATTCTGGGAAGAAGAAGATGAAATTTCCTTATTTGATGTGGGCGATGTACCGGGTGAAGCAAGAGTTATGAGCGAAACCATTATTGGTGAACTTGTTACCGAAGATGACCCACGTCTCATCTATGTCTATGACTTCTTGAATATGTGGACCTTTATGGTAGAATTGGGTCAAATTGTGGAACGTGAGGAAGGTAAAACCTATCCAAATTTAATGTTTGCACAAGGACAGGTTCCCGACACTGCGCCTGAGAAAGAATTTACTTCGGAAGAAATAGAAGCCGATGATTTCGACGATATTTTTGATGAAGATTTCGACTTGGACCCTGAAGATTATGAAGACTTAGGGTTTGACGAAAACTGGAATTAATTCCCTCATTTTAAAAGAACAAAAAAGAACAACAAGGCAGCTTCCATAAGTCTGACTTCTAACCTATTACAACCCATGATAAATTTATTTTCCACTCATATTGCCTCCCTTTCAATTCACAGAGTTGGGAACAAAAGCCGGAATGAAAATCTTTTTCTTTCTAATGCTCCTCATAAACTAAATGATGAATTGCTACCCTTGATGAAGGAGTATTTTTTTAAACCTTTTAGGGAAAAAGAAGAAAATTACTTTCACTTTGTGCACGAGGCCGATTTGGAGTTTCACGAATTGTATAACTTGGTTTCTGAAATTTTTAATAATCCGTCAAATCTTCAAGAACAGAGCCGAAAGATAGCCTCTCATTTATATCAGCAATCGGAGCATCCGCATATTAAAAGTGGCGAAGTGTATGTAGCCTATTTAGAAAACGTTCAATTGGACAATGAGAAAATGGATGCCATCGGGATTTTTAAAAGCGAATTAAAGCAGGATTTTCTTCAGTTTAATGAAGGCCCGAATCAGTTGGACATGTTATTGCAACAAGGAGTCAATCTGAATAAATTGGACAAAGGCGCTCTTATTTTCAATTCGGAAAAAGCCAACGGCTATAAAATCCTATCTGTGGACAGCAACCGTTATGACACACGATATTGGTTGGAAAATTTTTTAGGGGTTGAGGCCTTGGCAGATGATAACTTTTACACCAAGAAATATCTGAAATTCTGTCAGGATTTTGCAAAAGACGTGGTTTTGCCGGCAGAAGATAAAAAGGAGGAAGTTATGTTTTTAAACCGTGCGGTCAATCATTTTGCAAAAAACGACACGTTTGAGGAATCGGCCTTTATCAATGAAGTTATTGACAACCCGGCTCTTATTCCTGAATTTCAGCATTATAAAGCCGATCGCGCTCCAAAATATCAGATAGAGGATTTAACTACATTTCCCATTGCGAATGCAGCGGTAACTGATGCACGAAAGAAAATAAAAAGTGTCATCAATTTGGATACGAATATTCAGATTAAACTTGATTTCATCAATCCGGAAAGTGCTGAAAAATTTGTGGAGAAAGGTTGGGATGAAGAAAGGCAGATGTACTATTATCTTGTGTATTTCAACAAGGAAAACAAGAGTTAAATAACTTTATTTTTCGTTGTCTTGCAAGTACAGAATGCTTATTTTTTCGTCACTTTAAAAATCAAGATATTATGAAAATATATACTAAAACCGGAGATGCCGGCACAACAGCCCTTTTTGGTGGCAGTCGGGTTCCGAAACATCATTTGCGCATTGAGAGTTATGGAACTGTTGATGAATTGAACAGCCACGTTGGGATGATTCGCAGTTATGACATAGACCAACTGAGCAAGGAGGCACTCATTCAAATTCAGAATCATTTGTTCACTGTGGGTTCAACCCTTGCCACAGACCCAAAGCGAGCCGTACTGAAGAGCGGGAAAGAAAGACTGAACATTGAAAAAATCAACGAGCAGAAAATACAGATGTTGGAAGACGAAATTGATCGGATGAACGATTCTCTTCCACCTATTACCCATTTCATTCTTCCCGGCGGTACTCCTTTGGTGTCACACTGTCATATTGCGCGCACGGTTTGCCGTCGTGCAGAGCGGCGAGCTACCGCTTTAAATGAAGAAGACCCTGTAGATCCATTGGTAATTAAGTATCTGAACCGTCTTTCCGACTATTTGTTTGTACTGGCACGGAAGTTGTCTTTTGACACGCAGGCTGAAGAAATTAAATGGATTCCGGATAAAATCGAGTAACGTTCAAGAGTTTTGCCAAAAAACATTTAATCTTTTAAAGCTGAAACAAGTTCTTTTAAATAGAGTAATAATTATTTGCTATTTTACTTGACTTTTTGACATAAAAAATTATTTTTGCAAAAACTTAAAAACGTTATCGCTATGTATTGGACATTAGAATTGGCATCCTATTTAAGCGATGCGCCTTGGCCGGCTACAAAAGACGAATTGATTGATTATGCCATTAGAACTGGAGCTCCTTTAGAGGTTGTTGAAAACTTGCAATCTATAGAAGATGAAGGAGATTCGTATGATTCAATTGAAGAAATATGGTCGGACTATCCATCAGACGACGATTTCCTTTGGAATGAAGATGAATATTAATTCCTTTTTTGGACAAACGCATTAAAAAGTCTCTTGTAAATTAGGAGACTTTTTTTATTTTATAGCTAACTTTTATGAAACAACAACGAGCGACAATGGTTATATTTGCACCGCTTTTTCGCTCAGGATATAAGCAACCGGATTTCAAAACAACCGATTTTTCCGGAAACACAAAAAAGACATTATGGGATTTTTAGACAGTGTATTAAAAATATTTGTAGGAGACAAATCAAAAAAAGACATCAGCGCCATACAGCCTTTGGTAGATGAAGTAAAGAAATATGAATCGGCCCTGGAAAAACTTTCACTTGACGAGCTGCGGGCAAAATCCGATTGGTTTCGACAAGAAATTAAAAATGATCAGGCTGAAATTCAGAAACAAATCGATGATTTGGGTTTAGAAGCTGATGCGGAGCAAAATATCGATCTGAAAGAAGAAATTTATAACCGTATTGACCGCTTGAAAGACGAGCGGTATGAGGTTGAAAAAACAACCTTGGAACGCATTCTTCCCGAGGCTTTTGCCGTTATGAAGGAAACAGCCAAGCGTTTTAAAGAAAATCCTACCCTTACTGTTACAGCCACTCCTTTTGACAGAGAATTATCAGGAATAAAAGATTATGTAACTCTTGAGGGCGATAAAGCTATCTGGAACAACTCTTGGGATGCCGCCGGAAAGCCCATTACTTGGGATATGGTGCATTATGATGTGCAGCTTATTGGAGGTATTGCCTTACACCAAGGAAAAGTTGCCGAAATGCAAACGGGGGAAGGTAAAACTTTGGTGGCTACTCTCCCACTCTACCTCAACGCCCTTGCCGGGAATGGAGTGCACCTGGTAACTGTAAACGATTATTTGGCAAAACGTGACAGTGCGTGGATGGCACCTTTGTTTGAATTCCACGGAATGACAGTTGATTGTATCGACAATCATCAACCCAACTCTGCCGCACGAAGAAAAGCTTATTTAGCTGACATCACATACGGAACCAACAACGAATTCGGGTTTGATTACCTTCGTGATAACATGGCTCATGCGCCCGATGATTTGGTTCAGCGTCCGCATCATTTCGCCATTGTGGATGAGGTGGATTCTGTATTGATTGACGATGCTCGTACGCCGCTCATTATATCGGGTCCGGTACCACAAGGAGATCGGCACGAGTTCAATGAATTAAAACCTAAGATTAACGACATCGTTGAGGTTCAAAGAAGGTATTTAACCGGAGTTCTTGCCGAAGCGAAACGTCTTATCAAAGAGGGTGACGAAAAAGAAGGAGGATTCCAACTTTTAAGAGTTTTCCGCGGACTTCCAAAGAACAAAGCGCTGATTAAATTTCTATCGGAAGAAGGAGTGAGACAGATTCTTCAAAAGACGGAAAATCATTATATGAGCGACAACAATCGCGAGATGCCAAAGGTTGATGCCGAATTGTATTTTGTGATTGACGAAAAGAACAATCAGATAGAACTTACCGACAAAGGTGTGGATTATCTTTCAGGAGAAGGAGATCCCGACTTTTTCGTGATGCCTGAAATAGGGATGGAAATTGCAAAAATTGAAGAGCAAAATCTTCCACTTGAAGAAGAGGCAAAACTGAAAGAGGAACTTTTCCGAGATTTTTCCGTTAAAAGTGAGCGTATCCACACGATGAATCAGCTTTTAAAAGCTTATACCTTGTTTGAAAAAGACGATCAGTATGTGGTTATTGACAATAAGGTAATGATTGTGGACGAGCAGACCGGTCGTATTATGGATGGTCGCCGATACAGTGACGGTCTCCATCAAGCAATAGAAGCCAAGGAAAATGTGAAGGTAGAAGCCGCCACACAGACTTTTGCTACCATTACCCTTCAGAATTATTTCCGGATGTATCGCAAACTTGCCGGGATGACAGGTACTGCCATTACCGAGGCGGGAGAGCTTTGGGAAATTTACAAGCTGGATGTGGTAGAAATTCCTACCAACCGCCCAATTGCCCGACACGACCGTGAGGATAAGATTTACAAAACAAAGAGAGAAAAATACAACGCCGTTATTGAGGAAGTGGTTGCGTTATCAAATGCCGGCCGTCCGGTTTTGATTGGAACTACTTCTGTAGAGATTTCGGAGTTATTGAGCAGGATGTTGAGCATTCGGAACATCAAGCACAACGTTTTGAACGCTAAACTTCATAAAAAAGAAGCAGACATTGTTGCCGAAGCCGGAAAAAGCGGAATTGTGACCATTGCTACCAATATGGCGGGTCGTGGTACCGACATTAAGCTAAGCGACGAAGTGAAAGCTGCCGGGGGGCTGGCTATTGTGGGAACTGAGCGACATGATTCGCGACGAGTGGACAGACAGTTGAGAGGTCGTTCCGGTCGTCAAGGAGATCCCGGAAGTTCGCAATTTTATGTTTCTCTTGAAGACAACTTGATGCGTCTTTTTGGAAGTGAGCGCATTGCCAAGATGATGGACAGAATGGGCCTGAAAGAAGGCGAAGTGATTCAACACAGTATGATTTCCAAGTCTATTGAGCGTGCTCAGAAAAAAGTGGAAGAAAACAACTTTGGAATTCGTAAACGATTGTTGGAATATGATGACGTGATGAATGCACAGCGTGAAGTTGTGTACAAACGCCGTCACAACGCCCTTTTTGGAGATCGATTACGTGTGGACATTGCCAATATGATTTATGACACTTCGGAAGTAATTGCCGAATCGAATAAGGCCGCTCAGGATTTTAAAAACTTTGAATTTGAGCTAATCCGCTTCTTTTCCATGAGTTCTCCGTTGACCCAGGCCGAATTCGAGAAAATGGATCCACGAGAAATTGCCGGAAGAGTCTATAAAGCTGCTTATGCTTCTTATCATGATAAAATGGAGCGCAATGCGGAGATTGCTTATCCGGTTATCAAACAAGTTTTTGAAACTCAAGGCGATCGGTTTAAGCGGATTCTAGTGCCTTTCACTGACGGTGTTAAAACACTTAATGTGGCAACCGATTTGGAGAAAGCATATCAGACAGAAGGGCGTCAATTGGTTCATGATTTTGAAAAGAACATTACTCTCGCCATTATCGATGATGCATGGAAAACGCATTTGCGAAAAATGGACGAGTTGAAACAGTCTGTTCAGTTGGCAGTTCACGAACAAAAAGATCCTTTATTAATTTACAAATTTGAAGCTTTCGAATTGTTTAAGTCGATGATTGACAAGGTTAACAAAGATGTTATTTCTTTCTTATTCAAAGGAGAGCTTCCACAAGAGAATCAGCAGCAGATTCAGGAGGCACGTGAAGTAAAGCGAAGAGAGAAATTAAGTGAGGAAAAAGAGGAAATTCCGAATATGGATGAACGTGCTGCCGAGGCAAGAGCTGCCGGGCAGACGCAGCCACAACAGCATCAGGTAACGGAAACTATTGTGCGTGAGCAACCGAAAATCGGCAGAAACGACCGCGTTACTATCAAACACGTGTTGAGTGGTGATAACAAAACAATGAAGTATAAACAAGCCCTTCCGCTGCTTGAAAAAGGAGATTGGGTTTTGGTTGATTAGGAATAAAGACTGATATATTTTAGACTCCCGCTTTGATTTCTTTCAGAGCGGGATTTTTTTGGCTAAATTTGATTAAGGCTATATCGCTAAGATTATTTCAATACTTCAATTTACTGCTAATCTATGCCTACATCAACTTTTCCTGTCCTACTTGGTTTGGTTTTCGTTTTGATAGGGAAGCACTGTTTTTCTCAGACTGAAGATAGTATTCGATACTTTGATGAAAACTATCACCCAATCACTAAAGAAACTTTTGATCAAAAAAGATATTTTGGCGGAACATTTATTGGGATAAGGGGTGATTCTATCCATCACACAATTTTGGCCTACAGAAAAATCCGGGGTACAATAGCCAATAAATCGAGCCTTGATTCATTGTTAGCAGATGCCACTAATACAAGAATTGACCCCGAAAAACCCATTGTGGTCATTTATTATCCGGGAAAAGATAATTGCAATTCGACCGGCACGACTAATCGAAAAAAGTTTGGCAAGCAATATGACCGTCTTGAAAAAAGGATAGACCGGATTCAAAAATCACATATTTTTTATATCTATAAAGACAAAGAAGGTTTGTATGATCGTTATGACGGATTCAAAACTTGGATAGCCGATCCACAAGGAATCTTTGAAAAAACTTTTTTTTCCCGACATTATCCTTGTTCCAGTGAGGTAGTTATTTCGCCTTCCGGTAAATTTATCAGTAGCCGCGGAGAATCAGACTTAATGGATATAATTCAAATGATAAAGGATTTAAAGGAATAATTAAATCCTTTCCCTTTCACGTCCATACGTGCCTTTTATTTAAAAATATGCTCCGTCCCAACCCAAACGTATGGTTGTCTTTTCAATATTGCCGTGAATATCAAAATATTACTTAGAAACTGACAACATCCGGAAATATTCAAAAGCCTTCATCAACCGCGATCCATACCAGCTAAAATACTCCCCATCCACAACCTGCACAGGTTTATTGAACAACTTTCGCAACTCTTCGGCATGAGATTCTTTAAACGGAAAAGGCTCAGTTGAAAGAAGAATAAGATCTGCTTCGGTCATAAAACTCTCCGGAACCTCAGGATATCGGGAGCTGGGATCGGTAATGATATTTTCGAACTTATTTAATTCAAGAAGTTCGTTAATAAAAGTATTTCTTCCGGCCGCCATCCAGGGATTTTTCCAAATCATATAAATGACTTTTCGGGAAGGTTTATCTTTCATAAAAGTGATAAAAGAATCCCGCTGATTTCGAATGTTGGCCACAATTTCCTTCGCTTTCGATTCAACTTCCAAAACCTGTCCTAAAGAAAGAATCATTTCCAAAGAATCATTAATAGTGAACATATCCGTAACCCAAACCGGAGCAATAGCCTCTAGTTCGGCAACCATTTCGGCAGTATTCTCTTCTTTGTTGCAAAGAATGAAATCCGGATTTACAGCTTGTATTCTCTCCGGATGTATCGACTTTGTACCACCGACAATTTTCATCGATTTTCTTAAATCTTCGGGATGAACACAGAATTTGGTGATACCGACAAGTTTATCTCGTAAACCCAAATCTGCCAAGAGTTCA
>DASRWC010000075.1:0-9936 GCA_035654795.1 Flavobacteriaceae bacterium
TAAACCCTTAACCGGAATGACTATGAATTTTAAAAAGAAAATCATGCGTTTTAACTCTATTGCAGCATTAATTATAGCAATTACCTTTGTCTCGTGTTCAAGTGACGACAACGGAGACGGAGGATCAAATACTCCTCCGACAGCTTCGGAATTAGTAGGAAGCATCACAGAAAATAAAACTTTGGACCCTTCCATTACTTACACCATTACAGGACCCATAATTGTTGAAGACGGAGCCTCACTAACCATTCCTGCGGGAACGAGAATTGAAGCCAGAAAAGGATTTAACAGTTACATTTTGGTTTTACAAGGCGGAAAAATATTCGCAAACGGAACTGCCGAAGCACCTGTAGTGATGACAGCCGATATCGACAATGCAGAAAGAGGTCACTGGGGCGGGCTTATCATAAACGGGTATGCACCCTTGGCAGGCGGAACTATCGGAAGTACGGAAATTAGTTCGGCTTTTGAATACGGTGGTTCCAATCCAAATGACAACTCGGGTGTATTGACATATCTTGTTTTAGACTACACCGGCGCGCGTTCAAGTGCTGATGTTGAGCATAACGGATTGACACTAAATGGAGTAGGTAATGGAACGAAAATTGAAAACATCTATATCAGCAATGCTGCCGATGACGGAATCGAGTTTTTTGGAGGAACAGTAAACGTTACCAATCTTCTTGTGGTAAATTCTGATGACGATATGTTTGACTTTACACAAGGATACACCGGAACATTAGAAAATGCTTACGGAATTTGGGAACAAGGATTTACAAGTACAGAATCTGACCCGAGAGGAATTGAAGCAGACGGAAACTTGGACGGAAATTTCCCTTCACAAACCGGACAGTCAGATTTTGTAATCAAAAACATTACTTTCGATTTGCGTTTGAGTAGAGCCAATGACAACGATCCTACCAACGTTACCAATAAAATGCAAGATGTAATCAAAATACGCAGAGGAGCAAAGGCACACATTACCAATGCATTGGTCAAAGGAACCGGAACTACCATCGATTTAATTGATTTTACCGACGGAAAAGGAACCGGAGATCCCGGATCTTTCGTAAGTCTAACTAACCAATTGACAAATGACCCTATCGGAAAAACAATTAATCCGGAAGAAGGATTCCCGGGAGCGGTAATTGAAGCCGGAAATACAGGATGTCCCACCTCAATTTTCGCTTGGACAAACTATAATTTCTAAGCACGTTTTAGGTTCCTATTTATTTAATTAGCTGGGAGAATGCGCAAATGAAAATTTACGCATTCTCTTTTTCCTGCTTTGTGACAATATCTTTGTATTTTTAAAATAAATCGAACCTAAAAATCTCGTTTAGATCCTAAGGAAACAAATGAATACTTCAAAAATTTTACTGGTTGACGACGATCAAAATATTTCGGAAATTTTAGAATTTAATCTAAGAAACGAGGGATTTAAAGTGAAGGCTGTTTCATCTGCGGAAGAAGCACTGGAACAACCTATCTCAGAATATCAACTCATCCTCCTGGACGTGATGATGGGCGGCATGTCAGGACTTAAAATGGCTCAAACGTTGAGAGATAAGAATATCCATATCCCGATTATATTCTTGACTGCAAAAGACACAGAAAATGATATGCTCACCGGATTCTCCGTAGGTGGTGACGATTATATTCCTAAACCATTTTCAATTAAAGAAGTGATTGCAAGAATCAGAGCAGTTTTAAAACGTAATCTGCAGCATTCCCAAATGATCGTTGAGAAGAGCGTTCTGAAAGTGGGACCAATTTCCATTGATTTAAACCTGAAAGAAGTTCTTATTGGCAACCAAAAAATAGCATTAACCAAAACGGAATTTGAATTGTTGGCACTCTTGGTTCAAAATCCGGATACAATTTTCTCTCGCGACAAAATAATCAATCAAGTTTGGGAAGATGCCTATGTGAATGAGCGAACCGTAGATGTTCATATCACACGACTTAGAAAAAAATTAGGGCCTTATGGCGAGGCAATAACCAACCGTTCAGGTTATGGATATCGATTTAATCTGGAAACAATATGAAGTTAACGTTCCGGCAACGATTATTCCTATACGTTGCCTTTTTATTTATTGTGGTAACTACCGGAATTGCCGTGTTTGAAAATTCGCGGGAAAAACATTTTAAAACAGAAGCGTTAAAAGAACATCTGGAAATTTATACGGAAGTTATCCAAGCAAAACTTGTAGAAAACAAGGATTCTCAAACTATTTCTCTCGAAGATATCCATAATGTTTTTCCCGATGAATTACGAATTACCATACTCGACCTATCCGGAAATGTTTTGTTTGACAATGCCGTTGAAAATGCAGATGCTTTAGAAAATCATATCGACAGGAAAGAAATTATCGATGCCCGCATCTCAAGTACCGGTTCAAATATCAGACGATCCGAATCGACAGCTATAAAATACCTGTATTTTGCCAAAAAATATCCCCAAAATTACATCCGCGTAGCATTGCCCTATGACATCCAAGTACAGCAATTTATAAAGGCCGATAATTTATTTTTGTATTTTCTACTCACAATCGGAGGGATCTCATTATATCTTATTCACAGAATCACAACCCAATTCGGGGCATCTATAAAACGTTTGCACAACTTTGCCATAGAGCCTTCCGATACTTCCATTAATTTTAGTAACGATGAAATAGGAATAATAGGCAATAAAATTTTAGAAAATTATAAACAGATAGATGAGCACAAAAAAAATCTCACTTTAGAAAGACAAAAACTCTTACAACACATTCAGGTTTTGGAAGAAGGAATTTGTTTTATTTCTCCCCAAAAAGAAATCGAATTCTATAACGCACTTTTTATTCAATACCTCAATACCCTTTCCGATGAACCAAGCAGTGATGCAAAAACCGTGTTGATAGATACCGTTTTTCAAGACGTGCAGCAGTTTATAGAAAAAGGGAAAACATCCTTTTTTGAAACGACCCTTCAGAAACACGGGAAAACTTTTTCCCTGCGTGCAAATCGTTTTGATGACAACAGTTTTGAAATCATTCTCAACGACATTACCAAAGAAGAAAAAACCAAAATGTTAAAAAGGGAAATGACCGGAAATATCGCTCACGAACTTCGAACGCCGGTCACAAGTATCCGCGGGTATCTCGAAACTGTTTTGAATTTGCCGATAGATGATGAAAAGAAAAGATATTTCATAGAAAAAGCATTTAATCAAACGTTGGAATTATCAAACCTCATTGCCGATGTGAGTTTGCTGGCCAAAATCGACGAAGCTTCTGTCCCTTTTGCTTTTGAAAAAGTCAATATTTTCGACATTGTTCACGATTTAAAAGAGGAAAACAGAAAAAGACTTTCAAATAAAAATAGCCGGTTTAACATCGAAATTCCAAAAAATATTTACATCACCGGAAACAAAAGTCTGTTGATTTCCATTTTCAGAAACCTTCTTGAAAATGCCCTTCGTTATGGCGGCGATAACATTGAGATTGCGCTTCGTCTGTATAAAGAAGATGCCGATTTATATTATTTCTCCTTCTATGATACCGGTATCGGAATAGCCGATGAAAAACAGCTCAATCGGATTTTCGAACGTTTTTACAGATTAAGTGAAGGTCGCACACGTGATTCGGGCGGCTCCGGACTGGGACTTTCCATTGTTAAAAATGCCATCCAATTCCACAACGGAAAAATCACTGTTAAAAACCGAAAAGAAGGTGGTCTAGAATTCCTGTTTTCGTTTCAAAAAGGCGAATGAGGCACCATTGTTTTTTAGGAACTTAATAAAAGAATACATTGCCCCGGGTTATTTGAAGTAAAAAAATGTCAACTCATTGCTAAACAAAGAAAACAACTTCATCTGACGTTTAATTTCCTACCACATGGTTAATCTTTTAATTCATAAATCATTAGCCATCAATCTTTAACCACTAACCATTAACCCTCAATATCCCGGCTTCAATTTCTTAATATCCTCTTCCAATTCTTTCAAACTAGCCTCTTTTTCAAGAGCTTTATGATGTTGTTTGAATTTCTCGAATTCCTCACCGGATTTCTCCAATGCCATTTTGTGTGAGATTTTGCCTGCGTGGGTCAACAGTTCTCTTCCGTTTAATTGTAAAATGGAATCCAATCGCGCAATCCAATCTTTCATATACATCGGTGTTTGTTGCTGTGCCATAGTCTCGGCAAATGTCAAATATTGCTCCACCAACAAGCCTAAAAGTTTCATTTCATCTTCATTCAAGTAATTTTTGGCAATGCTTACTTCCCCCTTTTTTATCGATGTAGCCTCTTTTTTATCATAAGATAACATTCCCATTAAAGGTAATCTGGCATCCACTCGTCTGTACACCAATTCCGCCGCGGTTTGCGCACTTATTGCCCACAACAGTTTGTTTTGTACAATTTTGAAGAAAGCAACCGTTTTTTCGTCTTTCGGGTCATAGTCTATACTGGTGGTATAAATGTCTTTGATTTTTTGGTAGAAAAATTTCTCCGAAAGACGTATCTCGCGGATACGGCTTTGAAGTTCATTGAAATAATTCATGGAATTACCCGACTTAAAACGGTCGTCGTTAAGGGCAAAACCTTTGATAATATATTCCTTTAAACGCTGTGTGGCCCAAATACGGAATTGCGTTCCCTGAAGTGACTTCACCCGATACCCAACTGAAATGATAACATCTAAATTGTAATGGTCAAGCTCTCGCTCCACCTCTCTAGTGCCTTCAATTTGAACTAACCGGAATTTCCGGACAGTTGCATTTTTTTCCAGTTCACCCTCATTGTAAATATTGCTAATATGCTCACTAATAGTGCGCTTGTCCTTTCCGAACAACGCGGCCATCTGTGCCTGCGTCAACCAAACAGTTTCCTCCTGCAAACGAACATCAATCTTGATATTGCCGTCCTGATTTTGGTAAATGAGAATATCCCCGGCCATAATTATCGACTATTTTTAAATATGAAAAATATGATAAATTATTCAATAACAAGTCATTCCCCGAGAGAACTGTTTCAATTTCGATTTCGATTTCCCTCTCTGTCCGTCGTCCGTCGTCAGAGCGAAGCACCGTCCGTCGTCAGAGCGAAGCGCCCTCCGTCGTCTTTCTCATAAACTCCTCCGCCTTCTCAACCATTTCTTTATTTCCACAGAATAGCGGAACGCGCTGATGCAGTTTGGTGGGTTGGATTTCAAGAATTCTTCTAAAACCGTCACTGGCTTTTCCGCCCGCCTGTTCCGCAAGCATCGCCATGGGGTTGCATTCGTAAAGTAATCGGAGTTTCCCTTCCGGATTTTTAGAAGTATTCGGATAAATATAAATTCCGCCTTTAATCATATTCCGATGAAAATCAGCAACCAACGAACCAATATAGCGCGATGTGTAGGGACGGTCGCCTTCTTCTTCCTGACAATATTTAATATAATCTTTTACCCCTTTTGGGAATTGTAAATAGTTTCCTTCATTAACAGAATAAATATTCCCTTCTTCAGGAAAACGCATATTGGGATGCGACAAATAAAAAGTCCCGATTGGCGGATTCAGCGTAAATCCATTGACTCCGTGACCTGTAGTGTAAACAATCATCGTGGAAGTTCCGTAAATGATGTACCCGGCTGCGACCTGATTGATTCCGGGCTGGAGAAAATCTTCCATAGTGACCGGAGTCCCGATAGGCGTTACCCGGCGATAAACAGAGAAAATGGTTCCCACAGAAACATTGACGTCAATATTTGAAGAGCCATCCAATGGGTCAATTAGAACCACATATTTGTTTTCATTCAAATGGTTTCGGCCTTCAATACTGATGTAATCATCTTCTTCCTCACTGGCAATTCCGCAGACAATTTCACGATTTGTCAGCGTTTTGATAAAAATTTCATTGGCAAAAACATCCAATTTCTGCTGGTCTTCACCCTGAATATTTGTATCCCCCGCTGCACCCAAAATGTCCACAAGTCCGGCTTTGTTCACTTCGTGATTGACCACCTTGGCAGCAAGACGAATGGAATTGATTAATCGGGAAAGTTCGCCGGAGGAGTATTTAAATTCATTCTGATTTTCAATGATAAATTCTCCGAGAGATTGGTTGACTGGATGCATGGTTAGTATTCTGATTAATTCCCGCAAATATCGGTATTTTTATAGAATTGAACCGATATTTGCAACCGAATTGAAGCATCCCAATCAAGCAAAATTCAAGTTATGAAGATTACTATTCGCCCTGCAAACAAAGCAGATTTTCCTGAAGTTCTCAATCTGATAAAGGAACTGGCGGTCTTTGAAAAAGAACCCGATGCCGTAGAAATAACCGTAAATGATTTAGAAAAAGAAGGTCTTGGCGAAAATTCGTTGTTCCAATGTTTAGTTGCAGAAAATGAAAATGAAATTCTCGGAATGGCTTTATTTTATTTCCGATTTTCAACCTGGAAAGGACGAAGTTTGCACCTTGAAGATTTGATTGTTCGGGAAAAACATCGCGGAAAAGGGATCGGCGAAGCGCTCTACAAAAAAGTAATGGAATTTGCCGTAGAGCATAATGTGAAACGCGTCGCTTGGGAAGTTTTGGATTGGAATATAAACGCCATTAATTTCTACAAACGCACCGGCGCAACAATTTTGGATGAATGGCGGATCGTGCATTTTCGCGAAAATGAATTAAATGATTATTTAAAGCAATAACAGCTTTTACAGCTATGAAAATTTTCAAATTCGGGGGTGCATCTACCAAGGATGCAGCAGGTGTAAAAAACGTACTATCGGTGGTGAAACAATCCGGAGAAGAGGATTTAGTGATTGTGGTATCTGCTATGGGCAAAACAACCAATGCGCTGGAAGAAGTGGTGGCTGAATATTTTGAAAATAATTCCGAAAACCAAGCCTTCCGGAAAGTGCAGGAGTTTCACAATGAATTGATGCACGAGTTGTTCGCAACATTGGAACATGCGGTTTTTACTGAAGTAGCACAATTGTGGAACGAATTGAATCGGTTTTTACAGGATAATCCGTCGGAAAATCACGCTTATGTATATGACCAAATCGTGTCTTTTGGAGAATTGATTTCATCCAAAATCGTGTCTGCATATTTTGAAGAATCTGGAATCCAAAATACTTGGTTAGACGTGCGCGAGTGCATCAAAACCGATGACAATTACCGCGAAGCCGGAGTGAATTGGGAACTTACGGAAGCTACTATAAAAGAACATGTATCCCGCACCGGAATCAGTATTACGCAAGGGTTTCTCGGTTCGGAATCGGTCAATAATTTTACCACAACCCTGGGCAGGGAAGGGAGTGACTATACTGCGGCTATTTTTGCTTACTGCCTGAATGCGGAAAGTGTGACCATTTGGAAAGATGTTCCCGGCGTATTGAATGCCGACCCGCGTTATTTTTCGCAAACGCAATTGCTCAACAAAATCTCATACAAAGAAGCCATTGAACTCGCTTTTTACGGTGCTTCGGTAATCCACCCGAAAACCTTGCAGCCACTTCAGGGGAAAAACATTCCACTTTATGTGAAATCGTTTATTGAACCGGAAAAACCGGGAACTTGCGTGGCCGGTGTAGTAGCCATAGATCCGAAGGTTTCTTGTTTTATCTTAAAGAAAAATTTAATTCTGATTTCACTTTCGTCTTTGGACTTCAGTTTCGTAATGGAGGACCATATCGGCGATGTATTTAAATGGCTGCATCAACATAAAATGAAAGTGGAACTCATTCAGAATTCCGCTATCAGTTTTTCGGTATGTGTCAGTGATAAATATGGGAATCTTGAAGAATTATTAGAAAAATTGCGTATCAGATTCCGTGTTAAATGGAATGAAGATGTCACGCTCTACACCGTACGACATTTCAGTCCGGAAGAAATTCTTGCACTTCGGGCAAACAAAAAGGTTTTAATGAAGCAGGAAACTCAAGAAACGGTGCAACTAATTATTAAGGAGTAATTACCTCACAATCATCTTTTTAGCATCCACAGTTTTGCCGGCTGATTTTATTTTTGTTAGATATATTCCTTTGGGAAGATTTTCCAGAGTAATTACTACTTCGACCGATTGAATCTTTTCAACTTTCAATGTCTGACCTAAAAGATTTTGGATTTCAATGGTTCCGTCAGAAACTTTTTCGGGTAAAGAAATGGTAAACCTTCCATCGTTTGGGTTGGGATAAAGTACAAATTTGGGAGTTTCTCGCGTCTCGGTTGCTAATCTTTCAGGACCAAACCTCACAAAATAGGGTACATATTGATTTGAAAGGTTTGGATTTGGCTCAAATGTAGTCTGAAAACTTTCGGGAGTTGCAATTCCTTCCAAGCTCGTGGTGCGTCCGATAATATAAAAGTTATCTTCAAAGGGCAAGGCCATAGCATTCCTTTCTTTTAGAGGTCCGCCATAATACGTGCCCCAGAGATGGTCTCCATCCGGACTAAACTTAACCACAAATGCATCGTCCAGGCCGGCTATCTCCGTTTGATATCCGTCGGGACTTGCAATCATCTGGTCATTGTAGGTGCTTCCGGAAAGAAATACATTTCCGGAGGCATCTACGCCAATGTTTCCGAGATGGGCATAGTCACCATAAATAATTTCTCTTGTGCCACAGTATGTTCCCCATTGTCTGCGGCCGTCGGCATTGAATTTCACAACAAAATGAGAAGTTCCCGGCGATGTTTCTTGATAAGCTCCTTCTGTGGCAATTCCCCTACTAGTACCAATTGAGACTCCTCCAAAATAAACAGCATCCCCAAAAGTTGCTACGCTATTTCTAAAAGCAATAGTACCTCCCTGTCCGCCATAATAGGTGCTCCACACCCGTTGACCGTTAAAATTAAATTTGGAAAGAAAAGCGGCACGACAAAAATTGGGTTCTTCCAGATGCGCACCCGGAGTTCCGAAATAGGTATTATATGTATAGAGTGGAGGGCAATCCACAGACCATCCTCCCACCATTATTCCACTGTCGGTAATTGCAATGCCGCTAATATTACTCAAATTGATTCCGTAATAGGTGGACCAAATTCGTTCTCCCTCAGGGCTAAAAGAGGAAATAAGATGATTGCTTTCTTGCTTTTCAGGTTGGAATGTTCCCTCAGTTCCCAGCCCTTCACTAAGTGTATTCATAGAAAAGAAAATATTCCCTTGCGGTTGCACAGCAAGTCGCATACCAGTTTCGTCGCTATTCACAAAACCTGTAGCTTCTTTGCCGTCACCCCCAAAATACGTACTCCATAATCGTTCCCCTTCAAGATTAAATTTTGCAAGAAAAACATCCGATGGTCCGTTGAGTTCTTGTTGAAAAGCACCCGGAGAAGCAATATTTGTCAAACTGGTTGTACTGCCGGAAACATAAATAAATTTATCCTCTGTAATCACTATTTCTTCTATTCGGTCATCTCCTTCACCTCCAAAATACGTCCCCCACAACAATTCCCCTTCCGGGTTGAATTTGACGATAAATCCGTCTGCTGCGCCTCCTCCGTAAATCGGTTGATGAGTTTCGGGTGTTGTAAAAGCAAACAATGGCTCTCCTGCCAAATAATCCACTGCAATACCCGCCATATACACATTGCCCGCATGATCCAATGCCGCCGCTTTTACATAAATTTGAAGATCGCCAAAATAAGAACCCCAATAGCGTTCATAATCGAATTGAGAAAAAGCTATGATAGGAAAAAACAATAAAAGAAATAATGACGGAAGAAGCTTTGTATTCATAATTAATTATCTAAAATCATTATTACACTTTCTGCGCCGTTTATGGATAAACTAGCTTGCCATAATTCTCTTACTACACTATCAGACGATTTATTTTTGGCAGCATTTATTAATGATGTTTTAAAATCTTTCATTTCGATATGAGCTTCATAGGATTCCCCTATGGCTTCAGTTTGAAGATTTACATCTTCGTTAATACAAGAACAGAGACTTATGGT
>DASRWC010000076.1:0-25230 GCA_035654795.1 Flavobacteriaceae bacterium
GGGAGACGCGGATAAACTCAGATATAATCCGTGAAAATCAGCGTTTCCCGAAGGGAATCAGCGTGATCCGTGTTCTAATACCCATGACTCGTGCAGATCAATGAGTATTAAATATTTTGTTGATTTACGGGTTCCCGTAAAGAAATTTGAAAATAATGGATGAGATTTGAAATTTTACAAGATGCCGAAAACGCAGATTTTCATTGATATTAATTAAAGTACAAATGGAAATTTTACACAAAGAACTTACAGATCAAATTTTGAAAACTTTCTATGACGTATATAATGAATTGGGCTATGGTTTTTTGGAAAAAGTGTATCAGAATGGCATGTATATCGAATTGAAATCAAGAGGTTTTGAGGTTGAAGCCCATAAGCAAATTAAAGTGTTTTATAAGAATTATGAAGTAGGTAATTATTATGCAGATTTAATTGTCAATGATTTGGTTGATTCTGGAATTAAAAGCTGCTGAAGGAATGGTGCAAGAATTTGAATGGCAATTACTCAATTATTTGCGAGCTACACCCATAGAAGTAGGATTGCTACTCAATTTTGGAAAGAAGCCCGAATTTAGAAGAAAAGTTTTTGATAATAGGAGAAAGAATATTCGATGAAGGAAGCATGGTGGAACGCTGATGTATGAAAAGGAGATCGCGAAGTTGTCTTTCCACATCAACCTCATTGACGAACTCTGGATCAACGAAAATGCGCATAGCAGGATACTCGCGCAAGTGCTACGGTACAAGCAGAACGGAATTTTTCCGTTCCTAAAACACTTCCTTCACAACATATGCGGATTCGCTATGGACATCTCACATCCAAAAGTGGAAAAACCCGACAGCTTTGGCCGTATTGATATTCCGATAATGGACGACAACTATTTTGTAATTGTTGAAAATAAAGTAACCGGAATGGCACCGGAACAAAACACTGAAACAGGTGGACAACTGGCGCGGTATATTGACGCTGTGCGCCGACAGTTTGGAAACAGTAAAACGATTTATGTCGTTTATATGACGCGATTTCCTGCCGAACCATCAGACGAAATATGGATAAATGGTAAGGGTTTTTCGTATGAAGAAGAGTTTAAAAATTATTACAAAGCAATTTCTTTTAGAAACAATATTTATCCGTGGTTAAAAGGAGTGACCCACAACGCCGTTTCCAATGACATCTACCTTAAAAGCGCACTGGAACAATATGTTGATTATTTGGAAGGAATGTTTAACATCCGTGAAATAAATAAACCTATGAACAAGGAATTACAAAAATTTATCAAAGACTACTTTGGGATTGATGACGAACATCCCGATGAAGCTATCAAACTTCTTGATGAAAAAATAAAACAGCTGGATGTTGCAAGAGAAAGAATGGAGGAACTCAAGGGGGAGTATCGCAAGCAACAGATAAGATCCGATTTCGAGAAAAAGTTTGAAGATATATATGCTCTACATCCTAGAGTAGCGAAGAATTTTTTTGAGGAACAAAATCCGGAAATATGCAATCTTGAAATTGAATGTTATGTGGACGGAAAAAGAATTTATGCAGTTATGGAATACGATTTTGACCATGAATATTATTATGGTTTGAAAAAGAATAATATTAATGAAGAGTCTCCGGAATGCCTTAGAAAATTATTAATTGAGAAGGAGTTTGAATTTACCGATCGCGCCTGGCATGGCTGGAAACGAACAAGTCAAGCGAACGGTGTAAAAGATTTAAAAAACTTAATTGAACAGCTAAATACGATTAATAGAAATGGAAATTAAACGACAAACTCCTGTAGCCCTTAATGAGAAGATGGATGCTTTTACTTCAGGACTGGAAACTCAGTTGGAACAACTGGCGAATCTAAAGAATGATATGGTTATAAATCAGCGCTATGATCAGGCAAGCACATATCAGAAAATTGAGCGGTTGCTGGAAGAGTGCAAAGAAATGAGTGCGAGGGTGGAGCGGCTTTAGCGTTAGATTTTTAAAAAATAAAAGGATCCGCCCAGGCTAAGAATGATCTGAACCTTGATGTTTCAAGAAAATAACGATTCATGAAAATCAAGGTTCAGATGGTTTAATATTCCGAGGCTTATTGGTTTTTAGGGACAACCATGGCTAAGAAGAATTTACCTTCACCTTCTTCATTACCATCCATCCCGATGTTTAATTCCTTTTGTCCGTCGTTTGCGTAGATCACATAATCGGGAGCCGATACGGTTCGGTTTTCATCAATTTTCCAACCTGCGTTTTCCAATTCTGTTTTATAGAAATTGAAAACATCAGCTAGTTTCGTTTTATTAATGAGATAGGTGCGCACGATCAGGTAATTGTTTTCTCCCGTGGAGATTTCGTGGTTTACCATCTCAGAGGGTTTGAACTCCGGAATCTCAACGAAATATTCTTCTCCCTGATAGTCGAGTGGAGGTTGTTTATCATGAACTTCTTGTACTTCTTCATTGAGATCAATGGCGCGGTCTTTTTTGTCGTTTCCACATCCGGAAAGGATTAACATACCCATAATTCCGGCAAGGCAATAGATTTTTTTCATATAGATTGGTGATTATTCTCCTTTATAATGTCCGTAGATATCTTTGTACAAATCCTTATACAATTCCATAATTACACGTCTTTTCATTTTCAGAGTAGGGGTAAGCTGTCCTTGTTCAATACTCCAAACATCCGGTGTGAGTCGGAATTGCTTTATTTTTTCCCATTGTCCGAAGCGCTCGTTAAAATGGTCAACATCTTCTTGAATGCGATCGATTACTTCTTGGTTTTTTACAAGTTCTTTTGGATCTGAAGGAATGTTTTTTCCTTTTAGTTTTGCCCAGTCGCGAATAAATTCGAAGTCGGGTTCTATAAATGCAGCCGGCATCTTTTCACCTTCACCAATTACCATGATATGTTGCACAAATCGTGATTGTTTGATGACATTCTCAATGGTTTGTGGGGCAATATATTTTCCACCGCTGGTTTTAAACATTTCCTTTTTTCGGTCGGTTATTTTTAAAAACCCATCCTTATCAATTTCGCCTATATCTCCGGTATGGAAATAACCTTCTTCCATAACTTTTTCGGTTTCTTCCGGATTTTTGTAATATCCGAGCATCACTTGCGGTCCTTTTACAAGGATTTCGCCATCTTCTGCAATTTTCACTTCAGTGTTTGAAATAGGTTTCCCCACGGTGCCAATTCTGAAGCCATGATCCCGCATATCATTTACAGAAATTACGGGAGAAGTTTCGGTCAGACCATATCCTTCCATTACCGGAATTCGTGCTGCATTAAACACGCGAGCCAGTCTTGGTTGGAGCGGTGCACTTCCCGAGGCAATGGCTTTCAGATTTCCACCCAAAGCTTCACGCCATTTGCTGAAAATGAGTTTGTTGGCAATATTTAATTGGAATTCATACCACCAGCCGTTTTGACCATAAGGTTTATATTTCAATCCCAATTCTACAGCCCAGAAGAATAGTTTTTTCTTAATTCCCGTGAGTTCGGTTCCTTTGGTGTAGATCTTATCATAAACTTTTTCTAAAAGACGGGGTACGGCAGTCATAACTTCCGGTTTCACTTCTTGAAGATTCTGACTGATTGTTTCCAAGCTTTCGGCAAAATAGATTTCCAGGCCGCACAATTGATACATATAATGTAGCATACGCTCATAGACGTGACTCACCGGAAGAAAACTTAAAGCAGATGATTTTCCAATTTCAATAGGTAATCTTTCGGCGCTATATTTTGCGTTGGAAACGATGTTTTTATGAGACAGCATAACACCTTTTGGTTTTCCTGTGGTTCCGGAAGTATAAATCAGCGTTGCAACATCGTCTTCTGTTATAAAATCCATTCTTTTCTGAACTTCAGTCTGATTGGAATCATCCTTTCCGAGATCCAGAACCTCTTGCCAATTTTTTGCTCCCTCGATCTGCTCAAAAGTGTAAACTTCGCGTAGGCTCGGAACATTGGCTTTGACACTCATAATTTTATCATATACTTCCTTGTCTGATACGAAACAATAAACAGATTCGCTGTGATTCAGGATGTATTGATATTCTTCAGCCGAAATGGTAGGGTAGATAGGAACATCCTGTGCGCCGATTTGCATGATTGCGATATCGCATATATTCCATTCCGTACGGTTTCGCGAAGAAATTAAAGCTACTTTATCATTGGCTTTAACATTAAGGCGAATTAAGGCACGGCTAATGGCATTTATTTTATCGACATATTCCCGAGTTGAGGTTGCCACCCATGTTCCGTCATATTTGGTAACCAAACAATTCTTCTGGGGGTATTTTTCAAGTTGGTAATAAGGTATATCAAAAAGTCTTTTTGGGTCTTTCATGGGTGAATTATTAAATGAGGGAAATTAACAAAAATTTCTGATTTCCGAATAGGTTAATATAAGGAATGTCTATCTAATGCCAAAGTGCCAAAGCAACAGAATTTGAAACTCCCGCGCTGTTATATTTTAAAGCTAATAGGCTGATTGTCACTTATTATTATTAGCTCCTATGTTATAAATACCCTTTTGAGGGGTATTGTTGCCGCCCATCTGTCACGATATATTTGAATCATTAATTCTAAAATTGAATTTTATGAAGACTTTAGAAATACACTTCAAGAGGCTAATCATGTTAAGTTTCATCTGTTCCTCCTTTTTCTTTATTTCCTGTGAAAAAGAAGAACGAGATCCATGTAGCGGCATGCACTGTAGAAATGGCGGCGTTTGTATCTCCGGCGAGTGTTTTTGCTTCAACGGATATTCGGGCAAATATTGTGAAAGGTCGGGTAGTGGCAGCGGCGGCAGTGGCAGTGGTTCTTCCTATTGCAGGTAGAATGTTGAGGGTTGCGAACCGCACAAATGGTCTTGTACTTCTAGTGCATTTTGTTATTCTTCAAAACAGGAATGTATTGACTCCGGTACCTGTAGAGCAGGAGGAAAAGGTTACAATTACAATGGAAACGAAGATCAGGAAGAGATAGTAGGTCAAATAGGACTGGCAAATGAGTCGGTTGAGATGAAAGCACAAGGACAAGTTGTTTTCTGGGCGAACTCAGATATGGATTGCGGAAATATCACTGTACAATTCAACGGAATGACGGAGAGAATTCTTTATTCCCTAAAAGATGCACCTGAATGCGGGGCCGACGGGAATGCCAGTTTTTCTCTTCCGCCGGGCACTTATTCCTATAAAGCCTCTTGTAATGATTATATGTGGACCGGGAATGTAGAAGTGAAGGCAAATACATGTTTTCGTCTAAAATTATCCATCAATTAAAGCTATCAGTTTACATAAAAATGCACTAAAATGAATACAGGTCAATTTAAAGTCTTGATTATAATTCAATTTATAACTTTAATATTAGTGGGAGTGCTTTTCTTTACAAAGGCAGGGAAAGGTGACCATGAAGCATTGCAACGTCATTATGTTGATGAAACGTCTCAGGCAGTTCCTTTAAACCAACATATTGATATTGATTACAGTGGGGGTCATATTTACGGCAATCCCGAAGCCAAAAACGAACTTGTAATTTTCAGCGATTATACCTGCGGATATTGTCGAGATTTCTATAACAATGCTTTTAAAGAAGTTCAGAGAAAATATGTGGATTCAGGCTTGTTGAAGATAAAATTTATGAATCTTTTGGATGGAAGTGAGCCGTCATTATTGATAAAATTAACCGAGGCAGGAATTCATCAAAATAAGTATGAAGACTTGCAAGATTTGTTTTATTCTAAAGTTTTCGCAGATTCTTTGGATGTGATGCGGGCCGTGCGAGAGCTCGACCTGGACGTGGAAAAATTGCTTGCAGATAAGGATGCCCCAATAACTAAGAGTAGAATACTGTCTGAAGATCAACAAGCCAACAAGGCAGATATACGGAACTCCATCATTTGTGATTAATGGAAATCTCTTTGTTGGTTTTAATAGTTATGCAGAATTTATGAAAAACCTGTCAGGATATATGGTTCAATAAAACTTTGGGTGTTTATTTGAAAAAATAAACACCCAAAGGAATGAGCTTGCGGATTTACTTGAATTATTTCTTCTCCAACCAAGCTTTCGCATTGTGAAACGCTTCAAGCCAGGGAGTGATTTCATCTTGTTTTCTTGATTTGGGATAGTATGGCCAATTCCATGGAAAAATAGAACGTTCTAAATGGGGCATCATCACCAGATGTCTTCCGGTTTTATCTGCCATCATCGCCGTATTATAATCGCTTGAATTTGGGGAAGCCGGAAGTTTATCATAGGTATATTTTCCTACAATGTCATAATGTTTCTCCTCTTTCGGAAGGGAGAATTTTCCTTCACCGTGAGAAGACCATATTCCCAAAGTAGTTCCTGCCAAAGAGGACAACATGACCGAATTATTTTCTTGAATGGTCACCGTTGAGAAAACACATTCAAATTTTCCGGTTTTGTTGTGGAGCATTTTTGGCTTTTTGTCATCTTCCGGATTTAGGAGTCCGAGTTCAATAAACAATTGGCATCCGTTACACACTCCCAAGGAGAGGGTGTCTTCGCGATTGAAGAAGTTTTTTAACGCCTGATTGGCTTTGGGATTGTATAAAAACGCACCCGCCCATCCTTTGGCGCTTCCCAAAACGTCACTGTTACTAAAGCCGCCTACTGCCACAAGTAGCTGAATATCTTCCAGATTTTCTCTACCTTCAATTAAATCGGTCATATGAACATCCTTCACATCAAATCCGGCTAAGTACATCATATATGCCATCTCTCGTTCACTGTTACTTCCTTTTTCACGAATGACTGCTGCTTTTGGTCGGAAAGAGGAGACTGTGGAGCGAATTCTCCCATCAAAATGAGCAGGGAAAGTGTAATTGATGGGTTGATTTTTATAATTTTCAAAACGCTCTTTTGCAAAATCTTCTCCACTCTGATGTCTGTCAAGAAGATAAGAAGTGCGCATCCACACATCACGCCAATGCGGAATTTGGAAGGTGAAATCTTTAGCGTTATGAGTAATAATTAGTTTTTCATCAGCAATAGCAGAACCTATTTTTATGAATTCTATATTATTGTCAGTCAATGTATTTTCCAATTTAAGGTCATCAACTGCTTGAACTACCACAGCGTTGTTTTCTGCAAATAATATCTTGATGATATCCTGCTCCTCAAAACCTGAAAAATCCAATTTGGCGCCGGTTTCCGGATTTGCAAAACACAGCTCCAAGAGGGTTGTGATTAATCCTCCTGATGCTACATCATGCCCCGCTGCAATTTGTTCTTCTTTGATGAGTTTCTGAAGTGCATCAAAAACAGTCTTAACATATCCTGCATCTTTTACAGTGGGTGCCTCACTTCCAATAACATTTAGGATTTGCCCGAATGAAGAGCCTCCCAACTTAAAATTATCCTGCGAAATATTGATGTAATAGATGCTACCTGCATCTTTTTGCAAGACAGGTTCCACAACTTTCTTTACATCATTACAATTGGCCGCTGCCGAGATAATCACCGTTCCCGGAGCAATTACTTCCGAATCTTTATACTTTTGCTTCATCGAGAGGGAATCTTTTCCTGTTGGAATATTGATTCCCAGATCAATGGCAAAATCAGAAACTGCTTTTACAGCTTCATACAGGCGTGCGTCTTCACCTTCATTATTGCACGGCCACATCCAGTTGGCAGACAAGCTGACGCTTTTCAGATTGTTTTGCAGCGGTGCCCATACAATATTGGTTAAGGCTTCTGTTATCGCCATTCTGGAGCCGGCGGTGGCATCAATAAGTGCTACTAACGGGGCGTGACCAATAGATGTTGCAACCCCTTCAGTTCCAGAAAAATCCAGTGCCATTACTCCGCAATTATTTAAAGGGAGCTGTAATTGTCCGGCGGTTTGTTGTTTTGCCACTCTTCCGGTAACGCAACGATCCACTTTATTGGTCAGCCAATCTTTGCTTGCCACCGCTTCCAATTGTAGGACATGAGTGAGGTATTCTTCCAGATTGGCAGGGTCATAGGTAGCATCTTTATAGTTTCGTTTCACTCTTTTGTCCCGCATCACGGTTGTAGGCGAACTTCCAAAGAGTGCGTTTAATTCTAGGTCCAACGGTTTTTCGCCTTTGTTGTTTCTGAAAGAGAATTGATAGTCGTCAGTTACCACACCTACTTCATACATTGGTGCGCGCTCGCGGTCTGCAACACGTCTTAGAATATCTTTATCCTTTTCGGCTATCACGAGACCCATTCTTTCTTGGCTTTCATTTCCCATAATTTCTTTTGCAGAGAGGGTAGGGTCTCCCACGGGTAATTTATCCAGGTCAATTTTTCCTCCTGTTTCTTCCACCAGCTCGCTCAGACAATTTAAATGTCCACCGGCCCCATGATCGTGAATGGAAACGATCGGGTTCTCATCGCGTTCCACCATGGCTCGTATGGTGTTGGCGGTCCGTTTTTGCATCTCCGGATTGCTACGCTGAATGGCGTTTAATTCGATAGCACTGTGGAATTCTCCGGTATCGGCAGAAGAAACTGCAGCTCCTCCCATTCCGATACGATAATTTTCACCTCCAAGGATAATGATTTTGTCTCCGGCTTCCGGTTTTCCCTTAATTGCTTGACTTGCTTTTCCGTATCCAATTCCGCCGGCAAGCATAATAACTTTATCAAATCCCAGCTTCCGGGCATCTTCTTCGTGTTCGAAGGTCAACACCGAGCCGGTAATTAATGGTTGACCAAATTTGTTTCCAAAATCTGAAGCGCCGTTGCTTGCTTTAATAAGGATGTCTAAAGGTGTTTGATACAACCAGTCTCGCTCATCCATAGCCTGTTCCCATGGTCTGTTTTCTTCCAAACGGGAATAAGAAGTCATATAAACAGCTGTTCCTGCAAGAGGAAGTGAACCTTTTCCTCCCGCAAGACGATCTCTGATTTCACCGCCACTTCCTGTAGCCGCTCCGTTGAAAGGTTCTACGGTAGTAGGAAAATTGTGGGTTTCTGCTTTTAGAGAGATCACACTGTCAAATTCTTTCTCTTCATACCAATCGGGCTTGTCGGCTGATCTTGGTGCCCACTGCGATACGCGTGGACCTTTAAGGAATGCCACATTGTCTTTATATGCAGAAACAATGTCGTTCGGATTTTCGGCAGAGGTTTTTTTGATTAGTTTAAAGAGCGAAGAGGGCATCTCTTCTCCATCTATTTCAAAAATCCCGTTAAATATTTTGTGTCGGCAGTGCTCGCTGTTAACCTGACTAAAACCAAAAACCTCACTATCGGTAAGTGGTCTGCCAAGATTTCGGGAAAGATTTTCCAAGTAGGCTATTTCCTCTTCATTGAGTGCCAGACCTTCCCGTCGGTTGTATTCGGCAATGTCGTCAATGGCAATAATTGGTTCAGGTTTGATGTGGATGTCAAAAATTTTATCGTCCAAATGCGGAAATTTCTGAGAAAGCATTTCGTCAAAATCTCCTTTTAATGTTTTGATATTCTGAAATTCTTCTATACGAAGAATTCCTGTAATATTCATATTCTGTGTTATTTCTACGGCATTGGTGCTCCAGGGAGTAATCATGGTAGCTCGCGGACCGACAAAGAAGTCGGCATTATCGGGCGTAATTTTTTCACCGGGGAGAAGTGGTTTGTTTCCAAAAAGCCATTCCAGCTTTTTTATAGCTTCGTCAGTTAGTTTTCCTTCCGATTGAACGGCGTAAACGATGTGGTCTGCAGTGCCAAAAAAGTGAATCATTGGGATATAGAAAATTTTTGCGCAAAGATAGGGAAATTCAGGTGGAGGAGGGTGAGGTGTGGGATTGGAAAACGGGAGATTCTTTTTGCATTGATAAAATTCTCATTCACCAAGGCTTTTAGAAGCTTCATTTAATTTAGAAGAAAAAAACTCTCCGAAGCTTTTTCTGTGTTGTCCAAACAGCTTCGGAGAGTTTAAGTGGAGCCGGGGAGATTCGAACTCCCGTCCAAACGTGCAATCATACAGCTTTCTACATGCTTAGTTTTCGTTAGGTTTTTCGTGGACTTGCCGGTCGAAAACAACCAACGCATCCCTTAGCTTTAATTGAGTTTCATCAAAGCATCAAAGCACTGCTTTAACTAGGTTTACTTTTACGAAGCCGCTTTATCGAACGCCGTAAACCAAGGCCTTCGAGCGACTTCCTGCTTGTCTGCCTTGCAGACCGAGGCATACCGTACTAAACTTCGGGTTATGCAGCTAGGGCGTAGTTATTCTCGCCGTTTAAAAAAGAATGAAATATGAGATTTACGAGCTGTATTCCGGCGCTCGGCATGCTTACTCTACAATTAGACCCGCTGTCAAAACCAGTCGGCCCCTTTGATTTCAATGTGCAAAGATAAAATAAAAAACTTATATTTGCATTCCTGTCGTTTTATCCAAAAAACATACCAAACTCATTTTTATTAACTTTAAATCTCCTGAAGAAATATGGCGATAACTTTTGCTTTGATTAAAGAACGTAAAAATCCACCCGATAAACGAGTAGTGTTGACACCTAAAAGAGCGCTAAAAATGATTGAAAGCTTTCCGGAAGTCAACCTTATAGTGGAAAGTTCCGATGTCAGGGCATTTAGTGATGAAGCCTATGCATCTAAAGGTATTGAAGTAACAGACGATGTTGCCAAAGCTGATGTAATGCTCGGGGTCAAGGAGGTGCCTATCCACGCTCTGATTCCCAACAAAAAATACTTATTCTTTAGTCACACTATTAAGAAACAGCCTTATAATCGAAATCTGCTACGTGCTATTTTGGATAAGAAAATCGAACTCTATGATCATGAAACTATTGTAGATGAGTCCCGAAAGCGATTAATTGGGTTCGGGTTTTATGCGGGAATTGTAGGAGCTTATAACGGATTCAGAGGGCTTGGCCTCCGAAAAGGCTGTTTTACCTTGCCCAAAATGGAGGACCTTCATGATTTGGAAGAAGCAAAAAAAGAGTTGGATAAAATTAAAATTCCACCCATAAAGATAGTAGTAACCGGTTCTCTTTCAGGAAAAGTTACTCAGGGTGCCAAGGATATTATTGATCATCTGGGAATTAAACAAGTCACTCCAAATGAATTTAGAAAGATCCAAGATCCGAGCGAACCGATTTACACTATAATTGGGGTTGAGGAGTATAACCGACGAAAAGATGGCGAAGCGTTTGACAAATCTCACTTTTATGCCCATCCCAAGGAATATGAAAGTGATTTCATGAAATATGCAACTGTGGCAGAAATGTTCATTGCTTGTCATTTCTATGGTGAGGGTGCACCTTATATTTATACCAGGGAAGATGCAAAACATCCGGATTTTAATATAAAAGTGGTAGCAGATATTTCCTGCGACATCGATGGGCCTGTAGCATCTACCATTAGACCTTCTACAATAGCTGAACCTTTCTATGGATATGATCCGATTACAGAGCAAGAAACCGGTTTTACCGATCCCAATGCCATTACCGTGATGGCGGTTGACAATCTGCCCTGCGAATTGCCGCGCGATGCAAGTCAAGGATTTGGCAGAATGTTTGTCGAAAATGTATTACCGGCTTTTCTAAACGACGATCAGCACAGTATTTTGGAGCGTGCGCAAATTACCACATCAGAAGGAACCTTAACCGAGAGATTTAAATACCTTCAAAGTTATGTGGATGCATCGGAAGTGCAAGTCTGAAATACCAGGACGCACAGATTCTTTGCAAACCCGATAAGGAATAAGGAAATTTCAGGAAACTGCCAGGGCAGAAATATCTTCGCGACTTTCGTCATCAATTTTTAACAACCTCCACGGGTGTTTCGAATTGTGTCTTCACTATTTTCTCAAAAAACTCTTTTAGTGATTGATAAGCTTCATGGGGGAAATGATAATTGTTTAGACGCAGGCTAAATCGGATATTGATAATATTTTTTTGTGAATTGTCATAAATAACTGAAAAATCTCCGTCATTGTTTGGAAGTTGAATCCGCTGATTTTCCGGTAGGTGAGCTATAGTGTATGCTTCATCCAGAGCTATAGATATCAAATAATTATTCACCAAAGGATACCCGAAGTCTATTGGATACTGACGATTTGTTTGGCGGAATAAATTTCTTGTAAAGGTAGTTTCTGTAAGAAAGGGATACACATAAATCTTGTCTCCACGCAAAGTTTGTGTGTATTCAAAATCGTATTTTTCAACATATGGTTTTTCCGGATCTTCTCCATTTTCAACAGTAAAATTGTGGATATTAAGATGTTCTGTCTTCTGTTGTTTTTTTGAAAGAAAAAGGTTAGGGTCTATCTCGTTATATTCTTTTCTTCTTATTGATCCGGGGAGGCCGGTATAAGTCTCTTGAGCTGTCCCTGTCAATTTGCCATCCGCATTCAGACGCATCTGAACGTTGGCATAGTGCATATTCTTGTCATATGGTTGAATATCTTCCCAATAACTGCCTTTTTTAAAATCGATAATTCGGCCATATTGATTTAGAGCTCGGAAGGGTAGGACTCCGAAAGTAAGGTCTTTTTCCGTGGCATCTAATAGATACACTTGATTGTCAAGAGTCAAATGAATCAAAGGATAGTTAAATCCGTAAAAAACCGGATGTTCTTTGGAGGGAGTACGTTTCTCCCGATGCGCTATCAGCATAATCTTTGCTTCTAAGTTAGCTGCTGCCATAGCACTTGCCAATCCAAGATTAATCTCGGTGGCATTTCCAACACCGGATTCAAATGCTTTTTTTACATCCACATCTTGGATAAAAGGAACCTCACCATCCCAGTTTATACTTTTCTGAACTTCATAAAACACAGCTTTAGCACGTTCAAGCGAATTTGAAATAGAAAGGATGTCAGCAGATAATTTTCCCTTAAAAAACTTATCCATATTTAGTTGCGACCCAAAGTTTTTGTCCTTCTTTAGGCGGGCATCTACGTTTTTCCAACTATTGGCGTAATAATTCTTGCTCCCGGTGAGATCTACAGTTTGAGCGAGTTCAAAGGCCAGTGCAGGGATATAATTTTCATAAGAAAGCATATAATCCTCCTCTTTAAAGGAGGGTATATTTCGTATGGCATAGGTTGCGATTTCACAGTCTCCGGCTACTTTAAATCCGGGTAAATGGAAACAGCCTCTTTTGATCTCTGCTTTATTTACATCC
This sequence comes from Flavobacteriaceae bacterium, assembly GCA_035654795.1. Classification (GTDB taxonomy): domain Bacteria; phylum Bacteroidota; class Bacteroidia; order Flavobacteriales; family Flavobacteriaceae; genus JAAYLC01. Next base: position 13,126 of record DASRWC010000076.1, read on the forward strand.
AGAGAACGGTTTCCATAGAGCGTGCGCGTGTAGATATAATTTCCCGGGATTTCAGTGTGCAGTTCCGAATAAATGGTGGGGAGGTGATTCATAAAATTCCAACCGCTCAGCCTCGAGAAGTAAGGGGTATGCAATTCGTAAGTGTATTCTAATATACTGCCATCTTGAATATCAGGAAAGGCAAATTTTAGGTTTTTCCAGTTCTTGCTCTTCTTTTCTTCGAATATCGCGTTTGATAGTACACTTTTTTGTACTGTTCCATTATGCGTTACCGCACGTAGATTTTCAACTGCTTCCGGTGCGTCTCGGCGGGAATAAAAAGGGATGCTGACGGAACCGAATGGAAACCGCTTGGAATCTAAGACTTTAATTTTCCTGTGAATCTTTTCTTTAAGAATTACAAAATGTTGGTTTGTCGTGACGGTGTATTCTGCACGTTCATAAAGCACGATGCCCGGGGCATCCGGCTCATCCGGAAAGGCAGTTATTGAAATATCTTCCGGAGTAAGTTCTCCAAATACAGGGATGGAATTTTGCGAGTAGGAGTGAGTAGCTGATAGCAGGAACAGTAGAGTAATAAAAAGTTTCAAACCAATTTTTCTTGCAATTATAACTGTTTTTAATAAAAACGCCGCCCGGAATGAGGCGGCATTCAAACTTATTTCTTTTTACTGTTTCCCGGAGGATATTTTTCCAGTATCTTATTTACTATCTCCCGTATTCTTGCTTCTTTTTTATCAATATTGTTAGCTATCAGATCGGCGGTACCCATTCCCTGCCAGATGAGGTTATTGGTTTTGGCGTCTATGATGTCAATAAACAAGGTTCCTTCGGGGGTGCGAGAAACCGACGTGCCGTATCCACTATACCAGTAAGGATTCCAGTACCACCCATATCCGAAATTGTTATTGTAAACATCTACTCGCTGATTTTCCTTGGTAAAAATACTGATCAGCAAATCGGGTTTATCGGTTTTGGTTAATCCTTTCTCCGTGAGTTCGGCATCGATAGCGCGAAGGATTCGTTTTTTGTCCAGATCGCTTATTTCCGCCTTGTCAATTCCGGGTTTGTAGAATGCATAGGTACGGTAGTTGTCAAAGTTCACTTCTTTATCATAATCGGTTGCAACCTTAACGGTAGAGCAGGAGGTAAGTGCGAGCACTAAAATTAGGGATAGCATTTTTAGGATTTTCATAGCTCAAGAATTAAAGGTTTATTTTTCATGTTCTTTGATTAATGGTATGAATAACAATTAATCAAAGAGGTCTTCATCTACAAAGTTTGGTAAAGTCACTTTCAGTTTTGGATTATGTTCCATTGCACGTTTGATAGCAAAAAGAGCTCCTTCATTTTTAGCCCAGCTACGGCGTGCAATTCCGTTATTTACATCCCAAAACAACATGCTTTCCAGACGTCGTTGTGCGTCGGTACTACCATCAAGAACCATTCCGAAACCACCGTTAATCACTTCACCCCAGCCCACTCCGCCACCGTTGTGAATACTTACCCAGGTTGCGCCTCTGAAACTGTCGCCAATCACGTTGTGAATAGCCATGTCGGCTGTAAATCGACTTCCGTCATAAATATTGGAAGTCTCACGGTATGGAGAATCGGTTCCTGAAACATCGTGATGATCACGCCCTAAAACTACCGGACCAATATCTCCATTGGCTATTGCTTTGTTAAAAGCAGAAGCGATTTTCATCCGTCCTTCGGCATCGGCATATAGAATGCGGGCCTGCGAACCAACAACGAGCTTGTTTTCTTGTGCTCCTTTTATCCATCTAATATTGTCTTCCATCTGCTGTTTTATTTCAGCGGGGGCATCTACCATCATTTCTTCTAAAACCGCAGCGGCAAGGTTATCTGTTTTTTGGAGATCTTCCGGTTTTGCCGAAACACATACCCAACGGAACGGGCCGAAGCCATAATCAAAACACATGGGGCCCATAATATCCTGTACATAAGAAGGATATTTAAATTCTCTTTCGGGATTATCAGACAGTACATCGGCACCGGCACGAGAGGATTCTAAAAGGAAGGCATTTCCGTAGTCGAAGAAATAGGTGCCGTTTTCGGTATGCTTATTAATAGCGGCAACTTGACGTCTTAAACTTTCACGAACTTTCTCTTTAAATTGTTCCGGATCATTGGCCATCATCTCATTGGATTCCTCATAGGTGAGTCCAACAGGATAATAACCTCCCGCCCAAGGATTATGAAGTGAGGTTTGATCACTGCCTAAATCGATTTGCACCTTTTCTTCGGCAAATTTTTCCCATACTTCTACCACGTTCCCGTCAAAGGCAATTGATACGGTTTCTTTGGCTGCAACGGCTTCACGAACACGCTTTACGAGTTGGTCCAGATCAGAAATCACTTCGTCAACCCAGCCTTGACTGTGTCGGGTTTGGGTAGCTTTCTTATTGACCTCAGCACACACGGTGACGCATCCTGCAATATTTCCGGCTTTGGGTTGTGCACCGCTCATTCCGCCAAGACCCGATGTTACAAACAATCCGCCTTTAGGATCTTTGTTTATTTTCCGGAATCCGTTGAGAACGGTGATGGTTGTGCCGTGAACAATGCCTTGCGGGCCGATGTACATATAGCTCCCCGCCGTCATTTGTCCATACTGCGTAACTCCTAAGGCATTAAACCGCTCCCAATCGTCGGGCTTCGAATAATTGGGAATCATCATTCCGTTGGTTACCACCACACGCGGGGCATCCGGATGAGATGGGAATAAGCCCATTGGGTGTCCGGAATACATTACCAGCGTTTGTTCGTCTGTCATTTCGCTAAGGTATTTCATAGTGAGCAGGTATTGTGCCCAATTTTGAAATACGGCTCCATTCCCTCCATAGGTTATCAATTCATGCGGATGTTGTGCCACTGCGTAATCCAGATTGTTCTGAATCATATGCATAATGGCTTTTGCCTGGTCACTCTTCCCGGGATATTCTTCAACAGGTCGGGCATACATTTTATAATCCGGACGGAAGCGATACATATAGATGCGTCCATAAACTTCCAGCTCTTCACGGAATTCGGGAAGCAATTCCTCGTGATGCTTTCTGTCGAAATATCTCAGAGCGTTTTTAAGAGCTAATTTTTTTTCGGCAGCAGAAAGAATATCTTTTCGTTTTGGTGCATGGTTTACGGATTTATCATATTCCTTTTTTGCAGGTAGTTGAGTTGGAATGCCTTGTTGTATTTGTTCTTTGAAAGTCATCTTTGTTTAGAATATTGAATACAGAATTTAAAGTATAGAGGTTGTTGCAGGGTTTGTTTTGCTCCTTGTTTATACAGAGAAATCATAAAAAAGAGTTAGGTGTTCTATTCTTCATCTTTTGTCTTGTAAGGAGCGTTGTCTTGTCGATTTTCTTCATTATAACTTTATTGGCGCACAGCGTAAAGAGCTCACTGAGAAATGCGAAAGTCTTTAGTTCTTCGTCTTTCGTTAGAGTACAGAGAGGTCCTTTTTCACAGCGACGGCGTTCTCAATCTCTTTTCGTCTTTCCGATCCTCCCGGTTTTCTTGTCAAATCCATAGGGGCAATGACGGCAACCGCTTTGGCAGCAATAACCTCGTTTTAAATGATATTGCTCCGTAAAGCATCGGTACCCTTCGGGGGTGAGGTAGTAATCTCCTTCTTCTATCGGAATGCGTTTTCTCTCCATGGTCATATGCGCAAAAATAATAGAATAAGTAATAAGGGAAGCTATCCATTATTCCCTCACATCCAATTCCGGAAGATCAAGAGATTCCACAAAATCGGAAAAAGATTTTGAACGCGTTGCATTCTTTTGAAAATGAGTGCCTGTAGTTCGAGAAAATGCGGTTTGTGAAATATCGAGTTCCGTTTTGAGCTGCAACAGCAATTCTTTTTCACTTTCTGTTACCTTTCTGTCACTTTCTGCGGCGCGAAGGGCGATCTCAAGTAGTTGTACTTTTTCCGTCTCGGGGAGTGAGAGATCTTTTAACTGGTTGAAATATTCTGCGTAAATCGCGCTACCGTTAAGATTCACCTGCCGATTTAGTTCGTTGGATACAAGATGAAAATCAGGAGCATTTTGTTGCTTTTCTTTTTCATAGAAAGTTTTGTTGAATTCTATTTCCGAAGGAGAAACAGTGCCATCTACAAGCATCACAAGGAAAGAGAGAAGGAACATCAAGTGTTTCATTTCATAGGGCGTCATATCAAAGGAAGTTTTAAAAATGGTAATGCTAAAATTAGACAATATTGCAATGTAAAGCCATGGAAATTTTACAGCTTTTGAATTTAGAAACGAAGAAATAAGATTCATGTGGGAAACAAGAATTATTCTTTAAATGCCTCATTCTTTAAAATACCCTTACTTTTATCAAAAATTTGAATTATGACAGAACATCATGCCGGATTTGTAAATATCATCGGGAATCCCAATGTGGGCAAGAGTACGCTTATGAATGCTTTTGTGGGAGAGCGATTGTCTATTATCACTTCCAAAGCACAAACCACCCGGCACCGTATTCTCGGAATTGTAAATGGAGACGACTTTCAAATTATCTTCAGCGATACTCCCGGGATCATTAAGCCTGCCTACCTGCTACAGGAGAATATGATGGAATTTGTTAAAACCGCTTTTGAAGATGCCGATGTGCTGCTATTTATCGTAGAGCTTGGAGAGAAATCTTTAAAAGATGAAGCGTTTTTGAATAGGCTTCAAAATTCGAATGTGCCGGTATTAATTCTGATAAATAAAATTGACACCGGAAATGAAGAACTTTTAAATGAGGCTGTTGATCTTTGGCAAAAGCAGGTTCCCAACGCCGAAATCTTTGCCATTTCAGCTCTTCGCAACTTCGGTGTAAAGGAGGTGTTTGATCGGATTATTGAACTGCTTCCCGCATCCCCTCCGTTTTTTCCTAAAGATCAGCTTACCGATAAACCGGAACGTTTTTTCGTAAACGAAACCATTCGCGAAAAAATTCTAATGCACTATAAAAAAGAAATCCCTTATGCTGTTGAGATAGAAACCGAAGAATTTCTTGAAGAAGAAGAAATTATCCGTATTCGTAGTGTGATTATGGTGGAGCGTGAGACCCAAAAGGGAATCATCATTGGTCATAAAGGTGCAGCATTAAAGAGAGTGGGTATGGAAGCAAGAAAAGATTTGGAAGCTTTCTTTCAAAAACAAATCCATCTCGAACTTTTTGTAAAGGTGAACAAAGACTGGCGGAGTAACCAGAAACAACTACGTCGGTTTGGATATGACACGAAATAATACTCAATAAGGATAAATCACTTTTAACATAAAGGCATAAAGACGCTGAATTTCTCTTTTTCCTTTTCGTTTTCCGATAGTGCCTCCGGCATATAAAGCCAACCATAAAACAATGAGTATTGCTGCTACTCCCATTTGAGGGGCGATTCGATTATCTAAAATATAATTCGAATACATCCATATCAGATTCGCAAGAAAAGTCATTCCAATTACCACATGAAGGAACATAAATAACGTCCACACGGTCGGATTAGGTCCGAAAAAGCCTTTAATGAAACATTCATTATCGGATATATCAAAAATTTCTAAGTGTAATTGCGGAGACCAAAAAAACTGCTTCCCCTGAGGAAGGCGAATGAAGAGATGGTTGTCTATCGGTACAATAAGGTACTCATCTTGAAGATGTATCGCTTCTTTAAATCGATTGATGACTTCTTGTTGCGGCAGATCAAGAGTGAATCGAATCCGCGGCCTCAAAATAATTTCATTAGGTAATTTCAATGTGTCTTATTTTGGGACGTGAATGTAGCATTTTTTATGGTTATTTTTGCATCACAAAACAAATCTTTTAAACAGTTCAATTATGGGAATCGTAGCCATTGTAGGAAGACCTAATGTAGGTAAATCTACTTTTTTCAACAGAATGATTCAGCGTAGGGAAGCAATAGTAGATGCTATCAGTGGTGTTACAAGAGATCGGCATTATGGGAAGAGTGACTGGAACGGAAAATACTTCTCGCTCATCGATACGGGTGGATATGTTGTGGGAAGTGAAGACATCTTTGAGGCGGAAATAGACAAGCAGGTGGAACTTGCCATAGATGAAGCCGATGCCATTATCTTTATGGTGGATGTGGAAGACGGAGTGACGGGAATGGATGAAGAGGTTGCCCGACTCCTGCGGCGTTCGGATAAACCGGCATTCTTAGCCGTGAATAAAGTAGATTCTGCTAACAGGCTTCACGATGCGGCCGAGTTTTACGGTCTCGGATTTGATAAAATATACCCCATCTCGGGAATTAATGGAAGCGGAACAGGAGAGCTGTTGGATGATCTGGTAAAAGTGCTGCCGGATAAGGAATTTGTTGAAGAACCGGAATTACCTCGATTTGCCGTTGTGGGAAGACCCAATGCAGGGAAGTCATCTTTCATAAATGCCCTTATGGGCGAAGACCGATACATTGTAACCGATATTGCAGGCACTACAAGAGACAGTATTGACACCCGCTACAATCGGTTCGGATTTGAATTTAATCTCGTAGATACGGCCGGAATCCGAAAGAAGAAGAAAGTAAAAGAAGACTTGGAGTTCTATTCCGTTATGCGCAGCGTGCGTGCTATTGAACATTGTGATGTGGCAATTATAGTTTTTGATGCCACGAGAGGGTTTGGCGACCAAGTGGAAAACATCTTCTGGCTTGCGCAACGCAATAACAAAGGGATTGTAATCCTGGCCAATAAGTGGGACCTTGTGGAAGATAAAGAGAGCGGAAGCGTAAAGGAATATGAGCGATACATTCGCCAGCAAATAGAACCATTTGTGGATGTGCCCATCATATTTATGTCAGCTCTTACCAAGCAAAGAATCTTTAAAGCCATTGAAACCGCTGTTGAAGTTTATAAGAACAGAACAAAGAAGATAAAAACCAAAGATCTTAATGACGTCATGTTGCCGATTATCCAAGACAATCCGCCGCCTGCCGTTAAAGGGAAATACATCAAAATCAAGTTCTGTACGCAGCTCCCCACACACTACCCAAGTTTTGCCTTTTTCTGCAATTTACCTCAATATGTGAAGGATCCATACAAGCGATTCCTGGAAAACAAGCTGAGAGAGCAATTTGATTTCTCCGGAGTGCCGATTACCATATATTTCCGAAAGAAATAAACCGGTTCCGGCGAATGTAGAAATCGGAAGCTAATATCAGCAAATCGCTTATTCTCCCAATTTGTAGAAACGAGTGGGGCGATATTTATTTTGGATCTGCAATTCTTTTTTCAGGATACCTTCCCGATCTAAAGAATACAAGCCGTTGAAATTTCCTTCAATCGCATTTGGAGCGGCGATAAAGAGTTTGTCATCCACAATGGTAAACAAATTCACCCTGGATGACGGATTGGTAGCCGGTATATCTAATTTTCGATATTCATTGGGATTAGCAGGATCAAATTCATAGAAATACATTTTCAAACCATTCTTTGTAGAAACATCCTCACTGGAAGCAAAGAGATAGGGCTCGTCTGATATGTGAAGGTATATTTTGTTGTTATAGGATATGATTGACTGGGCAATGCGGTCTTTCCCGAATAGTGCCTCAATATCTATCATCCATTCGGTATCAAATTCGGTTTCGTCTTTCTTAATACGAAACACTTTAGAAGGAGTATGTGCATTAAACTGATTCCAGCCCCACGAACAGAAATAAAGATTGCCGGCGTCATCCTTTGTGGTGGGATTGTTTTCAGAAACATAAAAGCCTACGGTTTTTGCAAAAGGATAACTGATGATTTTATCCAAAGAAAAAGTTGGAATGTCAATGACAGCCAAATAAAAATTAGTTTCCGCGTCGCTGATGAGATTAAAGGCAGCTTCTTCTAAAAATACGATGCTCACATAGAGTTTATCTTCTTTGACGTCCATAACCAGTGAGCCGGTGCGAATAAGGTTATTTCCGGCATCATCTACAAATTGAGCATCAGGTCTGAAAGATTGGATGGCATCATGCAAATCCAAGGTTTCCATCAATTCCATTGTGGTAGGGTTGAATTTCTGAATCAGCTGCGGCCCAACACCTTCATTATAAAAGAATGCAAGGTTTTCATTCGCAAAGGCGAGTTTTCTTGAGGGGAACAGACTCTCTTTTCCAATATGGATTTCATCCTGTATAAAAAGCCTGTTGGCGGTATTAAGTGTCAATTTAAAAATCCCGGGAGTAGAGGAGAAGCCGTTTTTGTCCTTAGCCATGCTAAAAATGTGCTCTTTAAGAAAATGGTGTCCCGAGGAGGTGGAAGGATCAGAATTGGTAAACACGGTGTTATCCTGAATCAAATCGTAATTTTTATCTCTGTCGATTTCCGATAAATTGAAACTGAAAAAACGCGTAATGTTTGCCGTAGATGCATCTTCTGTTGCCAACACATAGTTGTATGTGCTATAATCCGTTTTTGGATTGTTATTGTCATCCTCAATATTCTCAAGACTACACCCGGTGAGCAGGATGCAAAGGAAGAGTAGTTTTATGTAGGGTTGTTGTTTCATAGTTATTTATACTTGATCAGCTATCGGTTGTTGGCTATCGGCTATTTCAACGATGAAAGACATCGCTACGCTCTGACGACGGACGACAGACGATTTTCAATGTTGAGTTTCTTTCCAAAGCTAGTAACTAGTAGCTAGCAGCTATCAGCTATCAGCTAGTAGCCTCCTGCTAAAACGTATATGATACTTTCACTCTAAAATTTCTTCCCGGGCTCTGCATTTTGAATTCGTTAAAGATTTCTGCATTGTACAGATTCTTTATTTCGGCACTGAAAGCTACGCTTTGTTTTCCGATGTCACGCGTATAGACCATCCCAATATTGTTCAAATGCTGCACAGGGATGATTCTACTCGTGTTAATTTTTGATTTACCCCATAATCCCAAAAAGCCATCCGGTTCAAACTGTTTCTCAATAAAATCAAGATAATACTGATGCACGTATGAGTAATCCCAGAAGAAGATAAAATCATACTTTAGATTTAACAAATCTTTCAAATTGTAAGCCGCACTGGCATTTCCGTAATAGAAAGGAAGGTTTGCAATCCTCGCGTTTTTGAAGTGCTGGTTGTTTAGCAATTCGTCTTTGGACGATTCCAGTCTAAATCCGTTCCACGTAAGGTTTCCCGATAGGTTAAGATTAGGAATAGGCTCATAATTCATTTCCAATTCTACGCCAAATCCTTTCACATGATCCAGATTCAGATATACGGCTTGATATTGATTCAGGTCTTTTAAGCGAATAAGATCGCGGGTATTTCGGTAATAAGTGTTGATTTCAAATCCAAATTTTTTACCTCCGTAAGCATATCCGAGATTGATGTTATTGCTTTTTTCGGGCAAAAGAGCATAGTTGGCTGCCACAAAATTATTATCGCCAAACAATTCCATTTGTTCCGGAAGTCGAAATGTGTTTTCAAAAGAAAATCTTAGAAAACTATTCTTATTGAAGTTGTATTTCAAAGCTTGGGAAAAACTAATTCCGGATTTGCTTACTGATGCTTCCTCAGGTTTGCTGAGCGAGGGATCTAAGGAACTTTCATAGATTCCGTGCAAGTTGCTGTAAAGGAATTTGATTTGCGTGTTGGTTTCCACTTTTTGTTCCCATAATTCCCCATTCAAACTAAAACTAGAGATCAGTTTATTATATCGGGAACCTTCAGTATTGAGTTCGTCGAGATTGGAAGTGCGTTTAAACGTGCTGAATACCGTGTTGTTTTCCAATTGAAAGTTGTTGTTGAGCAAGTAGTTCAAATTGGTACGGGAGGTTATTTGGTCTAAGTAGCTGCTCATATAGCCGTTGGGCATAAGCAGGTTTCCCATTTCTGAACCGGAAACTGTTCCGTGGCGCTCACCTTTCCAATCGTAATACACATTTTTCGCCGGGTCAAAGAGCTCAAAGTTAATTCGGCTATAGACCAAGAACTGATTAACGTTTAATTTGTTGTCTAAGAAATACTTTTTGTATTTCAGAGAAGGTATGAAATTGCCGCGCTCGCGTCTATACACTTCTCCAAAAGGTCTGGCGCGGGAATAGGAGTCGTTTTGAATGTCTTTTTGAATATCATAAGAATTGATTTTCAACTCAATCCAATCGGCCCACGTGAGGCCTCGACCCTGAACAAAAAACTCAAGAGAGCGCTGCTCAAAAGCATTGTGAAATAATTTTTCCCGAATATAGGTTGTTCTGCCGGTTTGAGGGTCTTTATAAGGAAGTCGGTTGACTTTATAGTCGTTTTTGGAATAGTTATAAAAACTGTTTGTTCCAAAAAAAAGGTGTTCTTTGATTTTCACGGTGGCATTGACCGTACCGATGTGTGTTCCGAAGGAGCCGGTTTCGTATGATAAGGTTCCCGAAGTGCGGTTGTATGTTTTCGGGACAATATTAATGGCGCTTCCCAAGGCATCCACGCCGAGCTTAGCAGGGAGCACGCCTTTGTAAATTTCAATTCGACCAATGGTGTTGGTTGGAACTTTTGTAAGTCCGTAATTGGATCCTAAATAGTCCATCGGGATGTCATCATACAAGAACTTAATGGAGTTCCCTGTAAATCCGCCTACCAGGATATTGGAATTGGAACCCAAGCCGCCTACGTTTCTGATTTTAACGCCGGGGGCACGATTGATCAGTTCTTCTACCGAGTTTGCCCGTTGTGATTCCTCTTCAATGGAAACTACTTCGGCTTTGATAGCACTGGTTTTGAGTTGTTCCGCACGGGTACGGGTTTGGATTCGCACCTCATCCAGGTCATATTCCTGCGAACCTATTTTGATGGTGACTTCCGCCGTTTGTTCAGTTTGTAGATCGACTTGAACGGGAGGGAAGCTGTAGCCGTCATAGAAGGCTATTAAAGTAAAAACGCCTTCGGGCAAATCGGAAAAAAAGAAGTTTCCCGATGTGTCTGAAAGCGTTTTTTTATTTAACTCAACAATTAAGATTTCAATGTTCTCTTGCCGGTCATCAAGGAAGTTTATAACCTTTCCACGAATTGATTTTTGTTGTGCATTGACAATTACCGTACAAAGACAAAAAAGTACAAAGAACAGTCGTCGAATCATTGAGTTCTATTTATTGCGTTTACTATCAGGTGATGGAATGATTGAAAACGCTTAATGGGTCAAAAACTTCTTTTAGTTAAAGAATCCGCAAACATACACACTTCCGTCAGGTTTGGTAACCACAGGGAGTTTGTCTGTATCCAGTTGTTTTTTCACAAGAGTGAAGTTAGCCACTGATCCGTTAAACATTTCAGATTTGAAAGTCATAGTCCACATATCGTTGACTTTATTCACTTCGATGTTGGTGGGAGTTAAACCGAAGTTATAAGGAGGCATAGACGGATTGGTTTGAATAATTTTGAAATCATTTACATCGCCTTCCCAAGTCCAATAATCATTTGCATAGGGGTCAAACAATCCTCCTTTTCCAAGGATTACACGCAGTTTTTGGTCTTCTTCAAAGATATATCCGGAAACTAACTCCATCACGCACGCGTCGCTGGCAGGACGGCCGCCTTCAACAAATACGGTGAAATCCAAGTTGGTTAATTGCCATTCGCCGGTAAGTTCAGGTTTTGCTTCCACCGCCGGTTTGTCATCATCTTTGGAACAAGAGACTGCAATCAGGGTTGAAATCACTGTAAAGAACAATAGAAAATTCCTTTTCATGTCAATAGTTTTATTTGTTAATGTATGTTGTGGGCAATAAAAATTGCGGTGCAAAACTAAGCTTTTCTATAGCCTAAGCCAATGTTAATTTAGAATATTTATAGATAGTTTAACGAAGGGACGGCGGGTGTTAGATGTTAGACGAAGGACGCCGCGTTGCTCTGACGAAGGACGAAAGACCGCCTGAACTTGAATTTGAAATTAGAGGCAAGAGGCAGGAGGCAGGAGGCAAGAGATAGAATAGAGAAAAGAGAAAAGAGAAAAGACTTCTGGTTCAGCCCCCTAGAAGTTTGGACTAAAATTAGGTATTAAAACCTTAATTTTATGTTGTACAAAAAACGAAGTGTGAAAAAAAGAACGAAAGAAGAAAGAGAACGTATTCTGCAAGAAGTTGCTAAACTGGGAGTGGT
>DASRWC010000077.1:0-116307 GCA_035654795.1 Flavobacteriaceae bacterium
TTGTGGAAATCTGGGATAAAGATCGATATGAAGAGGCAATAGGTGACATCGGGGATGATTTTGCAGCATTAGCAGAAGAAGTAATGGGTCAGAATTTTAATGATGGAGAATGAATATCACATACCGGTGCTTCTTAAAGAAACTGTTGACGGACTAAATATCCGGCCAAACGGGGTTTATGTAGATGTAACCTTTGGCGGGGGCGGTCACTCTCGAGAAATCTTATCTCGACTTGGTCCCGAGGGGAGGCTTTTTGCTTTTGATCAGGATAGTGACGCGCTGAAAAATACCATAGATGATAAAAGATTCCGGTTGATCCATCAGAATTTCCGTTTGATGAAGCGATTCCTTCGATTCTACGGATGTGAAAAAGTCGATGGAATTCTTGGAGATTTTGGTGTCTCTTCTCATCAGTTTGACATTGCCGAGCGTGGATTCTCTACCCGATTTGAAGGAGATCTGGATATGCGAATGGATAGAGATAGTGAATTCTCTGCTTATCAATTGGTAAATTCCTATTCTGAATCTCAGTTGCGTCAAGTGCTGTCAGAGTTTGGAGAAATCAGAAATGCCGCCGGAATGGCACGGGTGATTGTTGAATCGCGTGAGACTGATCCGATTCGGACAACTTCGGATTTAAAGGAAGCTTTACAGCGTTTTTTACCTCCTCATAAACAACATAAAATTTTGGCGCAAGTGTATCAAGCTTTACGTATTGAAGTGAATAGGGAAATGGATGCGCTTAAAGAATTCTTGATGCAAACGGCAGAGGTGCTGGAAACCGGTGGGAGGTTGAGTGTTATTAGCTACCACTCTCTGGAGGATCGATTGGTGAAAAGATTTATCAGGAATGGAATGTTTGAAGGTGAACCGGAGAGCGATGTTTACGGAAGGGTAGATGTGCCATTTAAAGCAGTGGGAAAATTCATTGTCCCCACAGCAGAAGAAATTGCTAAAAATAGTAGAGCGCGGAGTGCAAAATTGAGGATTGCTGAAAGGTTGTAATGTTTAAGCAGAGATTATGAAAGAAAGTTTTTATGACATCATTCGGGGGAAGTTCCTTGTCAGTGAAGCAGCTTTAAAGAGCTGGCGCTTTATTTTGTTTTTATCCATCCTGGCGCTGATAATGATTGGAAGCTCCCATAGCGCAGACCGAAAAGTATATAAAATCTCTAAGCTCAACCTGGAAGTGAAGGAGTTGAAGAGCGAATATGTAGATATGAGGGTGAAGCTTATGCACTCAAGAATGGAGAGTAGGCTTATAGCATCTATGGAGGGTTATGGACTACAACCTTCCACAACTCCCCCGAAGAGAATTCGAATTACGAACAAAACAGAGGAAGTTGAGCAAGAGCTTGAAGAAACTGCTTTGGCTCATAATGATGAACCGTTAAGTAAACAAGATTAGCAAATGGCTGTGGAGGGAAAAAACATAATGAATCGGCTTTACATTGTAGCAGGATGTTTTATCATTTTCGCTATCAGTATAGCTGTGAAATTATTGAACCTTCAATTTTCAGAAGGCGAGAAATATCGTGATCTGGCAGAAAAAAATACAGTCAAAAATTTTGTCATTCCGGCAAATAGGGGAAATGTTTACGATGATAATGAGATTTTATTAGCCACCTCTGTTCCGAAATATGACATACGTTTTGATGCTGTCACCGTTTCAGATGAGGACTTCAAAGAAAATCTCCAAGGCTTATCTGAAGGACTCAGTAAAATGCTGGGCAAACCGGTCTCTTATTACCAAGACCTTCTTCGTAAAGCCCGTGCTGACAAGAATCGCTATCTCTTTATAACGAAAAACCTTGGTTATTCTGATTATGTAAGGATCAAAAGTTTACCTCTTTTTAATAAAGGACCTTATAAGGGCGGAATCATTGTAGAGCAGCGCACGGTACGGGAGCATCCTATAGGAAAAATTGCGCATCGTACGGTGGGTGATGAGGCCTCTCACAGGCCGGGCTATTATGCAGTAGGAATCGAAGGTGCATTCAATGATTTACTTACAGGAAAAGACGGAAAAAGATTAAAGCAAAAAATCGGACATAATCAATGGAAACCGGTTTATGACACCAATGAGATAGAGCCTCAAGATGGATATGATATTGTTTCTACTATCAATGTAAACATTCAAGATATAGCCCACCACGCATTGTTAAGACAACTTGAATATTATGAGGCGGATCATGGAACCGTCATTGTTATGGAGGTTCAGACCGGAGAGATAAAGGCTATTTCCAATTTAGGACGCTCAGCCGGTGGCGGATATTATGAGAAATTAAATTATGCCGTTGGAGAATCTCACGAACCGGGATCTACCTTTAAGCTGATGGCTTTTATGGCTGCTCTGGAAGATAAAGTTATAGACACCAGCACGGTAATAGATACAGGGCCGGGAGTTAAAACGTTTTATGGCAGAAAGATTTATGATTCCAGAAAGGGAGGCTATGGCAAAATTTCTGCGGCTCGTGCCATGGAGGTGTCTTCCAACATTGCCCTAGCCACAATTCTTACTGAAAATTATGCCAAGACCCCAAATAAATTCATTCAGCATTTAAAAAATTGGAGGCTTGATAAAAAAACAGGAATTGCCATAAAGGGTGAAGGAGCTCCAATCATTCCTCAACCCGGCGATAAGAGATGGAGCAAAAATGCGCTTCCTTCCATGGCATACGGTTATAATGTTCAGCTTACGCCATTACAGACTTTAACGTTTTACAATGCTGTGGCTAATAATGGTGTAATGGTGCGACCTCGATTTATTAAGGAAGTTCGTGCATGGAATAAGCCGGTTACTGTTTATGAAACGGAAATTCTGAATCCGAAAATATGTTCAGACGAAACCCTTTTGAAGGTCAGAGAGGTTCTGAAAAATACGGTAATTCGCGGCACGGGTCGTTCTCTTTATTCTCCCGATTTTTCGATGGCCGGAAAAACAGGTACTGCGCAAACTGAATATTGGAAGCCCGATTGGGCACAAAACAAGCGGTATGTTTCTTCTTTCGTCGGTTTTTTCCCGGCAGAGAATCCAAAATATTCCTGTATAGTAATTATTCATAAACCAAGCACGAGCAAAGGATTTTACGGAGCCGATGTATCAGGACCGGTATTCAAAAGAATCGCACAAAAAATTTATACGGAAACTTCCATTATTGATGAAGTGGACGGAACGCACTGGGAAGATAAGAATATTCAAAAGGATTTTGATCGGTATTATACAGAGCTTCAAAAGTCACACAAAATTGTTCCTAATGTAGTCGGAATGGCAGGAATGGATGCTGTTTCCTTACTTGAGAATTTAGGGATGAAAGTCAGGATAAACGGGAGTGGAAAAGTACTGAGTCAATCTATTAAGATGGGTGAGAAATTGCAAAAAGGTCAGCAAATTGTTTTAACGCTATCATGATATTGCTTAAAGACATATTATATAAGGTTACCCTAGAAAAAGTTATAGGCAATACTGCTGTGGCTATTCACAACATTCATTTTGATTCCAGAAAGGTATCTTTAAATGACGTTTTTGTCGCTATTTCAGGAACGCATTCTGATGGTCATGAATTTATAGAGAAAGCATCACATGCCGGTGCATTAGCGATAATTTGCGAACGAATTCCGGAGAAGCTCATCAACGGAATTACGTATGTGCAAGTGGCAGATTCTCGTGAGGCCTTGGCTATTATGGCCGATAATTATTATAACAACCCTTCAAGCGAGATTAAACTGGTCGGGGTTACCGGAACAAACGGAAAGACCACCATTGCCACACTGCTCTACCAATTGATGAAAAATACCGGCCGGGAGGCGGGCTTGATTTCCACCGTGAAAATAATGGTGGGAGACAAAGAATATGAAACCAATCTAACTACACCTGATTCGATAACCATTAACAAATATCTGCGGGAAATGGTGGATACCGGTGCAGAATATTGTTTTATGGAAGTGAGTTCTCACGGAATCGATCAAAAACGCACCCAAGGATTAATGTTTTTCGGTGGAATCTTTACCAATCTTTCACACGATCATCTGGATTATCATAAAGATTTTCTTATCTACCGAAATGTTAAAAAAACATTTTTCGATGAGTTGCCAAAAACTGCTTTTGCACTAACAAATGCCGATGATAAAAATGGATCTGTAATGTTGCAAAATACAAAGGCTTCAAAATACACTTACGCCTTGAAAACGCTTGCAGATTTTAAAGGTCAGGTATTGGAAAGTCAGATGAACGGTCAGCTCATGCGCATAAATCAGCAGGAAGTCTGGGTGAAATTGATAGGAGGTTTCAATGCCTACAACATCCTTGCAATTTACGGTACGGCCAGTCTTTTAGGCTTGGATTCTATAGAAATATTACAGGCGTTGAGTAATCTGGAAAGCGTAGGGGGGAGATTTCAATCTTTCATTTCACCCGGAAAGGTGACAGCCATTGTAGATTATGCCCACACCCCCGATGCTCTTAAAAACGTACTTGAAACAATCAATTCTATCAGAACCGGAAATGAAGAATTGATTACTGTGGTAGGCTGTGGCGGAGACAGAGATGCAGAAAAGAGACCTGTGATGGCAAAAATTGCAGCTTCTTTAAGTACAAAAGTAATTTTTACGAGTGATAACCCTAGATCAGAAGATCCTGATGCCATAATTAAACAGATGGAAGCCGGAATTCCTGCAGAGCATTATAAGAAAACCCTTTCCATAGGAAACCGAAGAGAGGCAATAAAAGCAGCTTGTCAAATGGCAAGATCAGAAGATATTATTCTTATAGCCGGAAAGGGTCATGAAACATATCAAGAAATCAATGGCCATAGGTTTCATTTTAATGATTATGAAATAGTAAGCGAATATTTAACCCCCAAAGCTCCCTGATAGATGCTGTATTATTTCTTTAAATATCTAAACACCCATTATGACCTGCCGGGCACCGGACTTTTTGAGTTCATCACATTCCGGGCAGCGGCATCGGTGATTCTATCCATTTTTATTGCCACGGTCTATGGAAAAAGGATCATACTCTATCTCCGTGCAAAGCAAATAGGGGAATCTGTGCGTGATTTGGGTCTGGAGGGTCAAAGCGAGAAGGCAGGAACACCTACCATGGGAGGAATAATTATCATTTTAGCCACATTAATTCCTGTTTTACTATTCGCAAAGCTGGAAAATATTTATGTCATTCTTCTTATAGTGACCACCCTATGGATGGGGACTATCGGATTTTTGGATGACTACATCAAAAAATTTAGAAATGATAAAGAAGGACTTCCGGGCAGATTTAAAGTTATTGGGCAGGTAGGTCTCGGTCTTTTTGTGGGAGCAATAATGTATTTCCATCCCGGCATAGTTGTGCAAAGAACTGTTACTGAACCTACGCCCACGGCACAGGTTATTTCGCAACGAATGGACGGGAATTATTTGGTTCGGGACGGTGCGTTGCTTACAACCATTCCGTTTGTCAAGAAAAATGAATTTAATTATTCATGGCTTATAGAATGGATGGGACCCAATGCATCAAAATATGCATGGATTCTGTTTATTCCTATTGTCATTTTCATCATAACGGCTGTGTCAAACGGTGCCAATCTCACCGATGGAATTGATGGTCTGGCAGCAGGTTCTTCGGCTATCATTGCCTTGACCCTCGCCATTTTTACGTGGGTATCCGGAAACATGATTTTCTCAAATTATTTGAACATTATGTATCTGCCAAACACGGGAGAGATGACCATTTTCATAACCGCATTTGTTGGGGCTTTAATTGGTTTTCTATGGTATAACGCCTATCCCGCACAAGTTTTTATGGGTGACACCGGCAGTCTCACGATAGGAGGAATAATTGCAGTAATCGCTATAGCGGTGCGCAAAGAATTATTAATTCCGATTCTGTGTGGAATTTTCTTGGTTGAAAATTTGTCAGTAGTGCTTCAGGTAAGTTGGTTTAAGTACACGAAAAAGAAATTTGGAGAAGGGAGGCGCATTTTCCGGATGGCCCCTTTACATCATCATTATCAGATAAAAGGATTTCATGAGAGTAAAATCGTTACACGATTCTGGATTGTGGGAATTTTTCTTGCTATCCTGACTATAGTGACATTGAAAATTAGATAATGAGAAAGTCAATTGCAATTCTGGGAGGAGGCGAGAGCGGTGTAGGCACTGCAATTTTGGCTAAGAAAAAAAATTACGAAGTCTTTGTGTCTGATTTCGGTAAAATAAAAGACACTTATAAAGAAGTTCTTTCAAATAATGACATTGATTGGGAAGAGAACAAGCATACTGAAAATCGAATTCTTGCAGCAAACCTAGTAATCAAAAGTCCCGGCATCGCAGATTCGGTAGCTATTGTCCAGAAGATTAGATCTGCAGGGATTCAGATTATTTCAGAAATCGAATTTGCTTCTTGGTTTTCACCTGCAACATTTATAGGGATTACCGGAAGTAATGGCAAGACGACTACTGCCAGTCTCACATACCACATCATGCAGACTTCAGGAATGGATGTTGGATTAGGAGGGAATATAGGGAGGAGTTTTGCTCGTTTGGTGGCAGAAGAAGATCACTCGCATGTTGTTCTGGAGTTGAGCAGTTTTCAGCTAGAAGGCATCGAGCAGTTCAATCCACATATCGCCATTTTAACCAATCTCAGTCCGGATCATTTGGATCGGTATGATTATAAGTATGAAAATTATATCGCGGCAAAATTCCGAATTGTGATGAATCAGACATCTGATGATTTTTTTATTTATGATGCAGATGATGTTGAAATAGGTAAGTGGATGTCCAAAAACTCAATCAAGTCTAAGAAAATACCATTCTCTGTGAAAAGAGAACTAGGAGAAGGAGCTTTTAAAAGAAATAACGAAATAGTAATAAAAATAGATAACGAAGAATTTACCATGCCAATTTCAACTATCGGGATTCAAGGAGAACACAATGTAAAAAACGCTATGGCTGCCTCAACAGCTGCCAAATTGCTTCAAATTAGAAAACAAACCATTCGGGAAAGTTTGCAAAGTTTTCAGGGTGTGGAGCATCGTCTTGAAAATGTGGCCAAGGTGGATAACGTGCTTTATATAAACGATTCAAAAGCCACCAACGTGAACGCAACCTTCTTTGCCCTGGAGAGCGTGAAGTCTCCGGTAATTTGGATAGCGGGAGGTGTTGATAAAGGAAATGACTACACAGAGCTGCTCCCTTTGGTAAACGAAAAGGTGAAGGCTATAATTTGTTTGGGTCTGGACAATGAGAAGATTCGAAAGACTTTTGAAAACATTGTAGATACGTTTGTTGAAACTACTTCTATGGTAGAAGCAGTTGCATGGGCAAGGAGATTTGGAGAGAAAAACAATACGGTTTTATTTTCTCCTGCGTGTGCCAGTTTTGATCTTTTTACAAACTATGAAGACAGAGGCAGGCAATTCAAAGAAGCTGTCAGAAACTTGAACTAAAAAAACAAGCCGGGTGAAGAATCTTTTTCAATATTTACAAGGAGACAAGGGAGTATGGGGCATCATTATGTTGCTTTCCATTTTCTCTTTTATGCCCGTGTATAGTGCAAGTAGTAATCTTGCCTATTTATACGGAGACGGAAGTACTACTCCTTACTTGCTGAAACACCTGGCTCACTTGATTCTTGGTTTCGGAATCTTATATGGAGTCCATAAAATTCCTTACCATTATTTTCGAGGTTTATCCATACTTGCCTTACCTGTGGTGGTTGTACTGTTGATTATTACCATTACGGAAGGAACAACAATAGGTGGCGCCAATGCCAGTAGATGGCTTCGGCTGCCTTTTGTGGGAATAACTTTTCAAACTTCTATTTTGGCAGGTGTGGTTTTAATGGCCTATGTAGCCTTTTATCTAGCCAAAACCAAAGATCAGTCCAAGGCTTTCAAACAGACCATCATTCCTTTGTGGTTGCCTGTATTTGTTGTGTTGGCACTTATTTTACCGGCCAACTTCTCCACAACGGCAATCTTTTTTTCAATGATTGTGATGCTGGTATTTATTGGAGGATATCCTTTAAAATACCTCGGAATCATACTCGGTGCCGGGCTTCTTTTCCTGACGTTATTTGTACTAACGGCAAAAGCGTTCCCGGGAATGTTCCCCAACAGAGTTGACACATGGATTAGCCGAGTTGAAAATTTTGCCGACAAAGATGATACCGAAGCCGGATACCAAATAGAAAAAGCAAAAATAGCCATTGCGTCAGGAGGAATTACCGGCGTAGGACCCGGAAAAAGCAAGCAGAAAAACTTTCTGCCACAGTCGTCATCAGATTTTATTTATGCCATTATTGTAGAGGAATGGGGTCTTGTAGGCGGATTGTCTATTATGTTTCTGTATGTTTTTCTTCTATTCCGCATAGTGGTTATCGCCAATAAAGCTGCTTCCAATTTTGGAAAATTATTGGTAATCGGTGTCGGAATACCCATAGTTTTTATGGCCTTAATCAACATGGCTGTAGCGGTGGAATTATTCCCGGTGACCGGTCAGAACTTACCATTGCTAAGCAGTGGCGGAACCTCGGTATGGATGACGTGCTTAGCTCTCGGGATGGTATTGAGCGTGAGCGTAAAAAGAGAAGCACAACCGGATGCAGAAATAGAGACGGAAGAGAATCCGTTGGATATTCTAAGTGAAACAATATAATGCAAACTGATTTGAAACGAAGATTCATAATAAGCGGTGGAGGTACGGGAGGACACATTTACCCGGCTATTGCGATTGCCAATGAGTTGAAATCTCGTTTTGCAGATGCAGAATTCTTGTTTGTCGGTGCTAAAGATCGAATGGAGATGGAAAAAGTTCCTCAAAACGGATATGACATTGAGGGGCTTTGGATTTCGGGATTACAACGTAGTTTGACTTTGAAAAATCTGTTGTTTCCGTTCAAAGTCATGTCGAGTATAAGAGCATCCCAAAGAATATTAAGAAGATTTCAACCGGATATCGCCATAGGAACAGGTGGGTTTGCGAGTGGTCCGTTATTGAAAGCAGCGGCAAGCAAAAAGATTCCATGTTTAATTCAGGAACAAAACAGTTATGCCGGAATTACCAACAAATGGCTGGCGAGAGATGTGAGCAAGATTTGTGTGGCTTATGAAGGTATGGAGAAATTTTTTCCTTCAGAAAAAATCAGAATAACAGGTAATCCCGTAAGGCAAGATCTGGTTGCCATCAATATGGATTCTAATGAGGCAAAATTGAAATTCCAATTAATTCCAAACAAGAAAACCTTACTGGTTTTGGGAGGAAGTTTAGGAGCGAGGGCAATTAACGAATTGATCAAGAATTCACTGTCTTTTTTCAATCAAACTAATGTTCAGGTGATATGGCAATGCGGAAGTTACTATGAAAATGCCTATAAGCCTTTAGAGAACAAGGATGTAAAGGTGTTTCCTTTTTTAAATGACATGGATGTGGCTTATGCTGCTGCTGATATCATTGTATCCCGAGCCGGGGCTTTATCAGTGTCTGAATTATGCCTTGTAGGAAAGCCGGTGATTTTTATTCCGTCGCCAAATGTATCGGAAGATCATCAAACCCATAATGCCAAAGCGATTGCTTCCAAAGATGCGGCCATTCTGATTAAAGAGAGTGAAGCCGGCGAAATGTTCGCACGGGAATTTAAAAAGCTTCTTGAATCGGAGCAAACGCAACAAAGATTGGCAGAAAATATTAAAAAATTGGCATTGCCAAATGCTACGAAAGAAATAGTAGATGAGATCGAATTATTAATCAATTCAAAGAATTAAGCAATGGCTCTGGATCTTCAGAAAATATCAACGTTTTATTTTGTCGGTATTGGCGGTATTGGGATGAGTGCGATAGCCCGGTATTTCAGAATGCAAAATAAAAAGGTATATGGCTATGACCGTGTACCTTCCGCATTAACGCGCGTTTTGGAGGAAGAAGGAATGGATATTGTTTATGAAGACAATGTCAATCTTATTCCCGATGATATATTGGAAAACGAAGATGTGCTCATTGTTTATACTCCGGCTGTTGGTGCTCATAACGATATTTTGAACTATTTTCTATCCAGAGAGTTTGTTGTTTTAAAACGTGCAGTTCTTTTAGGAGAGATATCAAGAGATACGGTTTGTCTCGCTGTTGCCGGAACACATGGAAAGACCACCACATCTGCAATTTTGGCTCATTTGATGGTTGCTGCCGATATGCCGGTAGTTGCTTTTTTAGGAGGAATTGCTGAGAATTATAATTCCAACTTCATTTATCAGGGAGACAAATTTTGTGTGGTAGAAGCAGATGAATATGATCGTTCGTTCTTGAGGCTCCAGCCGGATATTGCCTGTGTAACATCGATGGAAGCAGATCATTTAGATATTTATGGAGATGCCCTGGCAGTAGAGGAAGCATTCAAAAACTTTGCAGCCCTTGTTGACGATGAGCAGAAAGTGTTTTTGAAACAAGGTTTGCCCCTAGCCGGAATGACTGTTGCAGTCGAAGATTCGGCAGACTTTTCCGTTCGCAACATCAGGATAAACAAAGGGTTTTATCTTTTTGATTTAGTCACTCCGGAAACAGTAATCTCGGATTTGGTTTTTCATTTACCCGGTCATCATAATCTGGCTAATGCAGCCATGGCAATGGGGATGGCAATCACAGCCGGAGCTGATATTGAAAAACTCCGAAGAGCCTTAGAAAGTTTTCAGGGAGTGGATAGGCGATTCTCATACAAAATAAAAACAGACAATTTGGTTCTTATCGATGATTATGCCCATCATCCTACAGAATTGGATGCTCTTTTTCAGGCAGTAAATGAAATGTATCCGGATGATAGGAAGCAGATCGTATTTCAACCACATCTGTATTCCAGAACGAAAGATTTTGGAGCCGAGTTTGCAAAGAGTTTGTCAAAGTTTGACGAAGTTGTCTTACTTGACATATACCCGGCACGGGAAGAGCCTCTTGAGGGGATCAATTCTCAGTGGTTATTAGAAAAGATTTCTGCTCCTATTAAAATGCTTATTTCTAAAGAGAATATTGTAAATACATTAAAATCTTCATCAAGTAGAATCAAACTATTGGTCGGTGCCGGTGATATTGGTGCCGAGGTGAAGGAAATTACAAAGAAACTGAAAGAATGAAACGATTTCTGGACATACTGAAAATGGTGGTATTGCTTCTTGTAGTTGTGTTCTTTTACAGCTTTAGTAAGATGCGTAATAGCGCCCGTCACTTGTCAGGTGTAGAAATTGAATTTGTGGGCGGAGGAAACCCTTTTATCACGCAAGAAGCCGTTAATAAGTTGTTGATACAAAAAGATTCATCCTATTCTTCTGTGATTAAAGAAACTTTAGATTTGAGAGAGATGGAGACAAAGCTCAATGAAAATCCGATGATTAGAAACGCTGAAGTATTTGTGACTGTGGATGGTAGATTAGGAGCGAAGATTGAACAAAGAGACCCCATAGGGCGAATACAATCAGACCGTGGAGAAAATTATTATTTGGACGCCGATGGCCTTCAGATGCCGCTATCGGCCGTTTATTCGGCACGAGTTCCTTTAGTAAATGGAGTTTCTGACTTGGATTATGAATGGATGACAGACTTATTGCTGAAAATAAGAGAAGATGATTTTATGCAGAAAATGGTAATAGGAGTAAGAAAGAAAGCTAATAACGAAGTGGAGCTTGATTTACGGAGTACCGCATTAAAAGCACTTCTTGGGAAACCGGAAAATATTGAAAAGAAATTTCAAAATTTTAAAGCATTTTATAAGAAAACGAAGAAAGACAGGTCCCTGGATAAATATACAGCTGTCAATTTGAAATTTAATAATCAAGTAATTGCTATAAAGAAATAATATGGAACAAGAGAATATCGCGGTAGGATTAGATATTGGAACAACCAAGATAGTCGCCATGGTCGGAAGAAAAAATGATTATGGCAAAGTTGAAATTCTTGGAATAGGGAAGGCAAAAAGTCTTGGTGTACATCGGGGAGTTGTGAATAATATCACACAAACCATACAGTCTATTCAACAAGCAGTGCAGGATGCCGAATCTGCTTCCGGAGTTTCAATTAAAGAAGTAGTAGTAGGGATAGCAGGACAACATATTCGCAGTCTTCAACATAGCGATTATATAACACGACCCAATGAGGAAGATGTCATTGATGATGATGATATTGACAGGTTGTGTAATCAGGTTCATAAACTTGTGATGCTTCCGGGGGAAGAGATTCTTCATGTTTTGCCACAAGACTATAAGGTGGATGGCCAGGGAGAAATTAAAGAACCCATTGGAATGTATGGATCCAGGCTTGAAGCTAATTTTCATGTAGTTATTGGTCAAGTTGCATCCATTCGAAACGTTGGCAGATGTATCAAAAGTGCAGGGCTTGAACTTTCAGCCATAACCTTGGAGCCGTTGGCCTCTGCAAAAGCTGTTTTAAGTCAAGAAGAAAAAGAAGCCGGGGTGGCTTTAATTGACATTGGAGGAGGAACCACAGACTTGGCCATTTTTAAAGATGGCATTATTCGCCATACCGCGGTAATTCCTTTTGGAGGAAACGTAATCACTGATGACATTAAAGAAGGGTGCTCCATAATTGAAAAACAAGCGGAATTATTAAAAATTAAATTTGGTTCTGCCTGGCCGGGAGAAAACAAAGACAATGAAATTGTATCAATTCCCGGACTTCGTGGACGCGAGCCAAAAGAGATTAGTCTCAAGAATCTCTCAAAGATAATTCATGCTCGGATTGTAGAAATTATTGAGCAGGCATATATGGAGATCAAGAATTACGGGCATGAAGAACAAAAGAAAAAACTCATTGCCGGAATTGTATTAACCGGTGGTGGGGCACAATTGCAGCATATCAAACAACTTGTGGAATACATTACAGGCATGGATACGCGCATAGGTTATCCAAATGAGCATTTAGCGGGAGACAGTGATGCAGAAACCACAAGCCCGATGTATGCCACGGCCGTTGGACTTGTTATGAACAGCTTGGAAAGCAAGCAAAAAGTTTCTTTAATGAAACATTTCTCCTCGGTTACTGATAATGAGCCCGAGGAAAAAGATGATGTGCCGGAGCCTGTTTTAGAATCTTCCGGGGTGCATCAGAAGGAAGAGGAAGAAGAAAAAGAGGAAGAAACTGAAAAGCCCAAAGAGCGTAAATGGTTTTTTGACCGATGGGCGGAGAAATTTAAAGAGTTTTTAGATAACGCAGAATAATAGATTAAGAACGAGAGATATAAAAAAGCAAAAACAACAATTATGAGCAGCACAGATTTTAACAACATTTCTTTTGATCTGCCAAAAAATCAATCGAATGTCATCAAGGTGATAGGGGTTGGCGGCGGAGGTAGTAACGCCATAAACCATATGTTCCGTCAGGGCATAAAAGGCGTAGATTTCGTGATCTGTAATACCGATTCTCAAGCACTTGAAAATAGTCCGGTGCCTGTTAAAATCCAACTCGGAGTTTCTTTAACAGAAGGACTGGGAGCCGGTGCAAATCCGAAAATCGGGGAACAATCGGCAGTGGAGAGTATGGAAGAGATCCAGAATATGCTTTCAACAAATACAAAAATGGTATTTATCACTGCCGGAATGGGAGGAGGAACCGGAACCGGGGCGGCTCCCATTATAGCGCAAATGGCAAAAGAATTGGATATTTTGACCGTGGGCATCGTCACCATTCCTTTCCAATTTGAAGGTAAAACTAGAAACGAACAAGCTCAACTTGGAGTGGAGAAGCTGAGGCAAAGTGTAGATTCGTTGATTGTAATTAACAATAACAAACTAAGAGAGGTCTATGGAAATCTGGGTTTTAAAGCCGGTTTTTCAAAGGCAGATGAAGTTTTGGCAACTGCTGCACGTGGTATAGCTGAGGTTATTACACATCACTATACTCAAAACATAGACCTTCGCGATGCGAAAACCGTTTTGTCAAATAGCGGAACTGCTATAATGGGAAGTGCATCAGCTTCGGGATCCAACAGAGCTAAAGAAGCTATAGGCCGTGCATTAGATTCTCCATTGTTGAATGATAACAAAATCCGAGGTGCCAAGAATGTACTGTTGCTGATTGTTTCCGGATCTGATGAAATTACAATTGATGAAATTGGAGAAATCAGCGATCACATCCAGGAAGAAGCCGGTCATAGTGCAAACATTATAATGGGTGTAGGAGAAGATGAGAGCCTTGAAGGCGCGATTGCCATAACAGTAATTGCCACCGGATTTAATGTTGAGCAACAAAATGAAATCGTCAATACCGAAACAAAGAAGATCATCCATGTGCTCGATGAAGAACAACGTGCCGTACAGGAGTTGTCTCCTATTTCAGGAGGACTGCCGATTATAAAAGCAGAGCCGATTATTCGTCATACTCTTGAGGAGGAAAAGGATGATTTTTTTCAACCTTTCAACGGATACATCAAAACTTCAGATTTCCTAAAGAATCTTCCGGTTCAATTTCAAGAAGTTCTTCCCGATAATCTGAATGACTTCAAAGAAATAGAAGTGAAAAAAGTCAACACTACCGAATTTATAATCTTGGAAGCTCCCAAGATGGAAAAAACTGAACCGAAAAAAACAGCTAATGAACAAATGCTGATTTTTGATTTTCCAACGGTCAAGCCTACCCCTAAAAAAGAGGTGCCAAAAGTTGAGGAACCAAACTTGAAAGCCAGTAGAGACATCGAGGTTAAGAGTCCTATTGAGGTTATTGCTGTAGAGGATGATTCTCCTAGGGCTATCAAAAAATATGATTTGAGTGATTATGAGGAAGTTGAAAGTAGATTGATCGGTGCCAAGCCTGCTGAGCCGGAGAAAGAAGAGGAAGAAAATGTATTTGAAAGATATATAGTTGCTGAACCCACCCTTGATGAGAACGATAATGATGCGCCTGCAGATCCAATAAATACACCGATATCACAACTTTTACGAGATCGAACCGAAGAGCGAAAAAGACGTATGAAAGAATTCAATTACAAATTTAAAAACACCAATTCTCATATTGATGAAATTGAAAAACAACCGGCCTACAAACGAATGGGTGTGGAATTGAACTCTGTTAATCCTCATCAATCAAATATTTCCAGAACATCAATAAACTTTGATGACGACGGAATCGAATTAAGACGCAATAACTCTTTCCTGCATGACAATGTAGATTAATCTTTCGTAGTTGCTCAATTGTTGATAAGCTGTCTCTTCCAAAAAAGGGGCAGCTTTTCTTTATGTTGGTTTTCTGAAAGGAAGTGTTTACCCGGGAACGATTAAAAGAGGTTCTGTTTCTTCTTCGATTTTATTTCGCTGATGTGCTTCGGGAGCTCGATCGAATTATCACATAAAAAAACGCTAATGGCTAAAACATTCGTTAGCGCAATAGCGTCTTTTTAAGTGACCCCGGAGGGATTCAAACCCCCAACCGCTGGAGCCGAAATCCAGTGCTCTATTCAGTTGAGCTACGGAGCCGAGTAACTTATTTCGTCAATTTTTGTTTTACTATTTGAGAAATTGTTTTGCCATCTGCCCTGCCTGCTATTTTGGCATTAGCCAGACCCATTACCTTTCCCATATCGGCCATAGAAGATGCGCCTGTTTGTGCGATAATTTCAGCAATTATCTCAGCAACTTCTGCTTCTTCCATAGGGGCCGGAAGAAATTGTTCAATAACTTCAACTTGAGCCAATTCCGGCGCAGCCAAATCTTCCCTTCCTTGATCAGAGTAAATTTGAGCGCTTTCTTTTCTCTGTTTTACCAGTCGTTGTAGTATTTTAATTTCTTCAGCTTCATCAATAGAATCTTTTGCGCCACTTTCGGTTTTGGCCAATAACAGCGCAGATTTTACGGCACGAAGGGCTTCAAGAGCAGTAGTGTCTTTCGCCTTCATAGCGGTTTTAAGCGCATCGGTTATTTTGTTTTCCAGATTCATATTGAAAAAATGTGTGGCAAAGATAATTCATTACCCAACAATATAACAAATGCTTTTTTGAAGAATTTTGATTTCGTTTTGCCCTCCGTCATTTTACGTTAATTTTTTTGAAAAGCCAGAGTGTAATTTTTAAGTCATACTTCAAATGGGTATATTTCAGCTTTAATCACAGCAATCATGGAAGCAATTTCTCGTTTTGACAGAGCTATAACCAAATTGTATGAAGCATTTCATACAGATCGTTTAAATCCTTTGTGCTGTAAACAATGTGCTGTAGGTAATATCTGTGATAATACCGACTTATGGAAACATCTTGTCAAAGCTCATGGTTCAACCGAATTGAGTTACCTGGGTAAGCTAAACGAAACTTTCGGGAGGAAGGTGTATGGTTATGCCCCATCTGAATTGTTACAAATAGAAGTTGCCTTTCTTCGTGCCTGCGGATATGAACTGCCTCTACATCTGACAACTAATAAACCAAAACTTGACAAGGATACGCTTTTTCGTGGACTGGTAGCTACTGTGGCTGTTTTATGTGACCTGGAAGGAACCCCGAATGTTATGGATTGTTCTGCACTGTTTGATTTTGAGCCGGCGCAGTCTGTAGCAGAGATGGTTCCGGAATGTATTGAATAGTAGAAATACGATCTTTCTTCCTATATTTCGTGAAAATTCTAAAAGGATGGAGGAAAATCTTTCTTTTTCGATTAAGAATTGGAACGAAGATGACAGGCCTCGTGAGAAGCTTCTTTTAAAAGGGAGGCTGGCTCTTAGTGACGCAGAACTTATCGCAATTCTTATTGGTTCCGGCAGTAGAAATGAGAGTGCCGTAGCATTAAGTCAACGTATTTTAGCTAAGGCTTCAAATAATCTAAACGCTCTCGGTAAGTTCACTATTGAGCAATTAATGACTTTTAAAGGAATAGGAGAGGCCAAGGCCGTTACGATAGCGGCAGCAATGGAATTAGGAAGACGAAGACGTGCAGAGGAGCGATTGGTTCATCCGAAATTGACATCCAGTCGTGCCGTTTACGAGTTTTTTCTCCCCTTTTTGGCAGAATTACCTCATGAAGAATTCTGGATGGTGATGCTGAACAATTCCAATCGAGTAATTAGAGCAGTTCAAATAAGCAAAGGCGGTATAACCGGTACATACGTCGATGTGAGAGTAGTGTTTAAGGAAGCAGTTTCCATGAACGCCGTGGGTATTATCATCGCCCATAATCATCCTTCCGGAATGTTAAAACCTAGTGATGCTGATATCCGATTGACAAAAAAAATAAAGGCAGCGGGAGAAATACTTGATATTAGACTCCTGGACCACGTGATCATAACTGAAAATACATACTTTAGCTTTGCCGATGAACACCTGCTTTGATTTCTTATGATATTAATCTATGTGAAAAAACAGACTCCGCGTATCTCATATACATTTAAGCATGTATGTATGCGAATTTTAGGATTGGAGATCGCTTTCACTTCTACATTAGAAAAATTTTTAGCACATCAAGGACCCAAAATTTCCTATGCGAAAAAACCTTTGGGAGGCGAGTTATTTTATTATAGTGAAGGGCTTCTGGAACAGCAGGGGATTGAAAGCATTGAAGTTGTAGTGAGACCTTGGGATGAAATCGTCGGGATTTTCCCGGCGCCTCATGGAAGTGCCTTGCCTTTTGATGTTTTTTCGGCTTCCTTTTATCTGTTGTCAAGATATGAAGAATACCTCCCACACGTAAAAGATGAAAAAGGCCGATTTATGGCATCAGAATCATTAGCTTATAGGGAGGGATTTTTACAACAGCCGGTTATAGATATTTGGGCCTATCGATTTAAAGATTCTTTGCTCTCTGTCTTTCCTGAACTGATCCTTGAATTGCATAAACGAGAAATGACAATTCATACCTTGATTGAAGGAGCACAGCCCTATGCCTATGCCCAAAAGGGTTTTTTTAGAACTACTATAGGATATCTCAGTGATTTGATAAAAGGTAATTTCCGGAGTTTTGTTGAAAGAACTAAGGTGGTTTTGGGTTTTAAAAGAGATCCGCTAAATACTTTTAAATGGATTGTGAATACAGCTAAACACAGTAATTTCAAGATCACAGTGTTCTTTATGCTGGGAGATGCGATGACATTTGAAGAAAGTATGAATTACCATCGAAAGCGGCTGAAACTTTTAATAAAATATGTGGCTGATTACAAGGAAGTGGGTTTAATTTTTTCGTTTAAAAGTTTATCTGATTTAGCTGCGTTGAAAAAAGAGAAAAATCATATTGAAGGAATCACGCACCGGGATTTGAGAAGCTCCATGAATGCCGAAGTTCTTGTTAATCTGCCTGATATTTACAGACAGCTGGTGGAGCTGGAGGTTCAAAAAGATTTTACTATGGGTTATTACGATACTCCCGGTTTTCGGGCGGGAACGTGCACGCCTTTTTTATTTTATGATCTGGACTTCGAAATAAAAACACCTCTATTAATTCATCCGGTGGTGGCTCGCACCAGCATGTTTGATTCCAAATATTCAAACAATAAGGAAAGAATGGTAGATCAATTGCTCCAAAGTGTGGCCAAAGTCCACGGATATTTTGCCATGGTTTTTTCCAACAAAGACTTTACCGGAGAAGATCAAAATCAGGTGTGGCGAGCCATTTTTTCCGAAAAGTTAGCCAATTTTACAGGAGTCAAAAATTAGATGTACATGAGAGTCAAAAATATAATTTTCGTTATCGGTTTGTTTTGTCTGCTAATATCACAAGCGCAAACTCAGAGTCTGGATTCTTTTAATTTCGTAATCGTACCGGAACAGTATTCTATTTTAGGAGAGAAAAATCAGTACCAGTTAAATGCCATGACAAAATTCTATCTTGAGAAACAAGGTTTTCAAGTATATTACCCGATGGATGCTCCTAATGCTTCAAAATGTAGTAGCCTGTATGCCGATCTTGAAAGGATTAAAGGATTTATGGGAACAAAATTGCAGTTGGTGCTGAAAGACTGTAATAACAACGAAGTTTATCGAAGCGAGGAGGGGAGTAGTAAGTTAAAAGATTATGAAAAAGCATATCAGGACGCCTTTAGAAAGGCAGTTCAGAATCTTCCAAAGGTGCAGATAAAATCTTCAATTTCAGAACAACAATTTGCACAAGAGTCGGTCGTTTCTACAAATGGCACAGTCCCTACCTCCTCACAATCCTATACCAAGGATGGAAAGGATTTTCTACTTCGTCCCACTTCAGAAGGATTCTCCTTTTATGAGGAAATGGCTATGGGCGACCTGAGATTGATAGGAAAAATAATTTTTTTTGAAAATAATATAAAATTCCTGGACCCTATGGGAAATACTGCTAATGTTTATTTTGACAAACGAGGTGATCTGTCATTGGAATTTTCCGATAAGATTGAACAATATACTTTAGTTAGAGATTAATTCAATTTTCGTCGCAAGGAATATTATCTCTCCCGTCGATATTGAAACTTAATTTATCCGTGAAAAGGAAAAAATTTTCTTTTTGTGTATAAACCTGTACAGGTTCTGATACTTCTTGAGGTTTTAGGGTTTTTCTATGGGTGGTTAATGCAAGTGCAGTGGAATCTTCTTCTATTCCATAATTGAAAACAATCAAGCGATTAAAATTATTCCGGAATTGAAGTTGCCATTCGTGTCGGCTGCCATTCGTTTTCATATACCTCACACGGTATTCAATTTTTTCATAACAGTTTGTAGGAGTCCAATCCATCCATTTTTCCGGGGCTTGTGCAAAAGTTTTGCACAAGCCGGAAAGGGTTAATATTGAAAGTAAGTAAAATATTTTCATTTTAACTTGGGAATTAAATTATCAGTCTTCTTCTGCCTCTGTTTGGGGATCATCATTTTTATCCGGGTCACTACTCCCTTTGTTTTTCCCGATAGTTCTACCCAAGTCAAAATAACTTACAATTTGAAGTCCCTTTTTATAAGGAATCTCAAGGATGTCTGAATCTTGGGTAGGTCCTATTTTCTTAATTGTGAAAATGTTAATCTCATTTTCACGTAAGGGAACTCTGGTATAGCTAATAGTTGCAGGCAAGGTTTGCCAATTTCTGGTATCTGCCTCTTCCAGCAGTGCTCCTGCGCCTTCCGTTAGAATTTGGGTGATTTTTCCGGCCTCCTTTCCTCCAATTTCTTCTGCCAGTTTTGAAAGACCAAAAGAGGCTGCTTTCTTGGCCGAAAAACGAATAATAAGATCTGCTACTTCCCGAAGCATTCTATCTCTGAGAGATTGTTTTGCTATAGCATAGAAATCTTCGGCAATTTGAAGTGGATATTCCTTATTGTCTTGCGCTATCAAGAAAGCATCGGAGTAATAGCTTTCCCGTTGCTCATATTTTGGAATGGCTATCACATTAATACTTGTACTTGAGCCGGCAGGAAGCGTAATAACCAAATCTTCCTCACCATCGTCATAGGTGGCAACAAAAACACCTCCCGCTGTGGTAGCCGAGAGCTTGGTCTGGCTTTTTTGCGGTCCCTGACCATTTTCCCAGAAAACTATAGCCTCCCCGGGATGAAAAGGTTCTTCTTTAACCTCAGGATACCGTTTTTTATAGAAGTTATATTCATCACGGAATCCCATGGCTTTACTTGTTCTTAAAATATCTTTTTTAAGCTGTAGAGGAATAGGAACATCAAAATAATTCCCGTCATTCTCATAATATATCGTTTCTGCATTTCTGTATGCTATGAAGGCATTGTTGATGTCTCCGGTAGCCTCATAAAGGATTCCTTGAAGAATCTGAGAAAATGCATCTTGGGCATATTTATTTTTATGATTCGTATACTTGTCGTTTAATGCCAGGAGTTTGATGTTTATCCTTTTCGCTTCTACTAAAGCTGCCTGAGAATCATTGAGATAAAAATAATTCAAGGCTTTATAATAATGGATTATAACCTTCTCAAAATCTTCACCTTTATATGGTTCTTGCATAGGATTTACAAGCTTTGAGGTCACGGTCCTTCCCACTCCGGTTTTTATTCCATCGTCTATTAAGATATAAGCTTCTTCCAGATATTTATTGCTCGCCTCATAATTTCCATTCATGTGTTCTACCTTGCCTTTTTCCATGAGGTAGAGGAGTCGATTTTTCGACTTGGAAAGAAATTTATTCTTATCTAAAGATTCAGAGGCACCGGAGAAATCCCCGGAGAGAATCAAATCATTAATATCTTGAGTTCGGTCTTGATATCTTGCGCCAACTGCACAGGAAGCAATGATTAGGGCTAATGAAATTAGAGATAACAATCTCACCAGCCCTTGGGCTGAGGCTTTCATAGTTTTGAAAATCAAAAGTTAAGAGGATTTAAGAAGCGCTTACTTCTGCTTTTTAGTCCCCAAATATTTTTTAATCTTTTTGTCGCCCATCCAAACTTTTTCGTTTGTTTCAAGATTGGTTAGCTCCAGATCAATTTGGTAGTAAATGGTTTTCTCTTTCTTGTTTTGATCGACTATAGAATTTATAGTCCCTTGAAGCATAAAGTCAGCTCCCATTTCCAATCCGAATTTTTTCATGGTTTGTTCGGAAGCATAATTCTGTTGATCGGCTCTCTCGGCTCTGATTTCCTCTCTTTTGTCTCCCGCCTGCACCAGCCGCATACGATTAGAGTTTACAATGGCCTTTTCAATATCTTTTGAAAAAGTTTCTGCCGGTATGTGTTCGTGAGATTTGTTTGTGATCATTCCTACTATCAATACCGGAGATTTGCCGGCATTTTTAGAGGTAAATGTATTATACCAGGAATGACCCATCAATTCGTTTGTTATTTGTTCCGCTGTTAATCGTGAATCGGTTTCATTCCATCTTCCGGATAAGTCATGGACGGAAGTTTCAGATACTCTTTGCACTTTTGGGGCACAGGAGATAATTGTGAAGGTTGCTACCAATAATAAAATCCAATTTGTGTTAGTTAGTTTTTTCATGATAATTAAAATTAAAATTTAGGGGTGATGCAAACATAATCACATTTATAGAAATCAAAAAGACTCAAGTGCTGTAATCCATTATATTGTTAGATTTTGGGAGTTTTTTGTACTTTTCAGTTTAAAATTTCTCATCATGAAAAATAATGCCTCTCTTTTTTTGCTGATTGCTGTGATGGCCATTGGTCTCATGGCTTTTAATTCTTTTGAGTCCGATACTTCTACTTATTACGAGCCTCAGCCCACTTGGAAGAATCTTAAGGTTTTGCCTCAAAATATTTCCAAAGACAGTTTATTCGGGCTCATGGATAATTATTCGTTATCCCTTGGTGTTAAATGTAGTCACTGTCATGTTCCTCAGAAAAAGGATCCTACAAAACTTGATTTCGCAAGTGATGAAAAAATCGAAAAGCACATCGCTCGGGGCATGATCACGATGACCAATGAGATCAATGAAAATTATTTTAAGCCTCATTTCCCTGATCCAAAACCTGCTCAGGTGTATGTGGCCGATTGTGTAATGTGCCATAGAGGAAACCCAAATCCTAAAGCATATTTATCGAATATGGAAAAAATGTATCATCAATATATGCCGGCAACAAAACAATAACACTCTTAACTTTAGAAATCATATTTATCCTTCCATAATTTCTTTAGATATTCCCGCATAGATGATTCGCGAGGGTTATTACCGGGTTGGAAAAATGAAGTTCCTTTTATTTCATCCGGAAGAAATTCGTGTGGAATAAAGTTCGATTCATAATCGTGGGCATATTGGTAATTTTGGCCATACCCCAACTCTTTCATCAGCTTGGTGGGAGCATTCCTAATGGACAAGGGAACCGGCAGGTCTCCGGTTTGCTTGACCGTTTTTTGTGCATTTCCGATGGCTTTATACGATGCATTACTTTTTGGAGAGCTGGCAAGATATATTACACATTGGCTTAAAATTATTCTTGCTTCCGGGTGTCCAATGGAATTAACGGCCTGAAACGTAGTGTTTGCTAATACCAGCGCCGTGGGGTTTGCATTTCCGATATCCTCGGAAGCCAAAATGACCAGACGCCTTGCAATAAATTTCACATCTTCTCCGCCTTCAATCATCCTTGCCAACCAATAAACCGCCGCATTTGGATCACTTCCCCGGATGGACTTGATAAGGGCAGAGATAATGTCATAATGCTGGTCTCCCGTCTTGTCATATCTTACCGTATTATTTTGAACCTTTTGCAGAACCATCTCATTTGTAATTGTGATCTCCTTACTGGGATCAGAAAGTATTACCAACTCTAGGAGATTGAGAAGCTTCCTTGCATCTCCGCCTGAAATTCTAATTAATGCATCCGTTTCTTGAAGGTGGATCTTTTTTTTGGAGAGGATTTCGTCTTCAGATATTGCTTTATGCAGCAGAGTTTCCAGGTCTTTTTTGTTAAAGGGTTCAAGCACATAAACCTGACATCGCGACAGCAAAGCCGGAATAACTTCAAAGCTCGGATTTTCCGTTGTGGCTCCTATTAAGGTTATCCATCCTTTTTCTACGGCCCCCAATAGAGAGTCTTGTTGAGATTTACTGAACCTATGAATTTCGTCAATGAACAAAATTGGGTTCTTGACCGAAAATAGAGAATCATTCCTTTTTGCCTTTTCTATTACTTCTCTGACGGCTGAAACTCCGCTTTCTATAGCGCTGAGGGTATAAAAAGGTCGTCCGCTTTCTTTTGCAATAATGTTGGCAAGGGTTGTCTTTCCGGTCCCTGGTGGGCCCCATAAAATCATAGATGGCAACATTCCTGTGGCCAGTTGAGCAGTTACTGCACCATTTTCACCAACCAGATGTGCCTGGCTGAGATATTCTGTTAACGTTGAAGGACGAATGCGTTCGGCTAAAGGTGTATTCATATCACAAATTTACAATATCCAGAACCTTTTATTATAAGAAATTATCACTGCCAAATTATCATAACTTTGAAGGTGGGTCAGTTTTTGAAAGAATAAAGAGTATGAGACAAAAGGAAAATTTAAAATGGAGTCCGGATGTGCTTTTTTATCCTTTATTCCTGGTAATGAGTTTGTGGATAGTCTTTTGGATTGAACACCGATTTCGATTCAATCTGAATTTCCTCGGTATCTATCCCCGGACAATTCCCGGTCTTAAAGGTCTTTTATTTGGACCTTTTATTCATGGAAGCTTGAAACATTTGTTTAACAATTCCGTTCCTTTATTGGTCCTCTTAGCCTCTCTGTTTTTCTTCTACCGAAACCTTCGATGGCAAGTACTCATCTATGGGATGTTATTTACCGGGCTGCTCACTTGGGTTATTGGAAGACCATCTCTTCATATTGGTGCCAGCGGTGTTGTTTATATGCTGGTGTCCTTCATTTTTTTTAAAGGAATACTCTCCCGTCATTATCAGTTAACCGCTTTGGCACTCATTGTTGTGTTTTTGTATGGAGGTCTTTGGTGGTATGTTTTTCCAATTGATCCCGGCATTTCTTGGGAAGGGCATTTGTCAGGATTTATTGTGGGTCTTGCCATTTCCTTGGTTACAAGGCATGAAGTTCTTCCTCAGCGGAAATACGAGTGGGAATTAGAGAGTTTTGATGAGTCGAAAGATCCCTTCATTAGCCACTTTGATAAAGATGGAAATTTCATTGAAGCCTCCAAACCCATAGTTCTGACACCAGAAGACACATCAATGTCCGAACAAGTTGAGGTTGTTTACGATTATAAAGAGGAGAAAAAACAGGATTAAAGTTTTAAACGCTGGCGTACCGCTTCATACAATATGGCACCACAGGCTACTGAGACATTCAGAGAATTTATTTCGCCTAAGAGAGGAAGTGAAGCTTTTTGATCTACGATGCTCAAAACCGAATTTGAAATTCCTTTTCCCTCTGAACCCATAATTATCGCTAGAGGTCCCGTTAAGTCTTTAGAATAGATCGAATCGTTTGTTTTTTCGGTAGCTGCGATCACTTCAATTCCTGAACCTTGTAAATAAAATACAGCATCTTTCACATGATCTACCTTGATAATGGGCAAATTATATAGAGCTCCGGCAGAAGTTTTGACAGCATCTCCTGTAATTGGTGCTGCGCCCATTTTCGGGATGATTATTGCGTCAATACCTGTGCATTCGGCGGTACGTAAAATAGCTCCAAAATTTCTTACATCCGAGATTTGATCGAGGATGAGTAAAAGAGGATTTTGTTTATCCTTGATTAGGTTTTCAACAACATCTTCTAAAGAGTAAACCTTAATTGGAGTGGTAAAAGCAATAATTCCTTGATGATTTCCGCGTGTCAGCCGGTTTAGTTTCTCTATCGGGACATATTGTATAGAAACATTATACTTATCTAGTTGCTGAATGATATTCTGGATTTTGTCATTGGCAGTTCCTTGTTGAATGAATACTTTATCAATGGATGATTTTTTGAGTGCCTCCTCAACCGGATAAATTCCAAAAATTATTGTGTCATTTGCCATTTGTCAAATATATTATTTTTCCTGTTTTGATCATAAAAAAGCACCCTCCGATTTGGAGGGTGCATCTGTATAAAGGAACTAAATTTAGAGAATTTTAGTTTTTAAGTCCAACGGTAACAGTTCCCCCTGCAGCAACACCTTCGGTGCTTTTTACAGATAGTCGGAAATATGTTCTGCTTGAACCAATATCACCATTGGTGTTGTCTCCAATAACTTCGATAGTACCGATTCTCTCTCCTGCAGGTATAGTTACAGTTGAATCAAAAGTGTACGTTCCTGCTGTTGTCGGAGGATATTCAGTTGTATTGTCGATAGCAATATCAACAACTTCAAAAGTTCTATCAGTAGAAGACACATCAGATGCAAAAACATCTATAGTAGTAGATTTGGTGGTTCCTGCTTTAATACCGTTGATGTTTTTGTTTTTCGTGGTAAATCCTACCACCGGTATTCTGTCTGTATCATACTCGTCGTATTTTTCGCAAGATGCGGCTACAACTGCGAAAGACAAAATGAGAATAAGAAATTTAATATTTTTCATTTTTAAGGATTGTTAGACAAATTAATAACCTGGGTTCTGTTGTTGTTGTAGATTCGGATTCACGTCGATTGCTCCTTGTGGAATTGGCAATTGGAATTTAGGGCTTCCACTTGGTAAGTTTTGTGATTCAGAAGGTGTTCCTGAACCATCTGCAAGATCACCGTGGCCATCTCTTGATACGCCCATTCCCCATCTTTTAAGATCAAAGAAACGTTGAGCTTCAAAAGCGAATTCTAAACGTCTCTCAAGACGTATAGCATCAAGTAGTGCAGCTCCGGTTTCTCCTGTTGGCGGATTGTCATATCTCTTAGTTCTAAGAGCATCAAGTGCAGCTAAAGCTTCAGCTTCTCTTCCAAGGTGAAAGTAGGCTTCAGCCTTGTTTAAGTAAGCTTCTTCTGAACGAAGAATTTTCATATCAACTTGACCGTTAGATTGACCCGGGCGCCCGAATAATTTCTTAATCACGTTATACCCACCCATTTGAGCCATATAAGCTTCTTTACGGATGTCATCATTTCGGTATAGGTTGAATAGTTCATAAGAAGGAACATACTCAGGTTTTACAGCATTTCCGGCTCCTTGACTCCAAGTAACCCCTACGTTGAGTCCTAATACACCCGTCTCGTTAGGGATATAGAATAAAAGACCATCTCTGGCAGTATCTTCCCATATACCTTTAACTGCTGACCGTGGTGCAACCGGAACTGAAACTGAGTTAGCAGCATCAGCAGCTTTTTGATATTCACCCATGTATAGATACACTCTTGAAAGCAGTGTATTAACTGCGTTTTTATTCATTCTTCCAACAGGGTTTGAAGCATTAATCAAACTTGCAGCCTCTGTTAATTCTGAGGCGATAAATTGATAAACTTCACCTACAGTTGCTCGGGAAGGAAGAATGTTTGGATCTGGTTCCGTTACAATTGGCATCCCTAAACTTCCGTTTGCATCTCCGGATTGAGTTGGAATCTTACCGAAATAAGACACAACATCTAAATATGCCAAGGCTCTAAGAGCTTTGGTTTCTCCGATGATGTTATCTTTGTTTTCTCCTCGGAATCCGTCAATATGCGAGAGGAGCATGTTTGCACGGTAGATCAAGCGGTATGACGCAAA
The DNA here is from genome assembly GCA_035654795.1 of Flavobacteriaceae bacterium. Classification (GTDB taxonomy): domain Bacteria; phylum Bacteroidota; class Bacteroidia; order Flavobacteriales; family Flavobacteriaceae; genus JAAYLC01. The sequence goes on from DASRWC010000077.1 coordinate 27,029, forward strand.
ATAAAGCCCTCTCATTGGCTCGTCTGACGGTCCATAATGCCAGTTGTGAAGCGTTCTTCTTGTAAAACGCCCTCCGGTTGATGACGTAACGTTATCAGAGAGAATATCCGGGGCATCATACATACCTCCTGCATCACTTCCTCCATATAGTGCAGCATTTGTGAGTCCTGAATAAACTCCTCTCACGGCGTTTTCAAAGTCTTGAGCAGTTACGTATGCATTTTCCGTACCGAATTCGTCAAATGGCACTTGATCCAGCTCCTTGTCACAAGAGGTGAAACCTCCAATGACAAGTGCTAAAACTGATATTTTAAAAATTATTCTTTTCATCGTATTCGATCTTTTGATTTAAAATTAGAAACTAATATCCAATCCAACTTGGAACGACTTGGTGTTCGGATAAGAATATAAGGTGGCTTCTCCGGGAGCTACAGTATCTGCAAAAGAGATTGTTTCACTTGAAGAGATTCCTACCTCAGGATCACCCCAGAATTTGGTAAAGGTCAATAGGTTTTGTCCTTGCAGGTATAAACGTAGCGAGTTGATTGGAGTTCTTTCCAAAGTCTTGTTTGGGAAAGTATATGATAGCGTGATGTTTCTCATACGGATGTAATCTCCTTTCTCAAGCCATCTATCAGAGTCTTGCATAATTGCCTGATCTTCTGAAGCGTATAATGGGCTGGGTAGAACACCATTGTCTCCGGGTTGCTTCCAGTAGTCAAAAGCTCCAACAGCTTGGTTGTTGTTGATATAAAGCCCGTCAGACTCTCTTTGCATACGAACGATGTTATTAATCCAGTTTCCTGCTTTGAAAACAAAGTCTGTTCTTAAACCAAATCCTTTGTAGTTGATATTAGTAAAAAATCCACCTTCTTTGTCTGCAATAGATGATTTACCTTGGAATACTCTGTGCTCCATATCTTCCGGTAGTTCATTTGCAAAATAGATTTTACCATCACCACCGTAGAATTGACCTCTACCTGTAGCCGGATCAACACCTGCATAACGATAAACAAAATGTTCGTTGATCATACGTCCTTCTTCCCAACGAATCGAGAAAGTGTTTGGTGCGGCGATCGGGTTTCCATCAGGTAATTTAACAATTTTATGATCTAAGAAGATAATGTTACCACCAAGAGTCCAGGTTAAATCGTTTGTTCTGATAATATCACCTTGTAGAGACAACTCAAGTCCTTTGTTTTGAATATCTCCAACGTTACCCATAATTTCTCCAACTCCTGACTCATATGATTTCGGAACAGGGAATAATAAGTCAGTGGTATTTCTGATGAAGTAATCCGCTACAGTTCTGAATCTTCTGTTGAACATATTCAACTCTAGTCCGAAGTTAGCTGTTGTAGTTGTTTCCCAAGTTAGCTCAGGGTTTGCAACACGCACCGGAATTGTACTTGAACCTCCGGGATAAGAACCGAAACCAACAACACCTTGTGACTCATATCTTGTCAAACCAAATCTGTTACCTACTGAACCGTAGGAAGCTCTAAGTTTTAGATCATTAATCTGATCCACTTCAAAGAAAGATTCTTTTGCCACGTTCCATCCAATACTTCCACTGTAGAATGTACCATACTGTACATCTTTACCAAAGTTTGAAGAACCGTCACGACGAACTGAACCTTGTAGTAGGTATCGTTCTTTGAAGTCGTAATCAGCAAAAACACCATAAGAAACAAGAGTTAATCTTGAACGTTGAGTAGTTCCGTCGGTAAGTTTTCCTCCGTTTGATTGTGTTGTCAACAATGCAGAAGGAAATCCAATACGACGAGTCATCAAATAGTTGATTTCGTTCATATTGTATTCATATAGACCCATAACGTTCACGTGGTGGTCCTCTGTAGAAAGATTGTAGTTTATCCTGTTACTTACAGTTAAATCCATTCTATGAGTTTGAGTATCTTGTTTATTCCCCGGGAAATCAGCATCTCCAATCAGTGTTTGAAGAATACCTCCTGGTTTTGAATAGCTTTCTGTTCTTCTAGCCATCCAGTTTGCAGCAACGTTAAAGTTGTAGCTCCAGTTTTTGTTGATTTTCACTAAAGCATCTACACTTCCTAAAGTGGTGTTTCTGATTTCATCACTAGGCTCTGATAATAATGCTCCTCTAATGGGAAAACCGCCTTGAACGTTATAGTTGTACATAGGGTTTCCGTTTTCATCGAGAGTGACATTTCCATTCTCATCCAGAACAAATTCTGTTTCATAAGGGTTGTAATCCAGCATGGCACGGAAAGGGTTCTGTGCGTTGTTTCGGTCACGAGGTTCATCACTCATAGAACGAGAGTAACCAACATTCACACCAACAGTTAACCAGTCTTTAGCATCGAAGTTAACGTTAAGACGGGTTCCCAGTCTCTCAAAACCGTCGATATGATCGATGATACCGGTATTTCTGTCATTGCTAACAGAGAAATAGTAGTCCATTTTATCAGAACCACCGGCGATGGCTACGCTATTGTTTTGCAACACCCCTTCTTTTAGTATAAGATCTTCCCAATCAAGAGAATGATCTAACAAAAACTGGCGCTCAGGAGATCCTGGCTCAGTTGTTACACCTGGTAGGGCAGAGGCGGAAGTTATCCCCAATGCATAAAGCTCAGCTTCATATTGCATTTTTTGCTCTGCGTTCATCATTTTGAAGTTTGGCGTTATTCGAGATGTGGTTCCATAACGAGATGAGAAACGTACTGTTGCGTCTTTACCACGTTTACCTGTTTTGGTAGTGATAACTACAACCCCGTTAGAACCTCGAGATCCATAACGTGCTGTCATTGCAGCATCCTTAAGAATGGTGATGTTTTCGATGTCTTCGTTAGGAATGGTAGCAAGGTCTTGTTCTCTGATTGGAGCGCCATCCACAATGTAAAGTGGAGACGATGCACCGGCTACAAGAGATCCTGTACCACGCACACGAACGAAAGCTCCCTGTCCGGGTTTTCCGTTAGCGGCAGTTACCTGAACACCGGCAGCCTTACCTTGAAGCATGTTATCCACACTGGTTGTAGGAGCCATTTGATTCAGTTCTTCCGCACTAATAGAAACGACTGCTGAAGTTTGTACTGTCTGATTTCTGGTGCTGTAACCTGTTACAACAACAGTCGTTAACTCTGTACCCGGATTTAGGGTCATGTTAATCGTATTTGAGGTACCTACTTTTACTTCTTTAGTCTCAAATCCTACGTAGCTAAACACGAGTGTTTGACCTACGCTGGCTGAAAGCGAGTAGTTACCGTCAAAATCTGACTGAGTACCTGTCTGTGTTCCCTTGATTATAACGTTTGCACCAGGTAACGGCATTCCCATGTCGTCGGAAACCGTTCCTGTGATAGTTTTTTGCTGCGCAATTGTTAAGTGCGCAACCAACGCCAAGAGTAGCGTTAAAAATCCACTAAACTTTGTTCTCATTTTATAAATTATTTGAATTAGCCAGCGGCAAAAATCACAATAAAAAGTTAACTATACAAGTATTTGTTCTCAAATTTTAAGATTGTTGGCGGTTAACTATTCCGTTTGTTTCAAATTAGAATTTGGATGTGAGGCTAATATGAACTCTTGAATTGGAAAATTGAGGGGTTTGGTCCTGGCCAAAACCATTGGCTACCACAAAACGAAACAAGCCCGGTCTAGTCTGCATTCCTAAGCCAAATCCGAAACTATAAAGGTTGTTCTTTGAGAGTTGAATGGGGTTGCTGAAGTACCCGGCGTCGGTTACGGTATGTACAAAAAAAGTAGGTGAAATCAGGTATCTGTATTCCAGATTGATGCTCGAGTACCACGAAGCATCAATGCTGTTTTCATCAAAACCGCGTATAGATTGACTTCCTCCAAAACGGTAAAGTTCATTTAAGAGATAGGTATCGCTTCCCAAATAGGCGAATCCGGCACGGAAAAAAATAGAATGGTTGGTGTTTAGGTTGATGATCTGCTGCAGGTTGCCTTCAACAAACCACTGATTGTCCATAAATGCTTCGCGTTTGCGAGAACCAATACCGGAATTAATGATTACCTCTGTCTGTTTTGGAAATAATATACTTTCTTGGAATATGCTAAGATTTATGCCCGAAGTGATGAATTTAGATTTGAAATTTTCGATGGGATTTCCGGCTACGGCTTCGTCCAAAAGATTTGCGGAAATTATGTTCCGGTATCCGGAGTATAATTCTATGTTTGGATTTAATTGGAAGTTTACGCGAGCTTGTTGAAAGGTTGTAACAAAACTGGAATCTCTTTTGAAGATTCTTAATTCTCCCGCTATACCAAACCGTGTATTGAATATGAAAGGAATTTTTAACCGTGTTTGAAATTCTATTTGTTCCCGCCCGTCGGCTTTATAATTCAAAGCAAATTGTTCGCCGCGATTGAAGTTGTTGTTTAGCTCCAAGTTGACGTAACCATTAAATACCAGTTTTTGCGTTTCTTCCTCCGTTGAAAATCCTAAAATACCGTCGAAAACGTTATGATTTTCTTTTTGCAGGTATAAAAAGACGATGGTGGAGTCTTTCCGAAATAGAGCTTCAGGAGCTCCGGTGGTGGAAACAAATTGCAAGGCATTTAATCTCTTGCTTTGTTTGAGAATCTTGTCTTTATCGAAGATTTCACCTTTTCTGATAGTCGTATAATATTTTAAAAAAGGTTTTGGAAATTTTTCGTAACCTTTAATGCTTATCGAATCAATTGTTCGTGTCTGCTCGGATGAAATCAATAGAGACGCCTTGAGAATGTTGTTTTGAATTTCTATTTCCGACAGGCGGACCTTTGCAAAAGGCTGTCCTTTTTGACTCTGCATGTGCGTAATCTCTGTGAGTAGATCTTCAACACGTGAGAGAGGAATTGTAAGTATCGAGTCATTCAGGGTCCGTGCATAACGGGGAATTTCTCGTTTATGAATATTTATCGGATCAAATTTAACTTCAATTTGTTGATGTCTTTTTCCAAGGAGATATTCTGCTTGATATACAGAGTCATTTAGTTGAACGGTTCGCAAAAATTTGGCCGCTATAAAACCATTTTTTTCTAATCGTTTGGATAGATTTTTTATTTCCCATGGTAGTGAATCTTTAGTGGTTTTTACCGGTAGAAGTAGGCTGTCTTCTATCTTTGCAGATAGATTGATTTCAGTTTTAATGCCCAATGTGATTTGTTGTGCATACGATGGAATAAAAATCGTTGACCATATATATAGGAGTATGAAAATAGGGAAGGGGGTTCGCAAGCTTCTTTTTTTTTGTAGCAACAAATCTAAGATGAAATTGATTTGAATATTGGAGAAATATATTGAAAATAAATTGCTTGTGGTTTGAATTGTAAGAAAAATATTCTACATTTGCATCCCCTAAAAATAGGGGTGTTTTATTATTAAGCATTAAACAAAAAATTTATATGCCAACAATTTCACAATTAGTACGTAAAGGAAGAACCCAAATGACCAAGAAGAGTAAATCGGTTGCTTTGGATTCATGTCCTCAACGTCGTGGTGTTTGTACGCGTGTATATACTACTACTCCTAAGAAGCCAAACTCAGCGATGCGTAAAGTAGCGCGTGTTCGTTTGACAAATGGAAAGGAAGTAAACGCATACATCCCGGGCGAAGGACATAATCTTCAGGAGCACTCGATAGTATTGGTTAGGGGTGGAAGGGTAAAAGATTTGCCGGGAGTTCGTTATCATATTGTTCGTGGAGCTTTGGATACTGCAGGTGTTCAAGGTCGCGCACAGCGAAGATCGAAATACGGAGCAAAGCGCCCAAAGAAGTAAAAAGAAAACGAGCTCTGTTTGTCTAGATAGAGCAATTAACAAAACATCAAATGAGAAAAAGACAGGCTAAAAAAAGACCGATTCTTCCGGATCCTCGATTTAACGATCAGTTGGTTACGCGTTTTGTAAACAACATGATGTGGGATGGGAAGAAAAGTGTTGCTTTCAGTGTGTTCTACGATGCAATGGATATCGTAGAGGAGAAAAAACAAGACGAAGAGAAGACTGCTTTGGAAATCTGGAAAGATGCACTTTCCAACGTAATGCCTCACGTAGAGGTGCGAAGCCGTCGTGTTGGGGGAGCTACCTTTCAGATCCCTATGCAAATTCGTCCGGACCGTAAGATTACTACCGCTATGAAGTGGTTGATTACGTATTCAAGAAAGAGAAATGAGAAATCCATGGCTGCCAAGCTTGCTGCTGAAATTCTTGCTGCTGCCAAAGAAGAAGGTGCCGCTGTGAAAAAGCGTATGGATACTCATAAAATGGCAGAAGCTAACAAAGCATTCTCACATTTCAGATTCTAAAAAATGGCTAGAGATTTAAAGTATACAAGAAATATTGGAATTGCCGCGCATATTGATGCGGGGAAAACAACTACAACAGAGCGTATCCTTTTCTATACCGGTGTAAATCACAAGTTGGGGGAAACTCACGAGGGTTCAGCAACTATGGACTGGATGGATCAGGAGCAGGAGAGAGGAATTACGATTACATCGGCCGCGACTACATGTAAGTGGAAGTTCCCGATGGAAAATGGACAGCCTACTCCTGACACTAAAGAATACCACTTTAATATTATAGATACTCCCGGTCACGTTGACTTTACTGTTGAGGTGAACCGTTCTCTTCGTGTTCTGGACGGACTTGTGTTCCTGTTCAGCGCGGTTGACGGAGTAGAGCCTCAGTCTGAAACTAACTGGAGACTCGCGGATAACTACAAAGTGCCTCGAATCGGTTTTGTTAACAAAATGGACCGTCAGGGAGCCGACTTCCTTGGAGTTTGTCAACAAATTAAGGATATGTTGGGATCCAATGCAGTGCCAATTGTACTTCCTATTGGGGATGAAGCAGATTTCAAAGGAATTGTTGACCTTGTGAAAAACCGTGCTATCGTATGGCATGAGGAGTCATTAGGAGCAACTTTTGACGTAATCGAAATTCCTGAAGACATGAAAGCGGATGTTCAAAAATATCGTGCAAATCTGATTGAAGAGGTTGCGGGATATGATGAAAATTTGTTGGAGAAATTTATGGAAGATGAGGATTCTATTACCGAGGAAGAAATCCACGCTGCACTTCGTGCTGCTGTTATGGATATGAGTATCATCCCTATGGTATGTGGATCTTCTTTCAAAAATAAAGGAGTTCAGTTCCTAATTGACGGTGTGTGCCGTTACTTGCCTTCTCCAATTGATAAAGAAGGTATTGTAGGAATCAATCCTGATACAGAAAAAGAAGAAGTAAGAAAACCGAGTGTTGACGCTCCGTTTGCTGCTCTTGCGTTTAAAATTGCTACCGATCCTTTTGTTGGTCGTCTTGCATTCTTCCGTGCTTATTCAGGTCATTTGGACGCAGGTTCCTATGTACTAAATAACAGAAGCGGAAACAAAGAACGTATTTCTAGAATCTATCAGATGCATGCCAATAAACAAAACCCAATCGAATATATCGAGGCCGGTGATATTGGAGCGGCTGTTGGATTTAAAGATATTAAAACAGGAGATACCTTGACCGATGAGAAGCACCCGATTGTGCTTGAGAGTATGAAATTCCCTGATCCGGTTATCGGTATCGCTGTTGAGCCTAAAACTAAGGCCGATGTTGATAAGCTTGGAATGGCTCTTGGTAAACTTGCCGAGGAAGATCCTACTTTCCAGGTGCGTACTGATGAGGCCTCCGGTCAGACTATCATCTCCGGGATGGGTGAGCTTCACCTTGATATTATTGTTCAGAGATTGCTTCGCGAGTTTAAAGTTGAAGTTAATCAAGGTGAGCCTCAAGTTGAGTACAAGGAAGCACTTACCAGAAATGCAGATCACAGAGAGGTTTACAAAAAACAATCAGGTGGTCGCGGTAAGTTCGCAGACATTGTTTTCACTTTAGGGCCCGCAGAAGAAGGAAAAATTGGTCTTGAATTCGTAAACGAGGTAAAAGGAGGAAACGTTCCGAAAGAATTTATTCCTGCTGTTGAAAAAGGTTTCAAACAAGCTATGGCGAATGGACCACTGGCCGGTTTCGAAATGGATAGCATGAAAGTTACTTTGAAAGATGGATCCTACCACGCGGTTGACTCTGATGCGCTTTCCTTTGAATTGGCTGCAAAAATGGGATATCGTGCTGCTGCAAAAGCCGCCGGTGCTGTTATTCTTGAGCCTATTATGAAGCTGGAGGTATTGACTCCTGAAGAAAACATGGGAGATATTGTGGGTGACTTAAACCGTCGTCGTGGTCAGATCAATGAGATGACAGATCGTTCAGGATCTAAAGTTATCCGTGCACAAGTGCCTCTATCAGAAATGTTTGGATATGTAACTACGTTGAGGACCCTTTCTTCAGGTAGAGCGACATCTACAATGGAGTTTTCTCATTATGAGCAGACGCCTTCAAATATTTCAGATGAGATTATCGCAAAGGTTAAAGGAACCGCTAACGTTTAATTTTTTCAGCAATGAGTCAGAAAATAAGAATCAAATTGAAATCTTACGATCATAATTTAGTAGACAAATCTGCTGAAAAAATCGTTAAGACCGTGAAAAGTACCGGTGCTGTGGTTGCCGGTCCTATTCCATTGCCAACACATAAGAAAATTTTCACTGTGTTGCGTTCACCACACGTAAACAAGAAAAGTAGAGAACAATTCCAATTAAGTTCATATAAGAGACTTTTGGATATCTACAGTTCTTCTTCCAAAACTATCGACGCACTCATGAAGCTTGAGTTGCCAAGTGGTGTTGAAGTAGAGATTAAAGTATGATAATACCCGCGAATCGGGAATCTTAGAGTTGCGAAATTTAAGATTCCCGTTTTCACGAGAATAATGACATGTCCGGAGCTGCGAGCGAAGGAAAAACGGTTACAAAATAAGCATTCGGGATCGGATATTATTTTGATCCCTTTTGTTTTGCAACCGAATGTCGAAAATTTGAATAAACAACAATTAGTATTAACGGAGAAATCCAAAATTTTAAATCAATTATGTCTGGGTTAATTGGAAGAAAGATAGGGATGACCAGCATCTTTGACGAGAACGGAAAGAATATTCCGTGCACCGTTATAGAAGCAGGACCCTGTGTAGTTACCCAAGTCAGAACCAAAGAGGTCGACGGGTATGATGCCCTTCAACTTGGTTTCGATGACAAAAAGACCGCTACTAAGGCTGCCGAAGGGCATGCCAAAAAAGCCGGTACCGTTGCAAAACGTAAAGTCGCCGAATTCAAATTTGAAGAGGATTACAAATTAGGCGATGTTATCACTGTAGAGCATTTCATCGAAGGTGAATACGTGGATATCGCAGGTACATCAAAAGGAAAGGGATTTCAGGGTGTTGTAAAAAGACACGGATTCCAAGGTTCATCACCAAGCCACGGTCAGCAGAGCAGACTTCGTGCTCCCGGATCAATTGGTGGTGCTTCAACACCGGGACGTGTATTCAAAGGAATACGCATGGCCGGTCAAATGGGAAACAAAAGAGTGAAAATTGATAACCTGAGAGTTTTAAAAGTGGTTCCGGAAAAGAATCTACTTGTGGTAAAAGGAGCTGTTCCCGGCCACAAAAATTCTTATGTAATAATTGAGAAATAATGAAGGTAGCTGTATTAGACAAAAACGGTAAAAGCACCGGTAGAGAAGTAGAACTTTCTGCTGAAGTGTTTGGTATAGAGCCTAGCAATCACGCAGTATATCTAGACGTGAAACAGTACCTTGCCAATCAAAGACAAGGAACTCATAAGTCTAAGGAGCGTGGTGAAGTAGCCGGATCTACCAGAAAAATTAAGAAACAAAAAGGAACCGGTACGGCACGTGCAGGTAGCATCAAGTCCGGAGTTTTCAGAGGTGGAGGAAGAATGTTTGGTCCTTCTCCAAGAGACTATTCTTTTAAATTGAACAAAAATCAAAAGCGTTTGGCGCGGAAATCAGCTTTGTCTATTAAAGCTAAAAATGACGCTATCCTCGTTTTAGAAGATTTGTCATTTGATGCTCCAAAAACTAAAGATTTTATCGAAGTATTAAAGAATTTGGGTCTTGATTCAAAAAAATCTTTATTCGTGTTGGGTGAGTCAAATAAAAATGTATATTTGTCATCCCGAAATTTGAAAAGTGCGGAAGTGATAAACGCTTCAGAATTAAACACTTACAAAATCATGAATGCAAATAGCCTTGTGTTGTTTGAAGGTTCTTTGGAAGGAATTGAGCAAAACTTAAGTAAATAGAAGCGTGATGAACATCTTAATTAAACCAATTATTACGGAAAAGGCCACAAACTTCGCTGAGGAGAAAAATGTGTTTACCTTTTATGTGGATCCAAGGGCTAATAAGATAGAAATCAAAAAAGCGGTTGAGGCTGCTTATGGTGTTTCTGTTGAAAAAGTTCGAACACTAAACGTCCGCCCGGATAGAAAAGTACGTTATACAAAAACGGGAATTCAAACTGGTAAAACAAATGCATATAAAAAAGCAATTGTACAGGTGGCGGAAGGTGATACTATTGATTTTTATAACACAAACGAGGCTTAACTCGTTAGAATTTAATTAGACAAATGTCAGTAAGAAAATTAAAAGCAATCACCCCCGGTCAGCGTTTTAGGGTTGTTAATGGGTTTGACGCCATTACAACCGATAAGCCGGAGAAGTCATTACTTCTTCCGATTAAGAAAACCGGAGGTAGAAACAGTCAAGGGAAAATGACCATGCGCAATCGCGGAGGTGGTCATAAAAGAAAGTACCGAATCATTGATTTTAAGCGTGACAAGCAAGGCATTCCTGCTACTGTTGCGTCAATTGAATACGATCCAAACCGTACTGCATTTATTGCTCTTGTCAATTATCAAGATGGAGAGAAGCGATATATCATTGCGCAAAGCGGACTTCAAGTTGGGCAAAATGTGGTTTCCGGAGAATCAGTTGCTCCTGAAATCGGGAACACAATGCCTTTATCAGCTATTCCACTAGGAACAATTATTTCTTGTATTGAACTTCGTCCCGGTCAAGGAGCTGTTATGGCTCGTAGTGCAGGGGCGTTTGCACAATTGATGGCTCGCGACGGCAAGTTCGCCACTATAAAACTGCCTTCAGGTGAAACTAGATTGATCCTTGTGAATTGTATGGCAACTATTGGTGCTGTTTCGAATCACGATCATCAATTGCTTGTTTCCGGAAAAGCAGGTAGAAGCAGATGGTTGGGAAGAAGACCTCGTACTCGTCCGGTTGTGATGAACCCTGTAGATCACCCAATGGGTGGTGGTGAAGGTAAGGCTTCAGGAGGGCATCCACGTTCTAGAAAAGGAATTCCTGCAAAAGGATATAGAACGCGATCTAGAACAAAAGCGAGCAATAAATATATTTTGGAACGTAGAAAGAAATAAGTTATGGCAAGATCATTAAAAAAAGGACCTTACGTTCATTATAAGCTAGACCGAAAAGTTCAGCAGAATGTAGAGGATAATAAGAAAACCGTGATCAAGACTTGGTCTCGTGCATCTATGATCACTCCGGATTTTGTTGGGCAAACCATTGCTGTGCATAACGGGAAACAATTTGTGCCTGTTTACATCACTGAAAATATGGTTGGTCATAAATTAGGAGAATTTTCACCTACTAGATCCTTCCGTGGTCACGCAGGTGCTAAAAATAAAGGAAAAAGATAATAGGCCATGGGAGTTCGTAAAAGAGAAAGAGCAGAAAGAATCAAAGAAGCCAAAAAGGATATTTATTTGGCTAAATTGAACAATTGTCCTACATCACCTAGAAAGATGCGTCTTATGGCGGATCTTGTGAGAGGTGAGAAAGTTGACAAAGCACTTAACATTTTAAGATTTAGCTCAAAAGAGTCTTCTCGCAAATTGGAGAAACTTCTTTTATCGGCTATAGCCAATTGGCAAGCTAAAAATGAGGATGCGTCTATTGAAGATGCAGATCTTTTCGTGAAAGAAATCCGTGTGGATGGTGGAGCAATGTTAAAGAGATTGCGTCCTGCGCCACAAGGTCGTGCACACAGAATTAGAAAGCGTTCAAACCACGTAACGTTGGTTTTGGGAGCAAACGATAACACACAAAGCAATTAATTAAATGGGACAGAAGACAAATCCGATCGGAAATCGCTTAGGTATTATTAGAGGTTGGGAATCCAACTGGTATGGAGGTGATGATTATGGCGACAAGCTCGTTGAAGACGATAAGATTAGAAAATACATCCACGCCCGTTTGAGCAAGGCTAGTGTGAGTAGAGTAATCATAGAGCGTACACTGAAACTTGTAACCGTTACTATTACCACTGCTCGTCCCGGAATTATTATCGGGAAGGGAGGTCAGGAAGTAGACAAGCTAAAGGAAGAGCTTAAACAGATTACTGATAAAGAAATACAAATTAACATTCATGAGATTAAACGACCTGAACTCGATGCGTTTCTTGTTGCATCAAGCATCGCGAGACAAATTGAAAGTCGTATATCTTACCGTCGTGCAATTAAAATGGCTATAGCTGCTACGATGCGAATGAATGCTGAAGGAATTAAAGTTCAGATTTCCGGAAGATTGAATGGTGCTGAAATGGCCCGTTCAGAGACTTATAAAGAGGGTCGTATTCCTTTATCTACTTTTAGAGCCGATATTGATTATGCTTTGGCCGAGGCTCATACTACTTATGGTAGAATGGGAGTGAAAGTATGGATTATGAAAGGCGAAGTGTATGGAAAGAGAGAGCTTTCTCCTCTGGTAGGTTTATCTACCGGTAAAAAAGGAACAAAAAGCGCTCCGGCAGGTCGCGGTGGTGGTAGAGCACGCCGTAGAAAGTAATCTTTAAAAAAATTAGGAAAACATGTTACAACCTAAAAGAACAAAGTACCGAAAACAGATGAAAGGACGTATGAAGGGGAACGCCGAGCGCGGGAACCAACTTGCATACGGTACTTTCGGTATTAAATCGTTGGAATCAGAATTTCTTACAGCACGTCAAATTGAAGCGGCGCGTATCGCTGCAACCCGTTTTATGAAAAGAGAAGGGTCTCTTTGGATTATGATATTCCCCGATAAACCCATTACTAAAAAACCTCTAGAGGTTCGTATGGGAAAAGGGAAGGGTGCTGTTGAATATTATGTTGCGGTAGTGAAACCGGGAAGAATGTTATTTGAAGTTTCGGGAGTTTCTCTTGAGACGGCTAAAGAAGCATTGCGACTTGCTGCACAAAAGCTTCCTGTTAAAACTAAATTTGTAATGTCTCGGGATTTCCAAGCATAATTTTTTGAGAAATGAAACAATCAGAAATTACTAAAGCATCTACAGCTGAACTTCAGGAGGCACTTGGTGAATCCAGAAAAGCTTATGCGGATCTTAAAATGGCTCACACCATTTCACCATTGGAAAATCCAATTCAACTTCGTTCACATAGAAGAACGATTGCGCGTATTGCAACGGAATTAACTAAAAGAGAAGTGCAATAAATTGTACAGCTGAAAGATGGAACAGACTAAAAGAAATCTAAGAAAAGAACGTATTGGGGTTGTTACCAGCAACAAAATGGATAAATCCATTGTAGTTGCCGAGATTAAAAAGGTAAAACACCCTATGTACGGTAAATTCGTGACAAAAACAAAAAAATATGTTGCTCACGATGAGACCAATGACTGCAACGAAGGTGATACTGTAAGGATCATGGAAACCAGACCTTTAAGCAAAACCAAATGTTGGAGAGTAGTAGAAATAATTGAAAGAGCGAAGTAATCATGATACAACAAGAATCAAGACTTAAAGTAGCAGACAATACCGGAGCCAGAGAGGTTCTTTGTATCCGTGTATTGGGCGGGACCAAAAAGAAATATGCCTCGATTGGGGATAAGATTGTCGTTTCTGTGAAAGAATCTACACCCACCGGGAACGTTAAAAAAGGTGCCGTTTCCACCGCTGTTGTTGTTCGCACAGTGAAAGAAGTAAGAAGACCTGACGGATCTTACATCCGTTTTGACGATAATGCGTGTGTTCTTTTAAATGCTCAAGGAGAGATGAGAGGAACCCGTGTTTTTGGCCCTGTAGCTCGTGAACTTCGCGACAAGCAATTTATGAAAATAGTATCATTGGCACCTGAGGTGCTATAACAGAAAACCACTATGACAAAGCTTAAAATTAAATCAGGAGATACTGTTGTAGTTACCGCCGGAGATCATAAAGGTTCTGAAGGAAAGGTACTACGGGTATTCCTTGAAAAGAACAAAGCAATTGTGGAAGGTGTAAATCTGGTTTCTAAACACGAGAAGCCTAGCGCCAGTAATCCACAAGGAGGAATCTCTCAAAAGGAAGCTCCTATTCATATCTCAAATCTGTCTCTTATTGATCCAAAATCAGGAAAAGCGACAAGAGTGGGATACCGAATGGAAAATGATAAGAAAGTACGGTTTTCAAAAAAATCGAATCAAGCAATTTAGTTATGGGATACACACCTAGACTTAAGGAGGAGTACAATAGCCGAGTGATCAATGCACTCAGAGACGAGTTTGGTTACAAAAACGTCATGCAAGTACCGAAGCTAAAATCCATTGTTGTTTCCCGAGGAGTTGGAGCAGCAGTGGCAGACAAGAAACTGATAGATTATTCAGTAGAAGAGTTGACAAAAATAACCGGGCAAAAAGCCGTTCCGACAGTTTCAAAAAAGGACGTTGCGAACTTCAAATTGCGTAAAGGTATGCCTATCGGTGTAAAAGTTACACTTAGAGGAGAGCAAATGTATGAATTTTTGGACCGATTGATTACTTCTGCTTTACCGCGTGTACGTGATTTCAACGGGATTAAAGCAACCGGTTTTGATGGAAGAGGTAATTATTCTTTAGGTATTACCGAACAAATTATTTTTCCTGAAATCGATATCGACAAAGTAAGAAAAATTGAAGGATTAAATATTACTTTTGTCACCTCTGCCGAAACTGATAAGGAAGCGAAATCACTATTACAAGAATTGGGATTACCCTTTAAAAAAAATTAAGAGATGGCTAAAGAATCAATGAAAGCCCGTGAGCGTAAAAGAGAGCGCATGGTAAAGAAGTATGCTGCCAAACGTCAAGCTTTGAAAGAGGCCGGCGATTGGGAAGGACTTCAAAAGCTACCTGCAAACGCTTCTCCCGTACGCTTACACAACAGATGTAAACTTACCGGACGCCCAAGAGGATATATGAGAGTCTTTGGTCTTTCAAGGGTTACCTTCCGCGAAATGGCCAATCAAGGGCTTATTCCCGGTGTAAGAAAAGCATCTTGGTAATATAAAAAAGCTAAAAGTTGGCGCTAAGCCAACCTTTGCTTTTTTGGAAAAATAATGAATTTTAACCTGGATATAGGTTTGGTTTTGGTGGTCAAAATTGAAAACCATATCCGCAAATTGTAATTAATGAATACAGATCCAATTGCAGATTATCTAACGAGGATTAGAAATGCTGTGAGAGCCGGACATCGCGTTGTGGAAATCCCGGCATCGAACCTTAAAAAGGAAATCACAAAAATCCTTTTTGACCAAGGGTACATTCTAAGCTACAAGTTTGATGACGAGAGCAGCGCTCAAGGAAGCATCAAAATTGCATTGAAATATGATAAGCTTACAAAAGAGCCCGTTATCAGAGAAATTCAAAGAATAAGTACACCCGGTTTACGTAAATATGCTGGCTCAAAAGAAATGCCTCGTGTTTTGAATGGTCTGGGCATCGCCATAGTTTCAACTTCTTCAGGAGTGATGACAGGCGCACAGGCTAAGGCTCAGAATGTGGGTGGAGAAGTATTGTGTTACGTTTACTAAAAAGGATAGAATATGTCAAGAATAGGTAAAAATCCGATAACAATACCTCAGGGAGTAACCGTTGATGTCAAAGATAACACTGTTACTGTAAAAGGAAAATTAGGCGAGCTTTCTCAAGAATTTTTGGAAGTAGCCGTTAAGGTGGAAGATAATCATGTGGTAGTAGAGCGTCCTTCAGACTCGAAAGATCATACTGCAAAACATGGATTATATAGAGCGTTAATCAACAATATGATTGTTGGAGTTAGTGAAGGTTGGACCAAGCAACTTGAATTGGTTGGAGTTGGTTTTAGAGCAACAAATCAAGGGCAAAAACTTGATATGGCTTTAGGTTTCTCTCATAATATTGTAATGGACATTGCTCCTGAAGTGAAGGTTGAGACAGTTACTGAAAAGGGAAAAAATCCTATAGTAAAACTTACTTCACATGATAAGCAGTTGGTAGGACAAGTAGCTGCTAAAATTCGCAGTTTCCGTAAACCTGAACCGTATAAAGGGAAAGGAATCAAATTTGTTGGGGAAGAATTGAGAAGAAAGGCAGGTAAGTCTGCATAATGTAACCTTTGTCTGCTAACCTATTTAATTTAGGTTAGGGATGAGCTCTAAAAATTAAACGAAAATGGCATTAACAAAATTAGAGAGAAGATCGCGTTTGCGCATGCGTATTCGCAAGACGATTTCCGGCACTTCAAGCCGTCCACGTTTGGCAGTTTTCCGAAGCAATAAGGAAATTTATGCACAAATTATAGACGACGTAAACGGAAAGACGCTGGTTTCCGCATCTTCTAGAGATAAAGATATTGAGGCTTCTAACGGTAACAAATCTGAAGTATCCAAACTGGTAGGGAAGGCATTGGCTGAAAAAGCTGTAAAAGCCGGAATCGAAACTGTATCCTTTGATCGTGGCGGATACTTGTATCACGGAAGAGTTAAATCATTAGCTGAAGGTGCACGCGAAGGTGGCCTTAAATTCTAAGTTTAGTTGAATTATGTATCAAGATTATAAAAACGTAGAAATTGTAAAACCCGGAGGTCTGGAATTAAAAGATCGTCTGGTAGGTGTACAACGAGTTACCAAGGTAACCAAGGGAGGTAGAGCCTTCGGATTTTCAGCTATTGTAGTTGTAGGAGATGAGAAAGGAGTGGTTGGTCACGGTTTAGGAAAATCTAAAGATGTGGCTACTGCTATAGCAAAAGCAATTGAGAATGCAAAGAAGAATCTAGTGCGCATTCCTCTTCATAAAGTAACTGTTCCACACGAGCAGAAAGGAAAATATGGAGGAGCACGAGTGAATCTTATTCCTGCTGCACCGGGTACCGGAGTAATTGCCGGTGGTCCTGTACGTGCGGTTCTTGAATCTTTAGGAGTGCATGACGTATTGTCAAAATCTCAAGGATCTTCAAACCCTCATAACGTGGTAAAAGCAACGTTTGATGCACTTCTACATATGAGAAATGCGGAGACTATTGCAAAACAACGAGGAATTTCACTTGAAAAAGTGTTTAACGGATAAAATTTTTCAAGATGGCAAAAATTAGAGTAACCAAGGTTAAGAGCGTTATTAAGCGTCCGGAAAACCAAAAAAGAACTATGGAAGCTTTAGGACTTCACAAAATAGGTCAAACTATTGAACACGAAGATAATGAGAGCATCCGAGGGATGATAAATAAAGTTAATCACTTAGTTTCAGTAGAAACTGTTTAAGCACACGAAAATGGATTTAAGTAACTTACAACCCGCCGCTGGTTCGGCGAGAAATAAAGGCAAGCGAGTAGGTCGCGGACAAGGTTCGGGAAAAGGAGGAACAGCTACCCGAGGACATAAAGGAGCAAAGTCGCGTTCAGGATATTCCAAGAAAATTGGATTTGAAGGTGGTCAGATGCCTTTGCAACGTCGTGTGCCAAAATTTGGCTTTAAGAATATAAACCGCGTTGAGTACAGAGGAATCAATATTGATACGCTTCAACAGTTGGTGGATGATAAGAAAATTACCGATTCTGTAGATTTTGAAACCCTTGTTGGTTTAGGTCTTACCGGAAAGAATGATTTGGTAAAGATTTTAGGAAGAGGAGAGATTAAAGCTAAACTTAAGGTATCGGCACATAAATTTACTGCCTCGGCAAAAGAAGCTATTGAAGCTGCCGGAGGTGAAGTTGTAACTCTATAACACCTCTGAAGGATGAAATTTATCGAAACCTTAAAGAATGTTTGGAAAATTGAAGAGCTGCGTGATCGCATCGTCTTGACATTGGGAATGCTTCTTGTGTACCGTTTTGGTGCACAAGTTGTACTTCCGGGAATAGATGCTGACATGCTTGCTTCTTTCGCCGGAAAATTTGAAGGCGGTGGTTTAGGCGGATTACTTAACGCTTTTACAGGAGGTGCTTTTGCAAATGCCTCTGTTTTTGCGCTTGGAATTATGCCATACATTTCGGCTTCCATTGTAGTTCAGCTTATGCAAATAGCTGTTCCATATCTACAGAAATTACAAAAAGAAGGTGAAAGCGGACGGAAAAAAATCAATCAAATTACGCGTTGGTTAACAATAGGTATTTGTTTGGTTCAGGCGCCAAGTTATTTGGCAGGACTTCCTGCCATGGGGGTTCCGGCAGAAGCTTTCGTAATGGGACAAAGTGTCATGTTCTATGTGTCATCTGTCATTATTCTGGTGACTGGTACCATATTTGCAATGTGGTTGGGTGAGAAAATTACAGATAAGGGTATCGGAAACGGTATTTCTATTTTAATCATGGTGGGTATCATTGCGAGGTTGCCACAGTCATTCGCACAAGAATTTGTGTCGCGAGTGGTTGAATCAAACGGTGGACTTATTATGATTCTTATTGAATTGGTACTGTGGTTTGTTATTATTTTACTTTCTGTTATGCTTGTTATGGCAGTTCGTAAGATTCCCGTTCAGTATGCACGAAGAACGGCCTCCGGAGGTTTTGAAAAGAACATTTTCGGGGCGCGTCAATTTATTCCATTAAAATTGAATGCTTCAGGAGTAATGCCTATCATTTTTGCTCAGGCGATAATGTTTGTTCCTTCTGCGGTGGCCAGTTTGTCTCAGAGTGATTTCGCTCAAGGGGTTCAATCCACCTTTAGCGACATTTTTGGATTATGGTATAACTTAGTGTTTGCGGCATTAATTATTGTCTTTACTTATTTCTATACGGCTATAACCGTCCCTACTAATAAGATGGCAGATGATCTAAAGAGAAGCGGCGGTTTTATCCCCGGCATAAAACCCGGAACCCAGACTGCTGAATATTTAGATCGGATTATGTCTCAGATCACGTTGCCCGGTTCTATTTTCCTTGCATTAATTGCTGTTTTCCCTGCATTTGTTGTAAAACTTATGGGAATTCAACAAGGATGGGCGTTGTTCTATGGTGGTACATCTCTTTTGATTATGGTAGGTGTTGCCATAGATACCATGCAACAAGTAAACTCTTATCTGTTAAATCGTCATTATGACGGATTAATGAAAAGCGGTAAAAACCGTAAGGCTGTAGCCTGATAATTTAATTTTTAAACAGATAAGAAATGGCAAAACAAAGCGCAATTGAGCAAGACGGAACAATCGTAGAGGCATTGTCAAATGCTATGTTCCGAGTGGAATTAGAAAATGGACATGTTGTGACGGCCCACATCTCCGGCAAAATGCGTATGCACTATATCAAATTATTACCGGGAGATAAAGTGAAGCTGGATATGAGCCCCTATGATTTGACAAAAGCAAGAATTACTTACAGATATTAATTACAATCGTTTTTCGATTATAAACAGGCGGAGCAGACTGTTTCGCAAACCAAACAAAACCAGTAGAGATGAAAGTAAGAGCATCGATAAAGAAAAGAAGTGCTGACTGCAAAATTGTTCGCAGAAAAGGCAGACTATATGTTATAAACAAAAAGAATCCAAAATTTAAACAAAGACAAGGATAATTATGGCAAGAATCGCAGGTGTCGATATCCCGAAAAACAAGAGGGGTGTAATCGCGTTAACATATATCTTTGGAATCGGCAAAAGCCGTGCACAAGATATATTACAGAAAGCCGGAGTTGATCAAGACAAAAAAGTACACGAGTGGAATGACGACGAGATCGGAGCTATTCGTGATGCTGTAGGGGCTTACAAAATTGAAGGTGAATTACGTAGTGAAGTTCAGTTGAGCATCAAACGTTTAATGGACATTGGTTGTTACAGAGGAATTCGTCACCGTACCGGTCTTCCGTTGAGAGGACAACGTACCAAGAATAACTCTCGTACTCGTAAAGGAAGACGTAAAACTGTTGCTAACAAGAAAAAAGTAACTAAATAACAGCAAGTGATTTCCGGATCGATATTTTCGGTTCTGTCACTGCTTAATCACTAAAAGTTATGGCAAAAGCTCAAAGAAATACAAAAGTTGTAAAGAAACGTAAAGTAAATGTAGAAGCTGTGGGTGAGGCTCATATCAATGCTTCTTTTAATAACATCATTGTTTCTTTAACAAACAAAAATGGAGACGTTATTGCCTGGTCATCTGCCGGGAAAATGGGATTCCGTGGTTCTAAAAAGAATACTCCTTATGCTGCTCAGGTAGCTTCTGAAGATTGTGCCAAAGTTGCACACGATGCAGGACTGCGCAAAGTAAAGGTGTATGTTAAAGGACCCGGAAACGGAAGAGAATCTGCTATTCGTTCTATCCACAATGCGGGGATTGAGGTTACCGAAATCATCGATGTAACTCCGCTGCCACACAACGGATGCCGTCCTCCAAAAAGAAGAAGAGTTTAAAATTTATAGTATAATCACTGAAGATTCACAGGCACTGAAGGATAGTAACATTATGACCTTAATTCAGTGCTTGCTTCAAAACAACAATTAAAATGGCAAGATATACTGGTCCAAAAACAAAAATTGCCCGTAAATTCGGGGAAGCTATTTTCGGGGATGACAAGTCTTTTGAAAAAAGAAATTACCCTCCGGGACAACATGGAAACAGCCGTCGTCGCGGAAAAAAATCGGAATACGCACTTCAGCTGAACGAAAAACAGAAAGCTCGTTACACTTACGGAATACTTGAGCGTCAATTCCGAAACATGTTTAAGAAGGCTAACGCTGCACCCGGAATTACAGGGGAGGTTTTATTGCAAATGTGTGAGTCGCGTCTGGATAACGTGGTTTATCGAATGGGAATTGCTCCTACCAGAGCAGCAGCTCGCCAGTTGGTAACTCACCAGCACATCACAGTGAATGGCGAAAAAGTAAACATTCCTTCTTACATCTTGAAAGCAGGAGATGTTGTAGCTGTGCGTGAGAAATCAAAAAGCCTTGAGGTTATTACCAATTCACTAAATAATGCCTCTCAGGTATATGAGTGGATTACTTGGAATAACGATAAAAAGGAAGGAACCTATGTTTCTATCCCGGAACGTATTCAGATTCCGGAAAACATCAACGAACAATTGATCGTTGAATTATATTCTAAATAATAAAATACAGAAAGTCAATTATGTCCATATTTAGTTTTCAAAAGCCTGATAAAGTTATAATGGTAGATTCTACCGATTTCGAGGGGAAATTTGAATTTCGTCCTTTGGAACCCGGTTATGGTCTTACCATAGGTAACGCTTTGCGGCGTGTGCTACTTTCTTCTTTGGAAGGATTTGCTATTACTTCGGTTCGTATCGAGGGAGTGGATCACGAATTTTCTACTATAAAAGGAGTAGTAGAGGATGTGACTGAAATTATCTTAAATCTAAAGCAAGTTCGTTTTAAAAGACAGATTGACGAAATAGATAACGAAACTGTTACAATTTCTGTTTCCGGACAAGAACAGCTTACCGCAGGAGATTTTCAAAAATTTATTTCAGGTTTCCAGGTTTTAAATCCTGAGTTAGTGATCTGCAACATGGAATCCGGTGTAAATCTGAACATGGAAATCACCATTGAAAAAGGAAGAGGTTATGTTCCGGCTGAAGAGAACAAAAAATCAAATGCTGCCTTAGGTACTATTTTCACAGATTCTATTTACACGCCTATCAAAAATGTGAAGTACAGTATTGAAAACTTCCGTGTGGAACAGAAAACAGACTACGAAAAGCTTGTTTTTGAAATAATCACTGACGGTTCAATCCATCCTAAAGATGCGCTGACTGAAGCTGCAAAAACATTGATTCACCATTTCATGCTGTTCAGCGATGAACGTATTACTCTGGAGGCAGACGAAATTGCCCAAACAGAAACTTATGATGAGGAATCACTCCACATGCGCCAGTTGCTAAAAACCAAACTTGTGGATCTGGATCTTTCTGTTCGTGCATTAAATTGTTTGAAAGCTGCTGAAGTAGACACTTTGGGTGACCTAGTAACCTATAATAAGAGTGACTTGATGAAGTTTAGAAACTTCGGAAAAAAATCACTTACAGAATTGGAAGAACTAGTTAGCAATAAGGGCCTGGATTTCGGGATGGATCTTTCAAAATATAAATTAGATCGAGATTAATTTTTTTAAAATAACTTCACCATATTTTGCTCCCCAGGGAGGGTTGAGTCGAGATGGTGATTAAACCAAAATGTCATGAGACACGGAAAAAAAGTAAAATCCTTAGGGAGAAAAGCGGCACATAGAAACTCTATGTTGGCTAACATGGCGAGTTCTTTGATTGAACACAAAAGAATCAATACCACGTTGGCTAAAGCAAAATCACTTCAGCAATATGTTGAGCCTTTGGTGACTAAATCAAAAGATGATACCACGCACAATCGTCGAGTGGTGTTTTCAAAACTGCGCCAAAAAGAAGCCGTAACAGAACTATTTAGAACTGTAGCTCCCAAAGTAGGAGATCGTCCGGGAGGATATACCAGAATTATTAAGTTGGGTAATCGTCTTGGAGACAATGCTGAAATGGCTATGATTGAGCTTGTAGATTTCAACGAGCTTTACAATGCCGGAAAGGCCACCAAGAAAAAATCTACTCGTAGAAGCCGTCGTGGAAGCGGAGCCGGAGCAGGCGTTGCTACTGCTGCTGCAACTTCTTCAGCAAAAACAACGGAAGATTCTAATCAAGAAGAAGAATAAAATCTTCGGATTTAGTAAACAAGAAGGCTGTCTTTATGGGCAGCCTTTTTTCATGAGTTTTTTATGCGATGTCTTTTGGGGCATCATAGTCTATCGCAAAGAGGTTTAGATTTAAATCAAAGAAAAAACGAGAGATGCAAGTCTCGACTATTGGCCTCCAGTTCTGCTTTGGCGTCTTCCTTTGTTCTTTTATAGGATAAATGATTAATTTTTGAAACGAGAGTGTCATCCTCATTTGAGGTTCATCGTTCTAGATAGAGATGTCAATAATCACTTCCTTGTTTATGTTATCCTTGTTTTTTGTTTTATTTTTGCGACACAATAAAATCGCACCTGAGGTAACAAGGTGAAAAAAAAAATCAATGAAATTTCAAACCCCTGTCAAAGCCATTATTCTTCTAGCAGATGGCACCGTTTTCTACGGAAATGCAATAGGAAAATCACAAAAATCTGTAATTGGTGAAGTCTGTTTCACAACGGCAATGACCGGATATGAGGATTTATTTTTGGATCCTTCATATTCAAATAAGATAGTTGTTCATGCTCCTTCACATATAGGAGGATACGGTATAAACGAGGAGGAGATCTATTCTGAGAATGCAAAAATCTCCGGACTAATAGCGCGTAACTTTGGAAAATTTTATTCAAGGACAAAGGCTGACGGATCACTTCAGGAATATCTGGAAAGAGACCGGGTTTTTATTTTATCCGATGTTGATACAAGAGCGCTTGTTACACATTTGCGAGAGAACGGGTCAATGCGGGGAATTTTATCAACGGAAACAGAAAACCTGGAACAACTGAAGTCCCAACTTAAATCTTTCCAAGAACCTTCTACTGAAGAATTACTTCGAAGAAACTCAACGTTGGAAGCTTATACCTCAGGTGTATCTGCGGAACCGAAGTATAAAGTGGCTGTTTTGGATTTAGGGTTGAAGAAGTCCTATTTGCAATTTCTGGAAGCACGAGATTGTGAGATGATGATTTTCCCATACAGCGCTTCCTTTGAAGAGATGATGGATTTTCAACCGGATGGATTTTTTGTAGCCGGGGGTCCTGGGAATCCCATGGAAATGTCCCATCAGCTGAATGTTGTAAAGAAGATATTGAATAGTGGGAAACCTTTTTTTGGTGTAGGCATCGGTCATAACCTTTTGGCACTTGCCATGGGTGTGCCGTCTGTCAAAATGAATATAGGACATCAGGGAGCCAACCATTCCGTTAAAAATATTTTGACAGGGAAAGGGGAGATAACTGTTCAAAATCACGACTACCAAATAAATAAGACTCAACTCGAGACGCATCCGGACCTCGAACTTACTCACATAGATTTGAACGATCAGAGTGTAGAAGGGGTGCGCGTGAAAGGGAAAAAGGTGTTTTCCGTTCAATATGCGCCTGGTGGGAAACCCGGGCCAACAGATTCCGAATATCTTTGGGATGAGTTCGTTCAGATGCTTAAAAACTAATCTTTAAAACCTATAACCAAACCAATTATGAGTATCATTATCGACATTAGAGCGCGTCAAATCTTTGATTCCCGCGGAAACCCGACGGTAGAGGTGGATGTGTTAACGGAGAACGGATTTTTAGGCCGTGCTGCTGTCCCTTCAGGAGCGTCAACGGGAGAGCATGAAGCTGTAGAATTGCGCGATGGAGGCAAAAAATACATGGGCAAAGGCGTTCAAAAAGCCGTAAAAAACGTTAATACCATAATAAAGGAAGCGCTTCTGGGTACCTCTGTTTTTGAACAGGAGCTAATCGATAAAATAATGATCGATCTGGATGGCACAAAAAACAAGTCCAAACTTGGTGCTAATGCCATACTTGGTGTTTCTCTGGCCTGTGCAAAGGCAGCTGCGGAGGAGTTAGGGATGCCGCTTTATCGATATGTTGGTGGTGTAAGTGCAAAAACACTTCCGGTACCCATGATGAATATCATAAATGGTGGTTCTCACAGCGATGCACCCATAGCTTTTCAGGAATTTATGATTATGCCTGTGAAAGCCGAGTCTTTCTCTGATGCGCTACGTATAGGATCCGAAATTTTTCATCAACTGAAAAAGGTTCTTCAGGATAGAAATTTAAGTACGGCAGTGGGGGATGAAGGCGGCTTCGCACCAACGCTTGGCGGAACTGAAGATGCGCTTGATACTATTGCCAAGGCTACAAAAGAAGCAGGATATAAATTTGGCGATGACATTAAAATTGCACTTGATTGTGCAGCGGCTGAATTTTATAAGAATGGTAAGTATGATTATTCCATTTTCGAAGGAAAATCCGGAAAAGTCCGAACATCAGAGGAGCAAGCAGAATTTTTAGCGGTACTTTGTGAAAATTATCCCATCATTTCCATAGAAGACGGAATGGATGAAAATGACTGGGAAGGATGGAAAATACTAACGGAAAAAGTTGGTCAAAAAGTGCAGCTTGTGGGAGATGATCTATTCGTGACAAACGTGGAAAGACTTGCGAAAGGAATTTCTGAAGGAATTGCCAATTCTATTTTAATTAAAGTAAATCAAATAGGGACTTTAACAGAAACAATAGCAGCAGTCAACATGGCTCAAAATGCCGGATATACCGCCGTAATGAGCCACAGAAGCGGTGAAACTGAAGATAATACCATTGCTGATCTGGCGGTTGCTTTGAATTGCGGTCAAATTAAAACAGGTTCGGCTTCTCGTAGTGATAGAATGGCAAAATACAACCAGCTTTTAAGGATTGAGGAACAACTTGGAGAGGTGGCCTATTTTCCACAAAATAAAGCATTTAAGATTTAAATTTTTAGAAGGCAAAAATTGGGCGCTATTGAAGCAAGCTTCGTGCCTTTTTAACAAACAATTACAAAAGAAACTGTTAAAGAAAAAAATCAATTTTTGTAAATTGCAATTCATTTAGTTAATAGCTTTTAAGTATATATGGCAAAGACAGCAACATTAGAGATAGATGGTAAAAAATATGAATTACCTGTAGTCGTTGGAACAGAGAATGAATTAGGAATAGATATAAACACGCTTCGTTCAGATACCGGAGGTGTAGTTACGCTTGATCCGGGATACAAAAATACGGGGGCTTGTGAGAGCGCCATTACTTTTCTCGATGGAGAAAAAGGAATCCTAAGGTATCGAGGGTATAGCATCGAGGAATTGGCTGAGAAAGCTAATTTTCTTGAAGTATGTTATCTTTTAATTTTTGGCGAACTTCCAACGAAAGAGCAACTAGAAAAGTTTCACAAAGACATCAAAGCTCAGTCGCATGTGGATGAAGATGTGAAGAAAATCCTGGATGGTTTTCCGAAATCTGCACACCCGATGGGAGTTTTGTCTTCTCTTACTGCTGCGCTTGTTGCCTTCAATCCGTCTTCCGTCAATGTGGATAGCGAAGAAGATATGTATAAAGCCATTGTAAAGATTCTTGGGAAATTCCCGGTTTTGACAGCCTGGACCTATCGAAAAATAATGGGCTTACCTTTAGATTATGGAGGAGATTCTTTGGGATATGTAGAGAATTTCATAAAAATGATGTTCAAATCTCCAAGTGGAGAGTATAACAGTAACCAAACTGTTGTTGATGCGCTTGATAAACTTTTAATTCTTCATGCCGATCATGAGCAAAACTGTTCTACTTCAACCGTGAGGATGGTGGGATCTTCTCATGCCGGATTATTCATCTCTATTTCTTCAGGAATTGCTGCACTTTGGGGACCACTACACGGAGGCGCTAATCAAGCCGTTATTGAAATGCTTGAGGCTATAAAAGCCGATGGCGGAGATACCCATAAATTTATGGAAAAGGCCAAAGATAAAAATGATCCTTTCCGATTGATGGGCTTTGGACACAGAGTGTATAAAAATTTCGATCCGCGTGCCAAGATTATAAAAAAGGCGGCTGACAATGTTTTAGAAAGTTTGGGAATTCAAGATGACGTGTTGGATATTGCCAAGGCACTAGAAAAAGAGGCGTTGGAAGATCAATACTTTGTGGACAGAAAACTATACCCCAACGTAGATTTCTATTCCGGAATTATTTATCGCGCACTGGGTATTCCAGTAGAAATGTTTACGCCAATGTTTGCCTTAGGAAGACTTCCGGGATGGATTGCTCAGTGGAGGGAAATGCGATTAAGGAAAGAACCTATCGGTCGACCAAGACAGATATATATTGGCGAAACCAAACGTAGCTATGTAGCTGTAGAAGATAGATAAAGTCACTTTAGTATAAATTGTAAAGCACTTCAGTATTTGAGGTGCTTTTTCTATATTTATCGTCTTATGATTCATTTAAATATTCTCGATGAAATTGCTCCTCTGCGAAAAGTCGTTCTCGGAAGAGCAGATAGTAGCGGACCGGTTCCGGAGCTAAAAGACGCTTATGATCCAAAATCTGCGGAACATATCAAAGCCGGAACTTATCCCAAAGATGAGGACATGGTAAAAGAGATGGATGCCGTGGAATCCGTTTTCAAGAAATATAATGTCGAAGTTTTTCGTCCTGATCTCATAGAAGATTATAACCAGATCTTCTCCCGTGACATCGCCTTTGTGATAGAAGATAAGTTTATTGTAGCGAATATTCTAGAAGACCGATCTCGTGAAATTCATGCAATGGATCACGTAATTGATGCTATTGATCCATCTAAGGTCTTACATTTTCCGGATCATGCACATATTGAGGGGGGCGATGTGATGCCTTGGGGAGATTATATTTTTGTAGGAACCTACTATGGGAGCGATTACTCAAAGTTTATCACCGCTAGAACAAATATGAAGGGAGTGGAGCATCTACGGAAGCTATTTCCACATAAAAAAGTGATATCTTTTAGTTTAAAGAAAAGTAATACCGTGGCCAGGGATAATGCGCTTCATCTGGATTGCTGTTTTCAGCCATTAGGAAGAGGAAAAGCAATAATTCATCGTGAAGGTTTTCTGGTCCCCGAAGAGTATGAATGGCTTGTCAATTTCTTCGGGAAAGAAAATTGTTTTCATATCTCAAGAGATGAAATGTATCAGATGTGTAGTAATGTGTTTTCAATCAATCCCGATACTATTATTTCAGAGAAGAATTTTGATCGTTTAAACTCTTGGTTGCACAAACAAGGTTTTGTGGTAGAAGAAGTGCCCTATGCTGAAATAGGAAAACAGGGAGGACTTTTGCGTTGTACTACGTTGCCGCTGGAGAGAATATAACTGCCTCTTAATATTTTAATTAAAATCTTGCGTAAGCTATACCGCATATTTAACAGCGACGGTGTTTTTTCTTTCGGCAAAAAATTAGTAAAATTGGAGTCTTAATATTTTAACAATTGAGACACCATTATAAAAGAGTATTTACACTTCTTTTCCTTTCCGTTTGTCTTTCTCTCACAGCTCAAAAGAGAAACATATCATTAAAAGAAATATGGACCGGTGAATTTCGCACTGACGGTCTCGATGTGCTAAGATCCTTAAAAAATGGAAGAGAATATTCTGTTTTGAATTATGATCGTAAAAATCGGGCTTCAACTGTAGATGTTTATGATTATGCAACCGGTAATAAAACCCGCACGTTACTAGATAGTAGAGATCTGCCGGGTATAAGCTATATTATATCTTATGAATTCAATGCCGACGAATCGAAAATTCTTTTTGCTACAGAATTGGACCAAATTTTTAGACGTTCTTCCAGAGGAGTTTATTATATCTATGACCTAAACACAAAAGAAATCCGTCTGGTGTCAAAAAATAAGATTCAAGAACCTACATTCAGTGAGGATGGAAGCAAGATTGCATTTGGATTTGAAAATAATCTCTATTATAAAGATCTAAAATCTGAGGAGACATTTCAAATTACCCGCGATGGCAAAAAAAATCATATCATCAACGGAATCACCGACTGGGTTTATGAGGAAGAATTTGGTGTAGTCAGAGCTTTTGAATGGTCTGTCAATGGAGACAAACTCGCTTTTATCAAATTTGACGAAACCGATGTTCCGGAATTTTCGATGGATGTGTACGGCTCAGATCTTTATCCTACTTCAGAGACTTTTAAATACCCAAAAGCAGGAGAAAACAACTCAAAAGTAAGTCTTCACCTTTTTGATCTCAGTACAAAACAGATTAGCACAATAGATTTGGCAGAATTCAACAGTTATTACATTCCAAGACTACTTTGGACACGTGATAATAATCTGTTGAGTGTGCAACTTACCAATAGACATCAGAATGCTTTGGATTTGGTATTTGTAGATGCAAGATCCCATACTAGTCGATTAATTTTACGAGAAAAGGATGACGCCTATGTGGATGTAACGGATGACCTGACTTTCTTAAATAACAACACTTTTTTCTGGACCAGTGAACGAGACGGCTGGAATCATATTTATCAATATGACAGAAATGGAAAGCTGTTGAGCCAGGTTACCAAAGGTCCTTGGGAGGTGACAAAGTTCTACGGTTTTGATCAAAATACCGGAAGGGTTTTTTATCAGAGTACCGAAGAGGGAAGTGTTAATAGAGGAGTGTATTCTATCCTTCCTTCCGGCAAAAACAAAGTTTTGCTTTCTCAGAATAAAGGAACGAATTATGCTGATTTTAGTGCCAATTATTCTTATTTTATCAATACTTTTTCTGATGTAAATACTCCTTATTTGTACACGCTTCATGAGTCAAAAACCGGAAAACAATTGAGAGAGATCAAGAATAATAACATCTTGAAAAATAAATTAAGTGCCTATGCCATTTCTCCAAAAGTGCTGTCAACTATCCGAATAAACGGAGAAGATTTGAATATGTACATGATCAAGCCAATTAATTTTGACAGCAACAAAAAATATCCGCTGTTTATGTATCAATATTCAGGTCCCGGATCTCAGAATGTATCGAACAGCTGGATGGGGACCAATGACTATTGGCATCAGATGCTGGCCAATGAGCACGACATTATTGTGGTTTGTGTTGATGGACGGGGTACAGGTTATAAAGGCGCGAAATTTAAAAAAATGACACAACTGGAACTGGGAAAATACGAAGTTGAAGACCAAATAGCTGCTGCCATAGAATTGTCAAAACTACCGTATATCGATGAGAACCGTACGGGAATTTGGGGATGGAGCTATGGAGGTTTTATGTCATCCAATTGTTTATTTCAGGCTCCGGATGTTTTTGAGATGGCTATTGCCGTAGCACCGGTTTCCAGCTGGAGATTTTATGATACCATATATACCGAAAGATATATGCAAACTCCTCAAGAAAATCCGGGTGGGTATGACAGGAACTCTCCTCTATCTCATGTGAACAACATGCGCGGCAACTATTTGCTGATCCACGGAAGTGCCGATGATAATGTACACGTACAAAACGCGATGGTGCTTATTGAGGAGCTGGTTCAGGCAAATAAACAATTTGACTGGCGCATATATCCTGATAAGAATCACGGTATTTATGGCGGAAATACGCGAATTCATTTATATACTCTCATGACAGCGTATATTAAAAACAATCTTTAAATCACAAAAATCAACATGCAAGAAAAAGATCCACAATTGAGAAATCACCTGGCGCGATTAGGCGTTGATGATAAAATGGTTATAGGGCATCCTGCCGGGTTGCTGGTGTTGTTTTTCACAGAAATGTGGGAGCGTTTCAGTTATTACGGAATGCGCGCCTTGCTAACTTTGTTTCTGGTCAGCACCATTGCTAGTGGCGGATGGGAATGGACACGCGCTGAAGCCATGAACTTATATGGCTGGTACACCGGATTTGTATATCTCACTCCCATTTTAGGTGGAATAATTGCAGACAAAATTACCGGATTCCGAAAAGCAATTTTTCTTGGAGCTTTGTTGATGACTTTAGGCCACGCCAGTATGGCTTTAGAGGTATTTAACAATAACTTCTTCTTTATCGGTTTGGGACTTCTAATATTAGGAAATGGACTTTTTAAGCCAAATATTTCCTCTATGGTAGGACAATTATATCCTGATAACAGTTCAAAAAAAGATGCCGGTTATACCATATTTTATATGGGTATAAACGCGGGAGCATTTTTGGGGATGCTACTCTGTGGCTATATTGGAGAAAAAATCGGATGGCATTATGGATTCGGTTTAGCAGGAGTTTTTATGTTTTTTGGAATGTTGCAGTTTTATTTTGCAAGAACCTATTTCGGAAAAATAGGGGCAGATCCAAAACTTCTTGCCACGCAATATGACAACGAAATACACGTTACTCCCGCCGAAAAGTTTGAAAAAGTTGGCGTAGAGGAGAAGGAAGAAGATGAGGCATTATCACCAAAAGTGATTCGTGATCGATTGATAGTTATTTCTGTACTAATCTTCTTTAGCATATTCTTCTGGCTGGCTTTTGAACAAGCCGGAGGCTCCATGAATATTTTTGCAAAAGACTATACGCAGAGAGTATTGGAGGGCGCTGCGGCTACAACTTTTAAGTGGGTAGATGCTATTTTGACACTCTTTCCTTTGGTTATTGTTTCAGTGGTGCTATATGGTCTGGCAAAACAACTTTTTAAAACATATCCTGCAACCATCCTCTTTACTCTTCTAAGTTTTGCAATAATTTGGGTGTTGGGAATTTGGAAAATCCGGAGAGAATTCACCGCATTGGAAACAGAAGTTGTTGCCTCATGGTTTCAGATATTAAATTCCTTCTTTATCATCACTTTGGCTACAGTTTTCAGTAAAATATGGGAGAAAGTATGGAATCCCTCCGGACCTATAAAATTTGCGATGGGTCTCTTCCTGCTGGGTATCGGTTTCTGCGTTCTCGCTTATGGTAGTAAAGATATTCCACAGGGAGCAGCTACAGCGTCTGTTAGCATGATCTGGCTAATTATTGCATATTTCTTCCACACCACCGGAGAACTTTGTTTATCTCCCGTAGGATTGTCATACGTTAGTAAACTTTCTCCGAAAAAGTTTGTCGGGCTCATTTTTGGGTTGTGGTTTGCTTCTTCAGCAATTGCTAATATTGTCGGGTCGCAGATGGGTGGATTAATAGATGACATTAGTGCCAAATATTCCATTTCTATTTTCTTCTTAATATTTGCCGTAGTGCCCGGAATTGCCGGTTTAATTCTGCTGATTCTTTCCGGAACGTTGAAAAAAATGATGCACGGAATTCAATAATTTAAAACATGGATCTAAATGCAATAAAACACAAAGAACTCTTCGGGCATCCGGTAGGGTTGTTTGTGCTTTTTTTTACTGAAATGTGGGAACGATTCTCATTCTACGGAATGAAAGCGCTTCTGCTATTTTATCTTACGCGCTACCATCTTTTTACCGATAGTGACGGGTACCTACTGCTCGGTAGCTATGCCGCTTTAGTATATGCCATGCCCGTATTGGGAGGTCATTTGGCAGATAAATACATCGGTTTCCGTAAGGCAATTACTTTTGGAGCTATCTTATTGGTTCTCGGGCATATCGGAATGGCTTATGAAGGTCACCAGGCAGTTGTAGTTGATGGAGTCATTCAGAGAGATAATTTTGCGCTGCAGGTATTTTATTTCTCGTTGGCATTAATAGTAATGGGTGTAGGATTCTTAAAGTCTAATATCTCATCTATTGTGGGTGAACTTTATGATAAAAATGATCCAAGAAGAGATTCCGGTTTTACGCTTTTCTATATGGGAATTAACGTAGGTGCTCTATTAGCAACTATTGTGTGTGTTTATCTTGGAGAAGAATATGGATGGGGTTACGGTTTTGGAGCTGCGGGAATTGGAATGTTTTTAGGATTGCTCATCTTTACTTTTGGAAGACCCTATCTTGAAGGAAAAGGTGAAGCAATTAATCCCAAGCTGGCCGAAGAAAAAAAATTTGGAATCAAAACAGAACACTGGATCTATATTTTATCCATTGCAGGAACTTTTGTTGTATGGCAAATGGTGCAAAGCCATTCGATTGTGCAGGGAATTTTAATGGCAGCCGGAGCCGGATCCTTAGTTTACATAATTTTTTATGCGGCTAAATATCTGGATAAAATTGCCAGAGATCGCTTATTGGCACTAACTATTCTTATCATTTTTACTATTGTTTTCTGGGCGCTGTTTGAGCAGGCTTATATGTCGCTGAACTTATTTGCAGAGCGAATCATAGATTTAAATGTTTTGGGCTACGAATTAAAGCCCGGTTGGTTCCTAGGTTTGAATGCTTTTTTTATTATCACTCTTGCTATTCCATTTGCAAGATTATGGGTTTGGTTAGATAAGAGAAAACTGAACCCGAATACTTCCTATAAGTTTGCCTATGCCATTATCTTGGTCGGTCTGGGATTTGGCGCCCTCGTTTTAGGAGGCAAATTATCCGGTGAGGCCGGGAAAGTAGCTGCTATTTGGTTGGTGCTCACTTATCTTCTTCATACTTGCGGAGAACTTGCATTATCTCCCATTGGTCTTTCTGTGGTCACCAAACTTTCTCCTACCAAAATTCTTGGTTTTATGATGGGAGTTTGGTTTCTTGCCACCGCAAGCTCCGAATTCATTGCTGCCAAAATTTCAGAATTGGCGAGTGTGGATCATTTGGAACAAGGAGATTTTATTTCTACAAAAGCTGCATATATTGGGCTTTATGAAAACCTCTTCTATGCAGGTATAATTTGTGGCGTGATACTCATTCTGTGCACCCCGCTTATCAAGAAATTAATGCACGGAATCAAATAAAATTTAACTTAAAGAAAATTCTCTATGAGAAGCGATATTGATAATCTGTTTAAAAGTCAGGTTTTAGGACATCCTGCAGGATTGTTTGTTTTGTTTTTTACCGAAATGTGGGAGCGATTTTCCTTCTATGGGATGCGTGTTCTGCTAATCAATTTTTTAACTATTGCTGCCATAGGTAGTAATCCGGGATGGGAATGGTCTGCTTCCAACGCCGGAGCACTGTTTGGAACCTATGCAGGACTTCTATACCTGACTCCTATTGTGGGTGGAGTTATTGCCGATAGATATACCGGATACCGATGGGCGGTATTTATAGGATGTGTAATCATGACCCTAGGGCACATTTCCATGGCATTTGAAACGGAGGTTTCTCTTTATCTGGGACTGGCACTGCTGGTTATAGGAACCGGATTTTTTAAACCCAACATCACGTCTATTATTTCCGAAATGTATAAATACCTGCCTGAGAAGAAGGATGGAGCTTATACGATTTTTTATATGGGAGTGAACGCCGGCGCCTTTTTTGGGATGATGCTGTGCGGATACCTGGCAGAAAGAGTAGGATGGTGGCTTGGTTTTGGACTAGCAGGATTGTTCATGCTCTTCGGAACACTCCAATTCATGCTCTCCAAACCACTCTTTGGGAAAATTGGGGCCCGGCCGCAAGCTAAAGTTGCAGAAGAGGAAAAAAAGGAGGATACTCTAGCGGAGGAAAGAAATTATAAACCCAATTATTTCACCGTAGTTGACAAGCTTCTAATAGTTGTAACTGCAATTATTGGACTCTTGTATTTGTTAAATGATCCTATCTCAAAGATTGCAAACCTGAATCTATTGCCTGAAGAATTTCTTTTACCGAAAGACACCTTATCCGGACCTTTAGTCATTGTAATAATCGGGGTTATCTTGTTTTTCTATTTGCTCATAAGTCGAATATCAAGATATGATAAAGTACTGAGGGATCGGATGATTGCGGTGATCATATTTGCATTTTTTACTGTGCTCTTTTTCATTCCATTTGAACAAGCGGCAACATCAATGGTGCTTTTTGCTCGAGATTATACAGAAAGAGTAATGACGGGGAATGCCGCCTTGATTTTTAATATTGTGAATACACTTTTGACAGTTATTCCGCTCATAATCATCACATGGGTTCTTTACTTACTCAATAAATCTACCTTTTCAAAGATCCCCGGCAGTAACATTGTTTTGGCAATTTGTTTTACTGTAATGTGGGGAATCGCTATCTGGATGCTGGTTCAAGATTTTTCCACAAAATCCTATGACGTGGAATATCAAGCTGCCGTAATTCCAACGGTAGTAGATGGAAAAACAGAAGAATTATATGAGCCCATTACTGAGGCGAGACCTTTAGCACCCGGAGAACAGGCCGTGACTAAAATTCTCAGTGTTTCTACCAATAAAGGCCTGTCTGTAGGTGACGAGATTGGTGCACATCAGGAACTCGGAAAGTTTGTTTATCTGGACACTGATCGTGTAATGCGTCTGGAGAATGATTATCAGAAGGCAGGGCAACCATCACAGATAATTTCCGGACGTGTGACTGAGGTAAAAGAAAATGAAGTGGAAATAACTGTGAGCTGGTTTAGCATTCTAAATTCATTTTTCATTATTGCGTTTGCTTCGCTATTTACGAAATGGTGGGATAGTAAATACAACCCATCCGCGGCGGTGAAATATGGATTAGGATTAATAATTATGGCAGTTGGATTTGGAGTGCTAGCATATGGAGCTGCTTTAATTCCGTCAAATGCTGTAGCAGGAAGCGTGAAAGTTGGGATGATCTGGCTGATTCTGGCATATTTGTTTCATACACTCGGAGAATTGTGTCTGTCGCCCGTTGGGCTTTCCTATGTGAGTAAACTGGTTCCTGCCAGAATGATTGCCCTTATGTTCGGAGTGTGGTACCTGGCCATCGCTATTGGAAATAAAGTGGCTGCATCTCTGGGAGGAATGGTAGATCAAATCCAGGAAGAATATAGTCTTTCTACCTTCTTTTTGATTTTTACGGTCATACCATTGGCTGCCGGTGTTATTGCAATTTTATTGAATCCGCTTCTAAAGAAATTGATGCACGGGGTACGGTAATTGCCACAATTTATCAGAGAAAAAGACGTTAGACAAGTTAGCGCTGTTTTTTAACTAAAATCAAAATTTAAAATATGCGAATTTTACCTATGGTCTTCTTGTTTCTTTTTGGTTATGTAGCCCAGGCACAAGAAGTACAATGGATGACGATGGAAGAGGCTCTTGCCGCACAAAAGGTGAAGCCGAAAAAGATTTTTATGGATGTCTATACAACTTGGTGCGGTCCGTGCAAACTGTTGGATAAAAATACTTTTGGTGATAAAAATGTAGCTGCTTATCTCAATGAGCATTTTTATCCGGTAAAATTTAATGCCGAGGGAAATGAGCCGGTTAAGTATAAAGATTTTACCTACACCAACCCAAACTATCAGCCGGAACGGAAGGGTAGAAATGCACAGCATCTTTTTGCTCACGCACTCAAAGTTACGGCATATCCCACCGTTGTCTTCTTTAAAGAAAACGGCGATCTGATACAAGCGTTGCCGGGATACCGTACCCCAAAAGAATTGGAAATATTTTTAAAGATGATTCACTCTGATGATTATTTGAAAATTACTACTGAAGAAGCCTGGGTAGATTATCAGAAGAATTTTAAATCCACCTTTTAGAGTAATCTTTATATCCCCAGTATTTATTACTCTATTTTCAGGGCTCCATCCTTTCCTGTATAGTGAAAGGGGAGCTTTTTTCTTTTTGCAGATTCTTCCCATAACCGCACATAGGAGGGATAGCTACTTCCGTCTGCAATAATCTTTTTTCGAACCATTCCGGGTTCCAACCGATCAAGATTCAGCTGAGGGCTCCCGGTAATAATTAGAAAATCCACAGGTTCATGCGGAAATTGACCTATAGAATCGATGATGAATACAATGTTATCGGATATTTTGAAAATCGTCTTTGGAGTGCCTGAGGAAATTTTATTAATATTTTTTGCAGCTATATAAGAAGTCACAAATGGATAGTTGCGGGGATTCTTTGTGGAGTCATTTACTAAAATTTTCAACTCTCGGTTTTGTTTGATGCCTATAACTGATTCCCGGGTTTTGTGAAAAACAATAACTTCGTTTGTTGATTGCTGCTTTTCATCCCAAAGAAAGACGCCAATTAGAAGTAGAAAAGCCGTTGAAGTAGCGATATTCCGCTTCCTGGTAGGATTCATAAAAAACATCCCTAATAAGAAAATAAAAACAAAGGCAAGAATAGCCCTATGCAAGGGAAAATGAACATCCTTTAGAATAAATTGATCCTGTTGGGCAATCCAGCCGACAAA
The DNA here is from genome assembly GCA_035654795.1 of Flavobacteriaceae bacterium. Classification (GTDB taxonomy): domain Bacteria; phylum Bacteroidota; class Bacteroidia; order Flavobacteriales; family Flavobacteriaceae; genus JAAYLC01. The sequence goes on from DASRWC010000077.1 coordinate 63,907, forward strand.
ACCGTTCAAGCCGGATACCAGCATATTATACCCATTTGCTAACCAGAAGGGCAGGAAATTAACTGAGGAGAGAATTACAATGATGATTCCCAAACTCATATAGATTCCTAAAACAGGAAGTATCACTATGTTCGTTATGAGAAAAAGACCCGGAAATTGATGGAAATAAAATAACGAAAGGGGTAGAACTCCTATTTGTGCAGACATGGTTACGGAAACCAATTCTTTGAAGGAACACCAAAATCGGTTATTTGAATAGGTGAATTTTCTGAGAAGGGGATGGAGCCAAAGAATAAAAAAAACCGCGCAATAGCTCAATTGGAAGCCCACCTTAAAGAGATTCATGGGGTTTATCAAAACAAGCACCATAAACGACAGAAAGAGGTTGTTAATCCCCGATGATCTTCGACTAAAAAGCGGCGCCGAAGTAAAAAAACTGAACATAATAACCGCTCTTAAAACAGAGGGAGACAACCCGGCGAGAAATGCAAATGCCCAGAGAAACAAAAGAATTAAAACGGACCTTAACAGATAACCATGCCTCATATAAACGATTGGCTTGAAGATAAAGGAGAGAATAGCAAAAAGAATTCCTACGTGAAGCCCCGATACAGCCAAAATATGGACAGCACCGGCTGCGGCATATTGTTGATAAAGCTCTTTTGAAATATCTTTTTTCTCCCCTAAAACCAAAGCTTCTATTATAGAGCGTTCGTCTTTCTTGAGCGGAGAGTTGCGCAGTTTTTGTAGTATTGAACTCCTGAAATTTTGTGCAATACCAAATATGGTGGGCTTTCCTTGGGTTACAGACAAATAATCTTGTTGTGAAGTAATAATTTGGTGGTAAACGTTTTCTATTTCCAAATAAGAAGAATATTCAAACTGATGGGGATTCAGACTTCTTGGGATTTGATGAATTTTCGTTTTTACCACCAGAATCTGATCCGGCTTTAGGGGCGAGGTCAGTGAATCTTTCTGAATATTCAGCAAGATTTTCCCATTTACAGCCTCGCCGTCTGTTGCTAAAACCTTTGCAAAATATTTCCGGTAATAGCTGTCTTCTTTCAAAGACTCAGAGATCTTTAGCTGCAGCAGAGATTCCTTTTGAAAATCAGTATAATGTGAATAATGTTGATCTTGAAAAAGAGGAAGGCATAGCTGGTAGTTCCAATATCCCAGGAGGAAAAACGAGATATAAACGCTGAGGCCGAAATATATGGTCTGAATCAGTTGACGCCTTGTCCATAACCACAGAAGAAAAGCCAACAGCAAGCTTAGCAACAAGATGGGGAAGATATTCCGTGAAACCGGATAAACCTTTGCAAAAACAATTCCTGCTCCTAAAAAACCGGAAAACTTGACGATGGGGAAATGGACAAACCTCATAGATAACGACATTTTTCCGGAGTCGCCATCAGAGTCAAATCCTATCTGCAGCTCCTATAGACTGATAAACAGCAATTTGAAAAGCTAAATATAGGAAAAATAAAGACGAGAAAATAAAGCTAATTTAGGAGCAAAATAGGTAAAGCGAAATTGATCTGCAGGAAGAAGCTTTTTTGAAATTTGTTTAAATAACTCTTCTTGCTTCTACGAATGTTCGTTTCCAATAATCTTCTGTCATAGAAGAAATAATGACGCCTGCCTGTGTGGAGGAGTGTATGAATTGAATAATTCCATCTGCCGTTTCCACCACAATGCCCACGTGGCTGATTACGTTTCTTCGGGTAGTTTTGAAAAAAACGAGATCTCCGGGCTGAACTTCCCTCAAAGACACACGAACTCCTTGCGTGGCCATATCTTTAGAAGACCGGGGAAGGCTAATTTGCTCTTGTTCAAAGGCTGTACACACCAAGCCGGAACAGTCCATTCCTGCCCTTGTGGTTCCGCCATATCGGTAAGGAGTGCCTTCAAATGACCGTGCAAAATCTATGATAGATGCTTTTTGAAGATATTCCGGTGCAACTTCCGCAGTAGTAGAAGAAGTCTCTTTAATGATGTAGTTATCTGTTGTGTTTACTTTTGAGGTGTTGAAACGTTTACTGGAAGGGCGGGTGGCAGCTGTTCTGTTAGATCCGGGTTTTACGAAAATAGTTCTGTCGGGAGAGGTTTGAACATAACCTGATGGGCGAGAGCTACCACAAGAGACTAAGAAAACTGATAATCCGAGTAGATATAAAAACTGCTTCATGCTCAAAAACTTTCAAAAACGTGTTAAAGATATTAAAAACCGGAAATTGCTTGCAAATATATCCCTAAGATTAACGATTTCGAATATTTTAAAAGTTTTTTACAAAGAAGCAAAAATTAGTTCTGCTGTTTTGTCACTGGCACCTTTCCCTCCTAATTTTTGTTCAAGCTCATAATAATCCAGAAATATCCGATTTCGAGTTACCGGATCGAGAATTTTATGGAGCTCTTCAGAAAGTCTCTTTTTGTTGAGATCGTGCTGAATGAGTTCAGTGACCACGGGTTTGTCTAAAATTAAATTAACTAAAGAAATGTATTTAAGTTTTATTACTCTTTTAGCGATTTCGTAACTCACTCTCCCGCCTTTATAACATACTATTTGCGGCACTTTAAAGAGAGCCGTTTCAAGAGTAGCCGTTCCCGACGTTACTAAGGCAGCCTTGGCCACACTTAAAAGCTCGTAAGTTTGTTTGGTTACTAATTTAATATTCGTTTTGGTCAAGAATTTTCCATAGAAACTTTCTTCCTGTCCGGGAGCACCTGCTATAACAAATTGGTACTCCTCAAATTCCGGAGCCACCGAGAGCATGATTTCCAGCATTTTTTTAATCTCTTGCTTCCGGCTTCCCGGAAGCAGCGCAATAATGGGTTTGAAATTCAATCCGTTTTTCTTTCTGAAATCGGCATCATCTACCGCCGGGAATTCCTGAATTGCATCTATTAAGGGATGACCTACAAAATCAACCTTAAAATTGTGTTTTTGCTCATAGAAATCTTTTTCAAAAGGAAGAATTACATACATACGGTCCACGTCTCGCTTAATGGTCTTGATACGTCCTTCTTTCCATGCCCAAATTTGTGGGGAAATGTAATAGTGAGTGGGAATCTTTTTTTTCTTGGCCCAGGCGGCTATTCTCATATTAAAGCCCGGATAATCAATGAATATAATGACATCAGGATTAAAGGCTTCAATGTCCTTCTTGCAAAAATCGATGTTCTTGAGAATGGTTCTTAGATTTAACACCACTTCCATAAAACCCATAAATGCTAGATCTCGATAATGTTTCACCAAGGTGCCACCCTCCTCCCGCATCAAGTCTCCACCCCAAAAACGAAGAGTGGCATCAGCATCTTGTTTTTTTAAAGATTTCATGAGATTGGCTCCGTGTAAATCTCCGGATGCTTCTCCTGCAATGAGATAATATTTCATAAGCTTACCTCCCAGAGGTCTTTATTGAGATTTAAGTAGTGCATTTTCAACCAAAATTCCGAAAAACTCTGTTAAAGACATTCCTGCTTCACGCACTTGTTTGGGTACAATACTTTCTTTGGACAATCCCGGATTGGTGTTTATTTCTAAGAAGTAAGGCTTTCCGTCTTGAATAATGAAATCACTGCGCGTAATCCCCTCCATATTTAGCAAATTATAAATTCTTTTTGCTTCCGTCTGCAAAATTTCGGTAACTTCCGGGGAAATTCGGGCAGGGGTGATCTCTTCAGACTGACCAAGATATTTCGCACCATAATCAAAAAATTCATTTTCCGTTACAATTTCTGTGGGCGGCAGGGCTATAATTTCATTTCCTTTTTTATACACACCCACCTGAACCTCATCTCCCACAAGAGCCGTCTCAATTATTACTTCGTTATCCTCTGCAAATGCTTTTTCCAGTGCCGGTAATATACCTTCCATGTCATGAACTTTACTCACGCCAAAACTCGATCCCGATCTGTTGGGTTTAACAAAGCAAGGAAGGCCTACCTGTTTCACAATTTCTTCAGCATCTATAGGATATCCCTCATTTACAAAAACAGAATTGGCACAATGAATTCCGAAGTTTTTCAATACTGAGAGGCAATCTCTCTTGTTAAAACTCAAGGCTGCGGAATAGTAATTGCAGCCGGTGTGTGGCATGCCAATAAGATTCCAATAAGCTTGTAAATAGCCGTCTTCTCCCGGAGTGCCGTGAATGGTGTTAAAAATCACATCAGGCTTTTTCCGTCCGGCAGCGGTTTCAAAAGAGAAATCATTTTTATCTACCTTAAATCGTTGTCCCTCCTCAGAAACATAGAACCATCCATCTTCAAGAATATGAACGGGATATACTTTGTATAGGTTTTTATCCAAGGATTCCGAAACAACATTTCCGCTATTTATAGAAATTTGAAATTCGCTTGAATATCCGCCCATTACAACTGCAACATTTTTCTTCATATAAAATTATTAAGAAGCTGTACAAAGGTAGCGGAAAGTTTGTTTTAGTGCGAATATGAAAAGAGCAAGAAACTTATATATAACATAAAAAAGCTGCCCATACAGAAATGTTTACCCTTATGAAATGAACTCCCAAATTTCTCGACGCTGTGTTAGGTTTTCAAAGGTTTGTCTGATGGGTGCATTTTTTTCCAAAGACAGACTTGGATCTTCATTTAAAATAGCAGCAGCATAATTACGAGCGATTTTGAGAATTTCGACATCCTTCACTATATCAGCTATTTTTAAGTTTAAGACTCCGCTTTGCTGAGTGCCCATAATGTCTCCCGGTCCTCGAAGTTTAAGATCCACTTCTGCAATTTCAAACCCGTCTGTGGTGCGAACCATTGTTTCAATACGAGTTTTGGAATCGGCAGACAATTTGTGCCCGGTCATTAAGATACAATAACTTTGTTCTGCACCCCTTCCCACCCTTCCACGAAGTTGATGGAGCTGTGAAAGTCCAAAACGTTCGGCACTTTCTATAATCATTACACTGGCATTCGGAACATTGACCCCAACTTCTATAACCGTGGTGGCAACCATTATTTGAGTCTCGCCCTTAACAAAGCGTTCCATTTCATAATCCTTATCTGCCGGTTTCATTTTTCCATGGACAATGGATACTTGATACTGTGGCAAGGGGAAAGACCGAACAATACTTTCATATCCGTCTTGCAAATCTTTAAAGTCCAGTTTTTCACTCTCTTCTATTAATGGATAAACAACATAAACTTGTCTTCCTTTCGCAATTTCATCTTTTATGAATTTAAAAACATTGAGTCTATGGGAGTCATAACGATGTACGGTTTGAATGCTTTTTCTTCCGGGTGGGAGTTCGTCAATCACACTGATATCGAGATCTCCATACACGCTCATGGCAAGAGTGCGAGGTATAGGGGTGGCAGTCATTACTAATATATGTGGCGGATGTTCGTTTTTTTGCCACAGTTTACTGCGTTGTTCTACCCCAAATCGGTGTTGCTCATCTATTATTGCAAGTCCTAGGTTTTTAAATTTAACCTTATCTTCTAAAACAGCGTGAGTTCCCACAAGAATATGCAGTGATCCATTTTCAAGATACTCATGGATTTCTTTCCTTTCAGAAGTTTTAGTAGAGCCGGTAAGCAAGGCAGTATGAATTCCGATTTTTTCAGCCCATTCCGATATGCCGATATAATGTTGGGTGGCAAGAATTTCTGTAGGCGCAACTATACAGGCTTGGAAATCATTGTCTAAAGCGATTAGCATGCTCAGAAAAGCAACAATTGTTTTACCACTTCCCACATCGCCTTGCAGTAACCGATTCATTTGCGCATTGCTGCCCAGATCATTTCGTATTTCTTTAATTACACGTTTTTGTGCGCCGGTGAGTGAAAACGGAAGATGCTTATTGTAAAACGTGTGAAAAAAACTACCCACTTTTTTAAAAGCATAGCCTTTTATCTTTGCCTTATGAAATTTGTTTTTTCGTATAAGTTGAAGCTGAATATAAAACAGCTCTTCAAATTTGAGCCGGAATTGGGCACGTGAGAGATGGGATTGACTTTTGGGGAAGTGTATATTAAAAAGAGCTTCTCCTTTGGAAGGCAATTTTAGAGCCTGTAGGATTTCCTCCGACAGCGGTTCGAAAAATCTTCCTTTTGATTCCACAAAAATTTGTTGAATACAACTGTTTAGCAACCGATTTGATATCCCGCCTGAGGTCAATTTCTCAGTTGATCGGTACACCGGTTGCATTCCGGTTCTGATTCCTGCCTGATGTGCTTCAAGCAGTTCCATTTCAGGGTGAGGCATGGAGAAGTTTCCTTGAAAAAAGTTTATTTTCCCGAAGATTACATAAGGCGTATTGAGTTTAAGATTTTCTCTAATCCATTTCACTCCTCTAAACCATACAAGTTCCATAGATCCCGTATCGTCTATAAAGGTCGCAACAAGACGTTTCCCTCTCTTTTGTTCAATTGTTTTTATATGGGTGATTTTCCCGATAATCTGAACCTCAGCATTAGTGGGTTGAAGTTGATTTATTTTATAGTATTGAGTTCTGTCGAGATAGCGGTAAGGAAAAAGGTGGAGTAAATCTCGAAAAGTATGAACATCCAATTCTTTTTTGATTAAGGCTCCTTTTGTGGGGCCTATTCCTTTCAGATAATCAATGGAAGTAAGGAGGAAATCGGAACTCATAAATAAAGATTCAACATCTCGAAAATGAGACAAAATTAGATCATTTGGTAAGGCATATCTAATATATTTGCTAAATTAAACAATCTGATCTATGAAAAAAACTTACTTCCTGCTTGTGATTTTTGGAATGCTGCAGGCTTTTGTTTTTGCATCTACTCCGGAAATAACCACTCGTTTAACAGAAGCTTATCCGGTAGAAATGCCTGAGCTTCGTGCATACCCTATTTACATGAGCGCCACTGTAGAAGATCCCTTTGAAATCACTGAGGTTAAAATTTCCATCAATGGAGTGGAAGAATCGGCAGTGGCTGATGTGGGATTTTATTACTATCTATGGTATCCTGAAACTTATGGTGCATATGAAATAATTATGACGGCTACCGCTTCTGATGGTTCTGAAACATCCATTACACGCAATGTGGAAGTTGTAGCAACAGCTACTTCTCAAATGGTGAGAAGCCTGGAGAATGTAGTGATAGAATTTACCGGCGCCAATGACAGATGGTATTATGGCACACACACCTTTCCGCAATTTGTAGGAGCATATAAAGATATTATGGCTTTTCTTGATGTAGCGTGTCCCGCTATTCCCGGTGGTTGCGATGACTGGGATCGATGGGCATTTATTGATGTGAAGGCGCCTGACGGAAACTGGATTCAATTGATCCGATACATCACTCCTTACGGAGTGGCTTGCAATCATCAGCTGGATGTAACGGATTATATGTCATTATTACAAGGAGAAGTTGAAATTCGGGTGTTTATTGATACCTGGGGAACAGGAGGGTGGCAATTGACTCTCGATACGCATTATGTAGCCGGGCCTCCACAATACGTGTATAGCGATGTTGTAGAAGTATGGGATGGTGAATATCCATTTGGCGATATGGCCAATTTGCAGCCGGTTCCCACATTCCGGGCCGAAATTCCTTCTCAGATTTTAGCTTCCCATCTTCGGGTTTCGAACACAGGTCACGGCTGGGGATCAAACAATACATCCAATGCTGCTGAATTTTTTAGGGCTACCCATTACTTGGATATTAATGGGCAACAAACATTCACACAAGTGCTGTGGAATATTTGTAACCCAAACCCCGACGATTGTAGAAATCAACGTGGCACATGGCAATATAATCGTGCCGGATGGTGTCCGGGAGCAATTTCACCTCCCGATGTCTATGACCTCACTCCATATATAGGAACATCTTTTGATCTCAATTACCGTTTTCATCCGTCATATAGAGACTATTGTCATGCAAGCAATCCCGCTTGTGTTTCAGGAACAACCTGTCCGGATTGTAACGATGGCTATAATCCGGTATATTATGTAGATACCCACATCGTAAATTTCAGCAACAATCCCATTGTTTATGGAAGTACATTGAAAACAAATGCCATTGATAATACTCAAATCTATAAAATGGCTCTTTATCCTAATCCGGCAAAAGGTCAATTTCGTCTTCAAACTTCTTTCCCTGACGGAACAACAAGAATGTCTATTTATGGAGTGGATGGGCAAGCTGTGAAAAACTACTATTTTCAATCTGCAATGGAATTAAATGCTTACAACTTTGATGTCTCGGGCCTCCCCGCAGGAATTTATTATATAAGTATTCAAAATGCGCATGGAACCGGAGCCAAGAAATTAATTTTAGAATAAAAATCTTTCGATTCAAAAGTTAAACTCTACAGGATGAATGGCAATTCAAGCTGTAGAGTTTTTTTAATAATATTCGGATGGATGGGGAATAATGTAGTTTTGATTTTCAAATTTTAATAAATGAGAATTTTCATTTTCTTTCTTCTTATAAGCTCCCTACAGCTTGGCGCACAACAAATAGAAAAGGTGGATTTCAAAAGTGTTGATGCCTTAATAGAGCCGAATTTCCATACCAAGACTCTCAAAGGAACAGTGAGTTATACCTTTAAAACTTTACAAGATACAGATTCTATATTCTTGGATGCGCACGGCATGAAGCTTTTGTCTTCCGGAGGATTAAAAAAAATACAAGTTGCCGATAATAAAATATGGTTCATAGATTCTTTTAAAGAAAACAGAATATATACAGTCTCTTTTGAATATGAGGCCCATCCCAAACAAACTTTCTATTTTATGACTTCGGGCCATGAATTTTGGACACAGGGACAAGGAAAATATACTTCGCATTGGCTCCCCAGTCTCGATGATACCAATGACAAAATGATTTTCAATCTCAGTTATAAAGTTCCGGAACACTTGACTATCATTGGAAATGGGAATCTGAAAAATGTGCAGAAAGAGGATGGAAAAAACGTATGGAATTTTGAAATGAACAAACCTATGTCTTCCTATTTGGTAGCCGTGGCAGGAGGAAATTATTCAAAGAGAATTATAAAAGCTTCCTCCGGAACGGCAATAGAGCTCTATATAAAACCGAAAGATGAAGATAAGTTTGATGCTACATACAAGCACAGTAAGGAAATTTTTGATTTCCTGGAAAGAGAAATTGGGGTGCCATATCCATGGCAGGTGTATAAGCAGGTTCCCGTGCGAGATTTCTTATATGCGGGGATGGAAAACACATCGGCCACATTTTTTGCGGAAGCTTTTATTGTAGATGATATTGGCTTTAACGACAGGAATTATATTAATGTCAATGCCCATGAATTAGCGCATCAATGGTTTGGAAATATGGTAACCGCCAAATCAGACGAACATCATTGGCTTCAGGAAGGATTTGCCACCTACTATGCACTTCTTGCGGAAAAGGAAATATTTGGCGAAGATTATTTTTACTGGCAGTTACTTCAATATGCGGAACAACTTCAAAAAATCAGTGAAGAAGGAAAAGGAGAAAGTTTGCTAAATCCAAAAGCCGGCTCCTTAACATTTTATCAGAAAGGAGCTTGGGCCTTACACATCCTTAGAGAGAAGATTGGAGACGAGTTCTTCCGGAAAGCAGTAAAAAACTATTTAGAGAAATATGCATTTCAAGTGGCATCTACGTCGCATTTCCTCCATGAAGTTGCCTTGATTTATTCCGGAGATTTATCAGAATTTGAACAAAATTGGCTAAGGCAAACCGCTTTTAAAATTGATGAAGCTTATCAATCTCTAAAAAGATCTGATTTTTTAATGAACTATTTTAAAATTTCCGAATTGGCCGATCGCCCCTTAAATTCGAAGGCTTCAAAATTTCAGCAAGCTTTGAAGACGAGAAATGATTTCATCGGTCAGGAAGTGGTACATCAGCTAGCGAATGAAAATAGTGCCGAGGCTCTTCCGTATTTTCAAATGGCATTGGAATCGGGTAATCTTTATATAAGACAAGCAGTTGCTACTGTTCTGGAAGAAATTCCCGGTATTTTTTATCACCAATACGTTACACTTCTGGAGGACAAATCCTATCTCACTCGTGAAATGGCTTTATATCATCTATGGATTAATTTTCCGGAAAAAAGGTTGGTTCTGTTAGATAAAATGGATAATCAGGAAGGATTCCAAAATAAAAATATTCGGCAACTTTGGTTGGCTTTAATAATTGCCACAGAGGGAGCAAAAGGAAAAATAGAAGCAATTGAGGAATTGCGATCTTATTCTTCACCCGATAACAGCTTTGAAATTCGAAGTAAAGCTTTTGAATTTATTCACAGCCTTAACCTGTGGGATTTGGCCACTATCAAAAATCTGATAAATGCCACCCGTCATCCTGCCTGGCGTTTTTCCGGATCTTCTAAAGAATTACTTAAACGAGTAATGGAAATCGAAAACCTGAATACTCTAATCCGAGACCGAGAGAATGATTTTTCTGAATCTGAACGAGAAGCTTTGAAAAATTACCTTCACTAATTTTCAAACATCTCAGAAACCTCGCGTTTAATGTATGTCAAAGCTTTGGCGGAAGGCGTAACTTCTTCCATGAAATTTTCTAAGATATGCTGGCGATATTTATCTACATCTCCGTCTTTATCTTGCATGGTTGCCTTTCGTATCACATGGATTGTTGCATTTTTCGCACCATTTACCAATGCCCAGCATTCTGCACTTACATAAATTTGCTGCGTGAGGTTATGATCATACTCTTGCTCAATAGTGCGGGTAAGCAGTTGTTCATACTCTTCTATGGCATCTGAAAAAGGTTTTACTCGAATTAATAGCCGGTTAGGATCAATTCGTTCTAAAAACAAGGTGAGCCTCTCATAAGCCTGTAAGCGAAGCGGGAGTAATTCTTTTTGTGCTTCTTTATGAATGAGATAGCGGCGTCTGCCTTCTTCATTGGCAGTGTGGCCTTTAAAAAAATAATAAGCCACAATGCCTACCACTATGGCCGGCAATAAGTAAGCGGCATAATTAATCACTGTTAATGCGTCGTTCATGTGAGGAGCTTTTAAGGAAAACAAACTTAAAAGAATTCCTGTGGTGTACAAAAAGGAATAGATAAAAGCCGAAAAATCTTCTTATATCGATGAAGTCCTAATGGGTGACCCGGCTCAATAAATAGATTTCAAGAAGGAGAGAAAACACAAGATGATATATCTTCCGGTGTAAAACAGAATCATTGGAGGCTTGAATTCCTTGCAGAGAGATTTCAACGACCCAATGTGTTGAAAAAACTTTCTTATTATAAATCTATGTTATAATGAATCAGTTAACGAAAGCTTCATCTTAAATTTATGGAATTAAAACGTACTATATGACACCTGAAAAAAAACCACATAAAGATCCCGGGAAAGAAGACTCTGATAAAAAAGTTCCTCAAAGGCAGTGGGATGAACAGCCTGGAGAGCGCAATCCTGATCCTGTAGAACAGCAAAAGGAAAGAGAACGGGATGACCCAAAAAAAAGAGCATAAACATATTCTCAGAGCGATCTGCAATACAAAACCAATAAAAAAAGAGATACCACAATGATATCTCTTTAGAACGTCGGGATGACTGGATTCGAACCAGCGACCCCTTGCACCCCATGCAAGTACGCTACCAGGCTGCGCTACATCCCGATCTTTAAAAAATACTTGGAAAGAAAAAAGTGAAATCTCCAAATGCTTTCTAAAGGCGGGCAAAAATAGGTATTTTATCCAGATACTACCAAATGAATGGAAAAAATAACTTCAGCAAGAACAAAATAGAATTCGCCCGAATGTTTGTGAAAGCGTTTTTTTAAAGAGAGGCTATTTTTCAGGAAATTGGTATTTTTTGGTATTATTTGATAAATAAAAGCTTTAATCAGATTTAATTTATTTATTTCGCATCTTGCTTTATATTTGTCGCTTGCCAATTTATACCAATGAAGTTATATTATTTCATTCTTGTAGTAGTTCTTTTATCGTTTGCCACCTCTTGTATTCCCACAAAGCAACTGACTTACTTACAGGAAAATCCTTATGATTCCGATACCATTACCATTCTAAGAAAAAGGCAGGAGCCATACCGTCTTCAGATCAACGATTTACTTAGTGTTCGAATTAAAGTTTTGGATCAGGAAAGAGTCGGAATTTTTAATCCGGTGAGTGACGCCAATCCGAATGCGACGGGGGAAGAAAGATTGTATTATGACGGGTTCGTAGTTAACGACCAAGGAACTATCCGAATGCCGGTTCTGGGACAAGTTGATGTGCTCGGGCTCACGGTGGATGAAGTTCGGGAAAAACTGGAGGAAATGCTCCTTAGAGATTATTTTAAAGAAGAAGCGAATCTTTTTGTTACCGTTAAATTAGCAGGGATCAGATATACTATAAATGGCGAAATAAATCGGCCCGGCTCCAGTATCATTTACCGAGATCAAGTTTCTATCATGGAGGCAATTGCCAATAACGGAGACATTGCAATTACCGGAGATCGAAGTGATGTGGTGATTATTCGTCAATATCCGGCAGGGCAGCGAGTGCATAGAATTGACCTTACCAGATTGGACGCCATGGATTCTTCTTTATATTATGTAAAACCAAACGATCTAATACTAATCAATCCGTTACCTCAAAAATCATGGGGGACCGGAGTCACCGGCCTGGATTCATTTAGAACGTTGGCCACAATAATAAGCGCATTGTCCACAACAGCTTTACTCATTAAGAGGTTATAATTATGAGCGAGGATTTTGAAATTAATGAGAGACACACCACCTTTGACTTTAAAGGGTATTTAAGCAGGGTTTTGGCCCATTGGCCGTTGTTTCTGTTGTCACTGATCATCGCATTTTCCGTGGCATACTATGTCAACGTGCGGAAATTGCCGATTTATTTAATCGAGAATATGGTCGCCATTAAAGATGACCAGAATCCTTTTTTTACAACCAATACGAGTCTCACATTCAATTGGGGAGGAACAACTGATAAGGTGAATACTGCGATAATCACTTTTAAATCCCGATCGCATAATGAAAAAGTGGTAGAAAAACTTCAGTACTACCTCACCTATCTTAAAGACGGTAAATATCAACAGGAAGATGCTTATAAGCAGACTCCTTTTATAGTAAAAGTCGATACGTTAAAACCTCAGGTGCTGAATCAACAATTGAAAATTTCTTTTAAAGATTCGGTCAATTTCTCCATTTCATTTAACATAGAAGAGGATAAGAACCTCACCCTGCAAAATTATACCACTAAAGAAAAAACACGCTTATTTGTCGAAGCGGGAGAATATTCTCAGAGTTTTAAGATGGGAGAGAGGGTTAGCCTTCCATTTTTTAGCGGAACCTTTCTACCCGATCCGGATGTTTTGTTTAAACCAAACAATGATTATTACATAGTTTTTAAAGATTATGATAATACTGTTAAAGACTATTTAGGAATTCGGGTGAACCCGGAAAGTAAAGGGTCTTCTGTGCTGAAATTGGGGATGGTTGGCGAAAATAAAGCGAAGTTGGTAGATTATCTCAATCAATCCGTGGCAGTTTTGAGCGAGGATATGTTGGAACGGAAAAACTTATTTGCCACTAAAACAATTGAATTTATTGATAGCACCTTAGCTCTAAAATCGGTAGAACTTTCTGAAGTTGAGAAGGAGCTAAATGAGTTTAAGAACAAAAATGCAATCTTTGATCTGGAAAGGGAAGGGGCTGAAATCAGTTCCCGACTTACTGCCTTGGATATGCAAAAGGAAAATGTGAACAGAGAACTGAATTATTATCACATTTTAAAGGATTACCTCAACACGCATTCCGATTACAGAAACGTTCCGGCTCCGTCTGTAGCGGGAATAACCGAATCCAGCGTGGTCTCCGGGGTGGGAAAAATTGTTACGCTTTCTGAAGAAAGGAGTAAGTTGCAATATTCATTTAAAGACGATGCTCCAATCTTTAATGATATAGATAGGCAAATCAATGCCATTAAAACCGTGTTACTTGAAAACATCAGATCTAGCGAAGGATTGCTAAACAGGAATCTTAAAGACATCGATCGGGAAATAGCACGCTTTGAAAGTGAAATCAGAAGACTCCCGAAAGATCAGCAGGATTTATTAAAAATCGAGAGACGGTATAACCTAAGCGAGGGCTCATACAATCTTTTCTTAGCCAAGAGAAGTGAAGCAGGCTTGGTGAAAGCGGCAAACGTGAGTGATGTGATGGTTATTGATTCTGCCAAGGATACCGGAGGAGGAAAAATAGGTCCGAACACGCAATTAAATTATGTAATGGCCGGCCTGTTTGGATTTTTTGTTCCGTTATTGATAGTTTTTGTTAAAGTGTTCTTTGATACCAAAGTAAGGGATGTAAATGAACTGGAAAAAATCACTCCTATTCCGTTGCTTGGGGTTATAGGAAAAAATCCTACAGATACAAACTTGGCTGTTTTGGATAAACCCAAATCAGCCATTTCAGAGGCTTTTAGAAACCTTCGATCAAGTTTGCAGTTTCTGTATAAGCAACAAGGAATAAAGGGAGCAAAAACAGTTTTGATCACTTCTTCCGTAAGTGCCGAAGGAAAAACTTTTTGTTCCATTAATCTTGCTTCCGTTTTTGCATTGAGTGATAAAAAAACCATAATCCTGGACCTCGATTTAAGAAAACCTAAGGTTGCACGCTATTTCCAGATGGAAGGAACATTCGGGATAGTGAATTATCTTATTAATGAAGCTGATGTAGATGAGGTCATCACCAAGACATCTTATGAGAACCTGGATGTTATATTATCCGGACCGGTGCCTCCCAATCCTTCGGAATTGATGATGAGCGACAGGCTTGATGAACTTTTAGATCATCTAAAAGAACGATATGATTATATTGTTATTGATTCTCCGCCAATGGGATTAGTGACAGACTCGCTCGAGCTCACAAAACACGTGGACGCAACCCTTTATGTAGCGAGGTATAACTATACCCATAAAAATATGTTCAATTTTGTGAATGAAAAATATCGTAGAGGAGAAATTAAGCATATCAGTATAGTCTTGAACGGGTATTCAGAAAGACGAGGTTATGGCTACGGCTACGGATATGGTTATGGATATGGCTATGGAAATTATAATAACGGATATCACGAGGAAATAAAACGAAAATCCTTAGTCCATAGAATTCTCAAAAAATTCAAAATCAAATAAAAATTTTGGTGAATAGGTGAAATAAACATCCCCGATTTCGTAAATTCACCGGCTTAAAATTTCTCAGAAAATTATCTGAATCATTCATTTATGAAAAAGAATCCAACCATTGCGGTTATAGGCTTAGGATATGTTGGTTTGCCTCTTGCCGCAGCTTTTGCACATCAATATCGCGTTCTAGGATTTGATATTAATGCAAAAAGAATTAAAGAACTACAACAAGGCGAAGACGTTACGCTGGAGCTTTCTTCAGAGGAATTGAAGGCGGCGCTTGCCAAAAATGGGGGAGTGGGATTAACGGTTACCGATAATCCTGAAGATATAGCAGAAGCTACAGTGTACATCGTTACGGTGCCTACGCCCACCAACAAGTATAACCAGCCGGTGCTGACGCCTTTACAAAAAGCCAGCGAAACAGTGGGAAAGGTTTTGAAAAAAGAAGATGTTGTTGTTTACGAGTCAACAGTATATCCGGGAGTAACAGAGGATATTTGCGTCCCTATTTTGGAGGAATTTTCAGGATTGAAATTCAACGAAGATTTCTACGCCGGATACTCCCCGGAACGCATCAATCCGGGAGACAAGGAACACACCGTGACCAAGATTTTGAAAGTCACTTCGGGTTCTACGCCCGAAGCGGCTAAATATATTGATGAACTTTATGCTTCCGTAATTACAGCAGGAACACATTTAGCTTCTTCAATTAAAGTAGCGGAAGCGGCCAAGGTGATCGAAAACTCTCAAAGAGACATCAATATAGCTTTCGTAAATGAGCTTTCAAAAATTTTCCGTCTACTGAAAATTGATACACAGGATGTTCTGGAAGCAGCAGCTACAAAATGGAATTTTTTGAAATTCTCTCCGGGATTGGTGGGCGGACATTGCATCGGTGTGGATCCATATTATTTAGCTCAGAAAGCCTTGGAAGAAGGCTATAATCCGGAGATAATCCTGGCCGGAAGAAGAATGAATGACGGAATGGGAAATTATGTTGCTCAGGAAGTCATTAAACTTATGATTGAAAAAGATTGTAAAATCAAGAACGGAAATGTTCTCGTTTTGGGAATTACTTTTAAAGAAAACTGTCCGGATATCCGAAACACCAAAGTTATTGACGTAATCGGCGAATTAGAGAAATACAATCTGCACGTAGATGTCTTCGATCCATGGGCCAATGTGGAAGAGGTGAAAAACACCTTTAACATTGATCTAAAGAACAAGGAAAGCGAATTAAAAGAAGCCTATGATGCTATTGTTCTGACGGTTGCACATAATCAATTCAATGACTTCAATTTCCATCAAAAACGTGCGGATGCCTGTGTGGTGTTTGACGTAAAAGCTTTCCTGGAACGAGATCTTGTGGACGGAAGACTTTAAAACTTGCGCCGGCGCAAATCATTTGCCAAACTGGCGGTTTTCAACTTTCTGTTTTTTAAAACATATTCCACATCCCATTGATTATCAATCATCAATTGGATGTGGTAATAGTTGATATACTCCAAAAGTGCAAAACCATTGGTAAAAACTCCCCAAAACAGGATCTTATAGTCGATGATTTTGCCACCATTCAACCATAGCTGAAACAAAAATATAGCGGGAATAGCTGATAGCAGAACAATATTAATTTTCTTTTGCCTTAGAAAAAACTTAAGGGTTTTCTGCTGATCAATCGGTTTGTTCCGGAGTCGGTGTAATTTGATTTTCCAATAATGTTGACCTTGATATAAAATGAAGATGCACACCAATAGACCATAGGAAATAAAAACAGAATCTTTTATAGAAAAAAGATAGTTGGCATAAATCAGTAGCAGAGGGGCCGTGACAAAGGCGTGGAATTTTTCTAAAGGATAATACCAAGTAAGTCTCTTTATTAGTCGCTGTCTATCCACAAAATTTGAGCTTTAAAAGTATTTATGCGCCTCTTAATGGTCGTTTAATCCAGAGATTGCATTTCAACCAAATTATAATAAACTCCTTTTCGAGCCAACAATTCTTGATGTTTTCCTTGCTCTACAATTTCACCCTTAGAAAGGACTACGATTAAATCTGCATTCTGAATAGTGGATAATCGGTGAGCAATGACTACAGAGGTTCGGTTTTCCATCATCTTTTCAAGGGCATCTTGAACCAGACGCTCACTTTCGGTATCTAATGCCGAGGTGGCTTCATCCAGAATCATTATGGGTGGATTTTTTAACACTGCCCGCGCAATGCTTAGCCGTTGTTTTTGTCCTCCACTTAATTTGTTTCCGCTGTCGCCAATATTTGTATCAAATTGCTGAGGGAGGTTCCTGATAAATTCAAAGGAATTACTGATTTCCGCTGCTTCCATAAGTTCCTCCGGAGTGGCTTCGGGCTTGCCGATTTTTAAGTTATTGGCTACCGTGTCATTAAACAGAATACTGTCTTGTGAAACCATTCCCATTAATGCGCGAAGTGATTTTTTCGAAATATTTCGAATATCAACGCCGTCAATATATATGCTTCCCTCGTTTACGTCGTAAAACCGTGTAAGCAGATTAGCGATAGTACTCTTTCCGCTTCCGGATTGTCCCACCAATGCCACCGTTTTACCCTTGGGAATGGTTAAAGAAAAATTCCGGAGAACATATTGGTCTTCATATTTAAACGAAAGATTATTCAGCGTAATTGCCGATTTAAAATCGAGTTTTTCAAGGGCATTTTCACTTTCTACAATGGTGTTTTCGGCATCGAGCAATTCAAAAATACGTTGTGCAGAACCGTCGGCTCGTTTCACGGAATAACTTGCTTTTGCAATGGCTTTGGCCGGAGTAAGAATGTTGTAAGCCAACATGATATACCCGATAAAAAAACTGGCTTCAAGCGTGCGATCCACAAAAACGAGATAACCTCCATAAACCAAAAGAATTCCGATAGTAATGATACCCAACAATTCACTTAGAGGAGATGCCAGGTTTTGTCTATTTAGAACGGAATTTGAATAGTTATAAAACCGTTCGTTACTGTCCATAAACTTCTTGCGGAAAATATTTTCAGCATCAAAAGCTTTAATGATTCGTAATCCGCTCATGGTTTCTTCCAAAATGGAAAGAAAAATCCCTTGTTCACTTTGTACCAAAAGAGATCCTCTCTTCAGAGATTTTCCAACTTTAGAAATTAAAAATCCGGACACAGGGAGGAATAAGAATACGAATAAAGTGAGTTTCGGACTGATCAAAACCATCGTAATTAATGAGAAAATGATTGTCAAAGGTTCCCTTACAATCATTTCAAGAACTGAGAGCACCGAGTTTTTCACCTCATCCACATCGCTGCTTAACCTGGATATAGTATCTCCTTTTCTTTTTTCTGAAAAAAAGGCAATGGGCAGTTGAATGACCTTGGCGTAGAGATCATTTCGTAAATCTTTGAGCACGCCGTTTCTAAGAAACGTAGAGTAAAACATGGCCAGATAGTTGCTCAGGTTCTTTAAAAGAAACAAACCTATTATGATGCCAACCATATAAAGGAGCACTTTAAACTCTCCGTAGGTATTGATGCTATCAACAATCACATAATTCAAATACTCCTGAGCCCAATCTTTAAGATTGGATATTCCGGAATACACCGGTTTAGGTACTGCTGTTCTGTTGTCACTAAAGATAATCTCCAATACGGGAATCAGTGCTACAAAAGACAGTGTGCTGAATAATGCGTAAAGGATGTTGAAGAAAATATTCAGAAATGCATATCGTTTATACGGATAGGCATATCGCAATACTTTTTTAAAATAATTCATTCACCAAGATTTAGATGGGCTACAATGGCATCAATTTTCTGTTGAAGTCTCTCTGAAAAATTTTCTTTTTCGTTTGTATTTACACTCACATAAAACTTGATTTTGGGCTCGGTTCCACTGGGTCGGGCGGCAATTTTGCTTCCGTCCTCGGTATAGTAGATCAATACATTTGATTTTGGCAGATTCAGATTTGACTGCTTTCCTGAAGGCAAATCAGTGCGCGAATCAATATTAATATCATCGATTCGAATTACTTTGTTGCCTGCTATTTCAGAAATTGGATTTTCGCGTAACTGACGCATCATTTCTTTAATTTCTTCCGCACCTTCCTTTCCTTTCTTCGTAATGGAAATTAAATGTTCGCGATAGTTGCCATATCGGCTATAGATTTCTTGTAAATATTTATATATGCTGCTCCCTTCCTCTTTTTTGAGAGCTGCAATTTCGCAAGCCAGTAAAGTTGCTGTTACAGCGTCTTTATCCCTCACAAAACTTCCAACCAGGTAACCAAAGCTTTCTTCACCGCCACCAATATATTCCAACTCCGGATGGTCTTTAATCATTTTTGCAATCCACTTGAATCCGGTAAGACCTTCTTTATAAATTACGTCAAAATCATTGGCGATTTTTTCAATAACCGGTGTGGAAACGACAGTAGAGGCAACAAATTGTTTACCATTGAGCCTTCCTGCAGATTTCCATTGACTAAGGAGGAAATGCGTCATTAAAACCATAGTTTCGTTTCCGTTGAGCAGCTGCATTTCATTTTGATCATTTCGCACAGCAATTCCCAATCTGTCACAGTCGGGATCTGTTCCAACAACAATGTCGGCCTCCACTTTTTCAGCAAGTTCCAGTGCCATTTTAAGTGCTGCGGGCTCTTCCGGATTTGGTGACTCTACAGTAGGAAAATCGCCGTCTGGAGTTGCTTGCTCCTCAACGATAGAAACATTTGTGAATCCTGCCTGTTCTAACACACGAGGTATCATTGTAATAGACGTTCCGTGAAGCGAAGTGAAAGCTATTTTCAAATTTGCGCGAGCCGCTTTGGAAGCTCCAAAAGTTCCATTTTCAATGGAGGCCTTGGCAAAAGCATCGTCAATTTCAGAATCAATAAGGGTTATCAAACGCTCATCAGCTTCAAAATTCACATCTTCATATCTCAAACCATTGATTTCGGCTATAATCTCTGCGTCTTGAGGCGGCACAAGCTGACCGCCATCTGACCAATACACTTTATATCCATTATATTCCGGTGGGTTATGCGAAGCGGTCAAAACAATTCCGGCTTGACATTTTAAATGTCGAACAGCAAATGAAAGTTCCGGAGTGGGACGCAAATCTGAAAATAAATAAACATGAATGCCATTTGCAGAAAAAACATCGGCAACTAATTTGGCAAATTTCTGACTATTATGGCGGCAGTCAAAGGCTATCGCTACTCTTATTTCCTGATTCGGATAGTGTTCTTTTAGATATTTTGAGAGCCCTTGTGTATTTTTTCCAAGGGTGTACTTATTTATTCGGTTATCTCCCACCCCCATCACGCCACGCATTCCTCCTGTTCCGAATTCAAGAGTTTTATAAAAACGATCTTCCAGACCTTTAGGATCATAGGCAATCAACTCTTTAATTTCGTTTTGGGTGGCTTCGTCAAAAAACGGAGTGAGCCACGCATTGACGCGTTCTAATATTTTTGGGTCAACATATATCATGGTGTATCAAATAAGGTTGCAAAATTACGAAAGATTCCTCCATCCTCTATCTCATAAATCTTTTGTCTCAAGTAATAATATAGTTTCTTGTGTCTGTAGTCTTTTGCTTTGTTCTTAGTATAGAAAATACTTTCTTCGCATCTCGTCATACCGTTTCAAATCCTTGACCCAAGTTGCGCGTATTTCTTCCGCACTCAGACCTTTTATTATCTGTTCCTGAAGCTTCTTAGTTCCTGCCAGTTTTGAGAAGAAATCGGTGAAGAATTTCGGTTTATCCGGATAATCATTATAGGCATCTATTAACCACTCCAGATTTAATTTATTTAATCTTGGATGCTTACGCAGATCTTTTCCATGGCAAAGTTTTCCATTAAATTTTGGATCTTTTGATCCTTCATTGGGTCGCGGAGTATATGAAAATGGATAATTGGAGGCAGGCAGGGCAGGAGCTCCAAAAACTTGAAATTGCATGTCCGTTCCTCGGCCTTCATTGAGAGGTGTTCCTTCAAAAAAACAAGTACTCGGATATAAATTTATGGCTTGATCATTTGTAAGATTAGGCGAAGGCTTAATCGGTAGGGAATACGTAGAATTTCGGGTGTAATTTTTCATCGGTATTACTTCCAGATACGCTTGCATCGCTTGATCCAGCCATCCTTCGCCATTTATCATTTGTGCATATTCGGCAATAGTCATTCCGTGAACAACGGGAACGGGATGCATTCCGATAAAGCTTTTTTGCGATTCTTCCAACACCGGACCATCAATGTAATGGATGTTTGGGTTGGGTCTGTCAGGAACAATTATCGGAATTTTCAATTCAGCACAGGCTTCCATAACGTAATGCAGTGTGGAAATGTATGTGTAAAATCGAGCGCCCACATCCTGAATATCAAAAATCACAAAATCTACACCTTTTAATTGTTCGGGAGTGGGCTTTTTATTTTTCCCATAAAGCGAAATGAGCGGTAATCCGGTTTTAACATCAATGCCATCCTTGATTTGTTCTCCTGCCTGAATGGCACCTCTAAAACCATGCTCAGGTGCAAAAACTTTAATCACTCCAATTTTTTTTGACAAAAGAAAATCTACCAGATGCATATTTTTACTCGGAACGAAAGAAGTCTGATTGGCAACAACAGCCACTTTTTTGTCTTTTAATCCGGGTAAGTATTTTTCAAATTGCTCTACCCCAAGAACAATTTCTTTTTTCTGAACTGGAACAACAGACGTTGAATCTGATGTGATGATAGTTTTCAAAGCGTCTTTGGACGTTGAACTTCCGCAAGACAAAATGGTTAATCCAATTAGGAAAACCGTATTTTTGAAAAAAGTAACTCTCATATATTACTGTGAATTTCGAATTCTTTATCGCCAGGCGCATCATTGCCTCCAAAGATTATAAAAGTAGTATTTCGGCGCCGATAATAAAAATAGCTATCGCTGCAATCGCAATAGGTGTGGTGATGATGCTTATTTCGATAGCTACGGGAATTGGTTTGCAAAAGAAAATTCGTGAAAAAGTTTCGGCCTTTAACGGAGATATAGTTATTACATACTATGATACCAATTTCTCCAATGATTCACAGCATCCTATTTCTATAAATCAACCTTTTTATCCTCAATTTGAAAATATATCGGGAATTAAACATGTTCAAGCCACGGCAAGTAAAGGAGGTGTGATCAGGACCGAAACGGACTTTGAAGGAGTAGTGGTGAAAGGTGTGGGAGGGGATTTTTATTGGAAGAATTTTGAAGAGTATATTGTGGAAGGAAGAATTCCTGATTTTTCGGATGATCTGAATTCAGAAATTCTGATTTCTGAATATCTGGCAAATAGACTTCATTTTAAGCTTGGGGACAAAGTGACTACTTTCTTTTTAAATGATGAGGTCTCAAAAAATCCCAGGAGCCGGGGATTCGAAATTGTCGGGATTTATAATAGCGGATTTCAGCAGTTTGATGAGCAATTTATTATCGCCGATATTCGCCACATCCAAATGTTAAACAGATGGGACGAAGATCAAATTGGAGCATTCGAAGTTTTTGTAGATGATTTTGACAAAATTCGCGAAATAGGAAATCAGGTTTATCTAGAAATAGATAGCACCTTAGATTCCATGACCATCAGAGAAAAATATGCCTCTATTTTTGAATGGTTGGATCTTTTTGATTTCAATATTCTCGCAATTATAGGAATTATGATATTGGTGGCAGGAATCAATATGATTACCGCCTTGCTGGTACTCATTCTTGAAAGAACACGAATGATAGGAATTCTTAAAGCAGTGGGAAGCAGTGATGCGAGTGTAAGGAAAATCTTTCTTTATAATGCGATGTATCTCATCATTATAGGTCTAATTTGGGGGAATGCTATTGGTTTGGGGTTATTGCTTCTACAGAAATACGGCAAAGTCTTTCCATTAGATCCCAATACTTATTATGTAACCGAAGCTCCCGTTTATTTAAGCTGGGATTATATATTGGCAATGAATGTAGGCACTTTTATTTTGTGCTTGGTCATGCTCTTGGTGGCGGCAGTACTTATTACTCGAATTTCGCCGGTGAAAGCAATTCATTTTGAATAAAAACTTTCCGGCAATTTGGGAATGGAAGCTTTTTGCATAAAAAAAGCTGCTTGTAGTAACATCGCAGCTTCTTTATCTGTACCCGGAATGAGACTTGAACTCACACGTCCGTAAGGACACATGGCCCTCAACCATGCCTGTCTACCAATTCCAGCACCCGGGTGTGTCTTATTTTTTCAGGCGCAAATATAGGGAATGTTTTGAAATTGTGCAGAAAGATTTTTCATCTCCCAAGGTAGAAAATGATTGCAACTTTAATCTAAATCATTTCCGTTTTAGCTGCCACCTTCTGGCATGTTGTTGACTGGTTATGGGAGAATTAAATTGATGACTTTCATTGACTTTCCTGATATTTTCAATAGTGTAAAAAGCGTTGGGATGGTACTCATTGATCCCTTCAATTAAGGTGTCAAGATCTTTCCGTTTCACAACAAAGAAAATTACGTTAACCTTACCGGTTCTTCCTACGCCATCAACCAAAGAATAACTAAACTTGTTTTCATGAAGAAAATTGAGCATCCCTTCGTTTATTTCCTTTGTTATCAGTCTCAAAACAGCCATTCCCACAGCCAGACGTTCCTCCACATACATCCCGACAAATGTTCCGGTTGCAAATCCGCCTGCATAGGCTATGTAAGCAAAAATATTATCTACCTGAGTAATAATCTGACCGACGGCAAGTAACCAAATAAAAGATTCGAAAAAACCGAGAATAGGAGCAATATTCCGCTTTCCCGTCATTACAAAAATGGTTCGCACAGTGGCTATGGAAACATCACATATTCTTGCCAAGAAAATTAATAGGGGCAGAATCACATAACTAAAGAGATTCTGACTGATTCCCATATTTGTAAAAAACTCTTGCATGGTTTGAGGTTGGAAAATAAAAGGTTAAACCAAAAACAAGTTTTCGACCTTACTGATTTTAAAAAGCGTAAATTTGGTAAAACTCGTTTTTGAAGTATACAAAATTAAGAGCAATCGAGGAGGATTTACCTACTTTAAACAATATTGACAATTCTTTATGAACCTTGACAAGCATTTTTGGACAAAAAAATACCAAAGTGGGGCAACAGGATGGGATATCGGCTACCCTTCAATGCCTTTAAAGGAATATATAGATCAACTGGAAGATAAATCACTGCGCATCCTGATCCCCGGAGGAGGAAATTCCTATGAGGCTGAATATTTGCACAATTTAGGTTTTCCACAGGTCTTTGTTGCCGATATTTCCGAAGCGCCTCTAAAAAACATTAAAAAAAGAGTGCCCGATTTTCCGGATGAACACTTGCTTCATATCGATTTTTTCAAACTTGAAAATCGTTTTGATCTCATTTTAGAACAAACCTTTTTTTGCGCTCTAGACCCTAAACTGCGTCGGGATTATGTAAATCAAATGGCAAATCTATTAACCCCGGAAGGCCGGTTGATCGGACTACTGTTTAATATTCCACTCAACACCGATCATCCTCCCTTTGGAGGAAATGAAGAGGAATATCGGAAGCTTTTTTCTTCAATATTTGAAATAGAGATTATGGAAACCGCATACAACTCAATTCCTCCTCGAGCCGGAAACGAACTTTTTATCAAACTGAAGAAGAAGTGATGAAAGCCGGTGTTGTAGATGTTTTTCTGGTCATTCTTCAACTTGCTGTGTTTGTCGCCTTTGTTTTTGATGTCCACGGATGGAGACTCTACTTTCCTGCCTTTCTTTTTCCGTTGGCTATTGTGCTTTTGATTTTAGGGGCAGCTATAATTTTTTTCGAACTCATGCAGCTTGGAAAACAACTTTCCCCTTTTCCGAGTCCAAGGAAGAATTCAAAACTTATAGTGAATGGTGTTTATAAGTACATTCGTCATCCCATATATTCCGGAATTCTTATAGGTTTTCTTGCGCTTACAATGATTGCTGATTCCGGCTATAAAATGCTTGTCACCTTTCTAATGTTCTTGCTTTTTTATACCAAATCGGTTTACGAAGAAAAAAGATTGATGCAGGTATTTCCGGATTATAAGGTATATAAAAATCGGACAGGTCGATTTTTTCCAAAAATAAAAATCTAATTTACGTCTCCAATCACAGTCGGGGACCGAAACACAGATCCCCTGCATCTCCTAATCCGGGAACTATATAGCCGTGGTCATTCAAAGCATCATCCACGGCAGCTATCCATAAGTGAGTATCATTTGGAAAAACATTTTTCACCAGTTCGATTCCCGGTTTTGCACCGATAATGGATATGATATGTATTTGCTTTGGTTTCCCGCGCTTTTCCAGTACGTGGAGTACGTTTTCAAAGGTGCGACCGGTAGCCAGCATAGGGTCGGCGAGAATTAAAGTCTTTCCTTCAAGAGAGGGAGAGGCCAAATATTCTACTTCCACTTCAAACCTTCCTTCTTCATTCACCGGAAGGCGGAATGCCGATATAAATGCATTTTCAACTTTATCAAAATAGTTGAGGATTCCTTGATGAAGCGGAATTCCTGCACGCATAATAGAGCAGAGGACAATCTCTGATGCCAGAACCGGCATCTTCTTCGCGCCAAGAGGAGTCTGAATCGTTTTCGTTTCGTATTCCAGAACTTTGCTCAATTCATAGCTCAAGATCTCGCCGATACGTTCCATATTCCGGCGGAACAATAGTTTGTTTTGCTGGTAATTAACATCTCTTATCTCACTGATAAATTGGTTTACAAGAGAGTTTTTCTTGCTAAAGTCATGGATGGTCATTGTCAAAAATTTTTCAGGGCAAAGGTAAAGAAACTGCTCTTGTACAAAACGTCTCTACTCCATGAGCACCACGTCGTACACAATACTCTTGTTGTCAAAAGTAAAATAGAGCTTCGTATTTTTATCTTCACGCACCAAATTGATGCGATAGAGATTTCCTTTATTATCCACACATTTTGTACCCAGAATGAGGTTCTGATATTCTTCGCCGGTGCTGAAATAATCCGTGATCTTTAAGATGATTTCTTTATTAGAGGATATTTTCACCGTTTTGTCAAAAGTGTTTATGCTGATAGGGATATCCACGTTCTCCGGAACGCTCCATACTTCTTCATTGCCTGTCGTGTCTAAATTCCTTGAGCTCATACTAATTGCTCGCATCTGAACTGCCTGGGCAAAAAAATGATTCCCCCCTCCAAAAAGCAGTAATACGATAAAAAAGGATAAAAAATTTATCTTCATGTTCTAAGATATAATGGATGTAACTTTTCAATCCACAAATCATTTTAGGGAGTATATGGAATGACTTTATCAAAAATAGAATTTTTATTTGACGTCCGGCGAATTTCCATGGATTTAAAAAGAGGATTTGCAATGAAGATCTACATTCCTCACTGTAAGAGAAAAGGAAATTTGTCCGTATCTTGAGTTGAGACGGATAAAAAAAATAGGCTTTTTAAAATCAAACCATTACTCTACCAAAAATCCTGAAAAGAAGTAACAGTAGAAAATGGATGAGAATCACAGCTAAAAGCCAAAGAAGAATAAAAACCAAAATAGATCCGGATTTTGTGTTTTGAAGCCACTCCCATAAATAAAAACCCGCCACAAGCCCCATCACAATAGTACCCATCAGACGGATAATAAGAGCACAACCTCCTGTTTCCATAATTAATCATAAATCGGGGATATTTGTTAAACTTAATGTTAATGGTAGGGTGGCAAATATAAAATATTAATTAAAATAAAAAACATATAAGTGCCAATTAATTAGCGTTTTGACTTTTCTTTTTTAAAAGGCAAAACAAGTTATTGGAATAGATTCCTTTCTTTTTGTATTAATGTTATTGGAATTAAGGATAGATCACTTCTGCCATTATTCAAAGTTTTAATTCATCTAAAGAGAAAGAATTTATTTATCAAATCTTGGGCAGCATTTGAGGTATTTAATGGAAACCTAAAACTTCGAATTCAACTTCTTATCTTTGCACACGAAAAAAGATTTGTTTTATGGAATACGCAGAAAATATTCTTGGTACAATAGGAAATACTCCTTTGGTGAAAATAAACCGAATTACAGCAGAAATTCCTGCTCTTGTGTTGGCAAAATACGAAACTTTTAATCCGGGAAATTCGGTTAAAGATAGAATGGCACTTAAAATGATAGAAGATGCTGAAGCTGACGGAAGATTAAAGCCCGGTGGGACCATCATTGAAGGAACATCCGGAAATACGGGAATGGGCTTGGCATTAGCTGCTATTGTGAAAGGATACAAGATGGTCTGTGTAATCAGCGATAAACAAAGCAAGGAAAAAATAGATGTATTAAAAGCAATGGGAAGTGAGGTTGTGGTTTGCCCGACCAATGTTGCCCCCGATGATCCAAGAAGTTATTATTCTGTATCAAAAAGACTGGCAGAGGAGACACCTAATAGTTGGTATGTGAATCAGTATGACAACCCCAGTAATGCTCAAGCACATTATGAAAGTACCGGACCCGAGATATGGAAACAGACCGATGGAAAGGTGACGCATTTTGTAGTGGGTGTTGGCACCGGAGGAACCATTAGTGGAGTAGGAAGATATCTTAAAGAACAAAATCCAAACATTAAAGTTTGGGGAATCGATACCTACGGGAGTGTATTTAAAAAATACCACGAAACCGGAATCTTTGACGAAAACGAAATCTATCCTTACATAACAGAAGGAATTGGGGAAGACATTTTACCGAAAAATGTTGATTTTGATATTATCGACGGGTTTGAAAAAGTAACAGATAAGGATGCTGCCATATACACGCAAAAGTTGGCAAAAGAAGAAGGGTTCTTCCTGGGAAATTCTGCCGGAGCAGCGATTAAAGGAGTTTTACAATTAAAACATCATTTCACAAAAGATGATGTGGTGGTAGTTCTTTTCCACGACCACGGAAGCAGATATGTCGGGAAAATGTACAATGATGAATGGATGAAAGCACAAGGTTTTTTGGAATAGTCGGTCTGAAATTCTGATAAATCGTGTAATTTTATAATAGCAAAAAGCAAACGCCAGATGACCTGATGAGAGAAGCAAAAAAACTTTTCCGATTCTTGAGAACCAAGCCTGTGCCGGCCAACACCAATGAAATCTTGGCATTGGAACGAACAAAATTGGCAAACGAACGGACACTTTTGTCCTATATCAGGTCTTCACTCTACTTGTTTATTGGGGGAATAGGCGTTTTGCAATTAGAAGATTTAGGAAGCATACATTGGCTCGGATATTTCGCCATTCTGATCTGTATCATTTTTCTTACCATAGGCATCATCCGGTATGTCGTGTTAAGCCGGAGACTTCACAAATGGAACCGAATTTTATTTACCGAAACTATTCCTGAACCTAAAACACCTTCGAAAGAGGGGGGTGAACAGGATAAATAAAGTCTGTAAAGGGAGCCGCAAAGAGATCAACTTTTACTCAGGTTGACGATTTGAAAAATTGTTACTATCTTCAATCTCAAATTTTTGGTGTTGATTGTTTGATATTATAACGCATCCTCCCAATGAAAGAAGATTTCCTCCATTATTTATGGAAGTTCCGAAAATTTGACACAAAAGACTGCGAGTGTGTACACGGAGAAAAACTTCAGATACATCATCAAGGCATTCATAATTTACTTGCAGGTCCTGACTTTTTTAACAGTCACATTTCACTTGATGGTCAATTGTGGGCGGGCAATGTGGAAGTTCATCTGAAATCTTCAGACTGGTATGCTCATCGGCATGAAGAAGACCCCGCTTATGAAAATGTCATCCTTCACGTGGTATGGGAGCATGATGCAGAAATATATAGAAAGGATGGAAATCCCATTCCTACCTTTGTTCTGAGTAAATATCTTAAAGAGGAGACCCGCCTCAGGTATGCACAATTGTTTTCCTCAAAACTTAAATGGATAAATTGTGAAAATGATTTCGCCAAGGTTGATGAATTCATTATTCAGATGTGGATGAATCGGTTGTACTTTGAGCGATTGGAGCAGAAATCAGAACTCATTTCACATGAACTTGATACTCTCCAAAATCACTGGGAGGCACTGCTCTTCCGGATGCTTTGCAAGAATTTTGGTTTAAAAATAAATGGTCCTGCTTTCTTGAGCTTAGCACACTCTATAGATTTTACGATAGTACAAAAACTTGATGATGCCGCTGAACTGGAAGCATTGTTTTTTGGACAGGCATTACTGTTAGAGGGCGAGAAAGAAGATGCATACTTCAGCAAATTACAAGAAAATTATGCCTATTTGAAACACAAATTCAAACTTCAGAATTTTGCGGTAGTTCGACCTCAATTTTTCAAACTTCGTCCGCCCAATTTTCCCACCATTCGCCTCTCACAGCTCGCCTCGCTGTATGCTGTGAAAAAAAACCTCTTTTCAGAAATTATAGCAGCGGAAACTATTGATCAATATTATGAGATATTTGATGTCGCAGCATCAGATTATTGGAGTACCCATTTCAACTTTGAGGTTCCCGGTAAAAAACGAAAGAAAAGATTAAGTAAAGATTTTATTCACCTTTTGTTGATCAATACGATCATTCCGATGAAATTCGCCTTTGCCGATCGCGCAGGTAAAGATATTTCTGAAAGCCTGTTAGCGTTGGCTTCATGCATTCCAAAAGAGGAAAATTCTATTATTAAGAAATTTAATTCAATAAAAGCTTCTGCCGAAAACGCGGTGCAATCACAAGCTTTACTTCAGCTCAAGAAAGAATATTGCGATAAAAACAGATGCTTGCAATGTGCGGTGGGACATTTCTTGATTTCGGGTTCTAAGCCGATAATGACAAAAAATTAATCCGCAATTTACTAGGGAACCGGAAGAGATTCTTGTGCCTGCAATGCCAATATCTCCCATCCTGAATCCGGCGCCTTGCCACCAAAATGTATGTTCTCAAATCTAAAGTGAATTCTTACTTTTGTAACCTTAAAGAATATCTATGAACTTCTTCCGATTTCTAACTACCCGCACATTTTTGATTCAGCTACTTATTGCCGTTGGAATTACTGTGCTTCTGGTTTTTTTAATGATGTGGTGGCTCAGAATTACAACGAATCATAACCAGAAAGTTGAAGTTCCCGATCTGTCTCATATGACTTTGGATATGGTTGAAAAAAAATTGAATGAGCTGGACCTTCGCTATGAGGTATTGGATTCGGCCAATTATAATCCTGATTTTCCAAAGTATTCCGTAATAGAACAAATCCCGTCAGCTGGGAAATATGTAAAAGAAAATAGAAAACTTTACCTAACCCTCAATCCATCAGGTTATCATGATATTGAGGTGCCCAATGTCCTTGGGCGTACCTTAAGACAAGCCGAACCAACGCTCATTGCTATGGGTTTCCAAATAGGAAAGATCAGCTACCAACCCCATATTAGCGACAATGTTCTGGAAATGAGGTATCGGGGCGGATTGTTAAAACCGGGAACCGAAATACCAAAAACTTCTATAATTGACCTGGTTGTGGGTGATCAATCTTTAAATCGATTAATAAACGAAGGAGAAGAACAAAATATTCAAGAACAAACTGAAGAATATCATGGAGAATTTTAACGAAGCAGATGAAGGGAATGATGATCTCTATGAACACTATAGATTTAAAGCAGATAAAGGACAAAATCCCTTACGTGTAGATAAGTACCTAATGAATTTGGTGCAAAATGCTACCAGAAACAAAATTCAAAAGGCTGCGGCAGCGGGGAATATTTTTGTCAATGACAAACCGGTGAAATCAAACTACAAGGTGAAAGCCGGAGATGTGGTAACGGTCTTGTTTGAGCATCCGCCTTATGAACACCTGCTGGTTCCCGAAAACATCCCTCTGGATATCGTATTTGAGGATGATACCGTTATTGTTATAAACAAGCCTGCCGGAATGGTTGTTCACCCCGGACATGGAAATTACAGCGGTACTTTGGTAAACGCATTAGCCTACCATTTTGAAAACTTACCCAATAATCCATCAACACCTTCTGACGTTCGACACGATAGGCCGGGTCTGGTTCACAGAATTGATAAAGATACCAGCGGTCTTCTGGTTGTAGCTAAAACCGAAGACGCCATGGCCCATTTGGCAAAACAATTTTTTGACCGCACTACAGAAAGAGAATACGTGGCTCTGGTATGGGGAAATGTGGAGCAAGACAGCGGAACAGTGGAAGGAAACATAGGAAGACATCCAAAAGATCGACTTCAGAATACCGTTTTTGAAGGTGAAGATGCGGAAAAAGGAAAACCGGCAATCACCCATTATAAAGTTATTGAGCGTCTGGGTTATGTTACTCTCATTTCTTGTGTATTAGAAACAGGCAGAACACATCAGATACGTGTTCATATGAAACATATAGGGCATACCTTGTTTAACGACGAACGTTATGGCGGAGATAAAATCTTGAAAGGAACTACCTTCACCAAATACAAGCAATTTGTAGAAAACTGCTTCAAAATCCTTCCGCGTCAAGCCCTGCACGCACGAACATTGGGCTTTGAACATCCAAAAACCGGCGAATTTCTTAGGTTTGAAACCGAAGTAGCTCTGGATATGCAAGAGGTTGTGACACGTTGGAGAAACTATTCCAAACATGTAGTGGAGGAATAATCAGCATTTGAGGTAGTACGTTGGATAGAAGCTTTAATTTCAGGTATGAGAAAAAATCTTCTTTAGGTATATTTGAGATAACGGCTTACTTTTACAACACATTCGCAAAGAATCACAAATTAACAGCTAAGAGCTCATGAAAATTATAATAGCCGGAGCGGGAGAGGTGGGATTTCATCTTGCCAAACTCCTTTCTTTTGAATCTCAGGATATTACTCTTATAGATCCGGATAAAAATATTCTGGCGCAAGCCAATGACTCTCTGGATATCCGAGCCTTGCTGGGAGATGCTACGTCTGTGTCGGTTTTGCGAGATGCCGATGTTGAAAAAACAGATTTGGTGGTGGCGGTTACCTCCGGGGAGGCAGTAAACATTACGGTCTGTCTTTTGGCAAAAAAACTTGGTGCTAAAAGAACCATTGCTCGTATTTCAAATATTGAATTTATCCAGGAGAGTGAAACACTTAATTTTGAAGAATTAGGGATAGATGATCTTATTTCACCCGAAACCTTAGCTTCTTCTGAGATTGAACTGCTCTTGAGTCAGAGTGCCTTTAACGACACTTTTGAATTTGAAAACGGAGAACTAACCATGATCGGTCTCACCCTTTCTTCGTCATCAGCTTTTGTGGGAAGATCAGTAAAGGAAGTGGCTCAAATTTATCCTACCCTGAAATATGTTCCTATTGCGCTACAACGATTCGGAACACAATACACCATCATTCCTCGAGGAGACACAAAATTTGAAAAAGACGATCAGGTATATTTTACAACAGATCGAAATGGAGTGGAGCAAATTGTGGAAATGAGCGGAAAAGAAATGCGCGCGGTGAAAAATGTGATGATCCTTGGAGGAAGCAAGATTGGTGTTCGTACCGCAAAAGAATTGTGCGAACGTGGCTACCGATTAAAACTTGTGGAGCGGAATAGAGAGAAAGCTTTTGAAATTGCAGACGAAATTCCCGACTGCCTCGTAATCCACGGAGATGGCAGAAATACGGCTTTACTAGAGGAGGAGAATATTGAAGAAATGGATGCTTTTATTTCAGTAACGGGAGATAGCGAAACCAACATCATGTCTTCTCTGATGGCTAAATCAAAAGGAGTACAAAAAGCCATTGCGTTAGTTGAAAACATGGATTATTTTCAGTTATCGCATTCCATAGGGATTGATTCCTTGATTAATAAAAAACTACTTGCAGCCAATACGATTTTTAGGTATGTCCGAAGAGGAAAGGTAGTAGCCATGACAAAATTGGCCAATATGAATGCCGAATTACTGGAATTCATGGTTACTCCGCATGCCAGAGTTGTCAATAAATTGATTCGAGACTTGAATTTTCCCGACGGCGCCATTATCGGGGGAGTCATTCGTGATGGAAAAGGTATCATTGCATTAGGAGATTTTCGTATCCGGGAAGGAGACCGGATGGTTATATGTTGTCTTCCTAGAGCACTGGACCGTGTGGGTAAACTTTTCAATTGATGAATACATTCTCGAAAATCAACTATAAAATCATAGTTCATATTCTTGGACTCCTAGCCATTGTCAACGGGCTCTTTATGCTCATGGCAGCCGGAACAAGTTGGTTTTATCAAGACGGGCAGCTGGAGGAGTTTCTTCTGTCAGGTGCCGTAACCATTGGGGCCGGAACTTTGCTAATGCTGCTAACCCGTATCCATAGGAAAGAGATTCAGAAAAGAGAAGGGTACATCATCGTAACTTCCGGATGGAT
Organism: Flavobacteriaceae bacterium; assembly: GCA_035654795.1. Lineage (GTDB taxonomy): Bacteria > Bacteroidota > Bacteroidia > Flavobacteriales > Flavobacteriaceae > JAAYLC01. The sequence continues at coordinate 97,438 of DASRWC010000077.1, forward strand.
AACCATGGCATTTATTGGAACCATTCCTTTTATCTTCACCGCTGCCATTCCGAATTTTACCGATGCCTTTTTTGAATCAATGAGCGGATATTCAGCAAGCGGCGCCAGTATTCTGCCTGATGTAGAAATCATGCCGCCAAGTATTCTGCTATGGAGAAGCATCACCCACTGGATAGGAGGTATGGGAATTATTGTGCTTGCCATTGCAGTGTTACCTCTTCTTGGTATTGGCGGAATGCAGCTCTTTGCAGCTGAAGTTCCGGGTCCCGCAGGCGATAAACTTCATCCCCGAATAACCGATACCGCCAAACGTTTATGGCTGATTTATGTGGGATACACCCTCTTGGAAACAATTCTGCTGAAAATGGCCGGTATGGGATGGTTTGATGCTGTTAACCATTCCATGTCAACATTAAGCACAGGCGGCTTTTCTACAAAAAATGCCAGCATAGGATACTGGAATGACAATCCGGCAATCCAATATATTATAGTAATTTTCATGTTTATCGGAAGTTGCAACCTACTGCTGAGCTACCTGGCTTTCAAAGGTCGTTTTCGAAGGGTTCTTAAAGATGAAGAATTCCGGATGTATATATGGCTCACTCTGTTGTTTACGGCTATTATTGCCGCTGTTGTTTATTTGCAAACGGATTTTGTTTCTGAAACAGCCACCTTATGGGGCGGAATTGAACATGCAGTCAGACACGCCCTCTTTCAAGTTGTAAGTGTTATTTCTACTACGGCTTTTTTAACAACAGATTTTACGTTGTGGACACCCTTTATTACAACTCTTTTTTTCGGAATGTTTTTCTTAGGCGGTAGCGGAGGTTCTACGGCAGGAGGCATCAAATTAATTCGTCATCTTATTCTGATTCGTAATGGGATTCTGGAATTTAAACGCACCCTTCATCCTCATGCCATTTTGCCCGTTAGATATAACGATAAGGCAGTACCCAGACCAATCGTTTTTAACGTGTTGGGATTTTTTATCTTGTACATGCTTACATTTATAATTGGAGCATTGGTTTTCGCATTTCTTGGATTGGATTATGAAACGGCAGTGGGCGGATCTGCTTCAATTTTAGGAAACGTTGGGCCGGCCTTAGGACAATTAAGCCCATCTGATACCTATGCAGAATTACCTGCTTTGGCTAAATGGTGGAGTTGCTTCTTAATGCTTTTAGGTAGATTGGAATTGTTTACGGTACTTATCCTCTTCACTCCATTCTTTTGGAGAAACAGATAAGATAAAAAAATCTCCACCCGATTTACAACAGGATGGAGATTTATCTTCATTAATTCTTATCTAAGACTACATTAAAGCCTCTTTAATACGACGAATTGCTTCTTTGATTTGATTTTCCGAAGCCGCATAGGAGAGACGAATGCAATTGGAATCTCCAAAAGCTTCGCCGGTAACAGTCGCCACTTTAGCCTCTTCCAAAAGGTATAAAGAGAAATCTGAGGCGGTGTTAATATTGTGTCCTTTTAAAGTTTTGCCAAAATAATAGGAAATATCCGGAAAAATATAAAAAGCACCCTCCGGTTTGTTGGTTTTAAATCCTTTTATTTCGGAAAGCAGATCAATAATTAATTTCCGACGACGTTTAAATGCGTCTACCATAAAACGTATTTTCTCAGGAGATGCTTCCAAAGCGGTAATGGTAGCTCTTTGTGCTATCACGTTTGCGCCACTCGTTACTTGTCCTTGCATTTTGTTACAAGCTGACGCTATCCACTCCGGTGCTCCAATGTAACCTATCCGCCATCCGGTCATGGCAAAAGCTTTAGATACACCATTCACAACTACGGTGCGATCATACATATCATCAAACTGAGCCATCGAAAAGTGCCCGCCGCTAAAATTGATGTGCTCATAAATTTCATCGCTGATAACAATGATATCCGGATATTTTACCAGCACGTCTGCCAGCGCACGAAGTTCTATTTTGGAATAAACAGATCCACTGGGGTTACAGGGTGAACTGTATATTATCAGCTTTGTTTTTGGTGTGATCGCTTCTTCAAGTGCCTGAGGAGTGACCTTAAAATTGGTCTCAATGGTAGTGGAGATTTCCTTTGGAATCCCACCTGCTACCCTGCATTGGTCAGCATAACTCACCCAATATGGTGCAGGTAATAAAACCTCGTCTCCTTCATTTAAAAGAACCATAGTGAGATTGGCTAAAGATTGTTTTGCTCCCGTAGATACCACTATTTGAGAAGGCTTGTAGGTGAGCTCATTATCTCTTTTAAATTTATTGATTATAGCGCGCTTTAAGTCCAAATAACCGTCCACAGGAGGATACGTATGGTAATTGTCCTCAATGGCTTTGATAGCCGATTCTTTAACAAAATCCGGGATGTTAAAATCAGGTTCTCCCAGACTTAATCCTATGATATCAACACCTTGCTCAGTTAGCTCTCTGGTTTTGGCGGCCATGGCTAACGTGGCAGAGGTGGTCATTTCATTTATTCTTTTAGAAAGTCTTTTATCCATAGCTTGTACTCGTTGTAAAGTCGCAAAAAAATTGCGCAAAGGTGCAAAATTAAACAACTTTAATGTGAAAATATATTTGTTGGCAGAATATCTTGAAGATGTTCTATTTTTGCTTTTTATTTACCATTACAATGGATCTGCTTCAAAAATATTTCCCCCAACTTTCCGCGGAACAAAGGATGCAATTCGGCAAATTGCAAGAACTGTATCAAGATTGGAATTTGAAAATAAATGTGGTATCCCGCAAAGATATTGATGAGCTTTATTTACGCCATGTGCTTCACTCGCTCGGCATAGCAAAAATCCAGGCATTTCTTCCCGGTTCTTATATTCTGGATGTAGGCACGGGAGGAGGATTTCCCGGAATTCCATTAGCCATACTTTTTCCAAAAACTCAATTTCATTTGGTAGATAGCATCGGAAAAAAAATTAAAGTAGTGGATGAAGTAGTAAAGGGATTAGGAATCACTAACGTAAAGACAACTAACGACAGGGTAGAAAATGTAGAAGGCCGTTATGACTTTATTGTCAGTAGAGCTGTTGCTCAGATGGAAACTTTTGTGCGATGGGTAGATGGAAAAATTGCCAAAAAGAATCAACACGAACGAAAAAACGGGATTCTATACCTGAAAGGAGGAGATCTCTCTGAGGAATTAAAATTTTTCCCCGAAGCTACAGTCTTCCCTCTGAACAAATATTTTGCAGAAGGTTTTTTCGATACTAAAAGCGTTGTGCATCTTCCTTTGAATTTCAAGGGTTAAAATGATTTAATAAAAACCATTGAAAAGCGATAATGGTTTTTGCATCTTCAAATTCGTTTAGCTTGCGAACCAAATCTACTCGAGGAAGGCGAACCAGTTGAATGTCTTCCTGTTCATCCGGTTTTCCTCCGCCTTTTGTAGTTTTCTGTTCACTGTGGGTTTCCGCATAAAATAAGAACATGCGTTCAGTAGATCCGCCGGGAGAGGTGTAAAACGTAAAGAGATGTTTGGGCTGAGCAATGGCATATCCCAATTCTTCTTCCACTTCCCGCACAACACATTCTTCAGGAGTTTCTCCTACTTCCAGACTTCCCGCAGGAATTTCCAAAATCCATCCTTTTTGGTGTTTCGTGGTGGGATAACGGAACTGATTGGTCAGCAAAAAACTATCGGTATCTTTTTCATACAAAAGAATAGCTACAGAGTCGCCTCGTTCAAAAGCAAACCGTGTGGCAGAAACCTTTCCTGAGGCAAAAGAATCATACGAAACTTCTGCTTTTTTGATTTTATAATGATTGTCAAAGACAGTCTCTTCATTGTGGATTTTGTAGTTCATTTCTATGGATTTTCGTCTATAAAAAATACAAAAAAGCCCCGGAGGTTTCCGGGGCAGGTTGGTTATGATAGTGGGAATTATTCAGTTACAATAAATTTCTTTGTGGTAGTTTCTCCATCACGTGAAATTTTAATAAAATAAGTTCCGGCCTGTAATTGAGAAACTTGAACTTCTTCAGGATTCCGAATTTCTTTCTTTTCAAGAATTAATTTACCCAGAATATCATAGATAGCTATGATGCTTTTTTCTGCTCCCGAAATGTTTAAAATATCTTTTGTCGGATTTGGATAAACAGCCATGGAAGTTGATAAATTGTCAGTTACAGATAAAACTCCATCAGTGGAGAAGTTCCCGCTTCGTTCTACACCCCAGTTTCCGGCAGCAAAGAATAGTCGCTGATTGTTATGATCTTTAATCTCTACACGAGCACCTCCATCACCAAAAGAATCATAAATAACAAAGGTATAGCAATCTTCCGGAAGGGTGAAAATATCTGTCACCGTCTGACTACTAGGGAAGTTGTTTCTACGATGAACAATTGTTCCGTTTGAATCCATCAGGGCCCAACGGAATTCATATCCCCAATTGTCAGTTCTCACCTCAATATAAATTTTACTTGTCCCTTCCGGAGCTTTGTTGAAATTTAAGCTGGCACTGTTATTAGAATTATCTTCATCGTTTGGAAGTAAGATTTCCAAAGTATTGGTGTTTTGAAGAGTCAAAGGAACAGCCGGTAAAGCAATTGTTTCGGCATGATAAGTCCCAAGATTTCCGGTCCAAGTATGGGTGTGCGTTACTCCATTAATTTTGTACTGAATGGGAAGAGAGGTGATGCTGTTGGCGCCTTCGTTTGAAATAACGACAGAGGGACCAATATTAGTGGCGCAAGTTGGGTCTATCGGAATAATTTCTTTAACCATAGCGTCATTCATTTTGGTTACACCGGTAAAGGAAGGTATGGTTCTCTTTCCGGTAATAATTTCTTGACGGGTCTCAGTCACAAATGCCACTACTTCCATATCCCGAAGTACCGCTTCAATATTTCTATAGTGCGCAGGAATAGTATAGGTGTAAGACCTTGCCACAAAACTGCCTTGAGTAGTGGTATTAATTTCATCTCCCCATTGGCCTGTCAGGAGTTCAACCAATCGGTGCATGTGATTGTAATTGTTCCCCTGGCCGCCGCCGGTTTGTGGTCCCTTGGTGTTATTTTGAAGTAATGCGATATTAATGAAATTGGTGCTCTCAGGGCTATTTCCGGTGTAATAGGCTTCTACATTTACTACAAGCTCACGTGTCTGAACATTGATAGTGGCTTCCACTCCAACATTTACATAGGATGGCATCCCTAATATCTGATTTGCAGCTCCGGTCCATTGTCCTCGGCCTAAAGCTGTGCTTGATCCGGAGAAAACATGGCGGTTTACGGTACCTGCCGGATAGCCGGTTAAACCGGTCTGCCCCGCAATTGCATTACCCCACTGGGTTCTAAAATCGGGCTGGTTTCCGCTCGGGTTGGCATAACCTCCTTGATGAATATTGATGAGAGCAACACGATCAGGATTGTTGTCTTGGATGGATTGCGCTATTCTATGTCCGTCAGGACAATAAAAGCAGTTAACTCCCGTGAATTCTTCAAGTACAACATTTCTGTTCTCGGGGGAAGTGGAAACAATAGTTTGCGCAAGAGCAGACACAGCGCAAAATGTTCCTGTTAAGAATAAAGGTAGTTTTTTCAGCATAATCAAAGGTTTTTGTTGTTTAATAAGTATTGGTTTTGGTTGTAAAACAATCAAAGAAATGTGTTAAGGGTTAAATATAATAATTATTTGAAGCAAAATTTTATAACTTTGGTTTTTTAGAATTCTTTTTTGACCTTAAACAAATCTGATGAAAGCAAAATTACTTTATGCCTTCCTACTGGGAGGTTTCTTGACGGCGCAAGCCCAATTTACCGTGAAAGATGATAATGGCAATATCATTAACGACGGAGATATAATTGAGTACGGATCTCTAGATCAATCCCTATCTGAATTGCAGTTCTTTGTAACCAATGATAATACTTCCGAACCAATCTTTTCTCGAATCGAATACGTTTCGAAAACCAATGGAACGACGTCTGTATTTGAGGAACTTTGTTATGAAGTAGAATGTTTTTTTGCTGTCCCTGTTGGAACATTTATTCCACCCGCACATTATGAAGCTATAGAGATTGCACCCGGCAGAACCACAGGAATCGGAAATCATTTCTATGACAATGATCCCGGAAATGGAGGAAACGTAGATTCCGTTTTTACATTTAGACAGTTTGACGGGCTCACCGGTACTAACAGTTCCGGTCATACGCTTACTTTTACCTACAGATATAATCCGTTTTTAAGCGTTAATGGAAATACCAAAGTAAATCTTTCACTTCATACTACACTGGTTTCAGATTACCTGACGATAGATGTGAATGAGCCGGTGCAAATGACCGTTTATGACTTGCAAGGACGATTGGTTAAACACGGCAATTTGCAAATTGGGCAACAGGTAGTAAACGTATCTGATCTTAGTTCGAATGTTTATGTAGTGCAATTTAAAAATGAAGGAGGCGCAACAAAAACAAGTAAAGTGATAATCAGATAATACCACCGGAAACTGAAAAAAATTAAGCCATCTCATCTGAGGTGGTTTTTTTATTTTTATTACTAGGATGTGGGGGTTTTCTGTTGTTTGCCTCTTTTTTTCGTTTGTGTGACTAGAGAAATGCTATATTATGAAAGGAATCTCTTACCATCAGAAGCATTCATAGTTGAATGATCAAAGTGCATACAAAACCGAAAGTTGTGATTGTTCTTCGTTAAAGTTGTTTCTGATAAATCCAATTGATTTATTCTATAATTAGCCCTTCTTCTTTTTTAAATTGATCTTCAGAAGGATTCTCTTCCGTCAGTTGATCAAATAGAGAGTCTATGTTCTTCTCCAAAAAAAAACCGCAGGAGCGTTTCCCACGGTTTCTTATTCACAGTAAATGTCAAGATTAAAAAGTTACGACCATATTTCCGGTGAATCCGGTGCTTTTCGGTACCTCGCGACAAACACCTCCCACGCAGATCAAACCTCCGCGCTGGCGCCCATAATTTAAACCAATCCGGACGTGACCCTTGGAGTAACTGCCGCCGAAATTGTAATAGTGCAATTCCTTTTCTCCGCCATAATTCCATGCATCGGCCGCAAAGACCGAGAAATTTGGATTAAAGCTGTACTCGGCTACGCCCGCAGCCCAGTTCTTGTCATCTTGAGCGGTCCATAAGTGCTGCAATTCCATTGTTATAGATTTGCCACGGGAGAATCTTCGGGTTCCTTCAATCACCGCTATCTGTGCCCGAATGTCGCCTTGAGCTCCAAGAATTCCTCCCTTTGAAACACTTTTGTCAATAATAACGTCTTGGAAAGAAACCACAGTACTCCATTGCGCATTCCATCGATTCTTGACCTCGATATTCAAATCGCGGAAGTATCGGGGGCCTTTGCCAATAAACTTTACATCATAAGTTTGATCAGCCATATTATAGGATGCATCTACACCTGCCCAATAGGAAAAATTTCCTGCTAGTTTTGTTCCAACTTTGCCTAAAGTCGATTCTCTGTCAAAAGAATAGTAGACATCAACTTGTGTCCCGACTTCCCCGGCTCTTTTTTCATAAGTATCCAAGATCAATCTGGGTTGGGCGTTGTAAACGTAAATATTGGATAACAAATAATCATGTTGTTTGGTGATGGCCGGGACGTAGTTTATTAATTGTTCGTTATACTGATTGCCCTCAGCATATCTGTCGGCATAGAAGGAGAAATTCTCAAGACGTCTAAAGGTGGTGTTTATTCCCAATCCTTTTTCTGCATAGCCTAAATTTACAAGCAGTGCCGTGCCATCAAATTTTTGTGGAGAGGTAATGTAGCCATCAGCCACAATCACGTCCGGACTCTTTGTTATGGCTTCTACGCCTCCGTAAATACTGTTGTAAACAAAATCAAGCCTTCCACCAAAGGCATTTACATTGGCCGGAATACTGTCATGCCCTTCATTCGATTGATACCGGGAAACATAGCTGGCTCCCAATTTCAAATCGAGCGTTTCCATATCCAGTAATTCACTGATACTTAAATTGGCGTCGAGACCTTGTGTTACACCCTCGGAAACATCAAAACCAATCCGCGTTTGTCCATACACTCCTGTAAGATCAAAGGTGGTATTTGGAGCATATTTTACCCGCACACCTTTCATGGCATTGTTGATTCCCAGTTGCCTGTCTTCCCAGCTTCGGAAAATGAGACCACTTCCAAACTGTTCATAAAAATATCCGCCGGTTACATCAAGAGTTTCAGTTTTATAATTGAGATAGTAGGTGCCTATCCCGTTTTGTCCATCCCATATAGGTGAATAGCCGGAGAGAGCCACCGGAAGGTAAGACTCATACTGAAGACCTGCAGTAAAATGTCCCAAGCTGTAGTTTAGTTGTAAATAATTGTTGGATCGGAATTGCTCTGCCGGCGCCTCAAAATCAAATTTCTCATCAGGTAATAACCACTGTGAATTGGATTCGAGACCTCCAAAAAAATATCCGGTTTCTTGTGCAAAAGTCAAACCGCTCACAAGAATGAGTGCGCCAAAAAGTATTTTCTTCATGAAATAAAAATTGAAAGATGCTGATTACTTAGAGAATTCTTTGATTTTCTCATAAAGTGCAAACTCAGCTCCCGGACTATAGCCGGAATGACGGTACACAATTTTGTTATCCTTTACTAAAAGAGTCATGGGGACGGTAGCAGCGCCAATGGCACGTTGAAAATCGTTGTTTGTGTCTAACAGAATTGTATAATCCCATCCTTTTCCGTTTATCAAAGGTTTCACCCTTTTTACCGTGCGTGCATCATCAACAGAAACGGCATAAAGTTTAACATTTGTTTCTTCCTGCCACTCAGGATATACTTCATTGATAGCATCAAGTTCTTTCAAACATGGAACGCACCAAGTAGCCCATAGAGATATGATAGTTACGGCATCTCCATTGCTCATCTCCTGAGCATTGAAAATTTTTCCGTCCATGGTTTTTAAATCGATTCGTGGAATTTCGCTTTGTCCCATCGACAGAAAGGACCAGGATAAAAAGAAAATTAGTGAAAGTTTTTTCATAGGGAATAAAATTGTTTGGTAGCAATATTAAGATTTTTTTAAAACTTTGTCCACGCAGAAAGATAAAAAAAGGTTGATGCTTCTTCAAAGAATGATTTTTTATATTAGCACTTCCATTCCAAAACTCAACTTATGAAATTTAATAAAAAGCTTATTTTTCTTCTTTTAACTGTGGTAGCCTTGTCCTGCAGCAGAAAGGAAGACCCCATTGTGACCTCGGATTCTTTTTCGATACTTTTAAAAAGTGATGCAGGTACAGATGAGGTACTTGTAGTGGGTCTGAATACTGCAGTTGTGTTTACCGTTGAAGGGTCTGATGGGCAAAATTATACGAATGAGGCACAAATTTTTGTGGATAATAATCTGATAGAAGGAAATACCTACATCTTTGAAAATGTAGGACAATTCACAGCCAAAGCCGTTTATAACGGAAAAACAAGTAATGAACTTTCTTTTGAAGTACTTGAACCAACTGCACGGGTTTTAACTATTGATGTTCCAAAAGCCCTGAGAAATCAAACGGTTACTTTCGGCCTCAAAAATGACAGGGGAGAAGATACAGCCGATGAAGCTACTTTCTATGTAAATGGCAACGCCATTTCGGGAAAAACCTTTTCGTCACCTACGCCAAATGCATTTGAAGTATATGCAACTTATGTTGTGAATGATGAAACCTATACTACCGAACCCTTGCCCTTCGAGGTTTTTATTCCGAAAAGAAAAGTGGTTGTTGAAGATTATACCGGAACCTGGTGTGGATTTTGTCCTGCCGTAGCCTTAGCGGTAGAGGAGTTGAGAGCGGTTACAAATGACGTTGCAATCGTAGCGATTCACAAATCTTCATCATCCATTCCTGATCCTCTTAATTTTCCGCGCATTGCAGATTTACAAGCTATGTTTAACGTGGATAACGGCTTTCCAAAAGCACAAATTAATCGTACCTCTCCTTGGCCTAAACCATACGATTTAAATTTGGTGACAACCATGGCAGGAAAAAATACGGATGTTTCCATTGCCGTTAGTTCCAGATTAAACGGAAATGATTTAACAGTAAAAGTGGATGTGGTCTATGAGAATGGCTCTGTTTCAGGAGATAAAGTTGTAGTTTATTTATTAGAAAACGGTGTGGTTTCTCCTCAAGCCAATTATTATAATGAAACTCCCGGACATCCTTATCAGGGTCTCGGAAATCCGATTCCGAACTACGTACACAACGATGGGTTGAGAAATGCACTGTCTGATTTATTTGGCGATCCCATCCGACAGATGCCGGCATTTGATGTTTTTTCGAAATCTTATGATTTTACAATACCTACTAATTATGTAGGAGAGAACTTAAGTTTTGTAGTTATGGTGGTAGACGCCGATAACAATGCAAAAAATGCTCAGTTTGCTAAGATAAATGAACGAAAAGCGTTCGAATAACTATGGCTAGCAAGGTTTAATCCAATATTGGCTATCGGTTTTCAGAAGTAGAAAACCTCTAGTAGAGTTGGCAACTCTTCCGTTGTCTAATTTCTAGGATCTTAAGTCAAAATAAAAAGCCCATCCTCAATATCCGAAGATGGGCTTTTCTTTTTATTCTTTTTATCCTAGGAAAGGATATCTATAATCTATGGGAGAAACAAAGGTTTCCTTAATTAGCCGAGGGGATACCCATCGGTAGAGGTTCATTTTGCTTCCGGCTTTATCATTGGTTCCGCTGGCTCTGGCTCCTCCAAAAGGTTGCTGCCCCACAACGGCTCCGGTAGGTTTATCGTTAATATAGAAGTTTCCGGCGGCATTTTCAAGCGCCACTACTGCTTCTTCCAGAGCATACCTATCTTCACTGAAAACAGCCCCGGTTAGAGCATATTCGCTGGTGGTATCTACAAGCTCCAGAATGTCAGCCCAATCTTCATCATCCTTATATACATAAATGGTCAAGACAGGTCCAAACAATTCAGTGCACATAGTCACGTATTTTGGATCTTCTGTTAGAATAACCGTAGGCTCTATAAAATATCCTTCACTCTTGTCATAATTCCCTCCGGCTATAACTTGTACTTTATCATCTTTCTTGGCTGCGTCGATATAACCGGCTAGTTTGTCAAAAGATTTCTCGTCAATCACGGCATTAATAAAATTCCCCATATCTTCGGGCGATCCCATTTTGAAAGATTTTAAATCTGCCAAAAGATATTCTTTCACTTTCTCCCAAATACTTTCAGGAATGTAACTTCGGCTTGCAGCACTACATTTTTGTCCTTGATATTCAAAGGCTCCTCGAGACAAGGCAGTGGCTACTTGTTTCGGATTTGCAGACTTGTGTGCCAAAACAAAATCCTTTCCTCCGGTCTCGCCTACAATTCTTGGATAACTTTTGTAGGTTTGAATATGATCTCCAATCTTTTTCCAGATCCCTTGGAAAACGCCGGTAGATCCTGTAAAGTGAACTCCGGCAAAATCAGAATGAGCCATCAACGTATCTGAAATCATAACAGCATCCCCCATAACCATATTTATTACGCCTCCGGGAACGCCGGCCTCACGGAAAACATCCATAATTACTTTAGCAGAGTATACCTGAGTGTGACTAGGTTTCCAAACCACTACATTACCCATAAGAGCAGCACTGGCAGGAAGATTCCCCGAAATAGCAGTAAAATTAAATGGAGTAATGGCATATACAAAACCTTCAAGCGGACGGTATTCAACCCGGTTCCAAGCATCGGAGGTAGATTCCGGCTGTTCTGCATAAATCTCTGTCATGTATTGAACGTTGAAGCGCAGGAAGTCGATTAATTCACAAGCAGAATCGATTTCAGCCTGATGAATGTTTTTGGACTGGCCCAGCATGGTTGCCGCGTTCATCCGAGCTCTGTACGGCCCGGCAATAAGCTCTGCAGCACGTAGAAAAATGGCCGCACGCTGTTGCCAAGGCATAGCAGCCCATTTTTTTCTCGCTTCAAGTGCACCTTCAATAGCCTGAATTATATGTTCTTTCGTGGCACGGTGATAGGTTCCTAAAACGTGTTTGTGATCATGCGGAGGTGACATGGTGGCTGTGTCACCGGTTTTTATTTCTTCACCGTTTATATATAAAGGCACTTCTATGGTCTCAGCATACATTCTCCTATAAGTTTCTTGTACCTCTTTCCGCTCGGGAGAACCGGGTGCATAGGTTTTTACCGGCTCATTAACGGCGATAGGGACTTCAAAAAATCCTTTTCCCATAATAATTTGATTTAATGTTTATAAAGGTTGCAAAGTTACGAAATCTGATGTCCTTTTCCTTCCGTTTAATGAAGATTATGTAAGGTATATACCTAAAGAAAATCCCAATTTCGCAAATGGTAATAAGGATAAATGGTCATTCGCCGAAATAGGAAACTACAAGAAATCTATACCTTTGTAGACATGGCATTTAAACTTGTTCTATATGTGTACAGTTTCTTTCCTTCCGAAAAACAAATCCGATTTTCTGTTGACTTCAAATCGTGACGAAGCTCCCGGAAGGGCTACACGTGCTCCTCAAATATATGTAGAAGAGGGCATCCAATTACTCTTTCCTAAGGATGAGGTAGCCGGAGGAACATGGATTGGAACAAGTGATAAAAAAAGAGCAATATCTCTGATGAATGGCGGATTTGTTCCACATGAGCGTAAACCTTACTATGGACGAAGTCGGGGATTAATCCTAAAAGATTTGTTGATGGTGCCAAACGTGAAAAAATATTTAGAAGATTATGATTTTTCGGAAATTGAACCCTTTACAGTAGTTTTTGTCTCTTGGCAAGATCAATTGGAACTGTGGGAAATAGTATGGGACGGAAAAACGCTGCACCGGCTTCAAAAAGAATGGAAACCTCACATATGGTCGTCATCGCCTTTGTATTCAAAAGAATACAAAAACCTGCGTGAAGAATGGTTTGCAGAGTTGTTGACAAAACGCACAGATGCAGAGGATGTTCTGGAATTTCATAACTCAGCCGGCAACGGAAATAAAGAATATGGACTGATAATGGACAGAGGTTTTGTACGTACGAAAAGCATAACACAAATCGTGAAAGTAGGGGCTGAGCTTTCTATGTATTACCATGATCTTCAATCAGGAGAAACTTCTATAACTGCATTGAATGTTTAATTCAACATATACCCCGCGATCAACTGAAATTTAGGGATAGGAATGGTAAAAAGAGTTTCTGTTTCCATATCTGTCATGGTGTAATACCCTTCCATACTTCCTGTTGTAGATTTTAAAATACATCCGCTGGTGTAAGCGTAAACTTCTCCCGGTTGAATTATTGGCTGTCGGCCAACAACGCCTTCACCCTGAACATAAATTGAATGGTTGAGAGAATCTTTGATTTCCCAATAGCGCGATAACAACTGAATGGCTTGGTTACTGCGGTTTTCAATTTGAATTCTATAGGAAAAAACATATTGCATCTGTCTCCCCTTCAAAAAGTTTCCTTTGAAATGAGAGGTAACTGAAATTTTTATTCCTCTTGTAATCTGATAAATCATGTTTTAAAACTTCAATATACAGCCAAACTCCCGGCAACAAAAATCAATATAGCAATAAGAAAACTAATATTAAAAACGAGGCTTAATAAAATTGTATTAAAAAAGGTGCGCCAGCCACTCTCGCCATAAAAACGACGAAGAGCCAGGAAGAAATAGACAGATAAAATGCCAAACATTAAAAGAGAAGCAATAGAAGAGCCAAACCAGAGCAAATTGGGAATGAGAAATAACATGTTTATCAAAAAGAAGAAGCTGAAAATGTGGAATAAAAAGATAAGGTGGTCCATGTATTTTACCTCCTTCTTCCGATAAATGAATAAAAGTACCAAGGCAAAAACAGGAGCGAAAAAAAAGAGTAAAAACGGAAATTTCGCTCTGAAATAGGACATAAATTCTTCTGTGTTTTCTCTGATTTTCTTTATTGCACCCATTCGAGAATACGTCCACAAATTGCTTTGCGTGGGGGCATGATTCATTTTTGCTATGGCTGTTTTTGCGTTTTCTTGTGGATGGTTGTAGAGATAATCCAGATAAATCGCCGATCTTTTTAAGAACCGCTCCATGAAAGGGAATTCCTGAAGAGCAGATTCTGAAAAATATTGCTCCATCCCCAATTGTTTTGCTTTTAGAGTGTCACCTCTTTCTTCTAAGATAAAAGTAGGAGGAGTTTTCGCTTTAGAATTGTCATAAGCAGCAAATTGAACTTGAAAATCTGCTTGCTCAAAAAACAGCTCGCTCAAAACACTGTTAAGCAAGAAGTAAATAATAGAAACACTTAGAAAAAAACGAAAAGGATTGGCGTATTTCAACCGTTGACCTCGAGAGTAATTCAAAGTCATTAATCCGGGTCTAAAAATATCACGCAAGGTGTATCGTAAACGGGAATCGTAAACAAGAATGCTGCTAAGGAATTCAGAAAAATAATCGCCGGCAGTTAGTTTTTTTGTGCTGTTGGCTTGAGAACAATAGGGGCAATAACGATCGCTGCGATCCAAAGGATGTCCGCAGTTCAAACATTCCGTACCTCGGTATTCCAAGGATTTCCATTTAGACACTTGTCTCTTAGATTTCATTACGCTAAGGTAGGCAAAGGATGGAAATTCCTGAAGAGCCAAGAGTTACAACACTTATTTTTTTTATTCAAATGACTTCAACGTAAAGAAATGAGAGAAAACGCCAAAAATAATCAGATAATCTTCTCTCTACCGGAATGGCGCCACTTTGGGAAAAGAAGTATTTTCCGGTTTAGCCGGAGATCCTTTTGAGACTATTCAATGCTTATCTCTTACTTTTGCTGCAAACTTGAATGAACATGAATTTCTCTTTATATAATCCTTTCGAAGATTTAATTTTTGACGATCATTTTTGTTTCCTTTCCGGAGCACTTACAACGGAAACCATCAGTGTCTTCCCGGAATGGATACTGGATCGTTTTCAATTTGGTGAAGAACGAATTGAAGTTATCGACAAAATGAAATCCTTTCGCTTTGCCGATTTGAGAATGCCTGCTGCTCCTCACGTCATTGATGCGCTTAATAAACTGGATGCCACTTTTAAAAAAGCATTTGATGAAGGTTTTGAATCTATGGCGGCTCTGGATGAGAAAATCATTTTTCTATGGACAGGCAGAATTGTATATGGCCTTATATATCTTGAACTGACCTATGAACGAAGTAGACTGATCAAAGAAGGAAAAGATTTCAGTCTGTCACCCTACCTTAAAAGAAGATTCTCCATGTTTCATCTTATGTTGCAATCTCTCATTGCGCCTGTTGAATTCAAAGGAAGAAAACCGTGGAGCATAACGGTTTTCCCACTGAAATATTCTGCAGATATTTTTACATATAGAGATGATACCGTCAATTTGTTATTCCAGATGGGCGTGAACGGATTTGGTATGGTGGTTTGCTTCCAAGACAACGGAATGTTAAAAGAAAGAATGCAAGCTATTCTTGAAAAAATGAAAGGCCATGTATTGCATCCGCTTCAATTTGAAGAACTTTATGCTCATTTTCATTACCTGGATTATATCCTCCAGCAAAAACCGGAATATCAATTTGAGGAGAAGGAAGACGCTTTAATTATTGAAGCGCTCCCAATGGAGCCAAAAGACGGAAGACCGATTTTTGGATTTTGGGATGATAATATCTTTGCCCAACTTCTCGCCAATTATTGGAGTGTATATGGCATTGAAAGAGAAGATATTCTACAGTTCCAGAAACCAAGACTGAGCTATTTGGAGAATGCCTACACCAAAGAATTCATACTTCCGGAATCCATTGAATTACCATTTTAAACAACCAACCTTGGTTGAAGAATTATAAAATTTGAGTTTTTCTTTTTCAGGATCAAGCTATATCTTTATTTTTTAAAGAAACTTTACCGGCAAATGATTATAAAGAATGGAAATACCACACCCCACAGCACCAGATACTGGATTCGGGTATATGCTATAGTTGCGTTTGTTCTACTTGTTATTTATTATTTGCTGGATATTAAAGCCTTAAAGCCGTGGGCGGAATACATCCCTTTTCTGAAAAAACTGAGTATGAGTCTTTTTCTCATCTCACTCATTTTTTTGATCAGCCATATCATCAGTAAACTCATCTCATCACAAACAGACACCGAGGGAGATCGATATAATTTATTGAGAATCACAAGATTCCTGTCGATTGTTGCTAGTCTGATTGTTGTGGTTTCGTTTTTGTTTCAGAATTTGATGGCCGCAGCGGTCAGTTTCGGATTAATTTCATTGGTTCTCGGTTTTGCTTTACAAGCGCCCATAACTTCGTTTATCGCTTGGGTTTATCTGGTTTTTCGTAGGTCATATTTGGTGGGAGACAGGATTCAGATTAAAAATTTTCGAGGAGACGTCATCGAAATCAGCTATCTCGATACTTCAATTTTAGAATGTAGTGGCGATTATCTCGGGAACGACCGTCGAAGCGGAAGAATCATTCGGTTTCCGAACAGTTTGATTCTAAAGGAAGAAATCATTAATTATTCCGGTCCCGAAGTTCCGTTTATTTGGAATGAAACCGCTGTGCAGGTGGCCTACACGAGTGATATGCAGTTTATCGAAAAGTGTATGTTGAATGCCGCTATTGATGACTTTGAAGAGCGGTATCCGAATATCGCAGAAAGAGAAGCGCATCTGTGGAAACCCGCAGTATATTTCCGAAACAATGCGTATGCCTGGATGGAAGCAGTTATTTCCTATCCTGTCGAACCCGAAGATACAACCGGCCGCCGAAATCGAATTCTGAAAAAAGCGCTGCCGGCCTTAAATGCTCAACCCGATAAAGTTCAGTTTCCGGAGGGGGTGAGGAGGTAACCAAATTTTTCAAAAGCTATGTTTCTGATACTAACAATATCCTATCTTAGCACATATTCTCAAATATGGATTCTACTATAAAAGGTACTTTTCATTTTATAAGAAAAGAAATACAGAACATTCTGGCAGTTTCCTATGTGCTGATTGTTGCAATCGGGATGTTGTTTACGCATAAGAAATATTCTGAATTTGGAATCAATATTTTTGATTACGCCGATGTTTTCGATTTTCTGATTGCTCCTTTTTCCGATATGCGAATCCTACTATTTTCGGGTATTACACTTTTCATAGTTTTTTTAGTTGTGCGGTCGGATATATTTCTGCGGGCTAAATATCCCAGGACATACTCCAAATTCAATTTTGGACTTGAGAAGAAGCGATTTTATGTGTGGGTGCAGTCGGGAACCTTTACTTTTCTTTTAATATTATATCTCACGAACTCGGCCTCGATTTATGGGAATATTGCAAAGAAGGAGGTTTTGAAATCCGCATCTGTTGAATTGCAATATATAGATGGTGAACAGATTCAAGGAAAAATTATCGGTAAGACACAACAAGTATTGTTTTTATTGGAAGGAGAAACAGTGAAAGCTGTTCCGATTTTATCAACCGTTAAGTCTTATCAGATAAAATAGATCAAATTAGAGCTTAGCGTTGCTAAACTTACAGGGGTTTTCAGAGGGATAAAGAGGGTAAAGAATTGGTTATATTTGCACCCATTTTAAAATTCCAGTGAAATGATAAACGACATCATCAAAAACCGAAGAGCAGTTTATATTGCTCAATATAATGACCAACCTATAACCAGAGAGGAGATTCAACAGATCCTGGAAGCAGCAAATTGGGCGCCAACCCACAAAAGAACAGAACCATGGCGATTTAAAGTTTTTCATGGAGAAGCTCAGAAAAAACTTGCTGATTTTCTAGCGGAAGCTTATAAGAACAATACAGAAAAATTCTCGGAAAGAACATATCAAAAACTTCAAGAAAATCCTGTAAAATCCGGCGCAGTAATCGCGATTTGCTACCAACGCGATCCAAAAGAGAGTCTTCCGGAATGGGAGGAAGTTGCGTCAACAGCGATGGCGGTTCAAAACATGTGGCTTACGGCTTCCGAAATGAATATCGGTTCCTATTGGTCAAGTCCCGGTGTGAAAGATTATCTAAAAGATTTCGCACCTATGGAAGAAGGGGAAGTATGTCTCGGATTCTTTTATCTTGGGAAATATGACGAAAACTTGCCTGAAGGAACACGGAAATCGAATATTGAAGAGAAAACAATCTGGATGTAATCATACTAAAATTAATCCCGGATATGAAACCCGGAGTGCAGAACGGTGAAAAGGTAAGCGTTCTTTATTCTTTGCCGATTATTTACGAAGTGGAATAGTTGAACACCACATCTTATTAAACCAGCCCAAACAACAATAATATATGTTGATTGGGCTTTTGCATTTAAAGAATTATTATTTTCGAAATTAATAGACCTTCATGAAGCATTTTTATTATTTATTGTTCTTTTTTCTCCCCTATGCATTATTTAGTCAGGAGAATGATAAGCCTATAGGCTTTACTATTATTGAAGATGTTCCCGTTTTTCCCGGATGTACCGGTGATTCGGAGGAATTGAAACGTTGTATGTCGAATCAAATTAATAAAATTATCAGTGAAAATTTCAACACGGATGTAGTGAACGGAACGAATCTTCAAGGTAAGGTTCGGATAATGATTCAGTTTGTGATTGATAAAAACGGGGATGTTGTGGATTTAAAAATCGAGGCGCCACATCCATTTCTTGCGGCGGAAGCTGAAAGACTCATGCGCATGATTCCGCAAATGAGGCCGGGAAGACTCCGAGGAAAACCGGTTTCGATAAGCTATGCACTTCCTATAATTTTTAAAGTACAGCCGGAAGACTAATCATCGAACTTTCAGTTCTATATGATTCGTTAACATTCCGTAAATTTGCCGTGATAATCAATTCCCTATGGCATTTGTCCGTTGTATTTTTCTGATTTTTCTCTTCACGCTTTC
>DASRWC010000078.1:0-3293 GCA_035654795.1 Flavobacteriaceae bacterium
ATTCTGTAAAATAATTCCGGATTACCTAACTAATGATGATGAATATTGCCTCATTATGCACGCAGATGGCGCCGGCACAAAATCATCGCTAGCCTATGCCTATTGGAAAGAGACCGGAGATATTTCAGTATGGAAAGGAATCGCTCAGGATGCGCTTATCATGAATATCGACGATCTTTTATGCGTGGGTGTGGCTGACAATATTTTGCTTTCGTCAACCATCGGAAGAAATAAAAATCTGGTTCCGGGCGAAGTGATTTCCGCAATCATAAATGGAACTGAAGAACTGATTTCAGAACTTCAACAATTTGGCGTTACCATTCATTCCACCGGCGGCGAAACAGCTGATGTAGGGGACCTGGTCAGAACCATCATCGTAGATTCCACCGTTACGGCACGCATGAAGCGTTCAGATGTAATTGATAATGCAAACATTAAAGCAGGCGATGTTATTGTTGGTCTTGCATCTTTCGGGCAAGCCACGTACGAAAAAAACTACAACGGCGGAATGGGAAGTAACGGATTAACATCTGCCCGTCACGATGTTTTTAATAATTCAGTTGCTCAAAAATATCCCGAAACTTTTGACAGCGCAGTTCCCGAAGATCTGGTTTATTCAGGAAGTAAAAATCTCACAGACCATGTGGAAGGAAGTACGCTGGATGCCGGAAAATTGGTATTGTCACCTACAAGAACTTACGCCCCGGTCATAAAGGAGATTTTGAAACGTGTGGCTAAAGATGCCATTCACGGTATGATCCATTGCAGCGGCGGCGCACAAACCAAAATTTTGCATTTTGTGGACCAATTCCATATCATCAAAGACAATATGTTTGAAGTTCCTCCATTATTTAAATTAATTCAATCTGAAAGCAAAACAGACTGGAAAGAGATGTACCAAGTATTCAATATGGGGCACCGAATGGAACTTTACGTAAAAGAAGATGTTGCCAAAGAAATTATGACAATCTCTCGATCTTTTAATGTAGAGGCTCAAATTGTCGGAAGAGTGGAAGAATCGCCTTCAAAAAAATTAACCATTAAAAGCGAGTTCGGAACATTTGAATATCAATAAGGAAGTTATGAAGCCTCGGATTCTGCTGTTAATTGTTTTATTCTCTATTTCTTTTAGCGGATTTTCCCAAACTGATTCCATCGTAAGCTTTAACCTGCAACACGGGCTATTGCCGAATTTGGAGAAAACGAAATCCAAAGTAGATACCATTCTTGGAAATATCGAGATAACTTATTGGAAAAGGAAAAATCAACTCGGACTTGATTTAAATGGAGTTTCTTATGAAAACTGGAATGCCGGAGGAACCGATGCGGTTGCTGCATTATTCACCGTTCTCATCAAAAGAACTTATGAGCGCGGAAATATCCGATGGAATAATGAATTAATCACACGGTATGGAATTAACGTACAGAAAAATAAAAACATTGAAAAAACAGAAGATAAAATAGAGATAAACTCCACTTTTGGATACCGAACCGACCCTCTTTCCAACTGGTTCTATACCGCCAAAATGAATCTCAAAACGCAGTTTAGTAAAGGTTATGAATACCCGAACAGAACAACCCCAATTTCTGCTTTTATGGCGCCGGGGTATTTATTTTCGGGAATTGGAGCGCAGTTTAGCAAATTTGGAGATTCTCTCAATCTCTATTTCTCTCCGGCTACACACAAATCAACCTGGGTGCTGAATCAATACCTTGCAGATAGAGGAAACTTTGGAGTAGAACCGGCAATTCGAGACAGTGAAGGCAATATTATCAGACACGGAAGAAAGTTCAGATCAGAATTTGGAATCTTACTGACAAACGAACTAACCATCCGAATTTATGAAAATGTTGAGTTCATGCACCGACTAAGCCTATATACGGACTATATGAACAATTTCGGAAATATAGACGTGGATTGGGATGCGCATCTTAACTTTAAAGTAAATGATTTCATCCGAGCCAAAATCAATACGGCCCTGAAATATGATGACGATATCAAAACCTATACGGTAAATGCAGACGGAGAAAAGGAAGAACACGGCGCAAAAATTCAGTGGATGCAGAAAATCGGGATCGGAATAGTGCTCGATATTTAAGCGGCACGTGCATATTCAATCTTCCCATTTTTCTAAAAAAACGTAACTTCGCACCACATTAAAAAATTTTATGTTAGACAGACTTCAAATAATTAAACAACGTTTTGACGAGGTGAATGACCTTATTATTCAACCCGATGTGATTGCCGATCAAAAACGGTATGTCGAACTGAATAAAGAGTATAAGGACCTGAAAGTGATGATGGATAAACGTTCAGAATATATTGATCTCACGAATAATATCCAAGAAGCTGAAGAAATTATAAAGGACGGAAGTGATGCTGAAATGGTTGACATGGCGAAGATGCAACTGGAAGAAGCACAGGAACGCTTGCCACAACTTGAAGAAGAAATTAAATTTCTATTAATCCCGAAAGATCCCGAAGATTCCAAAAATGCAGTGATGGAAATACGTGCCGGAACGGGTGGGGATGAAGCCAGTATTTTTGCAGGAGACCTTTTGCGGATGTACTCCAAATATTGTGAGAGCAAGGGCTGGAGAACCAATATTTTTGATGCCAACGAGGGCACCAGTGGCGGTTATAAAGAAGTTCACATCGAAATTGAAGGTGAAGATGTGTATGGAACTTTAAAATTTGAAGCCGGAGTGCATCGAGTGCAGCGGGTACCGCAGACAGAAACTCAGGGACGCGTTCATACCAGTGCCGCAACCGTGATGGTTTTTCCGGAGGCGGAAGAGTTTGATATCGAAATTGATCCTAAAGATGTTCGTATAGACTATTTCTGTTCCTCAGGACCCGGAGGACAGTCCGTTAACACAACCTATTCGGCAGTGCGTTTAACACACATACCTACAGGAATTGTAGCACAGTGTCAAGATCAAAAATCACAGCACAAAAATAAAGACAAAGCTTTCCAGGTTTTACGTTCCCGACTTTACGATATGGAACTCGCCAAAAAACAAGCCGAAGATGCTGCAAAACGCGGATCAATGGTTACCAGCGGCGACAGAAGTGCTAAAATCCGAACCTATAACTATCCGCAAGGTCGCGTGACTGATCACCGAATAAACCTGACGCTGTACAATCTTGGAAATATTATGAACGGTGATATTCAGGAAATTATTGATGAGTTGCAACTGGTAAATAATACGGAAAAACTCAAAGAAACCGGAGAAGCATTTTAATTTATGAAAACAGCAGCATTAATCGCAGAAATCAGAAAGAAGAATTC
>DASRWC010000079.1:0-4115 GCA_035654795.1 Flavobacteriaceae bacterium
TATTGTATGGAGTATGGCCCGATGTTTAATATTTTCCGGAAATTCCAGAATTGCTACAACTTCTTCTTCGCTGAGGACATTTGGAAGATTTACACTCTTTTTCGGTCGTGTAATCGTATAATATTCCCGCGGCATCCCCAACGTATGCTCATAATAACATTTAATGGCATTAATCGTGGTGTTTTGTTTCTGTTCACTGATTTTATATTTTATAATCAGATGCTTAGTACACGACAAAAAAGCATATACAGTTGATTTACAAATAAATAAGTGTCTAAATGTTTGCAAAAAAGGTTGACATTCAATATATTAAAGGATTTTAAAAAAGAACGCCAACCTAATCTACGAAGATACACAATTACTAACAGTATTTAGAGCTCATTTCTCTGGGCTTTTCAATTTAGCAAGGATCCGGCTTATCTGTTTGTTTGTAAGCGCTCTATGCAAGGTAAGGTCTGTGAATTTTTCAAAACTTTCATCCGCATTTGCCAATAATGCCGAAGCGATGAGCAATTACAGACGAATCCAACGCTTTATTGCTACAGTGGAATTGCCGATGGAGTGGATAGCCAGATTGATTTTCTCTTTGCTTCCTCATAAAAACTCACTTGTCTTGGTAATGCACAGAACCAATTGGAAATTAGGCGAAAAGAACATCAATATTTTAATGTTGGGAGTGAGTTACAAAAATGTAGCTTTCCCCCTGATGTTTAAAATGCTGGACAAGAGAGGGAATTCCCATACCGCCGAAAGGATTTCCCTGATGAAAGATTTTATTAAATGGTTTGGCTGAGACTGTATTGACTGTCTTTTAGCTGACAGAGAGTTTGTAGGTAGGGATTGGGTTAGCTTTCTAAATGAAAATAACATTCGCTATCACATCCGTATACGCAACAATTTTAAGATATACTGCCCTAAAAAACAAAAGGAAACTACTGTCTGGCATTTATTTAATCATCTTAAAGCTGGTCAGTTGCACCATTATGAGAGGATTATGCAAATTCAAGGAGAATATTGTTATATCTCCGGAATGAAAACGATAAATGATGGAAAGTTAGACTTTTGTATTGTAGTTTCTTTCAATAAGCCTGATGAAGCACTTGAAAAATATCGAAAGAGTTGGCAAATTGAAACACTTTTCAGAGGTTTAAAGTCCAGTAGCTTTAATCTCGAATGCACACACGTCACTCATTTGGACATGCTTGAAAAACTTATCCTATTGGTAATGGTAGCTTTCGTGTGGTGCTATAAAATTGGTGATTACATTGTTACGTATATCAAGCGAATCAAAATCAAAAAACATGGCAACAGAGCAATCAGCGTTTTCCGATATGGCCTGGATTACCTATCAAGAATATTGATTTCCAATAACAATATTTTGAAAATTAAGTATTTAGAATTTTTGTCGTGTACTTAGTTATTTAATATATTTTTGTAAAAGGTGTGTCACTTGCCGGTGCCGTAAGGACGGAATCTATGCGTCCTGCAAATCAAAAAATTTGGACAACTTTACAGATATGCTGTCCCTATCGGCACAGGTGTCTCAGGGAGGTAATTTTTTCCTACCAATATTTCGCCCCTAACGGGACTGGGATTGATTCTATAAGATGATGTAAGATTTCAAAATTACCGGTGCCGTTGGTACAAATTCTAGTAAAAATATCACTCTGTTTTCTCCTATTTCGTCCTTATGGGAACTGGGTTTATTCCATAGGCTGCCTATTTCCCATAATGATAACGACAGGCTGCGATGTAGAGGACATCTTTTTCGTATTTATAGATCAATCGATGCTCTGAAGTAATGCGACGAGACCAGTAGCCTTGTAAATCCCCTTTAAGTGCTTCCGGCTTTCCAATTCCTTCAAAGGGAGTTCGTTGGCAACTTTTGATCAAATTGTTGATTCGTATCAACATTTTTTTATCGATTTTCTGCCAATATAAATAATCATCCCAAGAAGTGGTAGACCAGATAATTTTCATTTATTCGATTATGCTTTTTTCTAAACCATTTCCTTGTTCTAATTCCTTTATTGAATTTAGAAGAACATCTCGGTTTTTTCCGCTGAGAAGATAGGTAGTTTCTTTCAAGGAATTGTATTCGTCCAGTGAAATTAACACGAGATCCTTACCGTCTTTCCGTTTAATAATCACATCACTCACGTCGTTAATAACCTTATCAAACCAATGTTTAAGGTTTGCTCTAAAATCTGTATAATTTACTGTTTCCATAACACAAAGATAATTTATAAGTACGTAAGAAAGTACTTGTTTGAAAAATAATTTTGATTTTTCAGTATCTGGAAGCTTTGAAATCTCGAGAAGCCAAATATCTGTTGTGATCTGATAGAAATAGGAAGCGAAGTTTGGAATTGAACTTGAATTTGAACTTGAATCTGAATCTGAATCTGAATCTGAAGAACTCTATATTACCGATATGCCTTCCCTCACGGGACTGGGATTGATTCCATAAGATGATGTAAGATCTGAAATTACCGGTGCCGTAGGCACTAAATAGCAGTAAAGGATGCCATTCCCCGCGTTGTTCTCCGTCCCGTAGGGACGGAATCTATACATCCTGAAAAATCAACAAATTTGGACAACTTTACAGATATGCTGTCCCTATCATGACAGGTGTCTCAGGGAGGTAATTTTTTCCTACCAATATTTCGCCCCTAACGGGATTGGGATTGATTCTATAAGATGATGTAAGATCTGAAAATTAACGGTGCCGTAGGCACTAAATAGGGGTAAAGGATGCCATTCCCACGTTCCCCTCCGTCCCGTAGGGACGCAACTTATTCGTTACTGATAATGCTGCATAGTATTGATCAGCCAATAATATCCAAAGGATGAGATTAATTGCTGCTCAAAGAAACTTCTTCAATATGTGCAGCTAGTTCATCTCTTAGATTTGTCAAATTTAAAGTTGGCAAAACAATAGGCTGAAGCCCCGACAAAGTAGTTAGGGAAGAAATGTATGCTCTCACATAGGGAAATAAAATCGCAGGAGCATTAATATATAGGAAATCGAAAAGTTTTTCTCGGTCTAAATCTTTAAAAGAGAAAAATCCGACAGCCTCTACTTCGATTTTTAAAGCTTCTAACTTATCACTGATCTGTATGTTCAAATCCAATTCGAATTTGCCGGCTTCAAAATCTAGTCTGCCCGATGGTTTAAAACCTATACTAAGCTCTTTTCTTTGAGTGTTCTGCTTTAAATCAAAAACTGACCTATTAATAAGGAAGTTATGAAACTGAAAAATAGATGGCTTTTCCATTTTCTATGCTGCCAACGCAAAATTATTTTCTTTTGCTTCTCTGGTCATCGATTGATTTTTCATCTTCATTGGAGTGATAATCATTGATAACTCATAATCGAATTTAAATTGGAAACAGAATTCAGGCGATTTTATCTGAGTCAGTGAAGTCTCATTGATAAACATCAGTTCTTCATCGGGAAAAAATTCTCGAAACTTATCTTCTAATTCCATTTCTTTATCCATATAAGCTTCGGAATTGTAGATATCTTTAGGCTTAACTTCAACTAAATGAGTATTGGAGGAAGAGCGGAATTCATAGGAAATTGTAATTCCGTCAGTCTCTAAAAAGATCTGATTAAGATGGGCTCTTAAAAACTCTTTTGAATTTGAAAATTCCTTCATTTTATTCTTTGGATTCTCTTTATAATGGATTCACTTAGCCGGTAAGCTTGACTACTTTTGATGTAATCGATATCGATGTTCTCATAATCCGAATCAACTCGGAATTGTTTTAAATCTTTGATATCTCTTTCCAATTTCCGAACATCATATATACTATAACCCGATGATGAATGGGATCGCAAAGATAAGCAAAATTCTTCTAGAATGTACCTGTGAGAATTTCTTTTGTCTCTAATAATGTGTTCATTAAGACTTTCATAAGAAATCTGTTTAAGTTTTACGTATTGATGTTTCATCAATTGAAAGACAGCATAATAGGAACAATGAACACTTGGAGCATAGAAGTCTGCCTCAATCAACATCGCTGCACTTGAAAAATTAAAATCAGATTTATTTTTTAGGAAGCTCATAACTTAAATAATGCAATTGTTACCTCAAATCTTCCACAGCATC
>DASRWC010000080.1:0-25270 GCA_035654795.1 Flavobacteriaceae bacterium
AGGGACTTCCCTCTCGCGAGATCTGTATCAAGATTATGTAAATCAATTTTCCGGAGTTCCTTTTCATATAGCGCACGGAGCTACCGGTGGTTCCCAACTCTATAATGGTGGCGTAATCTCCAGCGATGCCACCAAACCGGCTATTGCCGTCTATGAAAAACATGAGTTGATCTATTATGTTACATACTACGATCCCGCGGTATTTGGAAACTTGAGCATTAGTGCTGATGGAATACTCACTTATGATATTATTGGGACCGGTACACCTCAGGCAACGATGAATATCGTTTTCGTGATAAAATAGAGAGACATGGCAGAATCTAATAGAAAAAATTTTTGCTTCATCCCGGTTTTGTTGTTGGCACCATTCATACAATTGGCCCAAACTACCAATCTGGGAAAATTATACGTTTCTGAAAATACTGCACTTTCAATAGTTGAAACCTTGGATAATCGAGAAGGAGCCGAATTCTATAATGACGGAAACACTTATGTTTATAGTCATTTTAATAATAACGGCATTCTTGACTTCTTTCAAAATACCGGAACCACTTTTTTCTTAGGAAATTCTGATCAAATGATCAGTGGTATGCAGGTAAGTTTCTTTAATAACGTTTGGTTTAGCAACAGAAGCAACGAAAAACCTTTTCTGATTGCCGGATCTTTAGAAATAAATGGCAGAGCCGAATTTGAAGAAGGCATTCTAGATGTTAGAAACTTTGGAGGAGAAATCGCTTTTTCCTCTACAGGATTTCATACAAACGCTTCAGATCACAGTTTTGTTGACGGATCAGTTCATAAATACGGGACCAACAATTTTGTATTTCCGATAGGAACCGGAAATATTTTTCGTCCTGCAATAATTTCTGCTCCCGAATATCTTGAGTCTCATTTTGAAAGTAAATATTTTCTGGAAGATTCTAATGATCTCTACCCACACCACCTGAAGGCAGGAGGAATAGCAGAAATAAACAATAAAGAATATTGGATACTTGAAAAAAGAAGTTCCATGGATGAAGACGTTTTGATATCACTTACTTATCATGAAGACACTACTCCCTATCCCTTTCTTTCTGCGGGGAATAACGAAGAGCTCGTTATTGTCAGGTGGGATCCGGAATCCAATATGTGGATCAATGAAGGAGGTGTTGTGGATCCTTCCGCCAAGATCGTAACAAGTGCCACCCGTGGATATGGTATTTTTACTTTAGCTCGTCTAAAAAATGATATTGTTAATCCCGGAGGTCTAATTGTATATACCGCCGTCACTCCAAATGGCGATGGAATAAACGATTTCTTTCTGATTGATTTCCCACAAGACGGTTCTATAGGAAATCTTGAAGTCAAGATTTTTAATCGATGGGGGCTCAAGGTCTTTGAATCCTCTAATTATGGAATTAATGTATTTAAAGGATATTCTCAGGGCAGGCTTAATATGGATGGAAGAGAGCAATTACCCACCGGAACTTATTTTTATCTTCTAGAGTATGATTATGATGACGGAGGAATAAAGAAAAGACACAAACAAGCCGGATACTTGTATTTAAGCGGAAATTAAAAATGACTCACAAAAACTTGAAATTACACCGGTTTCTTTTACCCGTCCTCCTCTTCTTTGGTTTTGTTGCCCATTCACAACAAGAATCTCAGTATACTCAATACATGTATAACACCCAGAGTTTCAATTCAGCTTATACCGGAACCCGAGGATCGTTAAGTATGATCGGTCTATACAGAAACCAGTGGGTGGGAATAGACGGCGCTCCTGAAACCCTTAATTTTGCCATTCAGTCTCCTGTAGGAATTCAAGGTGTATCCTTAGGTATGGGCTTCACTAGTGATAAAATAGGGCCGTCTTCCGAAAGTAATGTCTCCGCTGATTTTGCCTATGTGATTCGCGTTTCAGAAAATGCTGAGTTATCTTTTGGCATCAAGGGAGGAATCTCTTTATTGGATTTAGATCCGAATAAACTGTTGATCTATGATCCTAATGACTACAATCTGGCTCAAAAAAATTATGTTACTCCTATTGTAGGAACAGGTTTTTATCTATTTTCCGATAAATGGTATGTCGGATTATCTACCCCCAACTTTCTGGAAACCAATCATTATAATGATGTGCGTGTGTCCACAGCTACTGAGAAGACCCATCTGTACCTCATTGGCGGTTATGTTTTTGACCTTTCTGATGATGTAAAGTTAAAACCTACAATTTTAGGGAAAGCTGTTTGGGGTGCCCCTGCCGCCATAGATTTATCAGTGAACACTTTATTATACGAACGTGTGACTTTTGGTTTGGCCTATCGTCTGGGCTCTGCTGTAAGTGGACTGGCCGGTTTCCAAGTAAACGATCATATTATGATTGGCTATGCATATGACTACGAAACCACAGAACTTAGCAGATATAATAGTGGTTCGCATGAAATATTTTTAAGGTTTGAATTGGGAACCAGACTAAAAGCCAAAGTAAATCCGCGATTCTTTTAAATTAAATCCCCTTCGAGAATGAAAAATTTCGACAAAATCTTAGTTTCATTTTTTCTACTCTGGAGTTTTTCTTCAGATTTATCTGCTCAACAAAAGCAACTTGATCAGGCTTCGAAAGATTATCAAGGGCACAATTATGTAGATGCTATTAAAGTCTATCTGAAAGTAGCAGAAAGAGGTTTTGAATCTGAAGAATTGTTCACCAAGCTAGCCAATAGTTACTACTTTAATGCCAAGTATGATGAGGCTGTGAAATGGTATAACCGTTTGTTTGTATTAAACCCATCGCCACAAGAACCGCTTCTTCTGCTTCGTTATTCTCAATCTTTGCGAGCTACGGGCGATGATACTTTAGCAAAAAAGTTTTATGATCAATACGTTTCAAAAACCTCAATTGATCCCAATGCTCGCCACAGCATAGATTATATGGAATTGATAAAAGAAAACAGTGGGCGTTATGAGCTAAAACCCGTAGCCGGTTTAAAAAATGATAAGCAAATTTCCTATGGCAGCACCGTGTTTCAGGATAAACTTATTTATACTTCCACAGCCAAAGAAGCGAAAAGTTTCAGAAATACCTTAGATGCTTGGGATGGATTATCATTTATGTCCCTTTTTGAAATTGAAATTGATAACCAAGGTCAAACGGTCGGTAAACCGGAAAAGATTAAAGATTTGAACAGCAAATATCATGAGTCATCCTTAATCTATACTAAGGATGGTAACACCATCTATTTTACACGCACCAATATCAATCCGAAAAACAAGAAAGAAGATCAAAATTTAAAAATTTACCGTTCAAAAAAGAAGGATGAAAAGTGGCAGGAACCTGAAGAATTAAGTATTAATGGCGAAAATTTTTCTACTGCACATCCGGCGCTGAATCCTGAAGAAAACCTACTGTTTTTCGCATCCAATCGTCCAGGAGGATTTGGTGAAACAGACCTTTATGTATCAGAAATTGCTGAAGACGGATCTTTAGGAGAACCAAAAAATTTAGGTCCAAAAATAAACACATCAGGAAGAGAAACTTTTCCTTTTATAACCAAGGAGAATGAACTGTATTTCTCGTCTGATGGTCACTTCGGATTAGGCGGACTGGACGTTTTCTATATCAAAATGAATGATGGTGACTTTGGAAATCTTCTCAATGTGGGGGAGCCTGTTAATACTTATGCAGATGATTTTGCATTTGGAATAGACACAGAGAGTAAAAGAGGTTTTGTAAGTTCAAACCGTTCCGATAAAAAAGGAACCTTCGTATATGATAATATCTATACTTTTTCAGAAACAAGCCCAATCGTAGATCTCTATATTGGCGAAGTAGAAGGCACCATATCTGATGTTCACACCGAAAAACCTCTAGAAAACGTTACGGTCACTTTTCTGGATCCTGATGGTAATCCTTATGTTTCAGTCACTACCGACAAGAACGGACATTACAAAGCTGAAATTAATAAATATACATCCTATGCTATTCGGACAAATCAAGATGAATATGACGCCGACGAAAAAATTACGAAACCAAACCTGGACAAGCAGAGGGTCGATTTTACTTTACAACGTAGTAAAGATGCTCTAAAGCCGGGCACCAACCTTGCCGATGTGCTTAATATTCCAATGATTTACTTCGATTTTGATAAGGCTGATATTCGGGAAGATGCAAGAGTAGAATTAGAAAAGCTCTTTGCTGTTCTTGAAGAATATCCCGATTTAAAAATAAATATCCGTTCGCACACTGACAGTAGAGGTAGCGACCCATACAACCTCAGTCTCTCTAAAAGACGAGCTAAATCTACTTTGGAATACATTGTTATGAAGGGAGTGGACCCCCACAGATTAAAATCTGAAGGTCTAGGAGAAACCGAACTAATCAATCACTGCGCCAATGAAATTCCGTGTTCCGAAGAAGAACATGAAAAGAACCGACGATCGGAATTTATTATTTGGTAAAACAAAAAAATCCCCCACTATTCTATCGATTAGGAGAGCGAGATTATTCCTCTCCTTTTTTATTTTCAGAGGTCGGAGCAATTAGACCTCTGTCATCTTGTCATCGCTAATTATTTGGTATTTATTTTGAACCATAGGTGTAGAGAAAAAGTCATTAAAAACAACATAAATATATAGACTATGAGTAAAGGAACGATTAATGTCTCGGTTGAAAATATTTTTCCACTGATTAAGAAGTTTTTATACAGCGATCATGAAATTTTCTTGAGAGAATTAGTTTCAAATGCTACTGATGCCACCTTGAAATTGAAGCATTTGATAAACATTGGAGAGGCAAAAGGAGTGACCTATGGAAATCCTATCATCGAAATAAAACTTGACAAGGATAAGAAAGAACTCCGAATTATCGATCAAGGAATCGGTATGACGGAAGAAGAAGTCAAGAAATATATTAACGACATTGCCTTCTCGGGAGCTGAAGAATTTCTTGAAAAATATAAAGATCAAAATGCCAAAGATGCAGGGATTATCGGTCATTTCGGGCTGGGTTTTTATTCTGCATTCATGGTAGCCGAGAAAGTTGAAATTCTAACAAAAAGTTTTACAGATGCACCCGCCGTAAAGTGGACTTGTGATGGATCACCGGAATTTACGATGGAACAAATAGACAAGGAAGAACGTGGAACTGAAATTATTTTGCATATTGCTGAAGATTCTACTGAATTCTTGGAGGAAAACCGCATTAGAGACCTCCTTGTAAAATACAATAAATTCATGCCTGTGCCTATTAAATTTGGTACTCGCACCGAATACTTACCCAAACCCGAAGGCGCAAAAGATTCTGATCCGGCTCCCACCAAAGAAGTTGATGATATTGTAAACAATCCTCATCCGGCCTGGACTAAACAACCTTCTGATCTAACCGATGAAGATTATAAGGAGTTCTATCGAGAACTGTATCCTATGCAGTTTGAAGAGCCTTTATTTCATATACACTTGAATGTAGATTATCCCTTTAATTTGACCGGTATTCTTTACTTTCCAAAGCTCAGCAACGATATGAATATCCAAAAGGACCGGATTCAACTGTATCAAAACCAGGTTTTTGTTACTGACAATGTAGAAGGCATTGTACCGGAATTCTTGACGATGCTGCGAGGGATAATTGATAGCCCTGATATTCCCTTAAACGTGTCAAGAAGCTATTTACAAGCAGATGGTGCAGTAAAAAAGATTTCCGGATACATTACTCGAAAAGTTTCAGACAAGCTAAAGAGTTTGTTTACAAATGACCGGTCAGAATTTGAAAATAAATGGAATGACATTAAAGTAGTCATTGAGTATGGCATGCTCACCGAGGATAAATTCTTTGAAAAAGCAAAAGAATTCGCCCTATACCCAACAGTAGATGGTAATTACTTTACTTTCAGCGAATTAAAAGATAAAATTAAAGACTCCCAAACCGACAAAGATGACAAACTTGTTGTGCTTTACACCTCTGATAAAGAAGAACAGCATGCTTATATTACATCAGCACAAGAAAAGGGTTATGAAGTTTTAGTACTCGATTCACCCATCGTTGCTCATCTACTTCAAAAAATAGAAATGGAGGAGCAAAAGGTTTCTTTTGTACGCGTTGACAGTGATCACGTTGATAATCTAATTAAAAAAGAAGATGAACAACTGTCTAAGCTTACGGAAAAAGAAAAAGAAAGTTTGAAAACTTATCTGGAAACCGTTGTACCAAAGGATAAATTCACAGTGCAAATGGAAGCAATGGATAGCCAAGCCAATCCTTTTATTATAACCGAGCCGGAATTTATGCGCCGAATGAAAGACATGCAGCGAACCGGCGGTGGAGGAATGTTCATGGGAAATTTCCCGGATATGTATAATCTAATTGTTAATACCAATCACGAATTGGTATCTGAAATACTGAATTCAAAAGATGAGGATACGAAAAAACGATTGGTAAATCAAGCTCTGGATCTTGCCAAATTAAGCAAAAATCTTCTTAGAGGTGAGGAACTAACAGCCTTCATTAAGAGAAGCTATGAGATGATTAAATAATCGATTAATATAATTTCTGCTATTTAGCCATTCCTGTCGGAATGGCTTTTTTAATTCAAATTCAAAAGGATGTCTATAATTCGCTCCGCACATTTTCCATCCCATAGCGGTATCTGTTCTGCATTTTTCCAGGTCCCTGAAAAGAGCTTTTCCATGGCGGGTTTAATGTTTTTTGGATTTGTCCCCACCAGCACATTACTTCCCAGATCCACTGTTTCCGGACGCTCCGTATTGTCTCTTAAAGTCATACAAGGCACATTCATTATAGAAGCTTCTTCAGTTATACCTCCGGAATCTGTGACAACAGCCTTGGCGTGTTCTACCAGAAAATTAAATTCCAAGTACCCCAGTGGTTCTATCATATGCAATCGAGGATGTGAGATACCTAGAGATTCTAAAATTCTAGCCGTACGTGGATGAACCGGAAAAACCAGGGGAAGATCTTTAGTGTTTGCTATTATTTCGTTCATCAGATGATGTAGCTTTTGTTCTTCGTCTACGTTTGCCGGCCGATGAAGTGTCATCACGATGTATTTCTTTTCCTCCAATTTTAACATATTCCAAATCGAGGGTTTTTTGAATTTTGATCGGTGCTTCAACAAAGTGTCTATCATGGTGTTTCCCACAAAGAAAATCCGATCTTCAGAGATCCCGCTTTTTCTTAAATTTTCATTTGCTACTTCTGACGTTGTGAAAAAATAGTTCGTTATACTATCTGTAACCAATCGGTTAATTTCTTCCGGCATCGTCCAGTCTCCTGAACGTATTCCGGCCTCCACATGAGCCACTTTGGTGTGAAGTTTCTGTGCGGTTATAGCGCAAGCCATCGTAGAAGTTACATCACCCACAACCAAAACTAAATCAGAAGGATGTGCTTGCAGTTCTTTTTCAAAACCAATCATAATGGCTGCAGTTTGTTCTGCCTGAGTACCGCCTCCTGCCTCCAGATTAGCATGCGGCTCGGGGATATCAAGCTCTTCAAAAAAATTCCCTGACATCTTCTTATCATAATGTTGGCCCGTGTGCACCAGCCGGTAAGAAATGGCTTTCCCCTCCTTCTTAGCTTTATTTATTGCATGTATAATAGGAGCAATTTTCATAAAATTTGGACGCGCACCGGCCACTAGAGTAATTTTCATTTTTAATATAAATTAGATGATTTCAGGGATAGCGATGGCAAATCTACAAAGCCTTTTCAGTTTATAGAGAGTCGAGGTAGGAATAAATTTTAGATTATCCTCAAAAAAAAAATCCGCTGAAAAAAATCAACGGATTCTATATCAAATTTTCAAAGATATGAAGAACATTAAATATCCTCTTGATCTCTTAGTCTTTGAATATATTGTGCTTTTTGCAATTTTGCTCTTTTCAGAACAGACGGCTTCGTAAATTGTTGTCGGCTTCGAAGTTGACGCATCGTTCCGGTTCTATCGAATTTTCTCTTATAACGCTTTAGCGCTCTATCGATATTTTCTCCGTCTTTTACAGGTATAATTAACATAGTCTCATCACCTCCTCTCTTTTGGGACGGCAAAGATAAACAAACAATGAAGAAAACAAAATTGAAAGACAAATATTATTTACAATCAATTCCGCTGAAACAGTTCTGCTCTTTTACTCAGATCATAAATTAATTTCTCTTCCTCTTCACTCTCTAATAGCACATTGTAATTCTTCCAGAAAGCCGCATTATATGGTCTGGGAGAAAACAAATCGGCAGACCAATTTTTATTTCTTAAGGCGGTAGTTACGAATGCCGGATCTTGAATGATATCTGTAAATAGAATTTCCTGAATGGTATAATAATATTGGGCTCCTTTGTCAAAACCCGGAGCCGATTCTCTTCTTTCTCGGTCTGAAGAACGATCTCCCGGATTGACTAATTTCGGAGTTTCGTAAAAAACATAATTGAGATACATCTTGTCATTATACTCAATAAAATTCAACCTTAATTTATGGAGGATCTGAGTATCAAACAGACTTTTGCTTCTACTTTTTTGCGAATCTGAAGCAGCCACCAAATCATAATCAATCTTCTTAATGGCATAGTTATCATAATAGACATAAACCCAGCCGGAAGGATGAAAACCTTCATTGTAAATATTTAAAGTGTTTAAGCCGACAAAGTCCTTCCCGGCCTCAATTTTAATCTTATAAATTTTTCTGCCATTGTCTACCAGAATAGTATCCAGCTTAAACTGGTGCGTATCCAGCATGTTTTTCCCAAATAGAGAACCCAAGGCATCAATGTTCCTTACCATATTTAATTTGCCGTCAAAGAAATTTTCCAAACCTGTAAACCGCTGATCGTTCCATCGAATGGCATCAATCAGCGCAGATGTTTTAACGCTTTTTCGACTTATATTTCCTTTTGATACATTTTGGCCTTTGCTTTTTAAGAAGGCGGTATAAGCAAAAAGACTGTCAACATCTCTTAAGTCATAACTTTTTCTGATTTCATCCACATTAATTTTAATGTCTTTTTTGCCGGCATTTCCTGCATTGGCGTCATACATAGTTACAGCTGCCTCTATTAGCCATCTGTATTCATTTTTATTCCGCTCCTTATGTCGTAAAAATCCTTGTTGTACAAAAGCAGAATCCGGTAAATTTTGTGGAAGTCGCTCAATGGCCCTTATCATGATGTCATTTCCGGTTTTTGGGCGGGTATCGGCTACAAGCACCACTTCATCAAGAGATGCCACATCCTCTTCCAAGTATATATCAGAACCGTTTTCATATTCCTCAACAACCATTTTATAACTTTTATAACCTATTGAAGAAATTACCAAGGTGTCCTTCATATTAGCTGCAGGGATGCGTAAAGAGAATCTTCCATCTGCATTGGTAATAGAGCCTATGGTAGTGTTCTGCAAATATACACTTGCACTTTCTATAGGCATAAATGTCATAAAATCAGAAACTTTTCCTTTTAATTCAGTTTGTCCATAACCGGCCAGCATTCCTCCGAAAATAAAGGCAGATAAAACGAAAAAATTAAAACTTTTCATGAAAATCAGGTTAGATTAGAAAGTCGAAAGATACTTAAGCTCTGATAAATATACCAGATTTAAAAAAAGGAATTGGCTCCACTTCTTGATGATAAAGGTGAAAAATTAGAGGAGGTGAACGGAATCCATTTTTCGTCTGATTCGTTGACCTTTTGATTTCAATTCTTTCCTAACCTGCCCGCAATTCTTTATCTTTGCAAGCATTTAAAAAAGAGCAGGTAAATACGTCATTAACAGTTTAAATATATCTTGAAATATGAGAAAATCTTCTCCAATTATTTATACAAAAACCGATGAATCTCCGGCTATGGCCACTCATTCATTCTTACCAATTATTCGTGCTTTTACCAATACAGCAAATATTTCCGTAGAGAGCCGTGATATCTCTCTTTCCGGAAGGATTTTAGCTGCTTTCCCTGAGTACTTAGAGGAAAATCAACGTAAAACCGATGACTTGGCAGAATTAGGAGAGCTCGCAAAAACTCCGGAAGCTAATATCATTAAACTTCCTAATATTAGCGCATCGTTACCACAGTTAAATGCTGCTATTGAAGAACTTCAGAACCAAGGATATAACATTCCTTCCTATCCAATGAATCCTTCCAATGATAAAGAAAAAGAAGTAAAGGAGCGATATGGAAAAGTGATTGGTAGTGCCGTTAACCCTGTGTTGAGAGAGGGAAACAGTGATAGACGTGCACCAAGAGCGGTTAAAAATTACGCCAAGAAGCATCCGCATAAAATGGGAGAATGGACAGCAAACAGTAAGAGTCATGTAGCTACAATGGAATCCGGCGATTTCTTTCATAATGAGAAATCTATGACAATGCCTGAAGCAGATACGTTAAGAATAGTTTTTGAAAGCAACGACGGTCAAAAGAAAGTATTGAAAGAGAACCTGAACGTTTTGAAAGGTGAAGTTATAGACGCCACAGTAATGAGCAGAAATGCACTTGTAAGTTTCCTCCAAAAACAAGTTCAAGATGCAAAAGAGCAGGATGTTCTTTTTTCAGTCCATTTAAAAGCAACAATGATGAAGGTGAGTGATCCAATTATTTTTGGATATGTGGTTAAAGTTTATTTCGCCGAATTATTTGACAAATACAAAGAGACCTTTGCAAAACTTGGCATTAATGCAAATGACGGCCTTACCGTTTTAGAACGCAAACTTCAGAATCTTGCCGACGAAGAACGTAAGCAAATTCAGGCTGATTTAAAGAATATCCTGGAAAGAAATCCGGATATGGCCATGGTGGACAGTGATAAAGGAATTACGAATCTTCATATGCCCAACGATGTAATTGTCGATGCCTCTATGCCGGCTATGATTCGGAATTCTGGAAAAATGTGGGGACCGGACGGAAAACCCCACGACACCAAAGCGGTAATTCCGGATAGCAGCTATGCAGATGTCTATCAAACCACTATTGAGTTTTGCAAAAAACATGGAGCTTTTGATCCTGCAACTATGGGTACAGTTCCAAACGTTGGTTTGATGGCACAAAAAGCCGAAGAATACGGAAGCCACGATAAAACATTTGAGATTGAAGGTAAAGGAGAGGTAAAAGTATATAATGCTGCGGGCCATGTACTTTTTGACCATAAGGTAGAGGAGGGTGACATCTGGAGAATGTGCCAGGTGAAAGATCTTCCTGTCAAAGATTGGGTAAAACTTGCTGTTAGCCGAGCGCGTGCCACAAAAACTCCTGCTGTTTTCTGGTTAGATGAAAATAGACCTCACGATGCAGAGCTTATCAAGAAGGTAAAAACTTATTTAGGCGAAGAAGATATTCAAGGATTGGAAATACAAATCCTTTCTCCGAAGCAAGCTACAGAATTCACTTTGGAACGACTTAAAGCCGGTGAAGACACTATTTCTGTTACCGGAAATGTGCTAAGGGATTATTTAACAGATTTGTTCCCTATTTTGGAACTTGGAACAAGTGCCAAAATGCTTTCTATTGTTCCTTTGATGAATGGCGGTGGTCTCTTTGAAACCGGTGCCGGAGGATCAGCTCCAAAACATATGGAACAGTTTATTGAAGAAAATCACCTGCGATGGGATTCTCTAGGAGAATTTTTAGCCTTAGCAGTTTCTTTAGAGCATTACGGACAGACGCAGAATAATCCTAAAGCTCTGGTGCTTGCTGAGACATTGGATATTGCCACAGAAGGATATTTAGATAATGAAAAATCTCCTTCACGTAATGCGAAAGAAATTGATACCAGAGGCAGCCATTTTTACGTAGCCTTATATTGGGCGGAAGCATTGGCAAAACAATCCAAAGATCCGGAATTGCAAAAAATCTTTGCGCCTGTTGCTAAGGAAATGAGAGAAAAGGAGGAGCAGATTAACAACGAAATGTTAAACGATCAAGGACGTCCTGTGGATATGAAAGGATATTATCATCCATCAGAAACCATAGTTTACAAAACCATGCGTCCAAGTGAGACTCTAAACGGGATTCTTGCATCTCTGAATCCGGAGTTAGAACTGGAAGTTTAACTCAAAAATCTATTGAACCTCCGCAAAACCGGAGGTTCTTCCTTTTTGTATGAGACTGTATGCTCTGTTTCTTTTAATATTAATTCTTTCTATTGACGTTGTAGCTCAAGAAAAGCACATTCTCAGCGGAACGGTTTATGACAGCAATACGGGAGAGAGCTTGATGGGTATCAATTTAATTGTTAAAGGAACTGACCGAGGAACCGTAACTAACCCATATGGTTTTTACTCCCTTCCCCTGCCCGCCGGAGATTATATTATAGAAGTTTCATCAATAGGATACCAGAAAGAAGAGTTCAACCTCTCTTTGTTTGCTGATTTAAGAAAGGATTTTCGACTACTTCCTGACACAGAAAAGCTGGATGAAGTGGTTGTTACTTCGCACACAGGACAAACTAACATTCGCAGTTCGCAAATGAGTGTGAATGCCTTATCAGCAGAAACCATAAAAAAAATTCCGGTAGTTTTAGGAGAAGTAGATGTCATTAAATCTTTAACATTGCTCCCGGGGGTTTCTACTGCCGGAGAAGGTGCATCCGGATTTAATGTTCGCGGAGGGGCAGCAGATCAAAATCTTATTTTACTGGATGAAGCGATCTTATATGACTCTTCACACCTCTTCGGATTTTTTTCTGTTTTCAATCCTGATGCCATAAAAAATCTCACTCTTTATAAAGGCGCGGTACCTGCACGATATGGAGGCAGATTGGCGTCTGTTCTTGAAATTCAGCAGAAGGACGGAAACAACAAAAAGTTTTCAATGACCGGTGGTATAGGTCTTATCTCATCACGACTTCTTCTAGAAGGGCCTATTCAAAAAGAACACTCATCCTTCCTTGTTGCAGGAAGAAGCAGTTATGCTCATTTATTTCTGCCTCTTTTTGATTTGGACAACAAAGCTTTTTTCTATGATTTGAACACAAAGGTCAGTCATCAAATTAACACCAAGAACAAGATCTTTCTCTCCGGTTATTTTGGAAGAGATGTTTTCAAAATCTCAGAAAACTTCGCCAACAGCTATGGAAATGCAACCTTGAATTTACGTTGGAATTCCATTCTTTCAGATCAACTTTTTTCCAATACTTCCTTCATATTTTCAGACTACCATTATGCACTTGATTTGGAGTTGGTAGGCTTTACATATGACAGTGGCATTCGCAACTATAATTTAAAATACGATTTAACACAATACCTCTCGGCAAATAATATTTTACGGTATGGAATAAATTCCATCTACTATCATTTTAATCCCGGAGATATTCGTCCCTTTGGTGAAAATTCAGGAATCAATCCGTTCAAACTCACACAAAAATATGCCTGGGAAAATGCGGCATACGCCGAACTAGAAATAGAGCTGGGAGAGTCTTTTACTTTGCAGGGAGGTATTCGGTTATCTTCTTTTCATCAACTTGGTCAATCCGAACTTTTTATATATCCTGATGATAGACCTGTAACCTACGACCCAAAATTTCAGATTTATAAAAAGACTCCGGCCGTGGATACACTTTCTTTTAACCGAAGACAGATTATCAAGAGTTTTTTCAATCCGGAACCTCGTTTAGGCATTTCCTGGATCTTGGACGACAACCAATCTCTAAAAGCCGGATATAACCGAATGGTCCAATACATACACTTGATTAGCAACACCTCTTCTCCTACTCCTCTGGATATATATACACCCAGTGGAAAATATATTGCACCTCAGAAATCAGATCAATATACAATAGGCTATTTTTTAAACCAGAGCAAGTATTCTCTGGAAATAGAATCTTTTTACAAGAAAATAAAAAATAGGCTCGATTACATTCCCGGTGCCGATTTAATCGCTAATAATGCTATTGAGCAGGTTTTATTGAACGGGGAAGCTCGAGCATATGGAGCCGAATTAATGATCAAAAAAAATATTGGGCGTCTTCAAGGCTGGATTTCTTATACACTTTCCAAAAGCGAACAACGCACGCCGCCAGGGGCACCGGAGGAAAAAGGAATAAACGAAGGAAATTGGTATCCCACTGCTTGGGATAAATTACATGACATATCACTTACCACTCAATTCGATCTTTCTTCTAAATGGGAAATAGCTGCTAATTTTATTTTTCAAACCGGTCGTCCTACTACCTATCCCGCCGGAAAATACTATTATGACGGGATAATGATTCCTGTCTTCGAAAACAGAAACAGCAGCAGAATTCCTTCCTATCACCGAATGGATTTCTCTGTAACCTATACTCCTCAGAAAGAAAAGAGATGGAACAGCCAGTGGGTTTTTAGCATATATAACGTTTATAATAGAAAAAATGCGGCTTCTATCACTTTCAGAGAAAATAAGGAGACCTATCAGAATGAAGCTGTTCGCTTATCTATTTTCGGAATCATCCCTTCCATAACTTATAATTTCAAGTTTTGATGCGACTTTTTCTTATACTCACCACTTTTTTCTTTCTTCTAGGTTGTGAAGAGGTAATTGATTTAGAATTAAATGAAATGGCTCCAAAGCTTGTCGTTGATGCTTCAATCAATATTCTAAAAGAGGACGGTGCACCTTATGAGAGTAGGGTTCTTTTAACCACTACAGGCGGATTTTATGATGAATCCGAAACCCCTATTTTAGATGCTCTTGTTCTCATCCGATCAGAGAATGAAACAGTAGAATTCCATCATTCCGAAAACGGAAAATATGTCGCAGACTTTACTCCTCAGCCCGGAATTGAATATAAACTGATTATAATATATGAAGGTGAAACCTATTCTGCAACAACTAAATTGGTAACTACTTCCTCCATAGAACATATTGAACAACGGAATGACGGAGGCTTTTTTGGAGATCAAATAGAGCTAAAAGCTTATTTTTTAGATCCGGGAGACCAAGAAAATTATTACTATACCGTAACAGAATCGGTTCATGGCGTGCGTCGAGACGTGCTTTCTGACCAATTTTTTAATGGAAACAGCATCTTCAGCTACTATAGCCATAAAAATCTCTCCGGGGGTGATGTGGTATATTTTCACCTCTTTGGAGTCAACGAATCCTTTTTTAATTATATGAATCTGTTGTTAGAACAAACAGGCAGTGGAGGTCCATTTGGCACCCATCCTTCAACAGTACGAGGAAATATCGTGAATGAAAATACCCCGGAAAACTTTGCCTTTGGCTATTTTAGGATTTC
This sequence comes from Flavobacteriaceae bacterium, assembly GCA_035654795.1. Lineage (GTDB taxonomy): Bacteria > Bacteroidota > Bacteroidia > Flavobacteriales > Flavobacteriaceae > JAAYLC01. Next base: position 15,195 of record DASRWC010000080.1, read on the forward strand.
AGAAGTCTCTGTAAAGAGTTATGTTGTGGAGTAATTCATTAAACCTTCCGCCAGTCTGACATGTTAATTAAATTTTCCTCGATTATTAGACCTTACATACAACTCTTTTCCCTGGGTGACCTTTCACAAAAAGAAAAGCCGTCATTAAAGACGGCCTTCTCTAATCTAAAACAGTTTTCTCTTAGTTTTTTACAACCTTTTGAGTAAGAATTCCTTCAGATGTTTTTACCTGTAGAACATAAATACCATTTGCCAACGCAGAAATATTTACAGTCCCATTATTGAAATCAGCATTTACAGATTTCCCTAAAACGTCATACAGAGTTACTGATTCAACATCAACATTTGCCGGAGCTGAGATGTTTAGTACATCAGTGGAAGGATTGGGATAAATAGACACCCCTGCAAGAACATTATTTTCGGTAGATAACATTTCTTCTCCCATCATTGTCCAAGAGAAACTTGGAAAATCTTCATCAATAAGAGTGCTTATTTCGGTCCAGTCTGTCATTCCGTCACCAAAAAGATCATCAGGATCAATTAAAACAGATGGATAAGGCAAGTTAACAGTTGAGCCTAACCAGTACCACATTGGATCTGACATTTCAATAGTAGGGAAGGCAGAAACCCAATACTCTCCTGCGGGTAGAACTACTTCTTGTCCTCCATTTGCAGCTGTTACGTCAATGGTTAAGTTTGACGACATTCCCATTGCACCACCATCAATTTATGCGCTAAATCCACATTTGCTAAAGCCAAAACAGCCGTTCCTGCGTCTTCAGGATTTCCTTGTGGAATACCACCATCATTGTTAAAAATGAAAAGGTTGAAATCGAGTGCCAAGCCATCAAGCGGTAGTTGCATGTCATTCAATACGGTGAATCCGTAAAAAGTTATCGATGACACTTGTACTGCGTTTTCTAATACAAAATAATCTGCAGAATATACTCCGGCTTCGTCATTATCCCAATAAGAAGAAATAAGGCCATTTGATGTTTGGGGACGGTCAATGATCACTGTTTGGCTGAAAGAAACAGCTCCCACAAGCAATCCTGCAAGCAAAATAATTTTTTTCATTTAAATTAAAAATTAGTGTTTATATAAAGTTCATCGGCGAACCTAACAAAACGATAGTAAGTACACGAAAATTAGTTGTTAAACTAATCTGAAAGTTCTCTTAAAGAGATTCTAAACGCTCAACTACATAATTGATCAACAGAGCTTTATATGGGATATTGGACTACCCATGTTTTAACATTACTCAACAAAAAACCCGGTCAACAAGACCGGGTCTTAAGAAAATTAATCTCAAATTAATTATTGTTTGACAATTTTTTGAGTTAGCGTTCCTTCGTTAGTATTTATTTGAAGTAAGTAAACTCCTCTTGAAAGTGATGAAGTATTAACAATTCCGTTTGCAAAGTTTACATTTACTGATTTTCCTAATACATCATAAAGAGTTACAGACTCTACAGTTATATTTGAAGGAGTATGAATATTCAACACATCGCTGGTAGGGTTTGGATAAACAGAAACTCCGGCAAGAACGTTAGAGTCAACTCCAAGAACGTTACAGTCTCCATTTAACTGATAGGTGAAAGAAACGTCATTAGGGGCAGAAGCATTGAATTCTGTCCAGCCTGCGCCATCATCATAAAAAGTAATTGAACCCACAGCAGAAAGTGTGAAATTTAAACCGATTTGAACGTCATCATCATCAGTTAGGCTAATTCCAAAGAAATAATCAGAAGGAGCAGCCGGTGTAGACTGGATAGCACTCATTGAACTTAGATCTACAGTAATTTCATACAAATCTACAATGGAGCCGTTTGTCAAAGAAATTTGCTGTAGGAAGGTTGAAGATCCTGCAGTAGAAATAGCTGATGTCAAAGCACTTCCGGGGCCTGAGGTTCCAAGATCCTCGTAGATAGCAAATTCATATTCCATTTCGTTCACGTCATAACCCGGATGATCATAAACCCCAATTACCATTACAACATTAGTAGGCTGGAAACTCTCATTCGCGTCTACAGAAAATCTTGAAGCATATTTGGCACTCTCAATAGCTCCACCGTAATAATTATCTCTAGGCACCTCAATGCTGCAAGGTGCTAAATTATTTGTTGGAGATGGGGTGAAGTCCGCTGCTTCAACACGATCGATCTGAGCATTCATTGCAGCAGCAACAAATAAGCTCAAAGATAGAAAAGAGGTAATTTTTCTCATGATAAAAGTTTTAGATTAAAAAACAAAAGAAACAATTTTTTCGATATAAAACAACTATTTGCGTGATTTTAGCTTGCCCATACTGAAAATGGTCGGTTTGTCTAGAAACTTCTTTGGCATGTTTATGATTCGAACAACAATTTGATATTTCCGTATGAATCCTGAAGAGCCTCTTTTACTTTTTCTTTATTCTTCCACTTCACTTTCTTTATTCCTTCATCTATTTGCGGTGAAAAAGCTCCCTTATAGTTACTGTGCATCCTATACCAGTGGGTTATCTTTAATCTGAATTTATTGTCTCGAGTAAAAACATGGTACGTTGTCATTATAAAATCGTTCAAAACCAGGTCTTTAATCCCGGTTTCTTCCTCTACTTCTCTTATAGCCGCCTCTTCTATAGATTCACCTTTCTCGATTTTCCCCTTAGGCAGATCCCATTTTTTGTTCCTTCTGATAAATAAAACATCCCCCATGTCATTGTAAACCACTCCTCCTGCGGCTTCTACAGCTTTTATCTTTCTCCTTAGAAAATGTTCCAATTTCTCCGGGTTTCGATGATAAATGTTAACATACAGTTTTTCACCGCTGAAAATCCTTCTTACTAACTTCTTAAAACGTGTCTCTTCTAATGGATAGGTGGTGTATGGTTCACCAATGTTTTTTTGAGTGGAAAGTATTATAGGTATGTCTTTGACAAAAACTTTATACATTTGCAGCATGATTTTGAATAAAGAAACAGCGCGAAAAACAGCTGCATTATTGTTGCAAATTAATGCAATAAAATTACAACCTCAAAAACCTTTTACATGGGCTTCAGGTTGGAAATCTCCTATCTATTGCGACAATAGAATTATATTGTCATACCCTCCAATTCGCAATTTTATTAGAGAAAACCTCGCCAAACAAATTGAAGAGTTGTATGGCAAGCCGGAAATGATAGCCGGTATAGCAACAGGCGCTATCGGGATTGGCGCTTTAGCAGCTGATTATCTTAACGTTCCTTTTTGTTACGTGCGGCCTGAACCGAAGGGACATGGAAGAAAAAACCAAATTGAAGGGCACATTGAGCCCAATACTTCGGTTGTGATTATTGAAGATCTCATCAGCACAGGCAAAAGTAGTTTGTTAGCCGTTGATGCATTGAGAAAAGCAAATGCCAACATAAAAGGAATGGTAGCGATTTTTAGCTACGGATTTGATAAGGCAATTGCCAATTTCGAAGAAGCCCAAATTACGTTAAACACCCTGAGCAACTATGATATGTTGCTTGAAGAGGCCGAAAAATCAAATTACATCAATTCTGAAGAATTGCAACTTCTAGCTGCTTGGAGAGAGCATCCTGAAACATGGGGACAAGAAAATATTCCAAATAATTAGGTAAAAAGAGAAATGAAATTAAACAGTAAAAGAGTTCAAGTAGAAAAAACAGCTGAGGAATTATGTGATTTCTTGTCTGATGTAAAAAACTTTAAATCGATTATGCCTGAGAATACTACTAAATTTGAGCTACTCGATGATAAAAGTTTTGTTTTTGCTTTAAAGGGTATGCCCGAAATTGCGCTGGAATTGAGGGACGTTCAAAGGCCGAATAAAGTTGTGCTAGGCGCAAAAAGCGATAAAATCCCTTTTACATTAACGGGGGATATCCAAGCTTTGTCAGGAGATTCATCTACTATTGAACTTCTTTTTGACGGACAAATAAATGCTATGATGGCTATGATGGTTAAAAGTCCTTTGTCAAAATTTCTCGAAACTCTTGCCGAAAATTTAAGCGAAATCTGACACGAATAGCGAAGGCCTGAAGTTATTAAAATAACAAGCGCAGCTCCTTCACACCTACTTGAGACATCAGTCCTTCGTCAGTTTCAATAACCAGTTCTCCTTGCGAAGAAATGCCTTTTATGACGGCATTAAATCGTTTTCCGGAAAGCGGATCTTCAAAAACAGATATAACGTTTTTCCTGAACAAATGTGCTTCATACAGGGTTTTTAATTCTTCAAACCGGACATTCATCAAGTTCGCAAGATGGGTACCTAAACTTTTTAAAATGGATTGAAATAGCTCTTCTTTAATAATCACTGAATCACTAGAAAATGATAAGGATCCCGCTTGCGGCAAATCCGGAAATGATTTCACTGACACATTTATTCCGATTCCTATAACTGAAGAAGTTATGAATTCACCCATTAAATTATTTTCAACAAGAATCCCAACAATTTTTTTATTACCTGCCATAATGTCGTTCGGCCATTTGACCTTAATCTCCGGAATATCAAAAAGTTGAAACGCTTCAATTAGAGCCAAGGAGACCATCATTGAAATCTTAAAATGCTGTATTACAGGCAGGTGATCAAATATTTTATAAACACTAAAAATCAAACTCCCCTCTGCTGTTGAATACCAACCATTGCCACGTTGCCCTCTTCCAGCAGTTTGATTTTGGGTGGTTACCACGGTAAAGTCAGGCAATGGCTCCTTTCGTGCCAGTTCTTTGAGAAACGAATTGGTAGAATCAATGGCATGAAGTTTGATTATATTCATCGGTTATAAGGACTTTAATTGATACCAAGATTAAGGTATGCCAAGAAACAAAAATGTAATAACTTTGCGAAATTGAAAAGAAGGATAATTAATGCAAAAAAATCAAGCTGAGACAGATCAACTTATTACTCAAATTTTATTAGGGATCGAAAATGTAAAAGGTCAGGACATACAGGTCTTAGACCTTCGTGATATAGAAAACACGGTATGTGACTACTTCATCATCAGTAGCGGAACTTCCAATACCCACGTAAATGCCATCGTAAACTCTATTCAAAAAGTAGTCAGCAAGGAACTGAAAGAGAGCCCGTGGCACATTGAAGGCGGAGACAATGCCGAATGGGTGCTGATGGACTATGTTGATGTGGTAGTACACGTATTCCAACGACATATAAGAGAATTTTATGACATAGAAGGCCTTTGGGGAGATGCCAAGCCAATGAAAATAGAAACCACTAATTAGACAAATCTTGCCATATGGCTGATCAGAATAAAAATAAAAAGAACGAAACCCGCAGACCTCGACCGAATTATTATTGGATCTATGCTGCCATAATTTTATTGTTTTTTGGAATCCAATTCTTCAGTGGAGGTTGGAGTCAAACGAAAAAAACAAATCAAGCTCAATTTGAAGAATTCTTAAAAAAAGGGGAAGTCAAAAAAGTACTGGTAGTTACTAATAAGAAAATTGCCAAAATATTTTTAACAGATGAAGCCAAGAAGCAAGAAGACCGTCCTTCATCTCCTGCCCCTTCCCTTTTAACCTCTAATCAAGAGTCTCCTGATTTTCAATTTGAATTCGGGGATCTTCAGAATTTTGAAAATTCATTCCGTCAAATTAAGGCCGATCATGAGATTTCTACTAAGATGGAATGGACAACAGAAACCAATTTGTGGGGAGATATTTTAATTGGTATTCTTCCATTCATTGTGTTGATTGCCATTTGGATTTTTATAATGCGTAGAATGTCTGCAGGCGCAGGTGGCGGGGCCGGTGGGCAATTATTTAATATCGGCAAATCAAAAGCTCGTCTTTTTGATGAAAAAACTGATATTAAAACAACCTTTAAAGATGTTGCCGGTCTGGAAGGAGCAAAGGAAGAAGTTCAGGAAATCGTTGACTTCCTTAAGAATCCTGTAAAATACACTTCGCTCGGAGGGAAAATTCCTAAAGGTGCGTTGTTGGTGGGCCCTCCGGGAACAGGAAAAACCCTACTGGCACGTGCTGTAGCCGGAGAGGCACAAGTACCTTTCTTCTCTCTGTCGGGATCAGATTTCGTAGAGATGTTTGTTGGGGTAGGTGCATCCAGAGTGAGAGACTTATTTAAACAAGCAAAGGATAAGTCTCCATCTATCATTTTTATCGACGAAATCGATGCTATTGGTCGTGCAAGGGGGAAAAATAATTTCTCGGGAAGTAATGACGAGAGAGAAAACACCTTGAACCAGCTATTGACTGAAATGGATGGTTTTGGAACAAATACGAACGTTATTGTTTTGGCTGCTACCAACAGAGCTGATGTTCTTGACAAGGCCCTCATGCGTGCGGGTCGATTTGATCGTCAAATTTATGTAGATCTTCCCGATATTCGAGAGCGAAAAGAGATCTTCGAAGTACATCTTAGACCTATTAAAAAGGCCGATAATTTGGATGTAGATTTCCTAGCAAAACAGACTCCGGGCTTCTCGGGTGCAGATATCGCAAACGTTTGTAATGAAGCTGCACTGATTGCTGCCAGAAACGGAAAAACAGCCGTAGAACGCCAAGATTTTCTAGATGCAGTGGACCGTATTGTAGGCGGACTTGAAAAGAAGAACAAAATCATGACCGTAGATGAGAAACGTGCAATTGCTTTCCATGAAGCAGGCCATGCTACAGTCAGCTGGATGCTGGAACATGCCGCTCCCTTAGTTAAAGTTACTATTGTTCCTCGAGGACAATCTTTGGGTGCAGCTTGGTATCTTCCGGAAGAACGGTTAATTATTCATCCGGAGCAAATGCTCGATGAGATGTGTGCAGCCCTGGGAGGAAGAGCAGCTGAAAAAGTGATGTTTGACCGAATCTCAACCGGAGCTTTGAGTGATTTGGAAAAGGTGACGAAACAAGCGCGTGCAATGGTTACGGTCTATGGTTTGAATGAAAAAATCGGAAACCTAACCTACTATGATAGTTCAGGCCAGTCAGAATATAGTTTTACTAAACCCTATAGTGAAAAAACAGCTGAACTTATTGACAAGGAAATTTCTAATTTAATTGAAGAACAGTATCAACGAGCAGTACGGATTCTGGAAGAAAACAAAGATAAGCTTACAGAACTCGCGAATGTTCTGCTAGAGAAAGAAGTGATTTTTAAAGATAATCTCGAAGAGATTTTTGGAAAACGGCCCTTTGAAAAACCGGAGTTAGTTTCTCGTGCGGATGATAATCCTACAACAACCGAAGAACAACAAATAGCTGAATAACGAGCCCGATCAAGGCAGAAAAACTTTAAATATTTAGAACATACACATAAAAAACAAGCTCCGGACCACAATAGGATATTGTAGAAGGAGCTCTGTATATTCTTGAAGTTTTCCTATCTTTGAATTGAATGTGAATTAAGAATTGATCAAAAAATCATTAATGAGTCTATTCAAGAGACTTCTGAATCCAAATTACAAACCGGAAGAAAAAGCAAAGAAGACAGAGCAGTCTGATCAAAGCAGCTATTATCCGGAAGAAAAAATCCCCGCTGATGAAAAGTTCATGATGAACTTCAAAAACAATGGGGGTAAATTTATCTATTGTGAAAATTGGGATGAAGTTTTAGAGGCGTTTGATAATGTCTTGTTAGAAAATGACTGGTATGAACAAGATGTTTTTTGCTTCAGCGATCAATTAACTCAAAGATTTGACGGATTCAATTTAAATTTTATCCGAAAGCCCGGAGCTAAATTTCTTCTTTCCACATGTGAAGCACTCATTGCTCATACCGGGGCAATAATGCTATCCTCCAATCAAATTAAAGAGAAAAAATTAGGAGACTTTCCATATCATGTGGTAATTTTTGCAACAACAAGTCAAATTGTAGAATCTTTAAGTGAAGGTCTCCGGATTATAAACTCGAAAAGATCCGGGAACATTCCAAGCAACATTTCTACCATCCAGCACTTTGAAGACAAAAAAGAAAAAGAAGATTTTATGAGCTATGGCAGTAGTACAAAAAATCTTTACTTACTGCTGATGGAGGATTTATAATATGAGAGAAACCATTATCCGCACCATTTCCGGTGTTTTGTATATTTCCATCATTCTCTTCGCAATGTTCACTTCAAGAGAATGGTTTCTTGGTCTCTTCTTTGTCCTCGCCATTATCACGATGAGCGAATTTCTTAAACTTGTACATTTGTCAAGCTTTGTTGCGTATCTTCTCTTGGCCGCAGGGTTCTATTTCCTTAGTTATAACGATTTTGATGAAAAAGGAATTAAGTTGATCCTATTACTCACGTTGTTCGTCAACCTATACCTATTAAAAGATATTCTTTGGACAAGTAAAATTCCGATGTTCGAAAAAAAGAAGTATATCACGGTGTATTTTTACATTATAGGAGGATTTATTTTTCTAACTCTCATTCCCATGCTGAATAACCATAGAAGTTTTATGCCTCACGTTATCATTGGTGTATTCGTATTGGTATGGGCTAACGACACTTTTGCCTATTTGATCGGAAAACGGTTTGGGAAGCGCAAATTGCTTGAACGTATTTCGCCAAAGAAAACAGTTGAAGGATTTATTGGAGGACTGGTTGGTGCGGCTGTATCAAGTGTGGTCATTTATGAGTTGATTAAAAGATTACATATTCCCGACGCGCCTTTATATGATTTATGGGTGTGGTTAATATTAGCTTTAATTGTTACGATATTTGGAACGGCGGGTGATTTGATACAATCTAAATTTAAACGTCAGGCAGGTGTTAAAGATAGTGGAATTATCATGCCCGGTCACGGCGGAATGTATGACAGACTCGATAGTATAATCTATGCAAGTCCTTTTGTGTATGCTTTTTTATTAATTGTGGATTATGTTTCATAAAGAAGGTTTTAGGATTATTATTATAGCTCTTTTCCTCGTTATTGGATTAAGTCTTTTAGCTAATACATTTATTACTTCTCCCACCATTCGAGGAGGAATTCTCATTGCCTTACTCATCGGGCTACTATTGATTTTACAATTTTTCCGAAATCCGAAGAGAAACTTTATTGTTCACCCGGATTATGTACTTTCACCGGTAGATGGAAAAATTGTTGTGATTGAAGAAGTTTATGAAAAGGAATACTTCAAGGAAAAACGACTACAGGTTTCGGTATTTATGTCTCCGGTAAACGTGCACGTAACCCGATACCCTGTGGGTGGAAAAGTTGTTTTTAGCAAATATCACCCCGGAAAATTCCTTGTAGCGTGGCATCCAAAAGCTTCTGAGGAAAATGAACGAACAACTGTGGTGGTTCAAAACGATACTTTCGGAAAAGTTCTTCACAGACAAATTGCGGGTGCATTAGCAAAGCGTATTGTCAATTATGCAAAGGTAGATCAACAGGTGAACCAAGCAGCAGACTCGGGTTTCATAAAATTTGGATCAAGAGTAGATGTCTTTTTGCCGTTGGATGCGAAAATTAAGGTTTCATTGAATCAAAAAGTTAAAGGTGGAGTTACCATACTTGCAGAAAAATAACCATGGAATCCGATGATTTAAATAAGGCTTTTGAACTTTACGTTGCGAAAATAAACGCACACATGGCTCCTTTTCCTGCGGATGTCTTATTGCGCCTCTACGCATTTTACAAACGCGCGACAAATAACTCCCATTCCCCGGGAAGTGACAATCCTCTCATCAATGCTTTCAAGACTAATGCCCTCTTTCAAACCAGAGGAATAAGTTCAGAAGAAGCGAAACGTCTATATATAGAAACGGCTGAATCCTATTTCAACAGCATCGAATAATTTCAATAAACTTCAAACGGGATCCCTTTCCAAGGCTAATTACAGTCTTTATTAAATTTTCTCCATCCGATTTACGGATAGAAGCTTTTCAAAATCCAATTTTGTGGCGAAAATAAGCTTCAAGGTTTGTTTCAAATACAAACCTCCTAAAACTTCAACAACGAATTACAAATTCATCATAGGGGCCGTATAGAGCCGTTATTTAATTAATTATCCCTCTGCTTCGTTAAGCGCATAAAAAAAGCCTTCATCAAATAAATGATGAAGGCTTTAAAGGAAGGCGGCGACCTACTCTCCCACGGATGCAGTACCATCGGCGCTGACGG
>DASRWC010000081.1:0-31878 GCA_035654795.1 Flavobacteriaceae bacterium
CTTGAACATATAGATAAAGTTATTGATATAAACCAATCTCCTATTGGTAGGACACCACGTAGCAATCCCGCCACATACACGGGTGTGTTTTCTGAAATTCGGAATTTATTTGCAATGACTCCCGAGGCCATGATCCGCGGATACAAACCCGGGCGTTTCAGTTTTAATGTTGCCGGCGGTCGGTGTGAAACTTGTAAGGGTGCGGGCGTTCGGGTGATAGAAATGAATTTTCTTCCGGATGTATATGTGGAATGTGAAACTTGTCAAGGAAAACGATTTAATCGAGAAACCCTGGAAGTCCGATATAAAGGAAAATCCATATATGATGTTCTTGCAATGACCATCAATGAGGCTACAGAGTTTTTTGAAAACATTCCTAAAATCTACCGGAAAATTAAAACTATTCAAGATGTAGGATTGGGATATATCACTCTTGGTCAACAATCCACAACACTTTCAGGAGGAGAAGCACAGCGCATTAAACTTGCCACAGAGCTCTCCAAACGGGACACAGGAAACACGTTCTACATTCTCGATGAACCTACCACCGGATTGCATTTTGAAGACATCAGGGTCTTGATGATGGTCTTGAATAAGTTAGTGGACAAAGGAAATACCGTAGTCATTATTGAACATAATCTGGATGTCATAAAAATGACCGATTATATCATAGACATCGGTCCTGAAGGAGGTAAGGAGGGTGGAAAAGTCATTGCAACCGGAACTCCCGAAGAGATTGCCGCACATAAAAAGAGTATAACAGGCCGATTTCTTAAAAAAGAATTAAATTCGTCAGTTCGTTTGGCAAACAAAGCGAACTAAGAACTTTTTAGCATTAAACAAATTATGGTAAAAAATGAGCAGATGCCCAAAAATTGGAGTGCAGTTAAATCCAATGATTCGTGGGCTATTTTTAAAATTATGGGTGAGTTTGTTCATGGATATGAAAAAATGAGCAAAATTGGTCCTTGCGTTTCTATTTTCGGATCAGCGCGTACCAAACCCGATCATCATTATTATAAACTTGCAGAAGAAATTGCAAAAAAAATCACAGAAAACGGTTACGGCGTAATTACAGGCGGAGGTCCCGGAATTATGGAGGCGGGAAATAAAGGAGCGCATCTGGCAGGAGGGACTTCAGTGGGATTAAACATCTCCCTACCCTTTGAGCAGCACGACAATCCTTATATCGACAGCGATAAAAGTATTGATTTCGATTACTTTTTTGTTCGGAAAGTGATGTTTGTAAAATACTCACAGGGATTTGTTGTAATGCCCGGTGGATTTGGAACGTTGGATGAATTTTTTGAAGCTTTGACTTTGATCCAGACCAATAAAATTGACAAATTCCCGCTCATTCTTGTTGGCACCAAATTTTGGGGAGGTCTATGGGAATGGGTAACTTCTACCCTGCTCCACGCAAACAACAATATTTGTGCTGAAGATTTGGACCTCGTTCATATTGTGGACTCTGCCGATGAAGTCATTCACATTCTAAACGAATTCTATAACGAATACAAACTCAGCCCGAACTTCTAAACTTTACATTTTGAGAAAAACATTTATACTTTCTTTTTTCCTATTATTTACCATCAACATTTTCGCCCAGGACGTGGTGCGGACGATGTTTTACAACCTATGGGATTTTCCATCTGCACGCATTCAAAATCGGGAAGTGATTTTAAAGAGAATTGTAGATCAAATAGATCCGGATATTTTAATGGTAAGCGAATTGGAATCTGAGGCAGGTGCCGAACTTATTCTAAATTCCTTAAACAGTACCGGAAACTCCTATGCAATGGCTCCCTTCATTCCAAGTGCTTCCGGAGATTTTGATCACCAGCAACTGATTTATTTCAAAAGAAAAAAGTTTAATCTGGAATATTCAGAAGCGATTCCCACAGCCGTGAGAGATATCAATTATTATGATCTAAAGATGAACACAGCTGATGCCGCCACAGATCCTATACATCTTCACGTTTTTGTGACGCATCTGAAATCCAGTCAAGGTCCGGCCAACCGACAAGCAAGATTGGAAATGGTAGAGGCGTTTATAGCCAAAACTGAAACCTTAGATCCTACATCATTCGTATTATTTTCAGGAGACTTTAATTTGTATAATTTTTCAGAACCGGCATATCAAAGAATGATAGATCCTACAAATAATATCCCGCTGGAAGACCCCGCACAACGAGAAGGAAATTGGCACGAAAACAGAAACTTTATGGATGTGCATACCCAGAGCACCAGAATAAGTTCTACCGGATTTGGTGGCGGCGCAGGAGCAGGAATGGATGATAGATTTGATTTCATTATGATGTCTTCTAACATCAGAACCAATGAAAAATTAAAATATGTTCCCAACAGCTACTTGTCTTTTGGAAACAACGGAAATTGCTACAAAAAAAGTATCAACGATCCCGAGTGTGACGGATTCTACAACCAAGAAACCAGAGATGACTTGTACTGGATGAGCGATCACCTACCGGTAGTTATGGAAATGACAACGAATAAAACGATTTTAAACACAGAAAATTTCACTTTTGAGTCGGCTCAGCCATTTAAGTTACGTTCTTCTCTTGTGAGAGAAAATTTGCAAATTTCTGTCAACATGAATTTCAGTCAAACATTGAGATTTACGATCTACAATGTGTTAGGACAAAAAATATTGGAAAGCTCTACCCATAAAATAGATGAAATTGCCATTGATGTCTCGTCTTTATCCAACGGCATCTATTACATAAAATCCAACATTCCTAATACCCCTACTTTAAAATTTCTTAAATCCTCTTGATCGGAAAACGGGTTTTAAATATCCTCCTCCTCTTTCTCGTCTGGAATGTTTCGGCACAACAAAAAATTAATGTTGAAGCAAACCTGGATGCGAAAGAGGATTTTGTTTTCATCCGCCAAGAAATCGTGTTTCACAACACTTCTGATGAATCTTTAAAAGAGATCTTCCTTTTTGATTGGAACAATAGTTTTTCTTCCAAAACTACTCCTCTCGCAAAGAGATTTGCAGAGAATTTTAGCAGTGGTTTCCATTTTGAAAAAGATGATGATCGCGGTAGGACAGATATTCATACCATAGTTTCAGAAAATAATGAACTAACTTGGGATCGCCCTGATGCCGCCGATATTATTCGAGTAGTCCTGCCCCAAGACCTGCTACCTAATCAAGAAATTTCGCTCTTTCTTAATTATACTATCAAAATTCCCGATGCAAAATTCACTCGATTCGGTGTTACGAAAAACAAAGATTACTATTTAAAACACTGGCTCATACTGCCGGCGGTATTTGACGGAAAATGGAAGGTGTTCTCAAATAAAAATATTGATGATCCGTTCATACTTCCTTCTGAGTTTGATGTTCGTTTTACCATTCCTGAAGAATATAGGTTAACCTCCGATTTAAATATTTCTAATAAGACTACCTCAGGAACTTCCGTAACCTATTATTTGCAAGGGAAAAAAAGAAGCGATCTCACTCTTTATATCGAAAAAGAAAACACCTTCCAGTCGTTCAAAAGTAACAGAATCACATTTAGCACTAATTTAAACAATCCTCGTCTCTCCGGTCCATTAAGAGGTATTTTTATAGAGCGGATTTTGCAGTTTTTAGAGGAAAAATTGGGTCCCTATCCTTTTGAGAAGATGGTTGTGAGCGATCAAGAGTATCGCAGGCAACCTGTTTATGGACTAAACCTCTTGCCAAGTTTCATTAGCCCTTTTCCCGATGGGTTTGAATACGATTTAGAGCAGCTGAAATCCATTACCAAACAATACCTTCAAAATTCTCTTATTCTGGATCCCAGGAAAGATTATTGGCTCCGGGATGCTCTTCAGATTTATCTGATGATGCTATATGTAGAAACTTATTATCCCGATACTAAACTGGCCGGAAGTTTGAGTGAGTGGTGGTTACTGCAATGGTCTCATGCGTCCACTCTTGATTTTAATGATCAATATGAATTTCTTTATATGAATATGGCGCGAAATAATCTGCAACAGCCTTTAATTACGGAAAGAGATTCGCTTCTAAAATTTAATCTAAATATCGCCAATGCCTATTTCGGAGCACTGGGTTTCAACTACTTGGCGGAATATATAGGAAGAGAATCCTTAGAAAGCGCCATTAAAAACTTTTTTGAAGAGAATAAACTTCAACTGACCAATCCCTCTGAGCTGGAAGACAGGGTAAAATCCATAGCTTTGAAAGAATCCGAATGGTTCTTTCGTGATTATGCACATTTAAAAAAACCGATTGATTTTGAGATAAAGCAAGTCAAGGAAAAAGGAGATTCACTCCATCTGACCCTCATAAATCGTTATGGTCAAAAACTTCCGGTCTCGGTATTTGGTCTGAATGGAAGAAATGTGGTTTCCAAAACTTGGACACAGCCCTTTGACAGCATTACCACAATTACAATTCCCTCAGAGAACGTCACTCGTGTGGCCTTAAATTATAATGGAACCGTCCCCGAAATTAACAAGCGAAATAATTTTCGGCGTGTCAAAACCTTCCTAAATAAACCTTTTCAGCCACGACTCTTCCGCGATATAGAAGATCCTAAATACAATCAGCTCTTTTTCATTCCTGTTTTTGAATATAATCTCTATGACGGTCTTTCTCTTGGAGTAGATATCCATAACAAAAACCTGTTGCCCAAGAATCTGGAATATTCCATTCATCCTTTTTATGGTTTACGTTCAAAAACTATGGTTGGAGGTGGAAATATCATTTATAATCATTTCCCTGATGAAGGCAAACTTTTTTCAGTGCGCTATGGCTTTTCAGGTAAATACTTTTCATACAATTATGATCTGTTCTACAAACGCTTCTCTCCTTTTATGACACTCACTTTCAGACCTTCAGATCTGAGACAGAATGAAAGGCAGTATATTTCCTTAAGAACGGTAAATGTGCATCGGGATCGAAGCGAAAATGTGGAAGTCCGCTACCCAAACTATGATGTCTTCAATTTCCAGTATGTTTATTCCGATCAAAACCTCATAGATTATTGGCGTACTGCTGTGGATTATCAAATTTCCTCCCGTTTCAGCAAACTTTCGTTTCAACTTGAGTATCGAAAGCTTTTTCTGAATAACAGACAATTGAATCTTAGATTTTTTGGCGGTGTGTTTCTTTTTAATGATACGCGACGCGGCGATAACTTCTTCAGCTTTGCTCTGGATAGACCAAGTGACTATATGTTTGATTATAAGTATTATGGTAGAAGTGAAACCGAAGGACTTTTTAGTCAACAATTGATCATTGCTGAAGGAGGATTTAAATCAAAATTAGAACCGGCTTTCGCCAATAGTTGGATGACCACCGTTAATGCGAGCACCAATATATGGAGATGGGTTTTTCTTTATGGTGATGCAGGCTTGGTTCATAACCGAAACCACTCAACACAGGCTGTTTTTGATTCCGGCATCAGGCTGAGTCTGGTGGCAGATTATTTTGAACTTTATTTCCCCCTATATTCTTCTCTTGGTTTTGAACCATCGCTGCCGAATTATGAACAGCAAATTCGTTTTATAATAACTCTAAGTCCCGAAACGCTCTTCAAATTATTTACCCGTCGTTGGTATTAACAATTTGGGGGGAATGTCATCACATTTGAAGAGCAAATTCAATATATTGCGCAAACAAATTAATGTGCAAAAAACACCTGTTTTAATTATTTTTGCAAATATTCAAATTCGATACTAATGCAGACAAACGAAAAGACTACACAGGAAATTTCTTTTGAAGATTTTAAAGAAACTGTTTTACAAGATTACAAAATAGCCGTTACAAGTCGGGAATGTAGTCTTTTAGGCCGCCGTGAAGTATTGACCGGAAAAGCAAAATTTGGAATATTCGGAGATGGAAAAGAAGTTCCTCAACTAGCTTGGGCAAAGGCTTTCAAAAATGGAGACTGGCGCAGCGGATATTATCGGGATCAGACATTCATGATGGCTATTGGCCAACTTACCATTGAGCAGTTTTTTGCCGGTTTGTATGCACATACGGATATTACTGCCGACCCTATGAGCGCCGGAAGGCAGATGGGTGGACATTTTGCCACGCACACTTTGAATGACGACGGAAGCTGGAAGAACCTCACTCAGCTCAAAAACAGTAGCTCAGATATCTCCCCTACTGCCGGACAAATGCCTCGATTGTTAGGACTGGCACAGGCCTCAAAAATTTTCAGAAATGTTAAAGGAATCCACAATAAGACCAATTTTTCGATAAACGGAAATGAAGTTGCATGGGGAACAATTGGAAATGCAAGTACAAGCGAAGGATTATTCTGGGAAACTATTAATGCTGCCGGAGTTCTCCAAGTACCCATGGTGATCAGCGTATGGGATGATGAATACGGTATCTCCGTTCATGCCAGACACCAGACTACGAAAGAAAATATTTCGGAAATCCTTAAAGGGTTCCAACGAACAGATACAGAAAAAGGTTATGAAATCATAAAAGTCAATGGATGGGATTATCCCGAATTAATTGATGCCTATGAAAGAGCATCTGTTATTGCGCGAGAAGAACATGTGCCTGTTCTTATTCATGTGGTCGAATTGACACAGCCTCAGGGTCACAGCACCAGCGGATCTCACGAAAGATATAAAAGTCCCGAGCGTTTAGATTGGGAACGCGAATACGATTGTAATCTGAAAATGAGAGCTTGGATGATCAGCGCCAATATTGCCACTGATGAAGAACTCACGGCACTAGAATCAGACATCAAGAAACAAGTGCGTGAAGGAAAAACAGCTGCGTGGAATGCTTTCCTTGCCCCTCAAAAAAAAGAACGTGACGAAGTTTTGGTTCTTTTATCAAATCTGGCAGAGAGCAGTGGCAATAGGAATTTTATCGATCAAATCAGAACTTCTCTTGCTGCTGAAAAAGAACCCATTCGGAAAGAAATACTCTCAGCGGCAAGAAAAGCTTTGCGATTTGTAATAAAGGAAGACTCATCAGAGAAAAGACAACTTCAAGATTGGATCCGAAATTATTTCGAAATCATTCAACCCAAATACAGTGCGCATCTTTATTCCGAAGCCAAAGAAAATGCAACTTCAATAAAAGAAGTGCCCCCCACTTATGATGCCAATGCCGAAGAAGTGGATGGCCGTGTAGTGCTGAGAGATAATTTTGATGCCATACTTGAAAATCATCCGGATGTACTCATTTTTGGAGAAGATTCGGGAAATATTGGCGATGTGAATCAAGGACTCGAAGGCCTGCAGCAGAAATACGGAGAACTTCGTGTAGCTGATGCCGGAATTCGTGAAGCAACTATTCTCGGTCAAGGAATCGGGATGTCTATGCGGGGTCTCAGACCAATTGCAGAAATTCAGTATCTGGATTATATTTTATACGCGCTTCAAATTATGAGCGACGATCTGGTGACAGTGAGATACCGCACCAGCGGAAAACAAAAAGCACCACTGATTGTTCGAACACGCGGACACCGATTGGAAGGAATCTGGCACAGTGGATCTCAAATGGGCGGATTAATTCATTTATTGCGCGGAATGTACATTTTGGTGCCCAGAAATATGACCAAAGCAGCAGGATTTTATAATACGCTTCTGGAAACCGATGAGCCCGGATTAATAATTGAATGTTTAAACGGATACCGTCTCAAAGAAAAAATGCCAAACAATTTGGGGCAACTCAGAACACCTATTGGGGTGATAGAAACTATAAAAGAGGGAACTGATATCACTCTGGTAAGTTACGGAAGCACATTGAGAATAGTGGAAGAAGCCGCCAAAGAGCTTATACAGGCAGATATTCATGCAGAAATCATTGATGTACAGAGTCTATTACCTCTGGACATAAATCATGAAATATTGGAAAGCGTGAAGAAGACAAACCGTCTTTTAGTTATTGACGAAGACGTTCCCGGAGGGGCCTCAGCCTATATTCTAAATCATATTGTAGAAGTGCAGGGAGGTTATCAATATCTAGATAGCAAACCTCAGACCTTAACCGCGAAAGAACATCGACCACCTTATGGAACTGACGGTGATTATTTTACAAAACCATCGGTTGAAGATGTCTATGAAAAGGTTTATAGCATAATGCACGAGACCAATCCGGAGAAGTTTCCGAAATTGATATAAAGACTTCATTCACTTTCAGACAGAATCGCGATAATTAACTCTTTTCAAATTTAGAATCCCTTAAAGAAACGCATTCTTTAAGGGATTCTAAATTTTATAGGAAGTAGAAGTTTCAGAAATTAAAATTTCACTTTTCAGGAAAAGTGGCCCTTCAGCCTCAAACTCTTCACACTCTCAATATTCTGTTTTATCCTCTTTTTCTTCCCACAGGCGGAAAACTTTATTTCCTTCTTCTCGTTGTAAATTAATAAATCGAATTTTACGATCATCCATAGCTGCATCCAGTTCTTCATAGATGAACTGGTCGTCAAACCCAATTTGTGCTGCGTCTTCTTTTGTACAGGCGTAATAAACAGCATCAGGTCTTGCCCAGTAGATGGCACCAAGGCACATAGGGCATGGTTCGCACGAGGTATAAATTACACATCCGTCAAGCTGAAAAGAATTCAGTTTTTTGCAAGCCTCTCGAATGGCTACCATTTCGGCGTGGGCTGTGGGATCATTGGTAGAAGTAACTTTATTATATCCTTCAGCAATAATTTGACCGTCTTTCACCACGATTGCTCCAAATGGACCTCCGGCATTGGCACCTAAACCTTGTTCTGAGAGCTCGATAGCGCGTTTGATAAACTTCTTGTCAGTTTCCGTAATCTTCATTGGTTTAATTTTTAAATAATGGTCTGGATGACATTAATTCCACAACTTGTTCTGCTACTTCTTCAAGTTTTTCTTCATCCTGATGATATGTGAGGGCAGTATCAATAAGGGTCGCAATTTTTTTCATGTCTTCTTCCACCAGCCCACGAGTGGTAACTGCCGGCGTTCCAATTCTAATTCCGCTGGTTACAAAAGGCGACTTATCGTCAAAGGGAACCATATTTTTATTTACGGTGATTTCAGCTTTTCCTAAGGCATCTTCCGCTTCCTTCCCGGTAATGTTTTTATTGCGTAAATCTATTAACATCAAGTGATTGTCTGTTCCACCAGAGATAATCCCGTATCCCATATCCATAAAATGTTGTGCCAAAACTGCTGCATTCTTTTTCACCTGAACCATATAATGGAGGAAATCATCTGTAAGTGCCTCACCAAAAGCAACAGCCTTGGCAGCAATAATGTGCATCAAAGGTCCGCCTTGGTTTCCGGGAAAAATACCGCTGTCTAGCAGGCTGCTCATTTTTCTCAAGCTACCGTTTTTCAATTTGATTCCGAATGGATTGTCAAAATCTTCACCCATTAAAATCATTCCGCCTCGTGGTCCTCGAAGAGTTTTATGCGTTGTTGTAGTAATTACGTGGCAATGAGGCACCGGATCGGAAAGAATTCCTTTTGCAATTAATCCTGCAGGGTGCGCAATATCTGCAAACAGAATGGCTCCTACTTTATCTGCAATCTCTCTGAACTTTTTGTAATCGATTTCACGTGAATATGCAGATGCACCGGCAATGATCATTTTTGGTTTTTCCTTTTTTGCGATTGTTTCAACCTGATCATAATCAATTAATCCTGTTTCTTTATCCACGCCATAAAAAACCGGATTGTATAATCTTCCCGAAAAATTTACGGGAGACCCGTGGGTTAAGTGGCCTCCGTGAGAGAGATCAAAACCTAGAAATTTATCTCCTGGTTCAAGACATGCTGCAAAAACTGCTGTGTTTGCTTGAGATCCGCTGTGAGGCTGCACGTTGACATATTCTGCACCAAATAAAGTTTTAGCTCGATCTATGGCCAATTGTTCCACTTCATCCACTATTTCACATCCGCCATAATAGCGTCTTCCGGGATAACCCTCAGCATATTTATTAGTAAGTATAGAGCCTGCGGCCTGCATTACCTGATCACTTACAAAGTTTTCAGAAGCAATTAATTCCAAGCCATTGGTTTGACGTTGTTTTTCGTCCTCAATCAACTCAAAAATTTGTTCGTCGCGTTTTATCATTTTTCTTAAATATTAAATAATTCCAAAAATAGCAATTCCATTCGGGAACTATCATGAAATATATATATTTGGTGGACATTTTTACTAACAAAATTGGTAAGAAAATAGTTCCAGAGCGGAACTAACCAACAAAAAACAACATAGAAAAAAATGATAAAGATTACAGCCAATGACCCTGAAAGGAAATCGTGGCTTCCTGTAGCTGCTGATTCCGATTTTCCCATTCAAAATCTTCCTTTCGGAGTATTTTTAACAGCGGATGATGTGGTGACCATTGGTACACGCATTGGAGATTATGCTATCGATTTGGCAGCACTTCACCAGCTCGGCTACTTTGATAAAATCGATCTGACCGACGATATTTTCCTCCAGGATACATTGAATGATTTTATTAGTGCCGGCAGAAAAACCTGGAGACAAGTTCGAAACCGTTTGGCAGAGATTTTTGATAAAGGAAATCCGAAACTTCGGGATAACGAAGATCATCGTAAAGCCGTGCTTTTTGATATTGACCAGGTAGAAATGCAACTGCCGGTTCATATTGGAGACTATACCGATTTTTATTCGAGTAAAGAACATGCAACTAATGTAGGGACCATGTTCCGAGGGAAAGAAAACGCTTTGATGCCGAATTGGCTACACATTCCGGTAGGCTATCATGGACGCAGCTCGTCTATTGTTCCCAGCGGAATTAATGTGAGACGCCCTCTGGGGCAAACGCTGCCTCAAGGAGCAGAAAATCCGGTTTTCGGACCTTCTAAACAAGTGGATTTTGAACTGGAAATGGCGTTTATAACGACTGACGCCAACGCTCTTGGAGAACGTATTCCTGTAAATGAGGCGGAAGATTATATCTTTGGACTGGTTCTGTTTAATGACTGGAGCGCACGTGATATTCAACGATGGGAATATGTTCCTCTTGGACCCTTTCTTGCCAAGAACTTCGCCTCCTCGATTTCCCCTTGGATTGTGACGCTGGATGCGCTTCAGCCCTTTAAGGTAGAGGGACCGAAACTTGAAAAAGAGGTGCTGCCCTATTTGAAATCCAAAGGGAAAAAGAGCTATGACATCAGGCTGGAGGTATTTTTACAACCCGAAAATGAAGAAGAGCAAAAAATTTGTACTTCAAATTTCAAATATCTTTATTGGAACATGAGCCAGCAATTGGCACATCACACCATCAACGGATGTAATGTAAATAGTGGAGATATGATGGGAAGTGGTACAATTTCAGGTCCAACACCCGATTCATACGGATCAATGCTCGAACTTGCTTGGAGAGGAGAAAAACCAATAAAAATGGCCAACGGATCCGAAAGGAAATTTATTGAAGACAATGACACTGTGATTTTCAAAGGCTATTGCACCAAAGACAATGTGCGCATCGGGTTTGGAGAATGCAGATCCAAACTGCTCCCTGCATTGGATTGGAAGGAATAACTTTCCGCAGCAAGAAAAATTAAAATCACCTCAGGCAAAACCTCAGGTGATTTTTTTATCCCACAATTTTAGCTACTTCGTCCGCATCTATAGAGTGGTGAGACGTGTCATAAATCGATTTTCCTCCTTTAATAATCAGGATCTGCGGGCTCTCGTGCTGCACCCCAAATCTACTGGCAATCCGGTTGGAAATATCACGATACTGAAGAAGATCCAAAAAATATAATTTTAACTGGTCTTCATTTAGCTTATAATTCCTTTCGAAAATTTTGAGCACCGCTCGGCTTATCCCACATCTTGTGGAATGCTTAAAAATAAGAACCGGCACTTTTTCCGATTCTTCAATAATTTCATCAAGCATTCGTTCATCCGAAATAATGTGCCAAGGTATTTCTACTATAGCCTCCTTTGCAATATCTCTGGCAGATTTGAATTTACTGAAAAAGCTCATAATTTTTTCTTTTTCTCAAAGCTACATGCTTTAATGGGAAACCATACCAAAAGTTTTTATAAAAAACCACCTGTTAAAACTGTCATAATGTCTGATGATCCTCAAGATTTTTGGACAAAATGACTTAATTTTAAAATGGCTTCACATTTGTCTTAAGGATTATCAGAAAAAAATAAAAAAGAATCATCAAAATTTAGAAAGAAATATGAACTTAAATAATTTCACTATTAAAAGCCAGGAAGCTATTCAGCGTGCACAACAAATTGCACAAGGGATGGGGCAGCAACAAATTGAAAATGAACATATTTTAAAAGGAATTCTGGAAGTAGATGAGAACGCCACTCCTTTTTTGTTAAAGAAGCTTAATGTGAATCTTGCCGTTCTTCAGCAGATTCTTGATCGGCAAATTCAGAGTTTTCCAAAGGTCTCCGGCGGCGAATTAATGCTTTCGCGTGAGGCGAGCAGAACCTTAACGGAAGCATCATCGATTGCTCAAAAAATGAAAGACGAATTTGTTTCCATAGAACATATTCTTCTGGCCATACTCCAATCAAAAAGTGCCATATCTCAAAGTTTAAAAGATCAAGGAGTAACGGAAAAAGACATGAAGGCTGCCATTCAAGAGCTTCGCGGTGGAGAACGTGTCACTTCCCAAAGCGCGGAAGAAACATATAACTCTCTAAATAAATATGCTAACAACCTTAACCAGCTTGCTCGAGAAGGGAAATTGGATCCGGTGATTGGCAGAGATGAAGAAATCCGCCGTATTCTTCAAATTCTTTCCAGAAGAACTAAGAATAATCCCATGCTTGTGGGTGAGCCCGGAACAGGGAAAACCGCTATAGCAGAGGGTTTAGCACATCGTATTGTAGATGGAGATGTTCCCGAAAATTTGAGAACCAAAGAAATTTATTCTCTTGATATGGGTGCTCTAATTGCCGGTGCAAAATATAAAGGAGAATTTGAAGAACGTTTAAAAGCTGTTATTAAAGAAGTGACCTCAAGTGAGGGGGACATTGTACTTTTCATTGATGAGATTCATACTCTGGTGGGCGCCGGAGGAGGTCAGGGCGCTATGGACGCCGCCAATATTTTAAAACCGGCCTTAGCTCGGGGAGAGTTGAGAGCTATTGGTGCCACCACACTTGATGAGTATCAGAAATATTTTGAAAAAGACAAGGCTCTTGAGCGTCGTTTCCAACTGGTGATGGTTGACGAACCCGATACAGAAAGCGCCATTTCAATTTTAAGAGGAATAAAAGAGAAATATGAAACCCATCATAAAGTTCGGATTAAAGACGAAGCTATCATTGCCGCAGTTGAACTGTCTGAAAGGTATATTACCAACAGATTTCTGCCGGATAAGGCGATAGATCTCATGGACGAAGCTGCTTCCAAATTGCGGATGGAAATAAATTCTAAACCGGAAGAGCTTGATGTGCTTGACAGAAAAATCATGCAACTTGAAATTGAGATTGAAGCTATTAAACGTGAGAATGATGAAAACAAACTCAAATCGCTCCAACTGGAATTAGGAAATTTAAAGGAAGAACGAAACGAACTGAATGCACGCTGGCAAAGTGAAAAAGAGGTTGTAGAGAATGTACAGAGTTTAAAACAACAGATTGAAGATTATAAAACAGAAGCTGAACGAGCCGAACGTGATGGAGATTTCGGACGTGTGGCCGAATTGCGCTATGGCAAAATCAAAGAGGCTCAAAAACAGCTGTCTGAATTGGAAACCCAACTTGCTGAAAAACAGAATAGCTCTTCTTTGATCAAGGAAGAGGTAACTCGGGAAGACATAGCAGAAGTTGTAGCAAAATGGACCGGAATTCCGGTTACCAAGATGATGCAAAGTGACCGTGAAAAACTTTTGAATCTTGAAGAACACCTTCAGCAGCGAGTTGTGGGACAGCGCGAGGCTATAGAAGCTGTGAGTGATGCCATTCGGAGGAGTCGTGCAGGGCTTCAAGATCCAAAACGTCCTATTGGAAGCTTCCTCTTTCTTGGTACTACAGGGGTTGGTAAAACTGAACTTGCAAAAGCTCTGGCCGAATATCTTTTTGATGATGAAAATGCCATGACGCGCATTGATATGAGCGAATATCAGGAAAGACACAGCGTGAGTCGTTTAGTAGGTGCTCCTCCCGGATATATCGGTTATGAGGAAGGCGGGCAATTGACAGAAGCCGTCCGAAGAAAACCGTACAGCGTCGTTCTTTTAGACGAAATTGAAAAAGCGCATCCCGACACTTTTAATATTTTGCTTCAAGTTTTAGATGAAGGTCGATTAACAGATAATAAAGGTAGGTTGGCTGACTTCAAGAACACGATTATTATAATGACCAGCAATATGGGAAGTCAATTGATTCAAGAACGCTTTGAGTCGGTTCCCGATCCGGAAACCGCTATGGAGGGTGCGAAAATAGAAGTTCTTGCGCTGCTTCGACAGACCGTGAGACCCGAATTTTTGAACAGAATCGATGACATTATCATGTTCACTCCGCTTTCTAAAAATGAAATCTTGGAGATTGTAAAACTTCAGGTGAAAAACGTAAGTCGCATGCTAAGCCAACAACACATTGTTCTGGATGCCACCGATGAAGCCTTGCAATATCTCGCTTCCAAAGGATTTGATCCAAGTTTTGGAGCCAGACCGGTAAAACGAGTTATCCAAAGAGAAGTGTTGAACGAACTCTCTAAACAGTTACTATCAGGGGCAATAACAACAGACAGTATTATTCTTTTGGATAGTTTTAATGATAAGTTAGTCTTTAGAAATCAGGAAGATATGGCTTCCTGATCTTCAGAAGAATTAAATCTGCGTAGAGCGCTTGTCAAAATCCTCTGGCAAGCGCTTTTTCATTATTCCTTCATAGCCTGTTGTTTTCTAAAGATGAGCCCTATTGTGAGATAACATTGTCAAACGCTCGTATTTTGAAGTAAAGCCATGAAAGAGGAGAGTATTTTTTAATTGATTAAAAAGACTCCTAAAAATACAAAACCCGCCGGTGGGCGGGTTTTGCGATTTATAAAAGAAAGTTTAACCAATTACCATTTGTCAATTTCATCTTTCAACTGCTCTTTGGTTTTACCGGTTTTTTCTTGAAGACGGCCTAATAATTCATCTGATTTTCCTTCAGCGTATTTTAGATCGTCATCAGTCAACTCGGCATATTTTTGCTTAAACTTTCCTTTAATTTGGTTCCATTTTCCTTTAAACTGATCTTCGTTCATAGCTTTAGTTTTATTATAGTTATTTATATATCTCAAAGATAAGACCTCCTCTTTGCTTAAGGCGTTATGGATTTACTAAATAATTATAACGTTTTTATAAATAACCTATATTCTTCACTAATAATACGAATTTAAAAAGTTTTCATCTTCATTTTAAAAATGAAACTCCTCTCGTCTCTTTCCTTCAAGGAATTTTATTCTAATTTTGCAAGCTATGGCAATACAGAAAGACGTACGTATTAAAAACCGTCGAGCACGGTTTGAATATGAAATTTTAGACACCTATAACGCAGGGATTGTTTTACGTGGCACAGAAATCAAGGCCATTCGCGAAGGAAAAGCCTCCATTGCGGAAAGCTTCTGTGAATTTAGCAACGGTGAGTTGTTTGTAATCAACATGACAATCCAAGAGTATAGTCATAGTAATAGTTATTCTCACAACCCAAAAAGTGAGCGAAAACTACTCCTTACACGTCGTGAACTGAAAAAACTTGAGAAGGAAGTGAAAAATGTTGGGCTGACTATTGTTCCTCTTTTACTTTACACCAATGAAAAAGGTTTGGCCAAACTTCAAATAGCTCTTGCGCGAGGGAAAAAACAATATGATAAACGAGAAACACTGAAGGAGCGTGACACAAAAAGACAGTTAAGTCGCATAAAAAAATCCTTCAATAATTAATTCCATGAGAAAAATTGTTTTAATTCTGCTTTCCTTCCTTGGTGTATCTTGTGGTGTAGATCCTTGTGATTTTGACTGTAGTGAGGGCCCGGTGCTTGTCAAAATTGTTTTAGTTGATAAAAACACCGGAGAAAATCTTTTCAAGAATGGAACATTTCACAGAAAAAATTTGAAAATCAAAAACCATGATGAAGTAGTAGACTTTCTATGGCACGACCTTCAATATCAAATTATTTTGGGTCCTTTTGATCATCAGCTTCCTAAAGATGAGTATGTTTTTTTTATGGAAAACCGGCAGTTGTTCACCTTGGCATTTCGCATTGATGAACAAGAAGAAAAATGCTGTACAATTCTGTCGGAGAAAGAAATTACTGCAGACGGGACAGTCTTGGAGCAAAATAACAAAGGAATTTACCAAGTTAAGTTATAAAAAAAGAGCGGCTTAGCCGCTCCGGTCATTTTAGTTTGCCACTTCACTGATGAATTTGATGCGATACAACCTTAATTCTTCTTCCTCATAATCACCGTCAAATTCATTGAGTGCTTCCTCAATTTTATCTGACTCAGCTTCCAAGAAGTAATCGTGCAATTCCTCTTGATCGTCTTCATCCAGAATCTCGTCAATCCAGTAACTGATATTCAACTTCGTTCCGCTATACACAATAGATTCCATTTCTTTTATAAACTCAGCCATTTCCATTCCCTTTGCCTCTGCAATATCAGGAAGAGACAATTTTCGATCTACGTTCTGGATGATATATAGTTTCAAAGCACTATTGCTTCCTGTAGAACGAACCACGAAATCCTCCGGCCGAATAATGTCATTTTCTTCCACATAAGATTCGATCAACTTTAGAAACGGCTTTCCATATTTTTTGGCTTTTCCTTCACCTACTCCGTGAACATTGGCTAATTCCTCCAAAGTGATGGGATATTTAAGGGCCATATCCTGTAGGGAAGGTTCCTGAAAAATAACATATGGAGGAAGGTTTAGCATGTCTGCTTGTTTTTTCAGTTCTTTTTTTAGAAGCTTAAAGAGGTTTTCATCTACAACCTCTTCTGTTTTCATTCCACTTTCTCCTTTGTCTGCATCACTTTCTTCAAAAGAATGATCTTCAGTCATCATAAAAGAAGTTGGCGCATCTATAAAATCTTTTCCTTTTTGGGTAAGGTGAATAATTCCATAGGTTTCAATTTCTTTTTTAAGATAATCATTCACAAGAAGTTGCCTTAAAAGAGCCATCCAATAAGAAGATTCTTTTTCTTTCCCCCCTCCAAAAAAGGGCTGTGTATCTGTGCGATGAGATTTAATCAATGCGTTTGTTTTTCCCACGAGCACATTTACAATTTCCTTGGATTTGTATTGTTCGTTTGTCTTTGCAACCGTTTGGAGCAATTTCACTGCGTCATCTTTTGCTTCGTGTTTCTTCTTAGGATGTCTCATGTTATCATCCATCATCCCTCCTTCGCCTGTTTCGTTATCAAAATCTTCTCCAAAATAATGAAGAATAAACTTTCGTCGTGAAATGGATGTTTCTGCATAAGCAACTATTTCTTGCAGCAGTGCTTGTCCTATTTCTTGCTCGGCTACAGGTTTACCGCTCATAAATTTTTCGAGTTTTTCAACATCTTTGTAGCTATAGAAAGCTAGGCAATGCCCTTCTCCCCCATCCCTACCGGCTCGTCCGGTTTCTTGGTAATAACTTTCAATGGATTTTGGGATGTCATTGTGAATCACAAACCGAACATCAGGCTTGTCAATACCCATTCCAAAGGCAATTGTTGCGACCACCACATCCACATCTTCCATTAAAAACATGTCTTGATGTTTTACTCGGGTTTTGGCATCAAGTCCGGCATGATAAGGAACAGCTTTAATGCCGTTTACCTGTAGTATCTGTGCGAGTTCTTCCACTCTCTTTCGGCTCAAGCAGTAGATAATTCCGCTTTTTCCGGAATTCTGTTTCACAAACCGTGTAATGTCAGAATCTATATTTTTGGTCTTGGGTCTTATTTCATAATACAGATTCGGGCGGTTAAAAGATGCCTTAAACGTATTGGCATTTGGCATAGCCAGGTTTTTCAGAATATCTTCCTGAACTTTTGGGGTTGCCGTTGCTGTTAGACCGATAATCGGGATGTCTTTTCCGATACGTTCTATGATACTCTTTAAATTCCGGTATTCCGGTCTAAAATCGTGGCCCCATTCACTGATACAATGCGCCTCATCGATAGCCATAAAAGAAATCTTCTGTTTTTGAAGAAATTCTACATATTCGTCTTTCGTCAGGGATTCGGGAGCCACATAGAGAAGTTTTGTGACGCCCCGCTCAATATCATCTTTTACGGTGCGAACTTCTGTTTTATTTAAAGATGAATTTAATACATGAGCAATTCCTTCTTCAGAAGATAACGCACGCAAAGCATCTACTTGATTTTTCATTAGTGCGATAAGCGGAGACACCACTATGGCAGTTCCTTCTTTCATTAAAGCCGGCAACTGATAACACAAAGATTTTCCCCCGCCCGTAGGCATAATAACAAAGGTGTTTTCACCACGCAATACACTCTTTACAACCTCTTCCTGCAGTCCTTTGAATCTACTAAATCCAAAATACTTTTTTAAGGCTGCATACAAATCATTTTCTATCACTTCTGTCAAAATATTAATGAGATTTAATTTTTTAAACCTGTACAACATTGTTTATAGCAGTCAACAATTGTAATTTTGCACCGGTTTTTGATGCTACTGTCATAGCCGAATTAGAAAATAGGAATTTAATTTTTTCCATTTTTAAATATACTAAAACTTGATTCAATCCCAAACTTTCTTACTTTTAAAAAATTGAAAACAAACACAGAAATAATTAGTCTTGCCAAAGCTACAATAGAAACAGAGAGCAAAGCAATTGCGGGTTTAAAAGAATTTGTAGATGACGAATTTGCGAGCGCTGTTATTTCCATTTTTAATTCTACCGGAAGAGTAGTTATTACGGGGATTGGAAAGAGCGCAAATATAGCGACTAAAATTGTAGCTACTCTCAATTCCACGGGGACACCCTCAATTTTTATGCATGCTGCTGATGCCATCCATGGAGATTTAGGAACCATTCAAGACGAAGACATTGTAATTTGTATTTCAAAAAGCGGAAATACTCCTGAAATTAAAGTTCTGGTACCTCTTATTAAAGCTGCCGGAAACACGCTGATAGCCATTACAGGTAATCCGAACTCATTCCTGGGAACACAAGCCGATTTTGTGCTGAATGCTTTTGTGGAAAAAGAGGCTTGTCCAAATAATCTTGCTCCTACCTCAAGTACCACGGCACAGCTTGTTATTGGCGATGCCTTGGCAATGTGTCTTTTGGATTTACACGGATTTTCAGATAAAGACTTTGCGCGCTATCATCCCGGAGGCTCTTTAGGGAAACAACTTTATATGCGAGTGAGTGACCTGACTTCTCTCAATGCACGACCACAGGTTTCTCCGGATACCGATTTGAAAAAAGTCATCGTTGAAATATCAGAGAAAATGCTGGGAGTAACTGCTGTGCTGGAGCATGATAAAATTGTAGGAATAATTACAGATGGCGATTTAAGGCGGATGCTCACTAAGGAAGTAGATTTCCCCACGCTCACTGCCAAAGACATTATGACCAAAAATCCGAAGATGATAGATAATAATGCTATGGCAGTGGAGGCAATGAAAATGATGGATGCCAACGGAATTACACAACTTCTGGCTCATGAAGACGGGAAATACTGTGGGGTTGTTCACATCCATAACCTTACCCGTGAGGGCATTATTTAACAAACTTTCTTGAAAAACATGACAAAACAAGCCAAAGCTCCCAATCCTGAAAAACAAATGTCTTTTCTGGCGCATCTGGAAGAACTGCGATGGCATCTCATCCGGTCTACGATAGCTGTCCTGGTGCTGGCTGTAGTGGCTTTTATTTTCAAAAAATTTATTTTTGACACGCTCATTTTCGGACCTGTAAAGCCGGATTTCTGGACTTACCGCATGTTTTGCAAACTTTCTCAAACCATGGGAATGGATTCGTTCTGTTTTCAGGAAATGCCCTTTGGAATCCAAGCTTTAAAAATGGCAAGTCAGTTTTCAACACACCTATGGACCTCTATCTATGCCGGCATAATTCTGGCTTTTCCGTATGTTCTTTATGAATTTTGGAAATTTATTAGCCCCGGACTTAAAGAGAACGAACGTAAATCAAGTCGGGGATTTATAGTAGTGGCTTCCTTGTTGTTTTTCCTGGGTGTCCTTTTCGGATATTATCTGATAACACCGCTTTCCATCAATTTCCTGGGAGGTTATCAGGTAAGTGAAGAGGTAGTAAATCAGTTTGATTTAGAATCTTATATTTCCGTTGTTCGAACCTCTGTTTTGGCAAGCGGAATTATTTTTGAACTGCCTATCATAATGTTCATTCTGACTAAAATAGGTTTGGTAACTCCTGAGGGACTTAAGAAGTATCGAAAAATATCCATTGTAATAATTCTTGTACTTTCGGCAGCCATCACCCCGCCCGATGTTGCCAGCCAAATAATCGTGGCCATCCCGATACTGATTCTCTACGAAGCAAGTATTTATATTTCTAAAATGGTTCTAAAAAAAGAGAAGAAAAATGCAGCACAACAAAATTGAAGAATTTAATGCCTACCGTTCTAAAATGAATGAAAAATTATTGGCAGATAACAACAAAATAATTAAACGAATCTTCAATCTGGATACAAATGCTTATCGGGAGGGAGCACTCTCAAAGAAAACAAAAGAGCTCTTGGGGTTAGGGAATTCGCTGGTTTTAAGATGTGACGATTGCGTAATGTATCACCTTGAAGAATGTTTTAAGCTGAACATATCCAAAGAAGAAGTAGTGGAAGCCATGTCTGTTTCACTCCTTATTGGCGGCACCATTGTTATTCCGCACCTTCGGCGGGCTTATGAATATTGGGAAGCTCTTGAAAATGCCTGAGCTAATTTTAGAGCAAAACCGTTACCTTTATCTTCGAAAACCATTTTAAATGAAACTGAGAGCTGAGAATCTGATCAAGACTTACAAGGGTAGAAATGTTGTAAAAGGAATATCTGTAGAGGTTAATAAAGGAGAAATTGTTGGATTATTGGGACCCAACGGTGCCGGGAAGACCACCTCCTTTTATATGATCGTGGGTCTAATAAAACCCAATGGCGGAAAAATCTACCTTGACGGGAAAGACATCACCAAATACCCGATGTACAAAAGAGCCCAAAATGGAATCGGATATCTGGCACAGGAGGCATCGGTTTTCCGAAAATTAAGTATTGAGGATAATATTCTCAGTGTGTTGCAACTCACCAAGCTATCCAAGAAAGAACAACATGCAAAAATGGAATCTCTTATTGAAGAGTTCGGGTTAGGTCATATCCGTAAAAACCGTGGTGACTTGCTAAGTGGAGGCGAAAGACGTAGAACAGAGATTGCGCGCGCTTTGGCCACCGACCCAAGTTTTATTCTTCTTGATGAACCTTTTGCCGGTGTAGATCCTGTGGCTGTAGAAGATATCCAGCGCATTGTGGCGCAACTGAAGAATAAGAACATTGGTATTCTTATCACCGACCACAACGTGCAGGAAACTCTGGCTATTACCGATAGAACTTACTTGATGTTTGAAGGAAGTATTTTGAAACACGGAATTCCCGAAGAACTCGCTGAGGATGAAATGGTCCGGAAGGTGTACTTAGGACAGAATTTTGAACTTCGGAAGAAAAAACTGGAATTTTAAGTTTATTTATTTCTTCGTAAAGAGCTTTTTCTCCCTTCTTTTTCAATCTTTCTACACCCACGCTTCATATGGTAAAGAATGTAGTATTCTGTTATCTTTGTTGCCCCATAAAAATTTAAAATGGAAAGTATTAGTGTTTTTGACATGTTGTCTATCGGTGTTGGTCCATCCAGTTCTCACACCCTCGGACCCTGGCGTGCAGCTCTTCGTTGGATCGACGAATTAAAAGAAGCACACAAATTCCACCTTATTAAAAGCCTGAAAGTAGATTTATACGGATCGCTTTCGCTCACCGGCAAAGGGCATGCCACAGATATTGCCGTGATGCTTGGTCTTTGCGGATTCGATCCTGAGACTTTTCCTATTGATGATATTCAGAAAGAAGTAGATGCCATAAACGCGAACTATTTGCTGATACTAAACTCTGAATTGCCCGTTCCTTTTAATCCAAAAGAGCAAATCATATTCAACCGGAATTTTCTGGACTTTCATCCAAACGGAATCACTTTTACTGCCTCATTTCATGATGGAAGTAGCACCTCAGATTCTTTCTATTCCATAGGCGGAGGATTTGTGGTAAAAGAAGAGCGGAAAAATGAGAAGATCAAAATGGAAGCCTTTTCTCATTTCCCCTATCCTATTGAAAAAGGGACTGAACTTTCCGCATATTGTCGAGCTCAGCAGAAAACCATCTCAGAGATTGTTCTGGAAAATGAACGTTCTCTTCGCACAGATGAAGAGATTGACGAGGGACTTCGAGCTATCTGGGAAGTGATGTTAGATTCCATGTATGTGGGCTGCCATACTGAAGGAATCTTACCCGGCGGACTAAACGTTACACGTCGTGCGTTTAATATGAACAAAAATCTGATTGGTGATAAACAATATTCCAATGCCGAAGAGTGGATCACTGCTATTCGAAATACAAAAGTTTATTTCAGACAGATTTTGAAATGGGTTTCATGTTTTGCCTTAGCCGTAAATGAGGTAAATGCCTCTTTAGGACGTGTGGTTACTGCTCCTACCAACGGAAGTGCAGGAGTGATTCCGGCAGTTTTGATGTATTACTTGGTCATTGAAAATCATAAAGCCGGTTTTGAGCACATCAAGAAATTTTTGCTTACCGCGAGCGAAATTGGCAGCATCTTCAAAAAAGGCGCAACCATTTCAGCAGCTATGGGTGGATGTCAGGCAGAAATAGGAGTATCCTCTTCCATGGCAGCCGGAGCGTTATGTGAATTAATGGGAGGAACACCTGATCAATGCTTGATGGCCAGCGAAATAGCCATGGAACACCATCTCGGCCTTACATGCGATCCGATAGCCGGACTTGTTCAAATTCCGTGCATTGAACGAAATGCCATGGGCGCCATCAAGGCAATAAATGCTTGTGAGATAGCCTTGCATAGTGATCCTGCGAAAGCCAAAGTCCCTCTTGATGCCGTGGTAGCAACCATGTGGGAAACCGCTAAGGATATGACTTCAAAATATAAGGAAACCAGCGAAGGTGGATTGGCGGTACAGGTGAATATTAGTGATTGTTAGTTAATTCAGGAAGCTGCTCCACTTGGCTTTGACAAGTGACAAAGGACACCGCTTCGCTCTGACGAAGGACGGAGGACGAAGAAAAGACTACTTTCAATTCTCAATTTCCAATACTCAATATTCAACTCTGGAGATATTAGATATAAGACATGAGATATTAGACTCTTCTTCATTCTCTTCTGTCAGTCCTGATTCTTGCTTCTTAAGTCGCGGACTCGGCGGAAAACTCCGCGACCTATGCGTGGAATTTCCAGATGTTAAATTTAAAACATGAGATGTTAAATTGAGATACTAGATAAAGGACGAACGACCCCGCTTCGCTCTGACGAAGGACGAAGGACAACTTTCAATTCTCAATTTTCTTATGTCGTCAAATTACCATTCATTACCTCTATGTTCTGTGTTGTATGTTCTATGCCCCATTTCCTGCTTCCTGCCTCCTGCTTCTTGCTTCCAAGGAAAAGCCAGCCCTCTACGTATCCATATTTTTTATACTTTTACTTTTTTAAATTCTAAATTATGTCTGTAGCCAAAAGAGAATACAAAAGAATTACCACCAAAACGCTGGTGGATATGAAAAAAAACGGAGAGAAGATTTCCATGCTCACTTCCTATGATTATTCTATGGCAAAAATTGTGGACAGTGCCGGAATTGATGTGATTTTGGTAGGAGATTCTGCCAGCAATGTAATGGCCGGACATGAAACCACTCTCCCCATCACCTTAGACCAGATGATTTATCACGCAGCATCGGTAGTGCGTGCTGTGGAACGTTGTCTCGTTGTGGTGGATTTACCTTTTGGAACCTATCAAAGTGATCCTAAAGAGGCACTGCGTTCTTCCATTCGAATTATGAAAGAAAGCGGTGCACACGCAGTGAAATTGGAAGGCGGAAAGGAAATTAAAGATTCTATCAAACGTATCCTTAATGCCGGAATTCCCGTGATGGGCCATTTAGGATTAACTCCACAATCCATTTACAAATTTGGCACCTACACCGTGCGGGCGAAAGAAGAAGAAGAAGCCAATCAGCTAATCAGTGATGCCATGATGCTTGAACGTATTGGCTGTTTTGCATTGGTACTTGAAAAGGTTCCGGCGGCTCTTGCCCAAAAAGTTGCAGCTCAAATTTCAATACCCGTAATCGGCATTGGCGCCGGAGGCGGAGTGGATGGTCAAGTGCTGGTAGTTCACGATATGATCGGGATGACCCACGAATTCAACCCTAGATTTCTGCGAAGATACTTAGACCTCTACACCGAAATGAAAAACGCTTTTGAACAATATAGCGCCGATGTGAAAAGCGGAGACTTCCCCAATGAAAATGAACAATACTGATTTTTTTTCTTTTGAAAACTACCAAAGAAAATCTCCAAATTCTTTTTGAAGACAATCATCTTATTATCGTCAATAAACGACCGGGAGACATCGTGCAAGGAGACAAAACCGGCGATAAACCGCTTTCAGAAGTAGTAAAAGAATACATTTCTGAAAAATACAACAAACCCGGTGCGGTATTTCTTGGGGTTGTCCACAGATTGGATCGGCCCACAAGCGGCGTAATTGTATTTGCGCGAACATCTAAAGCGCTCACCCGCCTCAACAAGCTTTTTGCCGAGAGAGAAGCAGAAAAAATCTATTGGGCAGTTGTTAAAAAAACACCTTCAAAAAAAGAAGACACGCTAACGCATTTTATGGTTCGAAAATCGAAACAAAATAAATCTTATTGCCATACAAAGGAAGTCCCCGAAAGCAAAAAAGCAGTTCTTCACTACCAACTTCTTCAATCATTGGAAAATTATTCCGTACTGGAAATAAGGCTTGAAACAGGAAGACATCATCAAATTCGTTCACAACTTTCTGCTATAGGTTCACCAATAAAAGGCGACTTAAAATATGGCTCTGAGAGAAGCAATCCGGACGGTAGCATACATCTTCATGCTAGAGCTCTCACCTTCACACATCCGGTATCTAAGGAAAAATTAACGATCACTGCTCCCCTTCCGAATGACCCGTTATGGAATGCAATTCATCTTTGAAATCACTCCGGGTTGCGGGGAAATTAATAAGCTTCTAAAACAGATCTTTCAACTTACCAAAAGCGCCTCCCAAGTCCACTTTACATTGATTTTTAGAACCTTGTGTTTTAAGTATCTCACCAAGAACAGAGGTCAAATCACCTGATTTACCTGTGGCTGAAGATTTTTTTCCTGTCAGGTTTCCCAACTGCCCCCATAAATCAGCAAGACTTCCCGCATTTCCCATTTTTCCGGAAAGCTTTGATAGGATCATTGGAAGTATTACTGAAGAAACGGTAGCCGCCATTTGGCTGTTGATACCTTTGTCAGTAAGCTTTTTAATAAATTCACCAGCTATATCAGCGGTGGCTCCTCCCTTGCCGTCAAACATGTTTAGCAGCGAAGAAAAATCCTGAGATGCTGCTCCTTCTTTGAACATCTCTATCAGAGAACTCGAAGCCGCCTGAGAAACTTTTTCATTTTCATCAGGGGCCACTGCCTCACTCTGAGTTACGGCTTCTTTCGAAAATTGCGCAATTAAATTCTCTAGTTGGTCTAACATTCTTATTAAGTTTTCAATTGGATTTTCAAAGATAAGGTTTCATGAATACACAAAAATTACGAGTTGCTAATAAATATGCAAATGGTTTCCGACTCTTCATTTTTGCTGCTAAACCCATCAACTTATTCACTTTGTAAAACTTCTTCTTCTATTTTATCTAAGTCTTATCTCATAGGCTTTTATCACTCACCGGGAAAATGTCAAAATCTCTTTCTATAAATGGTTTTTTAAGTTCATTTTTTCAGGAAGCCCCATAAAGCATCACATAGTTTCCACAAATAATTGTACTTTTAACATCCAAAATTAAAAAGCAACTGACTATGCAATCCAATCTTCCGGACAAACTGTACTACAGCATTGGCGAGGTAGCAGAAGCTTTTGGCGTAAACCCTTCCTTAATAAGGTTTTGGGAAAAGGAGTTTGACGAACTTCGCCCCAAAAAGAATTCTAAAGGAAATCGCAAATTCTCAAAAGAGGATATTTCCAATTTAGAATTAATTTATCATCTGGTTAAAGTGCAAGGTTATACGCTGGACGGTGCGAAAACAAGACTCAAGGAGAGCAAACAGAAAACTCTGGATAAATTTGAGCTCATAAAAAAACTTGAGATCATAAAACAAGAACTAATCAAACTAAAAAAAGAACTATAAATCTTCAAATCTTATGAAAAAATGGATGCCCCTTATTGTTATTTTAGCACTTCTACTCATTGTTGGCGGATGGTTTGCCTCTGTTAATAATCGGCTTGTGCATCTGGACGAAAACGTTATGGCTCAATGGGGAAATGTTGAAAGTTCCTACCAGAGGCGGGCAGATTTAATTCCTAATATCGTTAACACTGCCAAAGGTTATGCGGAATTTGAACAAGAAACACTTATACGCGTCACTGAGGCAAGGAGTAAAGCTACTGCTATGACTGTTGACCCTTCCAATGCCACACCCGAGCAAATGGAACAATTTCAACAAGCACAAGCAGGATTGACCTCTGCACTTTC
Source organism: Flavobacteriaceae bacterium (assembly GCA_035654795.1). Classification (GTDB taxonomy): domain Bacteria; phylum Bacteroidota; class Bacteroidia; order Flavobacteriales; family Flavobacteriaceae; genus JAAYLC01. Next base: position 26,787 of record DASRWC010000081.1, read on the forward strand.
CCGCCTACTTGCTACTTTTGAACGTTATCCGGATTTAAAGGCAAATGAAAACTTCAGGGAATTGATTAACGAACTGGAGCGTACAGAAAACAGAATCAATGTGGAGCGCAACCGATATAACGAAACCCTGCGACTTTATAATCCTGAGATCAGAAAATTTCCAACCAATTTTGCGGCCGGCATACTTGGTTTCAAAACCAAGCCCTACTTTGAAGCAGAAGCCGGAACTGAAACTGCCCCTACAGTTGACTTCAATTTTGGCAAAAACGAATAAGTATGTCACAGGTAGAAGATTTTCTCACCAAGGAAGAAGAATTCGCAATTATTGAAGCCATTCAACAAGCAGAAAAAAGCACTTCCGGAGAGATACGCGTTCATATTGAAGCCCGTTCCGTTTCAGCCGAAAATAAAGCGCCCATTGATGCTTTTGAACGAGCAAAAGAAGTGTTTGAGCTCTTAAAAATGTCTAAAACTCGAGAACGTAACGGAGTGCTGCTCTATATAGCTGTTCAAGATCGAACTCTCGTAATTATGGGTGATGAAGGTATAAATGAAGTCGTCGAGAAGGATTTCTGGGAAAGTACCAAGAATGTCATCATCAAGCACTTCAAACGTGGAGAAATGAAAGACGGTCTTGTCAATGGAATCCTAAGAGCAGGAGAAAAATTAAAGAAGCATTTTCCATATCAACAAGATGATAAAAATGAGCTTTCTGATGATATTTCCTTTGGATAAATAGTCAATAACCGGTAAAATTTTATCTTTTGAAACACCCGGAACATTTTATTTTCTTATTCCTTTTGTTGGGGATCTTTTTCTCCAATTCACTTTTTGCGCAATTTGATGTTCCTCCAAAACCTAAAGAAGAAACCTCTGTTTACGATTACATTAACCTTCTCTCTCCTTCCCGGAAATCTGCTCTGGAACAAAAGCTAATTCGTTATGCCGATTCCACCTCCACACAGATAGTGTGCATAATTATTTCATCTACGAATGGCGAAGACATTTCTTTATTGGGCGCCAAATGGGGTCAAGACTGGGGTATTGGTCAGAAAGGCAAAGACAACGGAATCCTGATTTTACTGGCAAAAGATGATCGGCGAGTGGACATCAATACCGGATATGGCATAGAGTATCTCATTACAGACAGGATGGCTCATCAAATTATCAACACCGTAATGATTCCATATTTTAAAGAAAATAATTTTTACGGAGGATTAGATGCAGGAAGTGATGCAATATTCAAAGCCCTTAAGGGAGAATATAAAGAAACCCGAAAACGTTCCTCAAAAGAAAATGAAGGTATTCCTGTGTTTGTAATTCTTTTTTTCATTGTTCTTCTCATTACGCTTTTCAGCCGTAAAAACAAAGGAGGTGGCAAGAACGGCGGACGCCGACAAGGACCTTCATTTCTCGATTATCTTATTCTTAGCAGTCTGGGCAGAACAGGTGGAGGAAGTCATGGAGGATTCGGGGGCGGCGGCGGATTTGGCGGTGGATTTGGAGGCAGCGGTGGCTTTGGAGGCGGATTTGGCGGAGGCGGTTTTGGCGGAGGCGGCGCCAGTGGAGGGTGGTAAAGAAAAGAAACCACAAGTTGCTGACTGTAGATCCTTTTCACACAAGGTCTTAAAGCACAGCGGATTATTATGCATTGCTTGCGGCGTTTTATGTATGACTCTTGTATCTTAGTTCCTCCTAAAATCCGTTTATCTTTTGGATTTACTCATCGATATTTATCGGAGTGGTTTTCCAACGCTTCAAAAAAAAGATAATCAGAAACAATAATCATTCTTTACCAAATTGTTATTAATCAAAAAATAATTATTTTTGCGAGTAAATACTAACTAACATAAAAACAAATTAGAAAAGTATGCAAGAATTTACAGACAGACAAATTGAGATAATGGAAGCGGCAACCAATCGAATTTCACAATATGGTATTCAGAACTTGACTATCAAGACGTTGGCGGAAGATATAGGTTTGTCTGAACCAGCGTTATACCGACATTTTAAAAGCAAAAACGAAATTTTATTAAGTGTTTTAGAGTATTTTAAAACGGAAATGCAAAATCGTATTCAGGCTATTCCGTTTAAGAAAGAAGATACTTATCCTGAAAAACTTCGCTTAATTTTTAATTCACAATTACGGGCTTTCACGGATAAACCTGCTATCGTTAGTGTAATTTTTGCAGAAAGTATTTTTCACTTTGATGAGAGTTTGAGTAATAAAGTGGCGGAAATAATGGATTTAATGCAAAACTATGTTTCTGAAAACGTAAAAAATGGACAGGAAAATGGGCAATACAGCAAAATAATTGATGCTTCTACCCTAACAACCATAATTATTGGCGGAATGAGAATGGTTGTTTTAAAATGGAAATTATCGGGGCATAAATCAAACTTAATAAAAGACGGAAAATCTGTTTTAGATGGAATTTTAAAAATGACCGAAAAAAATTAAAAGAACCTTATTACATCCATAATGAATCAAATAAATAAGAATATCACATTAGAAAACTATATGGACAACCATTTTATCCATAGGAGTAATTGGTTGAGAGCTGCAGTAATGGGGGCAAATGACGGCATTATTTCAGTTGCGAGTTTAGCTGTAGGAGTTGTAAGTGCAGGTGTGGAACGAGAAACACTTGTTTTAGCCACTCTCGCCGCCTTGGTAGCAGGAGCTTTGTCTATGGCTGCCGGAGAGTATGTTTCTGTAAGTTCCCAAACAGATATAGAAAAAGCCGATATAGAAAGAGAAAGAATCGAGTTAGAAACAATGCCGGAAGTAGAATTGGAGATATTAGCAAAAATATATCAAGAAAGAGGATTGAAACGGGAAACTGCACTCCAAGTAGCTAAAGAATTTACAGAACACGATGCCTTAGCTGCTCACGTTAGAGATGAATTAGGAATTAATGAAGTAAATGAAACAAATCCCCTGCAGGCCGCTTTGGCTTCCGGAGTTTCCTTTGTAATCGGTGGAGGATTGCCATTGTTGGTAACGCTTTTTGCCTGGATGGAACAAATGGAAATTGCATTATATACATCGACAATTGTTGCTCTGATTATCTTAGGAATTATTTCCGCAAAAACAGGTGGCGCAAAAATAGGTAAAGCTATATTCAGAATTGTTATTTGGGGCTCAATTGCGATGGGACTTTCTGCTTTGGTTGGTTATTGGTTTGGGGTAGAATTTTAAAAGGTTAAAAAATGACAATAAAGCAAAAGTTCACAGCATTGCACAGGGTTTTACATTGGATAATGGCAATTACAATGCCCATTTTATTCATTACAGGATTTTTAAGAATGTATTGGATGGGAAAACAAGCAGTAGCTGATGCTATTGCCTCACAAGGTATTGAAGTAACTAAGGAACAAGCAAAAGCTGTCTATAAAGTGTTGAGAGAACCAATGTGGGAGTGGCATTTTATTTTTGCCCACGTAATGATTTTTGCATTTTTGGCAAGAATTATTTATATGCTTGTAAAAGGCATTCGTTTCCCCAATCCATTTAAAAATAATCAATCCTTAAAAACACGATTACAAGGATTTACTTATTTCTATTTCTATTTTTTCGTTTTTATTTCTGCAATTACAGGAATATTTTTAGAAAAAGGATTTTTTCCTGATTGGAAAGAAAATATTGAGACCGTTCATAAATTAGGTGTTTATTGGTTTCCAATATTTATTCTGCTGCATTTTTCAGGAATATTGATTGCAGAACTTTCAAACAATAAAGGAATTACTTCAAAAATGATTAGCGGAGATTAAACAAAATCGATATGAAAAAAAATAAAAAAATTTACCTAAACAAGTTAGTGAATATTCACAAACTAATTTTCACTTTGACACTGGTTATTGTGTTTAATTCTATTCAGGCACAAGAAGTTTGGACATTGAAACAATGTATTGACACGGCACAAGTTCATAATAAGAACTTAAAAATCAATAGAAACAACATTGTCATCAGCCAACAGCGAAAAAAAGAAGTACAAGCTAATTTAATTCCCAAAATAACTGCTTATGCCGATTATAAATATTTTTTTGAATTGCCTACGCAATTAATGCCGATGAATGCACTTAATCCGCAAGCACCGGAAGGACAATTTAGAGATATTCAGTTTGGTGTTCCGCATAATATCAACGCCAATGTGCAATTGGTAATGCCTTTGTACAATCCGCAAATTTATGGAGCAATTGAAAATACAAAAGTTGCTAATGAATTGACTGAATTGCAATATCAAAAAACAGAAGAACAAGTTTTATTTGATATTACAACGCTTTATTACAATGCTCAAATCCTGAAACACCAACTTGATTTTATAGACGGAAACATAGAGAACACCCATAAACTTTTGGCAACCATTCAATTGTTAAAAGAGCAACTTTTGGCAAAAGGTACTGATGTAAGCAAAATCCAATTACAAGCAGAACAATTAACAACTCAACGAGAGAATGTATTCAGCAAATACACACAAGTTTTAAATGCTTTAAAGTTGAATATGGGAATTTCGTTGGAACAAACACTTACAGTTGAGTTGGAAACAAATCAAACAAGTCTAACGGATAACAGCACACGTAATTCTATGGATTTGAAATTGATAAATGCACAAAATACCTTGCTTCATAATGAATTAAAAACATTAAATCGTTCTCGGTTTTTGCCGTCTTTAAATCTGATTGCTTCTTATGGAACAACAGGTTTTGGCTACGATAAAACGCCTAATGAATTTTTAGATTTTTACCCCATTGGATTTGCAGGCGTGCAATTAAGTTATCCACTTTTCAACGGTACAGTTACCCAACGAAAAATAAATCAAAAGAAGTTAGAAATAAACAACAATGAATTACAGGCTAAAATGATTAACGATAAAACCGAAATGGAAATTGACAATGCCATTCAACAAAGAGAGGTTGCTCAAAGCACAATAATGAATACTGAAAATCAAATCAACTTAGCTCAAACCATTTACGAACAAACCATTTTGCAACAAAAACAAGGAACTGCAAATTTAACAGATATTTTATTAGCTGATAACGCTTTGCGAGAAGCACAGCAAAATTACTTAAATGCTGTCATCGACTTTCT
>DASRWC010000082.1:0-20432 GCA_035654795.1 Flavobacteriaceae bacterium
ATGGAATACCGTTTTTCTTTTAACACCACGAGGAATTTCGGTATCTTTGACACTTTAGTATTATGAAAGCAATAGGAAAAAGAAAGAATAAAAAATACAATTACAAACCCAGGCATTTTAATCACGACGGAGAAGGGAGCCCCTTCGCTATTGAACACAAGTTTGACAAGTTCAGAACGACAGTAGGAGAGAATAAAGGATTGAAAAAGAAGTTTGTCGCAGCTTGGGAGGATCTGAAAACAAAATCTGACCGGGATACCCGCCTTCGGCTTTGGGTGATAACGGCTGTCTTGATACTTATTTTCTTGTTCATAATTGAATTCGATTTAAGCATCTTTTTTAATTGATTATGATTGACATCATTCAATTATTACCGGATCATGTTGCCAACCAAATAGCTGCCGGAGAAGTTGTGCAAAGACCAGCCTCGGTTGTAAAAGAACTAATGGAGAATGCAATTGATGCCGAAGCTACAACCATCACCGTTATAATAAAAGATGCCGGAAAAACCTTAATACAAGTAACGGATAACGGTGCCGGAATGAGCACTACTGATGCTCGTTTGTGCTTTGAACGACACGCGACTTCCAAAATCAAAAAAGCAGAAGATCTTTTTAATCTGCACACAAAAGGATTTAGAGGAGAAGCTTTGGCTTCTATTGCTGCAATTGCGCATGTGGAGTTAAAAACAAGGCAGGAAGAAACAGATTTAGGTACGCATATCACTATTGAAGGAAGTAAGGTAACATCACAAGAACCCGCCGTGCTACCAAAGGGAACTACGATTTCTGTAAAGAATTTGTTTTTCAATATACCGGCACGCCGCAATTTTTTAAAAAGTGATGCTGTGGAGATGCGCCATATCATTGATGAATTTCATCGGGTAGCACTCGCTCATCCTGACATCTCATTTATTTTGATGCATAACGGAAATGATGTATTCACTCTACCTTCAACAAATTTGCGTCAGCGCATTGTTCATATCTTTGGCCGAAGAACGGATGAAAAATTGGTTCCTGTTTCTGAAGAAACACCCATTCTTAAAATTAACGGCTTTGTACTCAAACCAGAATACGGTAAAAAAAGCAGAGGAGAACAGTTTTTCTTTGTCAATAATAGATTTATCAGAAATTCATATCTCCATCACGCAGTCTGTGCTGCTTTTGAAGGATTAATAAAGACCGACGTACACCCGGGATACTTCATTTATCTTGAGGTAAATCCTGAATCCATTGATATAAATATTCACCCTACAAAAACAGAGATTAAGTTTGATGATGAACACTCCATTTATGCCATGCTTCGCGCAAGTATAAAACACAGTCTGGGGCAATTCAACATCGCACCGGTACTTGATTTTCAACGACAAAATGAACTGGATACGCCTTATGAGTACAGTAGAAAACAATCTTTAAGTATTCCGACAATTGAAGTGGACAGAGACTTTAATCCTTTTAAAGAGGATAAAGGAGGTGGTCATTTCTCTGGATCTTCTTTTAAAAAGGTTCCATCGGCTACCTGGGAAGCTCTCTACACGCAGCAAAATTTCGAAAGACAAGAACAGCGTGTGGAATTTGAAGTTCCCTCAAAAGTCGGCTTGTTTGAACAGCAACCTGTGGAAGTAAATCATCGGTCTTTTCAGTTTCAAAACAAATATATTTTAACACCGATAAAAACCGGCTTGATGATAATTCATCAGAACTTTGCACACCAGCGGATTTTGTATGAAGAGTTTCTGAAAAATATTACGGTGAAAGAAGCCATAAGTCAACAACTTCTTTTTCCATTAGATTTGCATTTTTCAAGACCGGATATCAGAATTATTCAGAAAGTAAAAGAGCAGTTGGAACAAATAGGATTTGTTTTCGCTAATATGGAGGCAGATATGGTTTCTATTGCAGGAATTCCGGTAATGGTGATAGAGAGTCAGGTAAGTACTCTATTGGAGCACATGATTCACGCCATTAGTGAGGAAATTCCGGATGATAATTTTGCGCTGAATGACAGACTGGCCAAATCTCTTTCAGAAAGTATGGCGGTGAAATCTGGAGTAACATTAAATGAGGAAGAAAGAGAAGACTTGATAAACAGGCTTTTCGCATGTAAAGAGCCTACAGTAAGCCCGGCTAATAAACCAACTTTCCGGGTGCTGGAACCGGAAGAATTTGATAAAAAATTTATGTAAAAAATAGCACGATATTCCTCGTGCAGAAACAGACTCTATGGGAAGAATGTCTGAAACCATTAAGGTTTTAATAGTCGTCAATGTACTTTTCTTTATTGGTACTTTGACTTTGGGAGATCAGGCTTATGCGCTGTTTTCCTTATTTTATTTTGAAAATCCGAACTTTCAGGTATGGCAGCCGTTGACGCATATGTTCATGCACGGCGGATTGTTTCACATCCTTTTTAATATGTATGCCCTTTGGGCTTTTGGTACGCCTTTGGAAATTCAATGGGGAAGAAAAAAGTTCTTGTTTTTTTACTTTTCAGCGGGATTGGGTGCTGCCTTAATTCATACACTGGTAAATTATTATCATGTTCATGCAGCCATGGATGCGATGATGTCTCTGGGGCTTTCAAAAGATGATATATTCAAAGCATTTGCCACCAACCAATATAGCGGTCCTCCGGCAAGTGAAGCCATTAAAGATTTGATGGCGGCAGGTTATACGGCTTTTAATACACCGGCAGTGGGAGCATCTGGTGCCATTTATGGGGTGCTCGTAGCTTTTGGAATGATGTATCCAAACGTAGAATTGATGCTAATCTTCCTTCCCGTGCCCATAAAAGCAAAATACTTTATTCCCGGACTTATTGTACTGGATTTGTTCTTCGGATTAAGCGGATCTTCTCTGGGAATTGCACATTGGGCACACATTGGAGGTGCTTTATTCGGATTTATTATGGCCTACTACTGGAAAAGAAACAGCTTTGACAGCCACCGTTGGAATTAAGCAATCATGAATAGCCTTAGATATAAATACCAAACCTCAGACATTCTGGTGAAGTTGATTGTTATCAACGTTGTCGTATTCTTGATTGTTTCCCTCGGCTCTTTTTTTATGGCGATGAGCCCGGCATATTTTGCGCAGTGGTTTGTTTTGAGTGATCACCTTTCAACCCTTGCCTTTCGTCCTTGGACATTAATCACCTATGGCTTCCTCCATTTTGGATTCTTCCATATCCTGTTTAACATGATTTGGCTTTATTGGTTTGGACGCATCGTGCTAAACCTCTTTAACGGTCGCAGGTTTCTCACCATTTACCTTCTTGGAGCAGCAGCAGGAGGTTTATTATTTGTTTTGGCTTATAATTTATTTCCGGTATTCCAAGACCATAGGGGCTACCTTATCGGTGCTTCGGGCGCGGTGACCGCTATTATGATTTTTATCGCCACATACACGCCCAATACCGAGGTGCGAATTTTTAGATTCAACATTAAACTGTGGCATATTGCCCTCTTCTTGTTTCTGTTTGACTTGGTTCGTATTCCCTCTTCCGGAAATGCCGGCGGACTCCTTGCTCACGTTGGAGGAGGAATCTTTGGATATATATACGCACTTCAACTTGCCAAAGGGAATGACATTGGCAGATGGTTTGAGCGTTTTATGGATTGGCTGACCAGACTTTTTAAGAGGAAACCAAAAACTCCTTTTAAGAAAGTTCACCGAAACGAAAAAAGAACAACAAATTCGACAGGTGCTTCCTTCTCCAAATCGGATCATCAGAAAAAAATTGATGCCATTCTGGATAAAATCAGTCAAAGCGGATACGAAAGCCTTTCAAAGGAGGAAAAGGATTACTTATTTAATTCGGGAAAAGAAAATTGATATGAAATTGATCTCGCGCATCCTTTTTCTGATCAACATCTTTTTTTTCCTGGCGTTATTGATTCTTTTTATTTTTCCATTGCTGCCACCCAGCAAATTTCCGCTAACGGCTGTATTGAGTCTGGGTACTCCTGTCATTATTCTGATAAATATTTGTTTTACGATTTTCTGGTTATTGACCTTAAACAAACGTTTTCTTCTTTCCTTCTTTGCAGTTGTAGCCGCCTTTGTATTGTTTAACATCTTTCCTGCGATTTCCACCTCAAAATCAGCTTCCGGTTTTGAAAATGGATTGAAGGTTATGACCTATAACGTGCGGCTCTTTAATGCGTATGAAAAGAAAAAGAATTTCCCCGACGTGAAGACCACAATGGATTCTTATATAGAAAAGGAACAGCCGGATGTTATTTGTTTTCAGGAATTCTATCGGAAAAATCCTGTTGATTTTAAAGATTATCCTTACAAGTTTATCCATTTCAAACGAAAAGGAGATCAACTTGGGAATGCGATCTATTCAAAATATCCTCTAAGAAATACCGGAGCTTTCGATTTTAAGAATTCAAATAACAATACGCTTTACGCTGATGTTATCAAGGGAAAGGACACGATTCGTGTTTACAGTCTGCACTTACAGTCGCATGGCGTGATTCCCGAAGTACAATTTTTGCAGGAACAGAATACGGAAAAACTTTTCAGGCAGCTTCACAACCGTTTTGTACAGCAGGAAAAACAGGTGAAAGCTATTTTGAATCACAAATCCAAAACAACCTATCCTGTTCTGATTATGGGAGATTTTAATAACACTCCTTTCTCCTACAGTTATAAAAAGTTGAAAACGAATATGAATGATGCATTTCGTGAAGCCGGAAGCGGAATGGGAAGTACGTTTTCTTTTGCCGGTTTTCCTATGAGAATCGATTTTATTCTCGCGTCGCCGTCTCTCGAAGTAACTTCCTTTGAAACTTTAAAAGGAACATTTTCCGATCACCGGGCCATCACGGCTCAGTTGTCTTGGTAATTACAGTTTCTGATTTTTCAAATAAGTGAATGCCTGCGGTCCTTCGTTAAAAATTAAGTCCAGAACAGAGAGATTGGGGAGAAATCCATGAGCTTCCTCCAGTACTTGGGTATAAGGTTCAGGAACAAAACCAAAATCTTTTTTAGCATTTACCAAGTAGCGCAGATCGAGAACTCCTTCAGGTTCATGCTCAAATTTATCAGTTACAGAGGTTTCTTTTTGAAAGCCGAGAATTTCTTGAAGAAAATCGTAAATGCGAAGATTATGTTCCATCAGTCGTTCTGCCGGATGCGCAAAAAGTTCTTCAAAATCATCTTCATAATATTCAAAAAAAGGAGAGGTGCGATAGGCGATTCGAATACTTTTGAAATGTTGCTTCTGCCAATTAACATTTTCATCCGTTAATACGTCACGTGATTTTTGTCGAACGCCGTGAATATGCTTCACGGGAACATTAAGCAATAATTTTCCATTGCTATGGGCAATATATGCTCTGTTCCTATAGGTCTGTTTTTGAAAATTGTCTTCCGTCTCCCAAATCACCCGGTCTGCTTGAACTATATGAGCCATAGTTTCAATGGAGGGAAAATAGGATGGATGAAGGAGAATTGTTTTCATTGTTTCCGAAAAACCGCAAATATAAAACTGCCGAGACGGATGAAAAAAGTTTTTCACACCATATCAAACAATTTTTGCCTTCCAAAATTAATTCCTATCTATGAAGCCGTTAAAAAGATCTTTAATTAATGATAAATTTTTAGAACATATAATAAAGGGTATCTGTAATATTGAGCTCGGAGGACTCGAGAACTCAACGATAAATGCAATAAATCATTTTGAAGATAATTGAACCTTCACACAAAAGTTGAAAAGCCGTAGTTAAAAAAATCTTTTCCTACCTTTGTACAAACTCAAGGACCATGCTCATAATCGGTATCACAGGCGGAACGGGAAGCGGAAAAACTTCGGTTGTAAGTCAGATTGTCTCTCAACTTCCGCCCGATGAAGTCTGTGTTATTTCCCAAGATTCCTATTACCACGACACAAGTCATTTATCCTATGACGAACGGACAAAAATCAATTTTGATCACCCAAAAGCCATTGATTTTGATTTACTTGTTTCTCATCTACAGGCCTTGCGCGGTGGGGAATCTTTTGAACAGCCTGTGTATTCCTTTATCGAACATAACAGAACAGGAGAAACCATTACTACCCATCCCAAAAAGGTAGTTATTGTTGAAGGGATTTTGATACTTTCTCATCCCGAAATTCGTGAAATGTTTGATATCAAAGTCTTTGTTCATGCCGATAGCGACGAACGTTTAATCCGTCGGTTAAAAAGAGATATTGCTACCCGCGGCAGGGATTTGGAAGAAGTTCTGTCACGATATCAAACAACCCTAAAACCCATGCATCAGCAATTTATCGAACCCACAAAGGAATATGCCGATATCATTATTCCGACAAACAAATACAACACTGTGGCAGTTGATGTTTTACGAAGTATAATCCATCAGAAATTAAGTTATTCCGAAATATGACTTGGAAAAAACTCACATCAAAAAGATGGTTTCGAATTATCACCAACAGATATGTTCTGATTTTGGTGCTATTTGCGGTATGGATGGTTTTTTTTGATTCAAACTCATATTTAATTCATAGAGAATTGGATACGGAAATTGAAGGATTGGAGAAGAATGCCGAATTTTACAAGTCGGAAATTGAAAACGACCGAAAGTTCATGGAAAAACTTGACGATAGCGAGGAAATGGAACGTTTTGCAAGGGAGGAGTATTATTTAAAGAAGGAGAACGAAGATATTTTTATCATAGAACACGAAGATAGTATCCGGAAAAAAGATAAAAAATGAAAGATTTTCTATTTGATGATTTTAATGAGGTTTCTGCGAAAGAATGGAAACAGCGCATTCAATATGACCTGAAAGGTGCCGACTATAACGACACGGTGGTATGGCAAAGTCCTGAAGGAATTCATGTGAAACCTTTTTATCATCAAGACGATTTTGAAGGAGAATTCTCACCTATTCCGGGGCAACCTAAAACATGGAGCATCGCTCAGGATGTTTTTGTGGATGATGCGGTTATTGCGAATAGTCTGGCGGTTGATGCACTCAATCGCGGTGCGGAAACTATCATTTTCAAAGCAGAAAAGCCTTTCGAGTTAAAACAGTTGTTTAACAAATTTCCGTTTTCCAATAACAGCCTTATTTTTGATTTTTCCTTTTTAGATGAAGAGTTCTTATCCCGTTTAAATGGTTATTTAATAGATAACAAAGCTAATTTCAGGATTCAACTCGATCCCATAGGTCAATTATTAAAAACAGGAAATTGGTTTGCGAATCAAAAATCGGATATGGCAGCTGTGGAAACGGTTTTAAAAACCGATACCACTGCCTTATCCGTGAATGTTGCAACCGTGCAAAATGCAGGTGCCTCGATCGTACAGCAATTGGCGTATGCTTTGGCACATGCAAATGAGTATTTGAATCTTTTTGCTGAAAAAAATCCGAAAATAAAACTGACATTTACGTTCGCAACAGGCTCCAATTATTTTTTCGAAATCGCAAAACTCCGAGCCTTCCGAAAGTTATATGCGGCATTGGCAAGGGAATATAACGTAGAGCAAACCTGTACCATTGTGGCTGTTCCTACTTTTCGGAACAAAACGCTGTACGATTATAACGTAAATATGCTTCGCACCACAACGGAATGTATGAGTGCGGTTTTAGGCGGAGCGGATGTGGTGTGTAATCTGGCCTATGATGCTGTTTTTCATAAAAGCAATGAATTTGGAGAACGCATTAGCCGTAATCAACTCCTAATTCTTAAGGAAGAAAGTTATTTTGATATCGTCAGTAATCCCACAGACGGTACCTATTATATTGAACGATTAACAAACGATTTAGCAGATAAAGCTCTTGTTATTTTCAAAGACATTGAAAAAGGAGGTGGTTTTTTACAACAGCTTCATGACGGCGCAATTCAGAAAAAAATAAAAGAAAGTGCCGCCAAAGAACAAGAACAATTTGATAACGGAACCCTTAAACTTCTTGGAACCAACTTCCATAAAAATGCTCATGACCGTATGAAGCACGATTTGGAATTATTTCCATTTTTAAAGAAGAACCCGGTTAAAACGCTCATTGAACCGGTGATTCCGAGAAGGCTGGCAGAAAAAATGGAGCAGGAACGCCTAAATGAGGAATCATGAACAGTGCAATATTGAGTGTGGCGGTGGGTATCATATTCATAGTACTTGGAATCGGGGCCATCTTCGGAAAGCAAAAATTTGGTGACCATCCGTATTTCAAAATCTTAGCAATCGTAATAGCAATCATTTTAATCGCATTCGGAATCTATTTCGGATGGCGAGGAATTGAAAAATATGGGTAGAAAAAATTTACAACATCTTCAAATAGAAGGTCTTGAAACAGAATCCGCACAGCCGGAGAAGGAATCATTTACTACAGCCGAACAAATCGAGGTGCAAAAAGTTTACAGACCTGATGCTCTTGAAGAGCTTAGGCATCTGAATTTTGCGGCCGGAATCGCGCCTTATTTACGAGGTCCGTATTCCACGATGTATGTTCGTCGCCCTTGGACCATCCGCCAATATGCGGGATTTTCCACGGCAGAAGACAGTAATGCCTTTTATAGAAGAAATCTTGCGGCTGGACAAAAAGGTTTGTCAGTAGCCTTTGATTTGGCTACGCATCGCGGATATGACAGTGATCACGATAGGGTAGTGGGAGACGTGGGAAAAGCAGGAGTGGCAATTGACAGCGTCGAGGATATGAAAATCCTTTTCGACCAGATCCCTTTGGACAAAATGAGTGTGTCTATGACCATGAATGGGGCAGTTTTGCCTATAATGGCTTTCTACATCGTTGCTGCCGAAGAACAAGGAGTGGCGCCCGAAGCACTCACCGGAACCATTCAAAATGATATATTAAAGGAGTTTATGGTGCGGAATACCTACATCTATCCGCCAACACCTTCCATGAAAATCATTTCAGACATCTTTGCTTATACTTCCAAAAAGATGCCAAGATTTAACAGTATTTCCATTTCCGGATATCATATGCAGGAAGCGGGAGCCACGGCAGATATCGAGCTGGCTTATACCTTGGCAGATGGTTTGGAATACATACGCACCGGAATTGAAGCGGGAATGGATATAGATGATTTTGCACCGCGCCTTTCGTTTTTCTGGGGAATTGGGATGAATCATTTTATGGAAATTGCCAAAATGCGAGCGGCGAGGATGCTCTGGGCAAAAATCGTAAAACAATTTAATCCAAAAGATGAGAAGTCACTGGCTCTCAGAACGCACTGTCAAACAAGCGGATGGAGCTTAACAGAACAAGACCCGTTTAACAACGTGGCACGAACAACAATTGAAGCGGCCGCAGCGGTTTTTGGAGGTACTCAGTCGCTTCACACCAATGCGCTGGATGAGGCCATTGCATTACCCACAGATTTTTCGGCTCGAATCGCAAGAAATACTCAGATTTATTTGCAAGTAGAAACCGATATCACCCGAACCGTTGACCCGTGGGCAGGAAGCTATTATGTGGAGAGTTTAACACATGAAATTGCAAACCGAGCATGGGAATTGATTCAGGAAGTAGAAGAATTGGGAGGAATGACAAAAGCTATTGAAGCCGGAATCCCAAAACTTCGCATCGAAGAAGCCGCTGCCAGAAAACAGGCGCGGATAGACAGCGGACAGGATATAATCGTGGGCGTGAACAAATACAGATTGGCAAAAGAAGATCCGCTACAAATTCTCGATGTGGACAATCAAAAAGTACGCATGTCTCAAATTGAGAGATTGAATGTTATTAAAGCTACCAGAAACACGGAAAAAGTGAAGCAAGCCTTAGAGGCACTGACCACTTGTGCCAAAACAGGCGAAGGAAATCTGCTGGAATTGGCAGTAAACGCCGCAAGAGTACGGGCTACACTGGGAGAGATTTCTATGGCAATGGAAAAACAATTTGGAAGGTATAAAGCAGAAATTCGCTCTTTCACCGGAGTATATAGTAAAGAAATGAAAAAAGACGAATCCTTTGAAAAAGCTCGAGAACTGGCCAATGTTTTTGCCGAACTGGAAGGCAGGCGCCCAAGGATTATGATTGCGAAAATGGGGCAAGACGGTCACGATCGGGGAGCAAAAGTGGTTTCTACCGGTTATGCCGATGTTGGATTTGATGTGGATATAGGTCCGCTATTCCAAACTCCGGCTGAGGCTGCAAAACAAGCGGTGGAAAATGATGTACACATTCTCGGAGTTTCTTCTCTCGCTGCCGGACATAAAACGCTGGTGCCGCAAGTAATAGACGAATTGAAAAAATACGGACGTGAAGATATTATGGTCATTGTTGGCGGTGTAATCCCACATCAAGATTATCAATATCTGTTTGATGCAGGTGCTGCAGCGGTGTATGGTCCGGGAACCAAAATCAGTGATGCCGCCATCGAAATGTTGCAGATCTTGATTGATTCGATTTCGGATTAATAGATTCTTATCCGAATTAAATAAAGGCTCTTAAAGGATTGTTACCATCCTTGGAGCTTTTTTTGATGTTGGCTATTTTTAAGAGAAACTGAAAATTTTCTCTTTTATCATGGCCTTACAAAGACCGCATCACCCTAAACGAGAACGTATTCCTTTTAGCAACCTTCGAAAAGAAGTAATGGAGATGGTATAGAAAGAAAAGCCCCAACAAGAGAATAATCAAGGTTTGAAGCTGTTCTGTTCCCGTTTTTATACTTCGTCACATATGCCGTATTTCTCACTTTTGGATAAACCAGAAGTGTCTTCTTTCTATAATACGTGCTCATGGGAATTTAATCTTTTGCACGAAGCCGTTCATGGAACCTTGTTCAAAAACCGATGGCTAAACTAGGCACATATTCATTTTTTCGATTTGATGGGTGCCAACAGTTACATCTGGACAATGAGGCACATTAAGCTTCACCATAGATTCCCGAATGTGATGAATTGGGATTCAGACTTTGAACAAAGCGCTCTGGTAAAGGTTTTTCCGCGGTTTGCAGTTGCCAATAATCTACCTTACCGGAAACAAACATTGTGGGAATCAATCGGAAATCATTATAAACTCCTTAAAAACAATGCCCAAAGTACAAGTGAATTCTTTGAGGAAACTATGTAGAATGGATTCCAAAATAAATCATAAATTTGGCCATTAAAATTTTTGATAAATGAGTATTCAAGAAAGAAAATTGGGATTTATTCAAGAGTTTTTAAAGATTCAAAAGGAGGAGGAAATTGCTCTTTTTGAAAAGCTACTTCAGAAGACTTCTGCCGATATCCTAGATAATCCAATCACAATAGAAGAACTTCATAAACGTATCGACGGGCAGAATTCAATCGTTCCTGAAAAATTGGGTTTCTAACAATTTGATAATCAACCATCTGAAAAGCTTAGCCACAAGGAATCTAAATTTCTTGGAGAAGGAGAATTGTTAAATTTTTCTAAATCTGTTGTTGTATCAACTATTTGGCTTAATTTTGTTGCGTAAACAACAAGTGATATGACAACAAGAATTAAAAGTGAAGATATTATTCATCTTTTAACCGGAAGAACTCCTCTCTCACTGAGTCGAATTTTTGGTATTCGATTGCGTGAGGCTGACATTGCGGTTACAAAAGAGCAGTGGAGCGTGTTGGCCGTACTTTGGAAAAAAGATGGAGTTACGCAACAATATCTTGCAGATGCCACATTTCGAGATCGCGCCGGAATTACTCGCTTGCTTGATAATCTTCAAAAAGAGGGACTTATAGAAAGACGGCCGGATAAAGACGATAGGCGTACAAACTGTATATACCTGACTCAAAAAGGGAAAGCAATCGAGAAAAACGTGGTTGAAGTGCTGGATGAAGTAGTCAATGCCATTACTGTAAATGTTCCCGATGAAGATATTGAACGGCTGCGAGACATATTTGAACAAATAAATCACAACATCCAAAAGTTGGAAATTCGATAGATTATGAAAAGATATTTTTTAGCTATTCTTCCTATTGTCCTAACTATTACAACCGTTTCGGGTCAAATTCAATTACCTAAAGCTCTGGAACGGCCCATAAATCTTGCGCTGGAGAAAAGTAAGGATATTCGTAATAAAGAATTGGAGGTGGAAAAAACCCATCTCGAACATAAAGCGGTTAAGAGCAAATACATACCTAAAATAGAAGCATCCGGCGCTTTTGCTTATCTGGATAGTCATATAACTTTTGATATTCCCGGATTTGCTTTGCCTATCACAGGATATGAACTTTTTGCCGATAAAACAAAGATTCATAATCGTGCAAAAGCACTACACGGCGGAGTAACGGCTAAAAGCGTTTTATTCAGTGGTCTGCAAATTCATCACGGTGCAAAGGCTTTGGAACAAAAGGCCAAAGGAGATGCGCTGTTGATTGAAACAGATAAAGATGATCTTATTGTGGATGTGGTTACTTCTTTTGACAAGATTAAATTTATTCAGGCCTCAGAACAGCTTATTGAAGACAGCCGAAAGAGATTAGAAAAAGAAGAACTTCGGGTAAATGCCGCCATTGAAAATGGTTTGGCAGTTCCCTTTGACAGAGATAAAATTACTTTGGCCCGTCTTGAGCTGGAATCAAAACAAACTGAATTGGAAGAATCTAAGAACCTTTTGTTTCAGAAAATATCATATTTAACGGGGCTGAGTACGGATGAGATTGAAGAAATATCATACCGGCTCGATCCGATTGATTTGGCTGACAATTTAACTGTGGAAAATAAACAAGAACTGGAAGCACTTGAACATTACCAAAAGGCAAGTGAACATGTTCTAAAAAAAGAAAAAGGAACCTTCTTGCCTCAAGCAGCAGCTTTTGCAGGAGTTTCTTATTCCGGTATTTTCAACGGCACTACAGATTTCAACATTCCGTATTTGCCCTCAGGATTGCCACAACCCCGGCTTAATTTGAACGAATTGTCTCTATCGCCAAGTTTAATGGCCGGAGTGGTTCTAAAGTGGGAAATCTTTGGCGGAATGGAGAGGAAACACAAAATAGATCAGGCCAAAGTGAATGTTGAACAGCTTGAAAATAAACTGGCAGATAGTCGGGATAAACTCAATCTTTTGTTGCTTCAAAAACTTGCAACTTATCGCACTTTCGACAAAAAAATTGATCTGGCAAATCAACAAGAACGCGTGGCGCAGAATGCGTTAACCCTTGCGGGGAAACAATATGTCCAGGGATTAATTTCCATCAATCAGCGGTTGGAAGCTGAAAATGATTTTGTGAAAGCAGCACAAAACAAAACGCAAATCCTTATCAGTCAAAGAGAAGCAGCGCTGGAAGCGAGCAAAGTAACAGGAAAATTATCAGAAAAAATTCAATTCAACTAAATCACCACTTAACAAAGAAAAGAATCATGAGAAATATAGGAATCATTTTTAGCTTGGCCATGCTATCCGCAAGTTGTGGTCCGAAAGAAAATCCCGGAATGCAGGGGAAAACGGAACAGGAAGAAATTTCGGTAGTCGGGAAAATTCCGGGACGTATTGAGGTATTAAAAGTGTCGGAAGGGGATTCTGTTAAAAAAGGCGATACTCTGGCCATTCTTAGCGTGCCGGAAGTGGATGCAAAAAAAGCCCAAGCAGCAGGCGCGGTAGAGGCGGCAGAAGCTCAATACAACATGAGTGTGGCAGGTGCTACAAAAAATCAATTGATTCAATTACAATCCAAGCAAGCCGCCCTTCAGGAGCAATATGACTATGCAGAGAAATCGGTAGGTCGTTTACAAAATATGGTTAAGGACTCTCTAATTCCACAACAGCAATTTGATGAAGCTTATGCAAAATTTCAAGGTGCAAAAGCACAATTGGCGGCGGTGAAAGCAGAAATTGCAGATGTGGAGCACGGTGTGCGAATGGAGCAACAACAAATGGCACTCGGACAAAAAAACCGAGCACTGGGCGCTCTTCAAGAAGCAACTACTGCCGAAAATGAGCGATTTATTATTGCGCCGGCTGATATGATAATCAATACCATCACCTTAAAGGTTGGAGAATTAGCTTTGCCCGGATACACCTTGTTCAAAGGGAATTTACCAAACACAACTTATTTCAGATTCACACTTCCT
The DNA here is from genome assembly GCA_035654795.1 of Flavobacteriaceae bacterium. GTDB lineage: Bacteria > Bacteroidota > Bacteroidia > Flavobacteriales > Flavobacteriaceae > JAAYLC01. The sequence goes on from DASRWC010000082.1 coordinate 14,018, forward strand.
GAAAATGATCTGAACAAAGTCAAAAAAGGTATGGAAGTTCAGGTACACGTGGTTTATAAAAATCAAACCATAGACGGAATTATCACGCACATTAAGCAACTTCCTGCCTATGCCAATATCGCAACTGCCTATCCCGATTATGAAATTCAGCAATCACTATTTGAAATCCAAGTGAGCCCTAAAAATCAGGATGAGGTAACAGATTTGTTTCCCAAAACGACGGTGACCTTAAAACTTTAACCGATGAAGAATTTTTTAAACCTCCTAAGTCGGGAATTCCGGCTATTCTGGTCAAACAATATTCTGCGACTCCTGTTCATTGGTGCACCCATTCTATATGCAATTTTGTTGGGCTATACCTATCAAAAAGGTAAAGTAACCGATTTGCCCATTATCGTCGTTGACGAAGATCAGAGCAGTATGAGTGCCAAGATTATCGAAATGTTCGGGGATAATGAAGTCCTGGATGTAGTGCGAATTAAACCGAATTCAGATAATCTTGCCAACGAAGCAATCGAATTGGAAGCCGCCTGTATTGTTCAAATTCCGAAAAACTTTGAGAAAGATGTACTTACACGCCAAAATCCGGAGATCCTGACCATTGTAAACACCGGAAATATCCTTACAGCCAACTATGCTTCCGGAGCTATTCAATTGGCATTGGGAACATTAAAAGCCGGAACCACCATGGAGACTTTGAGAAAACAAGGAACTCCTGAGGCACTGATTGGCTCCTCTTGGGAACCTTTTAAAACAAGTTTTATCAAAAAATACAACCGTTCCACAAACTATATGTATTTCTTATGGCCGGGAGTATTGGCAACAGTATTGCAACAGGTTCTGCTTCTTGCGTTGGCTCTATCTTTTGCAAGTGAATATGAAAACGGGACATTTGCCGAACTCACGGAAAGGACCTCCTTGTTTTCTATGATAGCGGTGAAAGTGGTTCCATATCTAATCATGAGCTTTGGTATTTGGATGCTTTATTATGGTTTTACATTCTGGTTCCGAATACCCGTGAACGAAAACTTAGGTGCATTGACTTTGGTAGCCGGGGTTTTTGTGGCAGCTGTGTGTATGATCGGAATACTCGTGAGCATCTTGATCCCGAATCAATTAAAAGCTACGGAAGTATTAATGGTGGTAGCTACGCCCAGTTTCATTATCAGTGGATTCACCTGGCCGCTCAGCCAGATGCCGGTCTGGGTACAATGGGTGGCATCGGGAATTCCGTTGACGCATTTCTTAAAAGCATTCCGAATTCTGTTGGTGGAACGAGGGAATATTTTGCAAACTCTGCCTGCCGTTACCGGAATGTTTTTAATAGCACTGATTGCCGGAGTGGCTGCTGTAATAGCTCTCTATTTTAAACGTCGGCAAGTTAAAAGGAAAATGGAGTATGCATCTGTGGAATATGAGCCACAATCTCTGACTGAAGTACAAGAAAAAGATAGTTTCATAGACTCAGAAAATACTTCAGCTTCAGATGGAATAGACCGATAATTTTTACTAATCTAAATCCGGAAGTTAATTATTGTGATTTTCATAAGGTAAAAGAACAGTGTTTGGTGTTAACATTCTAAAAGAAAAGCTACTAACATTAAATACTTATTATGAAATCACATCAACTTTCTTTTCTGGGAGGTGCACTTATGTGTGCTTTGGCTATTGGATGCTCCGATTCAAAATCATCGGAAAAAAATGTGGGAGAACCCAATAACACTATTCTGCAGGCCGGTTTAATCGAGACCGGAAAGGCGTATTCCATGAAAATCGATTCTGTAGGAGATATTGACTGGTATGCCGTGCCAATTGTGGATTCGGGATATGTAACAATCAGTACGAAAACCGTTCCTGATAATCTCACTTTAAATGTTCGTTTCGCGGAAAAGGAGGAGTGGCAGGCACAAAAAGAAAAATGGTTGTCGCCCTGGATGAATGTGCCCACTACCGTAACAGTAGCGGGAATAGATACCTTATACTTTGCTATCATTGATGATTACAACGATGCATTTTCCGACGAAGCTTTTGAATTTAAAGTAGATTTTATAAAAGAGTTCGACAAATATGAACCTAATGATACTCCCGAGTTGGCGCATGACGTAAAACCCGGAGAATCTGTACAATCTTATTTCTTCCCAAATTCTGATCAAGATTGGTTTAAAATAGATGTAGATACTACAGGGTATCTGATGTTACGATCTAGAAAAGTTCCGGAGGGTATAAACATTAATGCCAGATTCGGATGGAAAGAATCAGAATTTGACGAAATAGAATACATTTCGCAATGGCAGAATCTTCCGGCCGGTCTGCAGGTAAGCAAAGCGGGGACATATTATTTTGTTTTGAGTGATGATTACAATGATGCTATGTCTGAAGGTCCTGCAGAATGGAAAATAGATTTCGTTTCGGAAATGGATGCTACAGAACCAAACAATTCTTTTGATCAAGCACACGTCGTTAAGATAGGCGACACCATTCGATCTGCCATTTATCCGCTAGGAGATGTAGATTTTTTCACGTTTAATTCAGATAAAAAGCAGACTATCAGAATCAACGGAAATGCTCCACAAGGTATCACACCAAATATTCGTTTGCACACTATGGAAGATATGAAACCTAAAATTGTTCAAAACTGGGCTGAAATTCCATTAAAAGTCGAATTGGAAGCGAATACACTATATTATCTGGAACTTATTGATGATTATAACGACGCATACTCCGAAGAGCCGGTGGTGGTGGTTCTTTCAAAAGCTGCGAATTGAAAACAATCAAATTAAAGACTGTATTGCGCTTGTGATGCAGTCTTTAATTTTTAATCGTTTTCTAAGTCGTTTATGATTCTTTTTTTGATTTCTTTGAAGGTGAAATCTTTAGCTTCAGCATAGGAAATATTATACTTTCGTTCCATTTCTTGATATTCTTCCGGAAATCGTTGCAACAATGCGTCGTAATAATCGTCCAGATGTTCTTGATCGGGAGCATCGTAGCGTAATTTTACCTGAAATCTCCTCAAAATTGCCGTATCAATGGCTGCAGAGTGATTGGTGGCTGCAATGAGCAAGGTATCATTCGGGAGTTCATCAATAAGCTGAATGATGCTGTTTACCAATCGCTTCATTTCACTGGAATCTTTATCTTCCTGCTCTCGCATCCGTGCCAGTGCGTCAAATTCATCAATAAATAAAACCGCTTTTTCACGAATCGCTTTTCTGAAAATATCAGACATGTTTTTTGCCGTTTCTCCAAGTCTTGAAGATACTATATTGCTCAAATCTACAATCAGGATTTTCTTATTCAATTCTTTGGCAATGGCTTTGGCTGTAGTTGTTTTTCCACATCCGGTATGACCGAAGAGAAAGATTTTATTATCAACAGGAAGTCCGTAACCGGTCAATACTGAGACGTGTCTGTATTCTTTTAGTAATTGATTTACAGCTTCTCGGTTTTCATGGCTTAGATGAATTTCTTTAAGAGGTATACTGTCGTCAGAGGGAGCTAAGAGATAGTCGGAAATGCTCATGATGCGGTTTTGAAGGTGCAAAAATAAGAATACTTACCGTTCTAAAACTGTTTTGTCACAACCTGCCGCCCGAGGTGTAAAAATCAATCTCGCCAACGGATTCGAGTAGTTCGTCAAGACGAAATATTTGGATGTTTTTTTTGGCTTTCCAAAGCTATAAAAAACGAAGGCTTATCTTTGCGCAAATTTTTTCCGTGACACTTTCTAAATATTTCAAAGAATTTAAGTTTAACACTAAACTTGCTATTCCTGTAATTCTCGGAATGCTGGGACATCAGGTAGTGGCTTTGGTAGATAATATTATGGTGGGCCAGCTAGGAAGTGCCGAACTGGCAGCCGTTTCTTTGGGAAATAGTTTTATGTTCATTGCTATGTCAGTGGGAATCGGGTTTTCTGTGGCCATAACACCTTTGGTAGCCGAAGCCGATGGAGAAGGGAACAAATTAAAAGGAAAGTCGGCTTTCAAACATGGACTCTTTTTATGCATGGTTCTGGGAATTGTACTATTCGCTTTGGTAATGCTTGGAAAGCCATTGATGACAAGTATGAAACAACCTCCCGAAGTGGTCGAACTGGCGCTCCCATACCTAACTCTCGTTGCTGCATCACTAATTCCTTTGATCATTTTTCAGGCTTTTAAACAATTTAGCGATGGTATGTCTATGACACGGTATCCCATGTATGCCACCATTGTTGCAAATCTTGTAAACGTCTTGCTGAATTATATTTTCATCTTTGGAAAATTTGGCGCGCCGGCGCTTGGTGTGGTAGGAGCAGCCATCGGAACCTTGGCATCCAGAGTGGTGATGGTGTTCTACCTTTGGTACCTCCTCGCCAGAAATCAGAAATCTACATTCTTTGTTACACGAATCCGGATTTTTACGCTCAGTAAAAAAATGATCAAGAAATTGCTGAACCTCGGTTTTCCTTCGGCACTACAAATGCTCTTCGAGGTTGGAATTTTCACTTCTGCCGTCTGGCTTTCCGGTATTCTGGGGAAAAATCCGCAAGCAGCCAACCAAATTGCACTAAACTTAGCTTCCATGACATTTATGGTAGCACAAGGATTTAGTGTAACAGCAATGATTCGTGTGGGAAATCAGAAAGGTCTGAAAAATTACTTAGAGCTGAGGCGTATAGCAATTTCAATATTTATGTTAACCTCTATGTTGGCATTGATTTTTGCCGGAGGATTTGTAACTCTAAACGAGCAACTGCCTAAGATTTTTTTGGATTTTGATAATCCCGACCAATTGGGAGACAATTTTGAGGTGGTTTCTCTCGCTGCCAAATTGCTTATCATTGCTGCTATTTTCCAATTTGCAGATTCTTTGCAAGTGGTGGCACTCGGCGCACTTCGCGGAATGCAAGATGTCAAAATTCCCATGTATATGACCCTTGTGGCATACTGGATCATCGGTTTTCCGATCTCATACTACCTCAGTATGAAAACAAATTTAGAAAGCACCGGTATCTGGATCGGATTGCTTTCCGGACTCGTGGCAAGCGCCATTATGTTGTTCTGGAGATTTAATTATCTTTCGAAAAAATTAATACACACAGGCGATATCTAATAACTATGGAATTACCTAAATTTTTATTAGCCGATAATAGTGCATATCCCAACGCACTTTATGTTATCCACACCGAATTTCCACGTTTTATCCTTAATGTCGAAAATGATGAGGTGGAATGGCTGGAAGATTTTGATGAAGAAGACCAAAAGGAACTGGAAGCGGAAGCAGAATCGCTGATGCAACAGGCATTTGACTTCTATGATAAAGAAATCGAAAATTACGAAGACTAATGCTGGACCAGCTGCTACAATGGGATAAAGACCTCTTTCTCTTCTTTAATGGAATGGGAAGCGAAAAGTGGGACGGTCTATGGTTATTTATCACTCATAAATTTTCCTCGATTCCGTTGTATGCCACATTGTTGTATTTGATTTACAGAGAATTTGGATGGAAAGAAACTTTGGTAATCGTTATTTGCGTGGCCTTAATGATCACCGCTACCGATCAATTTGCCAACCTTTTTAAACATGGGTTCAAGCGCCCTAGACCTTGCCAGTTTTCAGCCGGAATGACAGATCAAATGCGGTTCATTGCCCAAAATTGTGGTCGTTACGGATATTTTTCCGCACATGCCGCCAGTGCCATGGCAGCAGCTATTTATGTCAGTTGCATATTGAAACACCGTTATAAATTGCTTCCGGTTATTTTATTGATTTGGGCTCTGTTAACAGGATACAGTCGTATCTACCTTGGTGTTCATTATCCTTTTGATGTTTTGACAGGAATGATTATCGGCCTCCTGTTCGGATATCTTTTTTACATTCTTCAAAAATGGGCGAGAAGAAAATTCGTCAAAAAGGAAAATCGGTCTAGGTCTTGAAATTAACGTTTTTCCGAAGGTTTCTTCTCATTTTCCTAAATCGGAAACATCCTGCCACTCCCTCCCATAATCGGTCATACAGACCAAAATTGGATTTGCCTGCTATTCTCGGAAAATGGTTGATGGGTATTTCCACAGTTCGACCACCGGAACTTCGTACAAGAGCAGGTAGAAACCGGTGAAATCCTCGGAAATAGGGCAGAGACGCTAGGGAGTAGGTTTTCATAAGTTTTAAAGGACACCCTGTGTCTGCCGCTCCGTCTTGAGTAAAAAGTCGGCGAAAGCGGTTGGCTATTCCGGAAGCTATTCTTTTCTTTAGACTATCCTGACGCTGCATACGTCTTCCACTAATCAAATCATAAGATGTCATAAAAGGGATTAGCTTTGAAAAATCGGAAGGTACAACCTGTAAATCGCTATCCATATATGCGGTCCAAGGGGTAGCAACCAGCTTAAATCCGGCATACAACACATGATCCAAACCACGGTTCTTAT
>DASRWC010000083.1:0-11894 GCA_035654795.1 Flavobacteriaceae bacterium
TTCGCTAAAGCGTCGACGACGTCGCTGTGCCAAACTAGTTTTGAATTGCTTACGTGTTGCCATTTTATTTTAATTTTAAATTGTTAAAAACGGTCAACATATTTCAGGCATTGACAGCCGGCTGTCGGCTTGCTAATTGGCTAGGATTTTCGCATTGAAAATTGAGCATTGAGCATTGAGTATTGAGTATTGTTTCAATTTTAATTTTCCCCGTCATTTGTCCTTTGTCCTTCGTCCTTCGTCAGAGCGCAGCGGCGTCTAACGTCTAATATCTAACGTCTCCAGTCTCACCACAGCTTCTTCCAAAGTCGCCGTCACATTCTCCTTTGGCAACACGTCGAAAACCAATCCTTTTTCCAAATCATCCATTAAATGAGCTTTGACTTCGGCTAAAATGACGTGACGATTTTGTTGTTTGTATTTTTCGACAATTTCCTTTAATCGGTAAATACCCGTGGCGTCGATAAACAGTACATTCCGCATGCGTAAAATGAGCACTTTCGGTTTTGACGGGAGACGATTTACCGTATCCTGAAAAGCTTGCGCCGCACCGAAGAAAAGTGCGCCGTGGATTTCAAACATTCTGACGTCCTTGGGTAGGAGCGGAATTTCATCATCAAACAGCGTCTCCGGTTCATCCATTTCTCCCATTAAATCCTTCACGGCGCGGATACGGATGGAATCACTCATGCGTTTCATCAAAATAAAACTGGAGAGAATAATCCCGACTTCGATAGCGATTACCAAATCGAAAATCACTGTCAGAAAGAACGTCACAAGAAGAATAAGCACATCGGAACGGTTTCCTTTTAAGAGGATTTTAAACTGCCGCCATTCGCTCATGTGGTATGCCACAACAATTAGAATTCCCGCCAGACATGCCATGGGAATGAGTTTGGCAAGAGGAGAAAGCACGAGCATAATAATCAAAAGAACAACCGCGTGAACCATTCCTGCCACCGGAGTTCTTCCGCCGTTATTCACATTTGTAGCCGTCCTTGCAATGGCGCCCGTTGCCGGAATTCCGCCGAAAATAGAGGAAAAACAGTTTGCTATTCCCTGACCTACCAATTCCATATTAGAGCGGTGCCTGCCGCCAATCATTCCGTCACTCACCACAGCAGATAAAAGAGATTCAATTCCGCCCAACAGCGCAATAGCCACAGCCGGTTGAATTAGTTTTTGGATGGTGCCAAAATCAATATTCGGAAGGGCAGGAGCGGGAATGCGATTCGGGATTTCGCCATAGCTACTTTCTATGGTCGCCACGGGAATATCCAGAAAATAGACGATGACGGTGGTCAACAAGATGGCAACAATAGAACCCGGAATCTTTTTACTGATTTTGGAAAAGTTGAAAGATATCAAGATAGTAGCCACGGCTATCCCGACGGCCCACCAGTTAATTTCACTGAATTCAGAGAAGTACACCTGCCACTTCCCGATAAAATCTGCCGGAACATTTTCGATGGGAAGTCCGAAAAAATCCTTGATTTGCGAGGAAAAGATGATGACTGCAATTCCGCTTGTAAACCCGACAATAAGCGGGTAGGGGATAAACTTCAGAAGATTGCCGAGTCGCGCCAATCCCATCCCGATTAAAAGAATCCCCGCCATAAAAGTAGCGATGATAAGTCCTTCCACGCCAAATTCCTGAACTACGGCATATACAATGATAATAAACGCACCGGTAGGTCCGCCAATTTGAACCCGACTCCCGCCGAGAAAAGAAATTAGAAATCCGGCAATAACAGCCGTAATCAAACCTTTTTCAGGAGAAACACCCGAGGCGATGGCAAAGGCAATAGCAAGAGGCAGCGCCACAATGCCCACAATCACGCCCGCCAGCACGTCCTTCCGAAGTTGTTCCTTAGAAATACCTTGTTTGAGAAGTGTGAAAAGTTTTGGAGTGAATTCTTTAAACATCGGCTGAATAAATCTGAACGTAAAAATACAGAAATGCGTAATGGAATCTGAAAACGATATCTTAAAAGTACCGCTGCTGTCGACCGCCTACGGATTCCAAAGACGCCTCCGACGTTCCTAGGATTCAATTCCGCAACTTGTTATTCTAAGAATAATCGGGAATATACCAAGAGTTTTATTAAAATCATTTACTTGATTTTATTTTTTCAATTAATTGAATTTTAAAAATCAATTATTTCATTTTTTATAATCAAGTAATTGATTTATTTTTCATACCTATTATAATTCTCTAAACTCTTAGTCTATGGCCATTACTTACCGTATCATTAGAAGGAAAAACAATATCGGCGGGAAAAAAGATGTTTACATTCTTCATGCTATCAAAAGCGGGGAGGTTGATTTGGAACGCTTGGCTTACGAAATCAGCCACCAATGTTCGCTGTCTGAAGCCGATGTTTGGGCAGTGCTCGTAGCGCTCGGGCAGCAAATGCAGCATCATCTCGAAGATGGAAAAACCGTAAACTTGGACCGAATCGGGCGTTTTAATATCGGATTTAAGTGCAAAGCACAAGAAAATCCCGATGATCTTAAACCTTCAGAAATCAAAGATTTTCACATCAACTACCAACCATCCCTTAAGCTGAAAAATTGGCTGAAGGGTGGACTGAAATTGAAGAAGGAGAAGAAATCGGGATCTTGATTTTTCAACAGGAGAATTACTCCTGTTTCGAAATCTTTTTCAAGTGAAGCGGCAATTCCATTCCGTTCTGGTTAAATTGACCTGAGAATTCGGATTGCTTCTCATCTAAAGTTGCGGAATACGTCATTCCAATAGCGGTAATGGCGAGATTCAGTGTGTTGTTTTCGAACGAAATTTCATCGACAGGAAAACCGAATGCCTGCTGTAGCGGACTATCCATGGTGGCGGTGTATCCGCCATCCGTTTTAGTAAAATGGAACACGAGCGGCAAAGAAGTTCCTTGAACGTCTAATGCCCCTTCCCAGTCTCCCGAGATGTTCTGAGCCGTCACTGAAGCGATTGCAAAAAAGAAAAGCAATAAAAAAGTAAGTTTTTTCATAGTTAATACGTGTTAGGAATAAAATAAGTAATGGTGATTGATAGTATGATTGCAATAATAAAAAGCAAGACAGCCTTAGCTCCTTTGGCATTGGCCGCCGTTTTAAAGCCGTTATAAAGCAAAGCGATATTCCAGATAAGAACAGCAATGGAAACAATGCCGACAATGGAAAGATAAGCCAGTGCAAATCCGGAAATGTCTGTAGCCGCACCGCTCTCCATAGCCGTGAGAATGGCATCGGTCGATTTTAGGCTTAAATCGTTGATGTTACTCAGACTCATCAGATAAAAAGGAGCATTCCCGGTGAGCACCAAGGCGAGTATATCTACAGCTCTTGTTTTTTGGTAAACAAGTTTCCCGAAAACGAAAAAAACAATAAAGAGGCAAACAAGAATAATGAGATTATCAATAAAAGGTTGATGAATCTCAATGGTTTCTACCGCCACCATGTGCAGGAAATTATCAAAGCGGGTGTGGAAGAAATAAGCCATCAAAGAACCGATGACATAAAATGCCAATCCGAACGAAATTAAACGCGATTCGGAATACTTTTCGAAAGGGTTAATCCATTTTTTCATTTTTCAGCCGATTTAAGTTTTCAATTATTTGATCCAGGAAATTGCGAACGGTGGGATAACTTTTGTCCATTTGCTTTGCCATGGCTTTAAGGCTTCCGCCTGAAAGCACGAAATCCAATATAAAATCCTGCTCTTCCTGCGACAGCCGAAGCATAACAGGCAGCCCAAAACTGCCACTAATAACCGTATCGCAATGCGCACACGCCAACGAACTCACCTGCAATTCCGATTCGCAACTAGGACAAACTACGGGAAGTTTTTTCATTTGTTTTTCGTTTTATTGACGAAGATATGAATAAAATTGAAATGTGTTTTAATAAAGTTTATATTTTGTTGATAAAAATGGACATCAAATAAAACAGATCAATTTTCATGTAGTTTTTTCGAAGGATGATCAACAATGAAGGTCGATCTTGAGGTCATTGAATCGAATCAGTTGAATAATACAGTCAAATTCACAGATAAAATTCCAGTGAAAACAAACATAATTTTTTATGTTCGCTCAATTCCCCATAAACCCAAAACTCGATTTCGCATTCACTATGGAAATGTGAGTAAAAAGTCTTGGTTTAATTGTAATTATCAATTCTTATAAATGTCGCTAATCAATCCATATCAGGCAAAATATTTTGCTTACGAACTATCTAAAAGAGCAACAGCCGATAGTCCTGAGAAGTTTGGAGCAACCTTGATGGATGCTAAAGTAGAATTGAATCCGCACCAAATTGAAGCTGCACTTTTCGCCTTTAAGTCGCCTTATTCCAAAGGTGCTATTCTCGCGGATGAAGTGGGGCTCGGAAAAACTATCGAAGCAGGAATTTTATTGAGTCAGAAGTGGGCGGAGAATAAACGACGGATTTTAATCATCTGTCCGTCATCCTTACGTAAGCAATGGGTAAATGAACTGGCGGACAAGTTCTATCTGAAGGCTGAAGTGATGGAGTCTTCTTCTTTTAATAAAAAAGCCAAAGCCGGAATAAAAAATCCTTTTGACGACACAGGTTCCATTAAAATTTGCAGCTATCAGTTTGCACGTAGAAAAGCTGCGGAAATTCAGCTTACTTCATGGGATCTGGTAGTTTTGGATGAAGCCCACTATCTAAGGAATGCTTACCGGCAGAGTAATGTGACGGCGAGAACCATTCAGCAGGCAATCAGAGATTACAAAAAAGTTTTGCTCACGGCAACGCCTTTGCAAAACCGGCTGGATGAATTGTATGGATTGGTCTCTTTTATAGATCCGGCCATTTTTGGGGATATTAAATCGTTCCGTCGAAATTATGTTTTGGGAAGCGGAGATCAAAACACGGGTGATCTAAGGGAACGATTACAGACGGTGGTACACCGGACATTGCGCAGGGATGTTAAAGAATTTGTTCCCTTCAGAGAACGAATTCCGATTACGCAACAATTTACACCTACGGAAGAGGAACAACAGTTATATGACAATGTGCTGGAGTATCTGAGAAGAGATTCGATGTATGCATTTCCCGCGGCACAAAAGCATTTGTTGCAATCTGTAATCTTCAAGTTACTGGGATCGTCGTCGTTTGCCGTGGGCAGAACCCTTGAAGCTCTTATTCGCAGACTGCGTAAGGTTCTGGAAGACTCAAAGGTGGTGGATGATGAATTGTACGATATGTTTTTTGCCGAATATGAAAATCTTGATGACGAACTTGATGAGCACGAGGATGAAAATGATGAGGAGCAGCCGGAAATAACGCTGGATGACAAGATTGCCATAGAAGAGGAGATAAAAGAACTTGAAACTTTTTTAGCGCATTCCAACGGCATTGAGCATAATGCCAAAGGAGAGAAACTAATAATCGCGCTGGATAAAGGTTTTGAGAAATTAAAAGAACTTGGTGCGCGGCAAAAAGCTTTGATTTTCACGGAATCTACGAGGACACAGCAGTATCTTTTTGAACGGCTGTCCAAGGAGAAGTTTGCCGGTCGTATTGTATTATTTAACGGAAGTAACAACGATGAAGTTTCTAAGGAAATCTACAGACGCTGGAAAGAGAATCCGCGAAATGCCGGGAAAATAACCGGATCTCGGCCTGTAGATATACGCCACGCATTGGTTGATGCCTTCAAAAGTGATGATTATGATTTGATGATTGCTACTGAGGCAGCTGCTGAAGGAATCAACCTGCAATTTTGTAGTATGATTGTGAATTACGATTTACCTTGGAATCCGCAGCGGGTGGAGCAACGAATAGGACGATGTCATCGATACGGTCAAGAATTTGACGTAGTGGTTGTTAACTTTTTAAATGCCAATAATGAAGTGGAGTCACGTGTCTTTGAATTGTTGGAACAAAAATTCCGATTGTTCGAAGGCGTTTTTGGTTCTTCCGATGAAGTTTTGGGAACCATTGAAAGCGGAACCGATTTTGAAAAGCGAATCATAGAAATCTACAAAAAATGCCGGACCAAAGAAGAGATAGATCATTATTTCGACGAACTGCAAAAAGAATTTGAAGATCAGATAAACCAACGGGTAAAGGAAGTGCAAAGCCAATTGTTTGATAATTTTCAAGCATCGGTTATTGATAAATTGAAAATCACACTTTCAGAAACCAAAGTGTTCTTGGAAAAATATGAAAAGTGGCTTTGGGAACTTACGAGGTACTATTTGCGGAACAAAGCGCAATTTATTTTTGATGATTTTACTTTTGAACTCGATAATGGAGAAAAATATACACTGAACAAGAAGCGGGAAGATGCAAAGCCTTTTTTACTTCAAGGAGATGTTGCACAACACATTATTGAGCAGGGAAGGAAAGAAAACACACCATTTACGAAGATGTTATTTCACCTGTCCGGTTCCAAATATAAATACGATGAGTTGGAAGGCTTGGTAATAAAAACCGGAATGCTTAGGATTTCCAATTTGGAAGTAAGTTCAGAAATAGAAAATCACAGTGTGTTGTTGTTTTCAGGAATTCTGGATGACGGTAAAAAATTATCCGAGGAACAACTGCGTTTTTTATTGGGTTTAAACTCAGAAATAGCAGCTACAGGAAAGATGGATTTGTCCGGTTTGGAAGGAGTCCATGCCACCAACAAAAATAAACGGCTAAAACATCTCGAAGATACGGATGCGGCACTGATGCAGCGGGAATTTCAGAAGTTTAATAATTGGGCAGATGACAGGATAATGGAGCTTGAAGTTGCTATCAAAGATACGAGAACCGAAATTTTGAAACTGGAACGAGAGGCCATAAGAGAAGGACTGTCAAGTGCCGAAATAGTTGAAATTCAGGAAAAAATAAGTAAAAGCAAGAAAAAACAAGTCCGAATGCGCAGGGAGCTGTTTATGAAAGAGGATGAGGTAATGGAAGAGCGGGATGCCATGCTTCAAGATGCAAGGGATAAACTAGTACGAAATATTAGAGAGGAAGAAGTGTTTACAGTGGCTTTTGAAATCGTTTAAATAAATACCTTCGTGGCCTTGTGCCAATCATTCGAAATAAAATTTTACAATATACAATGACCAATTATCAAAAACTACAAGCTATTCTCACTGAGCTTTTTGAAATGGATAAGGCAGATCTCGACTTTGGGATTTACCGGATTATGAATCAAAAAAGAAAGGAAGTTGAAGAATTTATCAACCGCCGTCTTCCTGAGGATATCAAAACCATATTAAGCAAAACACAAAGCAGAGATACGGTATCGTTGCAAACCGAACTTGATCAATTGGGAAGATCGTTAGATGCTGCAGGAGTGGCAAGAGAATCATCGCCAAAGTTTCTGACGCTGCAACAGCAAATTGTCGAAGCCACCGATATGAATGCACTGGAACAAGAAATATTTTCCCACCTTGCTAATTTCTTTAAACGCTATTATAAAGAAGGCGATTTCATCTCTCAAAGACGGTATAAAAAAGATGTCTATGCCATTCCTTATGAAGGAGAAGAAGTGAAATTGCACTGGGCAAATGCAGACCAATACTACATCAAGACTTCCGAATATTTAAAGAATTACGCTTTTACCATAAATGGAGGCAAGAAAATACATTTCGCTTTAAAAGAAGCCAATACCGAGCAAAACAACAACAAAGCACAAGGAGATGCCGAAAGACGCTTTGCCATTTACAACGAACTGCCTTTGGAAGCGACCGGCACAGACTTGTACATCAACTTCACTTATGAGCCGCACAAAAAAAGTGTGAAACAAGATCAGCTTATTGACGAAGCTTTAAAAGTTATTCAGCAACAAATTCCTGCTGCTTTTGCCGATGCTTTTGTGAAAGTGCCTACCGAGAAAAATAAAAACCGGACACTAATAGAAAAACATCTGAACGATTTTGTGGCGCGAAACTCTTTTGACTATTTCATCCATAAAGATCTCGGAGGCTTTCTGAACCGCGAACTGGATTTCTTTATTAAAAACGAGGTGCTGTTTATAGACGATATCGAAACCCGGCGGCCGGAATATTTCGTGGTACAATTGAGCAAGATTGAAGCATTGAAAACAGTGGGGCGGAAGATTATTGCCTTCCTGGCACAAATTGAAGAATTTCAAAAGAAGTTATGGCTTAAGAAAAAGTTTGTGGTGCGTACCGATTATTGCATCACGCTGGACCGCATTCCCGAAATTTATTATAAAGAGATTTTTGCCAACAAGGAGCAACTTGCCGAATGGAAACAATTGTTTGATGTGGACCTTCACAATGAGGAACAGCTTCATCTCGAGCCGTATTTGGTACTGGACACCAAGTTTTTTGACGAAACATTTAAAGATCGATTGCTGGGCGAATTTGAAAACTTAGATGAAGAAACTGATGGTATCCTGATTAATTCTGAGAATTTTCAAGCGTTGAATTTGATGCAGGAGAAGTATTGGAAGAAATTAAATGGAATATACGTTGATCCACCATACAATACAGCTGCTTCTGAGATTATCTATAAAAACAGTTACAAACATTCTTCTTGGCTCTCATTATTAAATGATAGAGTACGAATGTCTAAAAATCTCTTAATCAATACAGGACTTTTTTGCCTAACCATAGATGATTTAGAACTTAACAGGATTAAATTGGTTTTAGATGATATTTTCGAAGAAGAAAATTTTCTTGCAACAACACCAATTCGAAATAATCCTTCTGGTCGTTCTACATTGAAAGGATTCTCAATTAATCATGAATATGGACTTTATTATCAAGTTTCAAATGAAGTTTTAACGGTTGGACGGCTTCCACATTCTGAGAAACAATTAGAAAGATATTCTTTGAAAGATAAAATAGGATATTTTGAATGGGAAAATCTAAGACGAAATGGCCCTGATTCAAATAGGGAAGATAGACCAAAACAATATTATCCGTTACTTGTTAATAAAATAGATCTTAAAATTTCTATACCAGATATTGAATGGAATGAAGCAGAACGAACATGGATATTGAAGACAGAGGTTGACTCAAGTAAGAATGACTTAATTTTTCCTATTCATCCAGATGGAACTGAAAAAGTATGGAGATATAGTATTGAAAATTTGTTTAATGAACCCGATAGATTTGAAGCTAAAATTGTATCAGGTAATATAGAGGTTTATCGCAAAAAATATGCAAATACAGATGGTGTTTTACCTAGAACTTGGTGGGATAAAGCAAAGTATTCTGCCAGAGATAATGGAACTAGAGCTGTAGTAGAGCTTTTTAAAGAATCCAAAACTTTTGATTTTCCGAAAGCTCCTGGTGCTGTTTATGACTCGATTAAGGTTTTAAATATCAATAAAAAAGAAACTATTCTCGACTACTTCGCCGGATCCGGAACTACCGGTCATGCCACCATAAAATTAAACCGAGAAGATGGAGGAAAGCGGAAATACATCTTGGTGGAAATGGGAACTTATTTTGATACCGTTACCAAGCCAAGAATTCAGAAAGTAATTTATTCAGACAACTGGAAAAACGGCAAGCCACAGGACAAGGAAGGGATTTCGCAAATGTTTAAATATCAAACGCTGGAGAGCTATGAAGATGTGCTAAACAACCTGCAGCTTTCGGCTTCTAAAATGGAACTCTTTGAGGATTTTGCACAGGAAGAATACTTGCTAAAGTATATGCTGGATATTGAAAGTCGGGATCATTTGTTCCATGTTGAAATTTTTAAAAATCCGTTTAAGTATCAATTAAATATTACCGAGAATAACGAGCTAAAACCTACGCGTATTGACCTGGTTGAAACGTTTAATTATTTAATTGGGCTGTATGTGGAGCGGATTCAGCGGCAGGGAGACATCAAGTTTGTGGAAGGAACAACGCGCACCGGAGAAAAAACGCTGATTATCTGGAGAAACACAGAAACGGTGGACGATGCAAAGATGCAGGAGGTGTTCCGAAAGCTGTATGAAACGGTTCGGACAAGTGAGTTTGATCAGATTTACATCAACGGAGATCATCATTTCAATAATTTCCGTGTAGAACCGGAACGGTTTAAGGTAAAGATGGTTGAACAGGAGTTTTTTAAAAGGATGTTTGAAATGAAGGGATTATGAGGCAATTGAATTTATTTAATTTCGATGATGACATTCAATTATTTCATCTGGTAAATTCTTCTTTTCAAATTGAAGAAAACTTCGAAATGGAATTTAAGTCTGCCGAGAATGGTTTTCCGAAAGATTTATGGAAGTCTTATTCTGCTTTTGCCAATACAAATACCGGTGTTATTGTTCTTGGTGTTAAGGAAGAACGATCGAGATTTTATTTTGAAGGACTTTCGGAGGAGCAATTAAATAAATATCAAAAAAATTTTTGGAACAACTGCAATAATCCACAAGTGGTGAGCAAAAATTTACTTTCCAATGAAGATGTTAAGATATTAGATTTTAAAGATAAAAGGTTTCTGGCTATCAGAGTTCCTTTTGCTTCTCGAACGGAAAGACCTGTTTATTTAACTACTAACCCTTTTGGAAATACCTATAAAAGAAATCACGAAGGAGACTATCGTTGTACAGATGAAGAGGTAAAAAGGATGCTGGCCGATTCAAGTTCAACCCTAAATCGGGATGGTGTAATCTTAGAAGGTTTTACTATTGATGATTTGGATAAAGTAAGCATAAGACAATTCAGGCAGCTTTTTTCTTCATCGAAAGGAAGTCATCCGTGGTTAGCATTGGAGGATTTAGATTTTTTAAAAAAGATTGGCGCTTATAGAGTTGACCGAAAAAGTAGAGAAGAAGGGATCACTTTAGCCGGACTTCTAATGTTTGGGAAAGAAGATGGCATTAAAAACCAAGATATTGTGCCAAATTATTTTCCTGAGTACAGAGAAAAATTAATAACCGACAATAATGTTCGCTGGTCCGATCGAATATATCCTGACGGGACATGGGAATGTAATCTTTTTCAATTTTATTTAAAAGTTTGGCCTAAGTTAATAGCCACTTTACCCAAACCATTTCAAATTAATAAAGACGAACGGATTGATGATGCGCCAACACACATTGCAATACGTGAAGCTTTCGTAAATGCATTGGTACATACAGATTATTCTGTCAGCGGAAATATTTTAGTTGAATTGGATACCGAAAAATTTGTTTTTACAAACCCGGGAACGCTTCTGGTATCTATACATCAATATTACGCGGGAGGAATAAGTGAATGTCGTAATCCTTCACTTCAACAAATGTTCATGTTAATTGGTCGTGCTGAAAAAGCAGGCAGTGGCGTGGATAAGATAATGAGCGGTTGGAAATCGTCACACTGGCGAAGGCCTTTCTTAGAATTGTATAATCGACCTGATCGGGTTCGGTTGACTTTACCTATGTTTAGTGTGATACCTCAAAATATCCTTGAAGAGTTAAAAGTATATTTCAGTAACGTAGAGTTCTTGAGTCCGGATGAATTAACAACCTTGTCCTTTGCTTTAATTGAAGGTTCTATTTCCAATCAACGGTTGCAGTATGCACTAAATATGCACAGCGCAGACATCACAGGTTTGCTAAAAAAATTATGTGAGCAGGAATATTTAGAGTCAGATAGCAAAGGTCGGTGGACAACATATAAATTGAAACCAAAGGTTGACACCTCATATAAGGTTGACACCTCATCTAAATCCGGTGACAATCAGAAGGATTTGACAAGTAAGGTTGACACTTTAAAACCTAAGGTTGACACCTTTGACTTAAAGGTTGACACCAAAAGATTGAACCGCGAGGAATTAGAACAATTAATAATGACTGTGTGCGAAGGAAGATATGTGAAAATGGAACAGGTGGCTCATGAAATTCACAGATCGGTGGATTATTTAAAAAATAAAATTTTTCCGAAAATGATAAAGGATAAAAAACTGATTAAAAAATA
>DASRWC010000084.1:0-17531 GCA_035654795.1 Flavobacteriaceae bacterium
TACTGATTGTAAATGTGGTTACAGCTCAGCAGCAGTCCCACAGGGGCGGCGAACGATAACAGGCAGTCGCTCCGGTCGGTGGATAATTTTTCGTACCGCGTATCAGCCGATACCGCTGCCGGCAGGTCGTCCGTATCGGACAGCGTATGCAGGCACAGCCTTTTGTTGCCGATGCGCATTTCTTCCGCCCCCAGTGCGATGTCCTGCATCGGGGTACCGGCATCCCTTGAAAGCGTCAGGTACTGCTCCAGCAATCCCTGTGTTTCTTTGGTTCCGGTAATGCCGTCTTCGGTCAGCCGTTCCAGCTGCACCAGACCGCTGTCGTTAATGATCCGCTCGAACTGCTCCACGGCTTCCATAAAGCGGTGTACCGTTTCCTTATTCCTGATTTCCTTTGGAATGAGCGTACCCTTGCAGAGCGATGAAAAATTGCTCTGCATCCGCATCCGGTCCTTGGTGGTCTTGGTTAAAAACAGGTAGCAGTAATGGTTTAAAAACGGCCGCTCATTGAAATGACGCTGGTAGGATTTCGATAAAAAGCTCTGGTCTTCCTGCGAAAGGTCGGGCTGGTAATTCTCCTTAATATACCAGTCCTGTTTATGAATGACCGTATAGTCAGGCAGGGTTTTGATCGCTTTATGCCAGGCGGAATGGATGGCTTCGTATTCCGCGGATGCTACCGTAAACAATTCGGGCAAACGCACGGCAAAGCAGGCCGTAATGTCCGCGTCTTTTGAAATGATGCAGTGCTGCTCTACCGCCAGCAGCGGGAATTTGCTTTCGAGTGTGGCTGTTTTGGATGTATTTCTCATTTTCTATCGGTATTAGGCTGGTTTACGCGCGCATTCCTTTTCGTCTGGGAACAGGGGGCTTGACGGATTTTTCTGCCTGGTTGATCTTGCGGTTGATTTCCGATACGGGAACAAACCGTATATGTGACGGCAGACCGCCCTGCGCGTGCAGGGCTTCGATCTCGTGCGGGAAGGGCACGACTTTTTTCTGCCGGTCGAAATAAACGCCCATTTCACCGCCCCGTATATCCATTGTCGATTTGTGGATCCGGTTGTACGGGTTGTCTTTTTGCAGCAGGAGTGTCTTTGAGCGGTCAAACAGGAATTTGACCCCGTCAATATCAATCGCGGGTAAGTTTTTCTTTATAAGGGAACCTTCCCCTGCATCGCGTATTTTTGCACCTTCGCTATCGTAAACTTCCAACGGATGGAGCCATACGTAGATATGGCGCCGGTTGTCGGTTTCCCGCCAATTGTCCTTTTTGATGTTTCGCGTCTGTAAGTCAAACACGCATTCGTAATGGTCCTCCAATGGCAGCATCTCCAACGGGGAAATGGTATTGGTACTATTCTCCGTATCTATCAATATTTGATTTACGGCATCGGCGTAAAACCGTACCCCCGGTACGATTTCCACGATGGGCAGTTTTCTGTTCTGCGTAGCTTGTATCATAATTTTAAGGTTTATTATTTTGTGATTTTTCGTTTGAAATAGCGGTGTACGGCCTTCCGGCAGATAATGTACTTCGGATGCCTTTTCTTCGCACCCGCTTTCATCAGCCCGTGCTCGCCGTACTTCCGGTTGAGTGAAAAAGTCTTCCACACGATCAGTGAAGCACCCCCGGCTCCCGTAAAAAGGCAGATGTACGTGTTGACGCCCGCCATGTACAGGACCATCAGAAGGATCAGTATGACAAGCAGCCCGCCTGCGAAAATGAACAGGTACTGTGCTTTCAGTCCTTTGAATTCCACTGTACGTCCAATGCCTTTGTTAATGTTGTACTCCATAAGGCAGCGGCTTAAAGGAAGAAGGAACGAAGGATGGTCGCTGCCACGATCAGGAAGATGCACGCACCGAACCACGAAGCTGCCGTCTTACTTGTATCTGGGTCACCGCTACTGAATTTGTTGTACACCTTAACGCCTCCGATTAACCCGACCACCGCCCCGATGGCATAGATGAGCTTTGTAGCAGGATCAAAATAAGAGGTGACCATCTGGGTGGCTTCCTGAATACCTGCACTGCCGTTTCCCTGTGCAAAAGCACTCACTCCTGACAGGATCATTACCGCTGCCAGCAAAATTTTTTTACTTTGTTTTTCCATGATTGAACTGAATTATTTGTTAGTGAATCCCGCACCCTGCAGGCATTCACAGGCTAAGGTCTTACAGAATTTCAGGGGTTCTGACAAAGTGGCATTCAGGAGATTTATTTGGCGTTAAGTGGCGTCAGGATAGGTAAATAGGCACAAAAAACGCCAAACATTTTACTGTTTGGCGTTCATTATTGTTTAAGAGTAGGGTTTCGAGTTTCCAGACATAATTGAACCTCTACGTTTTAAAAATAGTAGTTTTATAACATATCAACTTCTTTTACATCTGTTATTAATAATTTTTCGGAAGTAGATTTTGATCAATAAATATTCTCTAATTAGACTTATCTCTTTTGATATTCTTTACTATCTAATAAGAAATCTACCAATGTCATGGTTGCATTTACAGCCAGTCTTGCATGGTGTTTCATTGTTCTAAATTTATTTGCGTGTCTGTCACCAGAATTATTGCTAAGTCCAGCCAAACCAGTGGTAATTGAATCCAATCCTGATAGAATTTGAATAATTGTAGGAGGTAGAATATTAGGATCAATTGTAAGGTTCAGAATCTTTTTTACTTGCTTATATAAGTTCTCAAGTTTACCGTCATTCCTAATTTCTTTTCCTTCATACTGTTCGATTATTTCTATCATAACAGCTTCTGCCAAACTACGAGCATTCGTTATTGCCCCACTAAAATCTCCTTGGTCAATTTTGCTGTGACATTTGACTATTTGCTCTTGAATAAACTCGTGGTTGAGTCCCTTTACTGTTTCAGGTTCAACGATAATTCCCTTAGAGTCGTGAATTTTGTAGAACTCGCCAACTTTTTTAAGCTCAAATCCGTCAAATCGTAAGTAGTCATTAATTGGCTTAATTATTTCATCAAGTTTTTCGGGGATGGCGCCCGCGTCCATCAGATCCCTTGGATCTACGGCGTTTTCAATTATTAGCTTCAATTCCTGACTACCATTAAATTGTCTGACTTTGTCTTCAGTATATTTCCACCTACTCGGAAATCCTTCTCCATAGGTGTCATCTGCTCCGAACTCGACGAAAAAGTCCACTAACTGAGGGCCACTTTTATAAGGGAGAATCTTATTGTCGCCGCATAGTGTTTTTCCTAAAAATTTAATAGTTCTTTCGGTTACTCTCATTTATGTAATAGTGTCTTCTTAATATAGTTGCCAGCTTTTATTTCGGCCCTAATACCCGTTTAACAAAATGGTTATGCGGCTCCATTCTTTTCTGCCGTCTTTTTTCAACCGTATTCAGCTCTGCTTTAAGACCTTCCAAAGGATCCCAATCATTATAAGTTTTCTTTTGAATACCATATTTTTCACATAACTCTTCTGATAACTTGTACGCCACCAAGCCCAGTTGGCTATAGTGAAAACTACGTTCATTAAACCAATCTTCGAAGTCAGGTGGTCCTGCAATACTCTCGGAAAATTTGATCATTCTATCGGCTCCTTCGACCTCGGAAGGCAAAGAAAGTATTTTATACATCAATTCATGCTCAATGCTCCTCCAATCGACATCTTCCGGAAATATAGGTGGCCCGGGAGCTTTTACTTGTGGCTGTAAAAGCCCATCCGGTGTACGTTGTCCAAAGGATAATCCGTCATCACTTATTACGTCAGCACAGTCTTCTACAAATTTATCAAGGACGCATACTACACGAATAGCAAGATACTTGGCGTTCTTCTTAGCAGCCTGTTTATTAGTCCAATGCACTTGGAACCATGAGATAGCCGAACCGACCAATACGCCTACAAGGCCAAAAATTGCCTCCGTCATTTCACCCTTTTTATTTGTTCAACTGATTATAAATCCGCTTCATAATAAACTCCTTAACCAAGCTACCGAATGCTTTGTCTTCCAGTATCTTTTCAAAGATTTCCTGATTTTGATCCATACGTCCGATAAGTTTTTCGATGAATTTGTCATCAAAAGCATATTTGAACGTATCCAGCTTATTGGCTTGGGCTTGCATTTTCAAGGTGTCGTCTTCCAGTAGTTCTGCCTCTATCTGATCAAAAAACAACTTGTCGGCTTCTTCAAATTCTGTCCCGAAACGATCATTTAATACATGGATAATTTCTGACAGTAAGACCTCTTCTTCATTTTTTCGTTTTAAACCAGCTTCCGTGACACCGCTCAATTCACCGTCTTCATTTTTCTTTAATTCGATAGCGCCTTCTTTTATCTTTTGAAGCCTGTAATATTCCAACGCGATTTCATCATCCAAATGAACTACTTCGGAAAGATCCCGCTTGGGCAACCTGGTTTGCAGTAGTTTTGCATACGCAAAGAATTTTTCAGAATCAACATCTGTAAAAGGCATAATCTGAGCAAGGAAGGCATACAAATTTGTCCATGTCCTTAATCCCTTTTTAAATTCATCCTGTTGCTCATCATCCAGTCCCTTAAAGCGATCCACGGCATTGTCCGTTGAAGCATAAAGAAACCGTTGGTCTTTAACGCTATTTATTTTAATTGCCGGATCAAAATAGATCTGTGCAAAGGCATCGATTTCACTTTCCCAATAGACCTGAAACTGATCTAATCTTTGCTTTAAGTCAAACAAGTGGTTGATATCCGGCTCTTCCGTTACCGAGGTGATTTCATAATAGGGCTGGAACGACTCTAATATGGTTTCCCGGTCGTTTGCAAAATCCAATACAAAAGTGTCATCTTTACCCGGACAGGTTCTATTGAGACGGGACAAGGTTTGTACAGCTTTCACGCCAGACAGTTTCTTATCTACATACATGGTATGCAGTAAAGGTTGATCAAATCCCGTTTGATATTTATCGGCAACAATCAGGATTTTATACTCGTCGGTATCAAAAACATCCGGTAATTCTTTTTCCCCATAGCCTGTCAATTCCGGTTCGGAAACCCCGTCGAAATAGTCATCGTCTTTTACCTTTCCAGAGAATGCCACCAGCACTTTTATCTCACTGTCATAGCTTTTTTCATTGATGTATTTTTGAAACTCCTGGAAATATCGTTTGGCGTGCAGGCGTGAACCGCATACTACCATCGCCTTGGCTTTACCGCCGATTTTTTTGGCCACTACTTCTCTAAAATGCTCAACGATAATCTCTGTCTTTTGAGCCAGGTTATGAGGATGCAGTGAAACGTATTTGCCGATAGCTTTTGCGGCTTTGCTTTTATTAATTTGAGGATCGTCTTCTATGGCCTTGGTCAACTTGAAATACAACTCGTATGTTGTGTAGTTCTGCAACACGTCTAAAATAAAGCCCTCCTCAATCGCCTGGCGCATCGCGTATAGATGAAAAGGTTTGGGCTTGCCTTCTTCGTCTTTATCGCCAAATACCTGCAGGGTTTTGTATTTAGGCGTGGCTGTAAAAGCGAAAAATGAAATATTGGGCTGCTCACCACGGCTTTGGGCTGAGGCTTCTATCTGCTCCCGAATAAAATCATCGCCGCTGTAATCGTCGTCCATTTCTTCAATAGCACCTTCTTCCAATGATTTCACGGCCAAAACCTCTTTTAGCTTTTTGCTGGCTTCACCTCCTTGCGAACTGTGAGCTTCATCGATAATCACCGCATACTTACGATCCGGCAGTTCGCCCACTTTGTCCACCACATAAGGGAATTTTTGCAGTGTGGTAATGATAATATTGGTACCATAGCCCAAAGCGGAAGCCAATTGATTGCTATCCTTGTCAATTTTCTGAACCACCCCGGTTTTATGTTCAAACTGATAAATGGTACTCTGCAATTGACTATCCAGTACCCGGCGATCCGTGACCACAATCACCGAATCAAACATGCGCTCGTCCAGTTGGTTGTGTAGGCTGGATAAACGATAGGCCAGCCAGGCAATGGAATTACTTTTTCCGGAACCTGCGGAATGCTGTATCAGATAGTTTTTACCCACGCCGACTTCCAATACCTTCTTGCTGATTTCCCTTACCGCATCTAACTGATGGAACCTTGGAAAAATCAGGCGTTCTTTTCGATATACCTTACCATCTGTTATAATTTCATCCGTTTGTAAATGCACAAAGCGTTGAAGGATTTCAAGCCAACTATCTTTAGCCAGAATGTCTTCCCATAAATAGGATGTTCTATAGCCATTGGCGTTTGGCGGGTTACCTTTTCCTTTGTTAAAACCTCTATTGAAAGGCAGCCAATAAGTTTTGCTACCGTCCAAGCGGGTCGTCATGAATACCTCATCCTGGTCGACAGCGAAATGTACCAAAGCCCGTTTTTTAAAGGCAAACAATATTTCCCGGTTATCCCGCGTGCTGCTATATTGCCTTAATGCATTTTGTACATTTTGACCGGTAAACTGGTTTTTGAGCTCCAGCGTGGCAACTGGAATACCATTGAGCGCCAACAATACATCTACCGAATTTTTATTGTCTTTGCTGTAATAGATTTGCCGATAGACTTTTAAGCTGTTTTTGTTATATAGTGCCACCGCATCTGGGTTCAAACCGGATGCGGGTTGAAAATAGGCCATCTGGAAACGGACACCATAATCTGTAAAACCATTGCGCAATACATCCAGACTGCCCCGCAAATCCATCTCTTTATACAAGCGTTGCAGCACACGGTTTTCTACATCCGTTCCGTGCACGCTTTCAATTTTCTTCCATCGCTCGGGTTGGGAGCCTTTCAAAAATTGGATAATGTCACTACGGAAAAATCCCAGCTCTTTGCTATAAGCGGAGGCATTCCCTAACGCATAACCGCCTTTTTCGGTAAGCGATTGTACCAAGGCAGATTCAAAAGTATGTTCGGTAGTAATATTCATAGTTTCCGATATTAATAGGTTTCTTCTTCCTGTTTTTGCAGACTAATAAACATGCGATATGCAAGATCTTTGAATATCAGTCTCAGGGTGTGTTTCGACTTTTCTGACAGCCCGGATTTTAGATGTCCTGTTTCTTCATAGCAATCCCTTACGAACTCAAAATCGTTACCATAGATTTCTTCTGTAATCTGGGTTAACTTATCCGGCAAATCGGATTCGAGTATTTCAAAACTGTCAGGGTTGAAGTAGCGTACCAAAGGTTTATTAAGTTCGTTATACTCTCGCCCTTGAAAACAAGGCTTCCCCTTACTGGACGGCCAGTATATGCCAAAAAATTCCGAGGTGTTGGATTTATAGACTTTCCCAATTTGTAAACTTCCATCAATGGCCCTGTGATCATCGTTCAGAGAAATATCCCGTAAAATCTTCAAGGGTTCCATATCAATCGGGTCGTCCTGAATGTCTTCATCAAAGAGCATTTTTCTATACATCTCTTTCGCTGTACCCTCTATTTCATCGGGATCTCCCAGAAAAGTATAAAACCGTTTTTTACCATTATTGGTAAGTTCATCGAAAATAAACCCCTCCACATCTTTTGAATAATAGAGTTTCCATACTCTAAATGCCCCGGATGAGCCATTGCTCCAATCCCAACCCCCAAACAAAAACTGCACGCCGCTCCTTAATTCATGAATGTCTTCTCCAGGAATTTCCGAGATAATTTTTGTAATAAGATCGGTGAATAAGCTTGAAAGGTATTCCAAAACATCCTGCAAACTGGATTCCGGAGATTGCAGGTATTTATCGAGGTGGATTGACGACACTAGATTGAGCACCAAAGGGTAAGCTCTTGCGGTACTCCCTGCAAAGCATAACAGGCAATCTCTTTTCGGGATTCTGAATAATTTGATGCCGTGTTTCCACTTCTCACCACCGGTAAGACAACTATCGGTAGCAAAGACGAGTTCTTCAGTTTCGTTTGCTTGACGTATATAGGCTACACAAAGTGTCATATTCTAATCAATTACTTTTACTTTCCCCGTTACCACCTCACTGATTAAAGCGGTTCGATATTCGGTTAATAGGTCTATCAGCTTCTCGGTTTTTGCTATTTTGGATTCTATCCGCGAACATTCGATTTCGATATACTGGACAATGGATTGTTGTTCGTCTAAGGGGGGAACTTGAACCCTAAACGACTTTATCAACTCTTGGCTGATATTGGGTTGCCCACCACCGTAACTCATATTTATGATTTCCTTTCTTGCTGCCAATAGTAGGTAAAATGCAAAAATATTATAGAAATGCTTAGGAGCACCCATTACGCAACAAGCTTGGTTCACACTCGTTGGAATCTTCAGTATTCCTAATTTTCCAATGGTTGCCCCATACATAGCCATTACTATGGAGTCTTTAGGATATTCTTTTAATGAAGAATGATCATCCAACGCTTTTTGAGTAATTTTCTTTGATGTTTCGCATATTTCTCCATCAGTTAAATCACCTGTCAATAACCAATTGAATGTACCATTATAATAGTACTCTTCTTTGCCGGCTTTTGGAGTAGTACCACTTCCAATTATTCCAAAGCACCAGCTTAGTCTCTTCACCTCCCAATGTTCCGGTATCTCCCCCAACCATTCGATACCGCTGTCCTTCAATTTTACTTCCTGGTTGATCCCCTTGGTGACAGCCTGGTTGATGATGACTGTTTTTTCTTCTTCGTAGAGTTCCAATAAGCGTTTTTTATCGGCAATCAGGCTATCTATTTCGGCGGTTTTACGGTCCAGGTAGGTGGCGATGGCGGTTTGTTCGTCAATAGATGGAAATGTAAATCCAAATTCAACAAAAACGTTTTGATAAAGATGCTGAATAGTTGATCCATACGAGGTGTATTCGTTGAACTGAGTAAATAACTTAGATTTTAATATCCAAAAAAGGAATTCCGTAGAAAAATCTTCCTCTGTAGAACGTACTACAAAAATTCCGCTATTTAAACAGGCTGGTTTATCAATATTATTGACAATCGCCAATTTCCCTATTGTACCGTCTTTAGTAATCAATAAATCTTCATTTTGCAACTGTATATAGCGATCCTCTTCATATCTCTCTTGATCAATATGATAGCATTCTTTCCAATCAACTTTATCATTTTTAAAATCAGAACCTGTAACCAAATACGCATACCCATCTTTCAAAAATTCATCAGATTTTAGACCTTTCCATCCAACACGAGCTTTAACATAGCATCGGTGCTTAATTTTCTTTACTCCCCAATGACTTGGAATTTCCCCAATCCATTCGATACCGGAATCTTTATATGTGTCGTATTGTTTCATTTCTAATTTGTGAATTTCTTTCTTATTTCTTTGAAGGTATCAAAATCTGCCTTTAGCTCTTCAATGGTCGGCGTAGATGGAACTTCTTCGGGACAACTGTGACCGTCAATAGAAGTACAGCATTTTTCGTATATGTCATTCAGACTTCCCTTATATTGATCAATTTTATCACCCTGAACCCTTAACAAGGAAGGAAATGCCACGCCTTTACTGTATCTTTTGATTGTTTTCTGGAGAATATCTGACTCCACAGAAACTTCAATTGCCGAGCGAAGATGACCATAGCCTTCTGCTGCAAGCTTTGCTTCATCTTGTCCGTTTGGTTTTGTCTCCAGTACCTTGGTCAATTTCTTAGTATAATGGGTATATGAATTAATCTCTTCAACTTCGTCCACAATTCCCGTAATGCCAAAATTTGATTTCACGCTAATAAAATTGAAATCTATTCGTGCCTGTTTATTTGTTGGTAATTCAGATTGCTGGATCAAGCTGTTCAAAAACAAAATACTGTGGGTGAAAATAATGACCTGCCTATCTTTGGATAAGAGGATTAGTCGTTTACCAACTGCATCAATTATTTTGTGGTCGAGGCTGTTGACCGGGTCATCGAAAATGATAGGCGCCTTAATATTATCCAGCTGCAGCTCTGTGAGAAATTCAGCCAATGCAATAGACTTTTGTTCTCCTTCGCTCAAAATTTCCAATAACTGGTGGCTGTTTATCTGGTGGCTAAGCTTTGTATTGCCCCGGTCTGTTCCGAAGCTTAAATCAATTGGTAATCCGGATTTTCTCAGTGCTTTTAATTCCTGTTGAAAAACATCGTTGAAGTTTTGACTTATCAACTCTTCTCTGGCCTGCGAGGTCTTTCTGCTAACAGAGCTTGTATTAAATGCGTTAGCGTGTTTATTGAGAACATGAATTACTTTGTGGTTGGCAATAATTTTCCGTACTTCATCCTGCTTACCAAAAAGGAATTTCCGGTCTTTTAATTCCGCTATTTTCTTTTTAAGCTCCTTTTCCTTCGTCTCTATATTGTTAAAGGAGTCCGTTTTTGATTTAAGTTCAGCCTCTAAAGCGTCTTTTTTATCATTGACAAATTTTCTAAACACCTCATATTTCAAGTCAAATACTGAAGTTTCCGCTACTTCGTCTTTTATAAATGTATTTTTTAAAGCGGTTGCCTGTTTACTGAACTGTTCAAATACAGTAGGTTGAAGTAAGTTTCCTTCCTCATCTGTACCAAAACTTGGATAATTTAGCTTGAACGAAGCCTCAATTTCTCTAACTCTACTTATTAGCAACGCTTTATCGCTTTTCTGTTTGGTAAGCTTTTCTTCAGTTGTGTCATTTAACAACTTTCTGTAGTTGTTTAGTAGCTCTTTGGCTCCATCCTCAAGGGGCTGCTGACAATAGACGCAAACATCTTTCTCTTGCGGATACTCTGGCTTATTAATCTTCTTGATGTAGGCTTCAGCGGCATTTAAAAAGGTTTTAAATTCGTCTGATTCGTAGAACTCAACACCTTTATCCTTAGCAATTTCAGAGATTACTTTTTGGGTGGTTTTCTCTAATTCCGAAATATTTTTATTGATAACTATTAACTGTTTCCAAGCTGCATCGTTGAGCACTGATTCCAGATTACCAATTTTGTTAATGATGACGGTCAGTTCACCAATTTGTGAATTGAGCGCACCTATTTCATTTTGAAGCAGTGATTTATTAAGTTGCGAAAGCCCTGTTTCTGCTGCTTTCAACTCCTTGTCGTGTTCTGCACTAAAAACCGCAATCTTATCTAACGTTTCCTCATTCGCGTCTTTAGAAAGCGTGCTGATGAATTGTTGCTGTGGCGTTCCCGTATTTAGATTATCCAACCAGTTAATGTCGATTGGATATTCACTTCTTTTCGTTTTATAAAGCCGCTCCAATTCGCCTAACTCAGCAGAAACCAAATTGAATAAATGAAAGCCTATCGGGGAAACGATAAGATGCCTACTTCCGTCAAGGCTAATCTGAACACAGTTGTTATTGAAAACCGAAATGCTTTCTAATTCTGCGTTTTTATTCGTACCGTTCCAGACGAAGGTATTCTCATCCCCATTAGATTTGAACTTTATCTTTGCGATTTGCGGCTCTGATTCTCCAAAAATATTGGAATAGATTTTATTGCCTCGGTCATAACTAAATCCAAGTGCCTTTAAAATTCGACCGTAGCCTGTTTTTCCCGTTCCATTTTCACCATAAATAACGGTTATGTTCGGGCTGAAATTCACAACTTGACCTGTTGCAAGTTTATTTACTCCGGTAACATCAGAAAGCGAAGCAAGTTCTACTTGCTTTTCACTTGGAGAATAGCTGGGCCTATCTATCGACAATACGGGCAAGTCGCTTATTAAACCGATAGCTTGCAAAAAATATTTGAAAATTTCGGCTCTATCGTCAGGAGATAAATTACTTTCTGTATGGATAATCTTTTGCACCAAAAGTTTTTCCCAATTCGAATTTGCTGCCCATTCCCAAAGAAAGTCAACAATTTCTTTTTTATTAGGTGTGGTTGATGCCATAATCTATTCTAAAACAGTTTTTTCGGTTTCCAATGTTTTTTCTTCCAAAGCCAAAATGTCCTCTTTGATTTTTGACAATGATCTCAACGGCTTAAACTCATAGAAATACTTAGTGAAGTTGATTTCATACCCAATCTTAGTTTTGCTGTCGTCTATCCAGGCTTCTGGCAGATGAGGTTGTACCTCTGCTTCGAAATATTCTTCGATAGTTTGAGGCGACAGATTTCCATTGGCATCTTTTTTCAGAAACGGGATGTTCTCGTAATCTCTCAAGGAAGTATCCGGTTTAGGCTTTCCCTTCGTTTTCACGATCTTACCATTCTCTTTTAAAGGTTGTTCCACTGTTACACGCGAATAGCCGAAAAATTCATTGGGGTAGATTTTCACAAATTCATTTTCTTCAAAATCTCCATACAATTTTGTGATAAAGCCAATACCCTTGGTGTTGCCGTTTTCCGCAATCTTTTTTCTCTTGTTGCCCAGGCTGCGGTCCATCTTCTGCCAGAAACGGTTGAAATCCAGTTTGCCCTCTTTTAATAACTCCTCGTCTTTGACACCGGTGGCATTGATGAGTTGTATTTTACCTTTTCGTTCCTGGCTTTTATGATTCGTGACCACCCATATGTAGGTACTGATGCCGGTATTGTAAAACAACTGATCCGGCAGGGCGATAATTGCTTCCAACCAGTCGTTTTCAATGATCCATTTACGGATGTTGCTTTCGCCGCTTTCTGCCGCTCCGGTAAACAAAGGTGAACCGTTGAATACAATTCCAATACGACTTCCGGCACTTTTCATTTTGGAAATCATGTGTTGTAAAAACAACAAAGATCCATCGTTGATACGAGGTAGTCCTGCTCCAAAACGTCCACTCATCCCTTTTTTATCGGCTTCTGTTTTGATGGTCTTTTCTGCTTTTTTCCAGTCCACCCCAAACGGAGGATTGGAGAGCATATAGTCAAAAGTTTCGTCCTCCAGTCCATCAACAGTAAAGGTGTTTCCGAATTTGATATTACCCGGGTTTTGGCCCTTGATCAGCATATCCGATTTACAAATGGCATAGGATTCAGGATTTATTTCCTGTCCGAATACTTTCAGCTCCGCTTTTGGATTCAGCTCTTTTACATATTCTTCTCCGATAGACAGCATACCTCCGGTACCACAAGCAGGATCATACAGGGTCTTAACTATGCCTTCTTTGGTGAGCATCTCACGATCTTCGTTAAATAGTACATTTACCATCAACCGGATGACCTCCCTTGGCGTAAAGTGTTCTCCGGCAGTTTCATTGGATTGCTCAGAGAATTTACGGATCAGCTCTTCGAACACATACCCCATTTCCATAGAGGTCATGTCGGACAGATCGATTTTTTTAAATTCCTCTACAACACGAAACAAAATATCAGCCTGTGGGTTATCCATTCGGTCTATTTGATCATCGAAATTGAAATACTCGATGATCTCCCTGGCACCGGCAGAAAAGCCGTTGATGTAATTGCGCAAATTAACCGCAACGTTATTCGGATCTGCTACCAGCTTCTCGAAATCGAACAGACTTTTATTGTGGAAATTGAACCCGGCAATCTTATTAAGGGCAATGTCCTTGGCATTCTCTTTTAAGGATGCAATCTTGGGCAGGTAATCCAAAACCTTCTGCTTAGTAGGAGCCAAAACGCAATCTAACCGGCGTAATACGGTCAATGGCAAAATAACCTTTCCGTAATCTGATTGTTTGTAATCACCCCGAAGTAAATCTGCGATTTTCCAAATAAGGTCTGCCTTTTCTCTAAAATTTTTCATTTATACTCGTTTCGTATTATTTTATTTTGTAGGATTCAATAATTCCCTGACATCTATTTTTAGCAGCTTTGCAATATCTGCCAGTGTCTCTACCGATGGTTGCACCTCATTGGTACACCAACGGGAAACTGTGCTTTCGCTTTTGCCTAATTCCTTCGCTAACCATTTGCTGGTTTTAGAATGTTCTACCAGTACAACTTTCAGTCTATTGATTTTCATATTATGCTCATTGATACGCACAGTATGCGAATTTATTCATTATTAATGATTCTTACAAAGGAAATATGAGTGATTTTTGGGAAGTAAAATGCAAGAAAAAGGGAGCTTGATTACACAAACTCCCTAATATCAAAATTATCCAGATGAGTTGTCCGCAAAGTGGAAGAACCGACTTCCTTTTCAGGAGAGAGCGTGCTGTCAAAAATCTTCGCAATTTTTTGTGATGCATCCGCAATGGAACTTTCCAGAAGTGCAAATAATTCGGTTCCCTGCAATCTTTGAACGATATCAATCGCTGTTTGCTTTTGACCTGGTTCCAGTACGTCTTTTTGAAGCAAGCTCCCCACGCTTGATAGCTCTTCAAAGGTAACCCCGGTGGCAAAACCGTTATCGCTGCCGGATATTCCGTACCTGTTCCATTCTTCTTCCTCTTCTGCCAGATCAGGAGCACTGCCGAACACTTCATCCAGATCTTCCGGCGGGATCTGCATTCCGGTCATTTCATTTTCGTCGTATTCGATGTCTAAAGTATCGGGATCAAAGTCCTGTTCAGCAATTTGGCTTTTAGCGGTAGCACCCGGCACTGAAAAATTTCTCGGCGGTCTGGGCCGCCCCATGATGTCAGGCAGGTGCGGATTGGCTTTTTCCCCTTCCGGCTTTTGTTCGGTTTTCCTTTTTATGACCACCTTATCCTGCAACAGCAGGACAATGATGATCAGCAGGCATATGACGATTACTGTTTCCATACCTCATAAAATAGGTTTGAACCGTTTATTGAAATAATCGGTAATATCGTCGCCATATTCCCTGAAATGAAGTTCAAGGATATTGTCGATGTATGCGTACAGGGTTGCCTTTTCATCCCGTGTCAACTGCACGATGCGGAGCAATCTCTCGTGGTATTCCGGACGTATGTACACTACTTTGCCATTTCGTCCTGATGGGAATCTATTGATTAAAAATAAAAAGGCATAAAGGTCTTTTTGCTCTTTATGTCGCGGATTTTTTCTGTTTTTACTCATAATTACATTTTTTTAAAAATTGGTTTGTCCGTTTTATCGTAAAGCTTATTCATTTCAGCCCCGTAATCATCAAAATGATCTTGGAGCAGATTATGCAGATAATCTGCAAGCGTGAGCCTTCCCCCACCGAGCATAAACACAAGCTGGCTTAGTTTCTGGTGGAACTCTTTACTGATGTATACTGTTTTTCCATTCCGTGCTAAAAATTCTGTCGGGGTCAGGAATTTGGATCTATACTGAGCCGCGCGTATTGTTTTTCCCGGCTTTTGCTTTAAATTTTTCATAATCATATATTTTAAAAAAGAGGTTTAAATTTCTCAATAAAATCATCGGTAATCGCTTTCTCAAATACTTCGAAATGATGTTTGAGAATATTGTCGAGATAGGCATACAGCGGAATTTTATCCCTTCCTATTACCTGTACAATACGTGATAACCTTTCGTGGTATTCCTGACGGATATAGATGCTCTTTTCGCCGCGTTTTTCCATTGAGTGCGTATTCAGAAAGTGTTCAGCGTAGGTGTTGTCAGGATTTTTCTTTGCTCCGGTTCGTTCCCTTTGAACAGGTTTCTGATGCGGAATTTTCTTTAGTTTCTCCTTAATTTCATCCGTAGCAGGTTCTTTAGGAATTTCAGATACAGATTGTTGCATCCCCTCATCGCGTACACCGCCGGCCATTAAATCCATTACATACTCTTCGTCAATTTCAGGGGCATTCGTTTTTTTATTTCCTTTTTCCATAATCGTTAAAGTTCAATGGTTCTTAAAAATTCCTGTATAAATAAATCCAACTGACAAGCCCTCATCTGCCTTTGGTCTGGTGGCAACAAAGAGGAACGGAAAGGGGTCCGTTCCATAGCTTCACTTTCTTTTCTGAAGCGTTTGCTGTCGGTTATATACGTTTTCATCAAAGAAAAACCCATATTCGCTATAAATTTGCCGTATAAATCGTATAAGTCTGATTTTTCACGCCTGTCCACCTGGTTCCAGAACAGGTGGATACCCTTGATCGTACTTTTTCCGCTTTTCATAATAATATCCGTAAGCGCCTGTGTAAAGCTCAGTGTACTTTCCACAACGACCCTGTCGGCCGTTATGGGCGAAAAGATGAAATCCATTCCCATAAGCGTCCGGAGTATTCCGGCTGAATTGACCGTTCCCGGCAGGTCAAAGAAAATCACATCCAATGAAACCGTTGAGGATTGCATTAAATGATCGGCTTTACTCAAAGCCGTTTCTGCTTTGCATTGCCCGATTGCATAAGCTTTCTTATTAATACTCATAAACTGCCTTTGAGCGATACGTTTAAAATTTTCATTTTCCATAACAGCTTTCAAGTCTCTTTCCCGCATTTTTAGCAAACTGTACTGCGGATAATCACAGTCTAACACCGCTACGTTGTAGCCCAATCGATAATGGAGCAGACTTGCGGCAAGTGCAGTAAATGTGCTTTTGCCGACACCGCCTTTTTGAGAAGAAAAGGCAATAAACAGTGGTTTCTTTTTTGTTTCCATATTTTAAAATTTAAAGTTTCTATTTTCTTGCAGGCAGTCAATCGTGCTGACAGTCAATCAGGCTTTCCCGATTTCAGTCGGGCTTCCTCGCAGGATAGCCCTCATTCCTGCAAACCTGCACACGCGCCGGATGGTTACCCTATGTGATAGCCTGATATCAGGCTATCTTTCTTGCTTCCTTGCTTTCCTGCTTTCTTGCGTTCCTGCAATCCTGCAATCCGGATTGCAGGAATATCTGAATGACGCGCTGATAGCGTTCCTGCCTGAACACTGATACAAAGAACTATCTATATTTTTTCCATTGTATATATGTGGCACGCTTTGTCCCCGGGAGACCTTATTTGGCACTGTGTTACAGTGCAATCCTTTCATAAAGAGGTCTTTACTTTGTAAAATGAATAATATTAACGGATTGATACGAAAGTCTTCCGACAAACCGGCGGGTAACCGGGGCGGCGACAAGCCGCTTCTCCCTGTTACATTTAATCCGTCCCGCAGGGCGGATTATTGTGTTCACCCGAACACGGCAAGTTGTGTTTTGAGCATCCCGGAATGATTTCCGATGCTCAAAACAACTTGCCCTTGCAGGGGGCAGGAAAAAGCCTCCGAAGTCGGCTTTTCGTGTGATTTAAAATGGATAATTATGGTTGATGACAAGAAATTCAGGAAGTCCGGAGGACGGCCTCCAAAAACAGATCCGGCTAAATTCCGGTATACAATTTCCTTTAATGAGGAAGAACACGCCAGGTTTTTAACCCTTTTTGAACAATCAGGCATGCAGGTGAAAGCGCATTTTATTACCTCCTGCATCTTTGAAAGGACCGTGAAAACGATCCGGATTGACAAGGGAACGGTTGATTTTTATATGCGGCTGACATCGTTTTACAGCCAGATCCGTGCCATCGGTGTCAATTATAACCAGATCGTAAAACTGCTTTACCGGCATTTTTCCGAGAAAAAAGCCGCAGCCTTTCTATATAAACTGGAAAAACAGACGGCTGAAATGGCACTATTGTGTCAGAAAATCGTTCAGTTAACCGAAGAATTTGAAGCAAAATACCTGAAAAACCAGCCAATAAAATGATCGCAAAAATAGGAAGAAGCGGAAATTTATATGGTGCATTGGCATACAATCAGCTTAAAGTGGACAATGAAAACGGACAGATTTTGCTGACC
>DASRWC010000085.1:0-2307 GCA_035654795.1 Flavobacteriaceae bacterium
TGATTACTTTTGCAATCCTGATTTTCCAGTCGCCTTTTTTAATGGTAATATGTCCTTCTTCTAAAATACATGTCGTTCTTCCCTCTTTTGCAAATTTTTTAATGAAAGGATTTTGCTCGTCCAGACTGAAAATAGCTACTCTGGCATCCAGATCATTAATTAGTCTCATGGAATATTCGTCATCGGCATTCAGAACGCACCAGCCGTTTTTTTTCACACTGTCCAGAACCACCCTTTTTACTTTAGTCAAATCTTTCAAAGTATGAATATCATTGATTCCGAGATGATCTTCGTTAATATTGGTGAGCACGCCGATATCACACTGCCCGAATCCCAATCCTGACCGAAGAATACCACCGCGTGCGGTTTCCAGTACTGCAAACTCTACTGTCGGATCTTTTAAAATAAATTCCGCAGATATTGGTCCTGTAGTGTCACCTTTCGTCAGCATGGTATTTTGAATATAAATTCCGTCGGAAGTGGTGAAGCCTACACGATATCCGTTATTTTTCACAATATGGGAAATCAGTCGTGTAGTTGTGGTTTTACCGTTGGTTCCCGTTACAGCAATAATCGGAATGGTAATCGGTTTTCCGGGCGGATACAACATATCTACTACCGGACCTGCAACATTCCTTGGAAGGCCTTCACTGGGTGCAAGATGCATTCTGAATCCCGGAGCTGCATTAACTTCCAAAATAACGCCTCCGCTTTCTTTCAATGGCTGGGTAAGATTTTCTGCCATGATATCGATACCACAGACATCCAGTCCGATGATTTTAGAAATTCTTTCACACATGGTGATGTTTTCTGGATGCACCATATCGGTAACATCAATTGAAGTTCCACCAGTAGAAAGATTCGCGGTAGATTTTAAATAAACGGTTTCTCCTTTTTGCGGAATTGTTTCTAAGGTATATTCTAATTTGCCCAACAGTTCCACCGTATCTTTGTCGACGTTAATTTCTGTAAGTGCGTTTTCGTGGCCATATCCTCTGCGGGGATTTTGATTTTCTAAATCTATAAGTTCCTGTATGGTTGCCAAGCCGTCGCCAACAATATGCGCAGGAACTCGCCGGGCTGCCGCCACCATTTTATGATTAATTACCAAAACTCTGTAATCAAATCCTGTAACATACCGCTCCACAATAACTTTATGTGAAATCGTTTGTGCATAAACCAAACCTTCTTTTGCGGTTTCCCAATCTTGAACATTGATGGTTTGGCCACGTCCGTGGTTGCCATCCAGCGGTTTTAAAACCAGAGGAAATCCTATTTTTCTGATCACTCTTTCCAACCCATCAGTATCGGTAACCAAGTCACCAGATGGAACCGGAATGGCGGAATCTTCCAGCATTTTCTTTGTTATTTCTTTGTTGCAGGCAATATCTACCGCAATAGAACTGGTTTTCCCTGTGATGGTAGCCTGAAATCTTTGCTGATTGATTCCATAACCCAACTGGACTAAAGAGTTTTTTCCGAGCCGGATCCATGGAATTCTTCTCGATTGTGCTTCTTCCACAATACTTCCTGTAGATGGGCCCAGCCGAACGCGTTCTCTGATTTCTTTTAATTGTTGGATGCAATTCTCAATATCGTATTCTTCATTATCAATTAGTGCCTGAGCAATTTTCACGGCTTCTTCTGCTGCGTAAATGCCCGCATTTTCTTCAATATAAGTGAAAACTACATTATAAACACCCGGAGTTTTAGTTTCCCTTGTTCTTCCAAAGCCGGTTTCCATTCCTGCAAGAGACTGTATTTCCAAAGCAATGTGCTCAATAACATGCCCCATCCAAGTACCTGTTTCAATCCGGTGAAAAAAGCCGCCTTCGTATCCTTCGGAACAGCGGTGAGTGATGAGAGAAGGCAAAAGTTTTTCAATCCGTTCCCGGAAACCATCTATTTTGTTGGTTGGAAACTGCTCTAACTCTTCCAGATTGAGTCTCATCTGAATTAGTTTTTTTCTGCTAATACTCCATATATTTGGCCCGCGTAATGCCTGAATTTTTTCGATTTTCATAGTAATTGAGTGCGTTTATTTTTAAATATCAAAATCAAAGATAAACGAAATCCTTTAAAATAAATACGGTCTGCAAATTATTTTTAAAATCTTGTAAACGGCTCTGTATAGCAAAAAGAGGAGATAAGGAATGCTTTATGAAGATGGGTCGTAATTTGAATGAGATAATCCCATTTCAGATTTAAATATTTTTATAAATTTGTAAGCTATGAAACCTGAAGGAAAATTAATGATCATCGGTGGTGCTGTGAATAAAGGCAGTTTTACGGAAACCGATTATGATC
>DASRWC010000086.1:0-8440 GCA_035654795.1 Flavobacteriaceae bacterium
GTTTATTTCCAAAGCCAATGGGAGCATTTGATCTCCAAAGCTCATTCCCCGAAGAGTCAAATTTATAAGCATACACCGAATTGACTCCATCTGTAGCGGTAACGGCAATATAAATGTTATCGGCAGCATCCACTTTGGCTGTAGAAAGAACGGTATAAGTTGCCATAGACAAATCGGCGCTGATCAGCATTCCCTCGTCTCCCAGAGTTCGGTTTCCATCCACATCCAAGATCTGCATTCTCAGTTCGTAATTGACAGGAGCTCCCACTTGTTTCCAGTATACAACATAGGTTTCTCCGGTTGATGTTCCCTCTGCCGCGATTATTGAGGCTGTGCCGTTCGCAACAAGCAAATTTTGACCGGTATCCGGATTCCATTGTGAAAAAGTGATTGAGGCTGACATAAGAGTCATTAACAGAATAATTTTTTTCATGAGTATTGATTTAGAAATTCGGATTTAAGTTGAAGAAAATGAATCGAAAATTACGAAAATTCAATCCGATAGAATCAGATTTCTTCTAAAACCTATAAAAGAATGCATTTAAAGACTTTTGAAGTCTCCGGGTACTGCTTTTTGTGGAAGAAAATTTACATTGCAATTTTAAAACTGGAAGTAAATAAACGGCTGGAAATCTGCAGAGAAAGCTTGATAGCAAAGAACGCCGACTAAAACTGAAATTGCAATTTTCACCGGAATCGGACTTAATGCGTAGAGATTTTCGATACTCTTTTTGGTTCGCTCCGGAAGCCAATGTGTTACATATCCCACCAGCATCACCCAGAAAACAAGTTGATAATGCACCAAAATATCCCAAGCCGTGCTCCAGTCCATATTATACCATACTTGATGATACCAACGCGAAATATGGTCCATACTTTCTCCGCGGAAGTAGATTCGCGTAAAGGTGACAAACGCAAAAGTGAAGGCGATTTTCCAAACGTGGGCCATCCAACTCGTGCTGTTTTCATAGGGACTGATTCTTCTCCAGAATTTATAAATAACGATTCCCAATCCGTTTACACCGCCCCAAATCACAAATTTCCAAGACGCGCCGTGCCATAATCCACCGATGAGCATGGTGAGCATCAGGTTGATGTTGGTCGTGATTTGTCTTTTGATATTGGTGGAGAATAATGCGAGAACAACAAAAACCAGAACAATCCCGAGAATAACAAAAAAAGCAGTCCAGGTGTGGAATGCCAATGCGGTTCCGGCAAGCATTAATCCGA
The DNA here is from genome assembly GCA_035654795.1 of Flavobacteriaceae bacterium. GTDB lineage: Bacteria > Bacteroidota > Bacteroidia > Flavobacteriales > Flavobacteriaceae > JAAYLC01. The sequence continues at coordinate 1,231 of DASRWC010000086.1, forward strand.
GAATGATGTAGGATGCAGCGCTTCCGTATCGATTTCCGCCGAGTGGAATGTAAAGGTAATCCCGAAGCCAAGTAGAAAGCGAAATATGCCAGCGTTTCCAGTAATCTCCCGCGTTGGTAGCTTTGTAGGGCGAATTAAAGTTTATCGGGAGTTTAAAACCCATTAACAAGGCGAGCCCAATCGCGATGTCGGTATAGCCGGCGAAATCTCCGTAAATCTGAAGCGAATATCCAATCATCGCCATTAGGTTTGCGAATCCGGAATACATTTCGGGCGCATCAAATACCCGGTCAAGGAAGTGCATTGCGATGTAATCGGCGAAAATCATTTTCTTGATCAGTCCTTTCAGAATCAGGAAAGTTCCGGCATTGAAATCGTCTTTGGTGATAACAGTCGGTTTGGAAATTTGCGGTACAAAACTTTCCGCACGAACAATGGGGCCGGCAACCAATTGAGGAAAGAAACTTACGTAGAATCCGAAATCCAGTATGGAATTTAGTGGTTTTACTTTTCGGCGATAAACATCAACGGCATAACTGATTATTTGGAAGGTGTAAAAAGAAATTCCAACCGGAAGAATTATTTTGTCTAATGTGAAATAATTCTGATTGGCAATCGTATTTCCCCAATGCCCAAGCCAGTTTATAACTTCATAGTTGGTATTAAACAGTGCGTTGTAGGAATCGGTAAAGAAATAGGCATATTTGAAATAACTCAGAATCCCGAGATTGGCGATGATGCTGATAGTGACTAAAGTGTATCGTTTTCGTTGGGAAGGTGTGGCATAAATTGCTTTTGCAATAAAGAAATCGAGAACGGTGCTGAAAATCAACAATCCCACGAAGAGACCACTCGTTTTATAATAAAAGAAGATGGAAACAAAGAAAAGGTATGCATTTCTGAGCGGAATCTTTTTGAATATCAGGGCAAAAACAAAATAGACTACGGCAAAGAAGATCCAGAAATTGGCTTGTGTAAAGATGAGCGGGAATTCTTCCGAAAACTTAAAAATCTCTATCAGCCTGTTCATTCTTATGTTTTAGAGGGTTCTTTCTTTTTAAAGCGGTTCATGAGTTCTTCGGCATCTTTATTTAAACACCCTGCCCAGGCTTCCACAATTGCTGTCAGCAATAAATCGCCTTTTATGCTATAACCCAATCGTGTGAAATGAATGCGATCTTTCTGCATAAGTTTATGTTGATACCATTTTTGTGATGAACCCAGACCCCCCATAACCGTGTATAAGTCCCAAATGGCCATATTATATTCTTCTGCAAGTTCCATCATCACTTTTCTTTGTAGTGCCGTATTTGGGTTGGCGAATCTTCTTTTGTAATAATCATCATTCGGAACGGTAAGCAGAATGGCACAATCCGGATTAATGCGCTGTATCATGTGAATGAGACGGCTATAATCTTCTTTGAATTTTTCCGGATCAAATTCTGAGGCGGGAACGTGTCCATCATTGGTTCCGATAGATATTATAAACAAATCCGGTTTATAGATTTGCAATTGGTTTTCAAAGAAAGCCGCTCTTTCGTAGGATGGAAAACTTGCGCCGTTCACGCCGATAGTTGTGTATTCAATTCCCGGTTTTTCATTTAAAAATTCCATTCCCATGAGAAGGAATTCGGAGTCTGCTCTCAGGGAATCTTTCACTTCTAGTTTCAGATCAACCTCCATCAGTGGGGCGGCAAATCGGAATTCTTTATACTGTTTCTGAAAATTAATGGTGTCGGAAATCACAAGGGAAGAATCCTTGATTGAAAGGTTGTAGTCATCTTTCCAGGTATTGTAAAAAACGCGTAACCGATCAAATTCTTGTTGCTTGTTGTGCAGCAATCTATTATTTGCCAAAACGTGAATGATATCCAAAGAATCTCTGAAAGCTGCTGTCACACCCGAGAGTCCCCATGCTACGCTATCTTTTAAGACCGAATTTCGATATCCTTGCCATTTTTCTTTGGTAGCGGAGATTTTATAATTTCCCGGATTATTGGTTTTCGCGAGTTCGTAAGGAAATACGAATCCGCGTTGTCCCATTGCGTTGGTATTCATTGTTTGTAGATAGGCACGAATTTTATCGGAATAAATATCTGCCTGAATGTGAGAGCCGCCTATGTGAAAGATATGTAGGTTTAGCGGATAACCTTCATAAATGCTATCCAGCTTTTCAAAAAACCTGCTGAAGGTTGGAGCATTTTCAGCTCCCTCAAGTCGGTTGGCTTCTATATTAATAAATTTGTCATAGAGTGGCAGGACACTATCCAGGACATATTCCTGTGCGTTTACCGCTCCTATTAGCATTAAAAAACTCAACGTGATAATCTTCCTCATTTCATGTTTTTTAAATCCATATGGAGGGCTGTGAAAAACAATTCAGAGACGATGCGTGTTCCGGCCGGTGTGAAATGCACGTAATCATTTCCCATCAAGCCTTGGTCAAACCAGTATCTCAAAGAATTTTCACCTCCCATGGCATTAAACAAACTCCAGTAAGCCACATTATTTTCCAGGCAGCCTTTTTTTAGTTCCTCATCCAGATAAGGCAGGAGGGCATAACTTTTTAATTCCCCGTTTATCATTGTTGCCATATCACTTGGTCCTATAAAAAGTACACTGGCTTCCGGAGCGCTCCTTCGCACCCAGTTTACGTGATTTTTTAAATATCCTACATAATTTCTAACGGCCAAAGAATCCTTTAAGTAAGGAACCGTATTTCCACCGTATTGGAAAATAATGATTTTCGGATCCAGATTTTTATACATGCCGTCAAAGCTTTCTCGATCCAGACGTCCAAAAACTGTTCCTGAGCTTCCTCGCATCGCCACATTATCCAGGGAAATTCCGGTTTTGTTAGTCAAGGTCAAGCCGTAAAATTCGGGACTTACCTCTCCTTCAAATACAAATTGCAAATGTTTCACTCCCTCCGGGATAGAGATTTCCAGATTATGATATAATCCCTCTTTTTTAAGTTTCGAATCTTTAATCAGCACACCTTCGTGATATACCTGAACAGAAACGGGATGTTGCACATTTCCGTAATGGAGTCCCACGGCAGTAATGTCTCGCAGTTTTGCGTAGCTCCGTTGCGAAGGGCGGATATCTATTGTGGCACGAGTTATTTCTCTTACCGGTGGAATGGTGTCTTCAGGATTATCGGGCGCAGTAAATCTTGAAACGGAAAGGTAGGCCCCGTAGTTTTTATTTTGGAGCAGCGGTTTTGTGGGGTCAAATGCAGCATAGCGGATCCAGTTTTCTGAAGGCGTTACCTCTGCACTTAGCTGATGATATTCTTGTTTAATAGGAATAAATCCCGGACCGCCTCCACCGTACATGCTTTGCAAACGGTTTCGGATATAGGCCGACATTCGATCTCCTTCAATTTGGGAATCGCCATAGTGAATGATATGACAGTTTCCGGAATTCAGTTGTGCTTGTAGTTTTGTCAGAAATTCTCCGGCTGATCCGGGATAGGAGATGCGTTGGATTTTAGTGCTGTCAATTTTGGTATAATCCGGAATTTCCTCCGGCATAATCTCAGATTCCACCAAATCTTCTATGTTGTGCACAATGTCTTCAATGGCTTGCTTCTGTTCTTTAGATAGTGAAGCATCCCGAAAGAACGTAGCATAAGTGGGATATTTGATGATGTTGTTCCTGAAATGAAAACCGTCCTGAGAATGTCCGTCTTCGAGCGGATGCGGATTGCTGAAATACATCAGCCCGAGCATGGTCATCAGCACAATGACGACGTACAAACTGATTCGGAGCGGGTGCATTTTCAAAATTCCTTGTTTCTTTTAAGGTTGCAAATTTATTAAAATAAAGAACTTTATATTAGCTACTAAAATCGATAAATACTCGGGTGTAATTTCTGCGAAATGGTTCCTTTGAATAACTTTGAACACAGTTGGAGATTTGAGATTCTAATCGGAAAGGAATAATGGAAAAATATAAGAACATACAAACATTTGATGCCTTGATTGAACTTGAACATGGTTCCATTGGCTCGCCGAAGAGAAATGAGTACGAAGAAAAATCGCAAATGTTCATTATAAATGAAATGTTAAAAGCCGCTCGTAAAGATGACGCTAAAAGAACTCGCTGAAAGGGCGGTAGAACACAAGAAGTTTCGTCCCTACGATACGGGGAAAAACGGGTGAATTTACTTTTTACCGATATTGAGTGCCTAACGGCACCAACAACTAAAAAATGTGTCCGGTAATGAATCCAACTGAGACTTAAATCCAAGTAATCCTAATTTTTCCCAAAGTTGCTTTCCAAACTTCTCACGACACACAAAATAAAACTCACCATTCTTTCGGTGTTGTTGCTGCTTTGGATTTTCTGTTTGCCGTCTCCTTTATTTGATGTTCCCTCGGCAACGGTTGTGGAAAGTAGTGACGGGCATTTGCTTGGAGCCCGAATTGCCGACGACGGACAATGGCGGTTTCCTGAAATAGATTCGATGCCTTTCCGATTTGAGCAGTGTTTGCTGCTTTTTGAAGATGAATATTTCTACAGTCATCCCGGATTCAATCCGGTTTCCATTTCCAAAGCTTTTTGGAACAATCTCAGCGGAAAATCGCGGCGGGGAGCGAGTACTATTACGCAGCAAGTGATTCGACTTTCGCGGAAAAACAAGAAACGCACTTATTTTGAAAAAGGCATTGAAATCATTCAGGCCACGCGATTGGAAGCAGGAAATCGAAAAAAAACGATTCTGAATTTATATGCATCGCACGCACCCTTTGGTGGAAATGTGGTGGGATTGGAAACGGCTTCATGGCGGTATTTCGGAATTCCTTCCAACGAGTTGAGCTGGGGGCAAGCGGCTGCTCTTGCCGTACTTCCTAATGCGCCGGCACTTATTTTTCCGGGAAAAAATGAAGAGCTCTTAAAACAAAAACGGAACAAGCTGCTCCGGAAATTATTTGATAAAGGAATTATTGATGCCACCACTTTTGAACTGGCCAAAGAAGAAGCTCTTCCCGGGAAACCTTATCCGCTGCCGGACATAGCGCCGCATCTGGTGGAAAAGGTCAGAAAGGAACATAGTGGAAAACACATCAAAACTACGGTGAATTTTGACTTGCAAAAGAAAGTAAACCGAATTGCCGAGACGCATTATTACACGCTTCGTCAGAATGAAATTCACAATCTCGCAATATTGGTTCTGGATGTCGAAACACGGGATATTCTGGCTTATGTCGGGAATTCGCCAACAACTTCCGAGTATAAAAATCATGTCGATATCATTCAGAATCCGAGAAGTACCGGAAGTATATTGAAACCGTTTTTGTTTTCGTCTATGCTTCAGTCCGGTGAGATTTTGCCCGATATGCTGGTTGCCGATGTGCCTACTTCCATAAACGGTTACAATCCGCAAAATTACGACCGGAAATTCTATGGCGCTGTTCCGGCGAGTGTAGGGCTGGCGCGGTCTCTTAATGTTCCGGCAGTTCGGATGCTTCGCGAATTTGGAATACAACGGTTTTACAACATTCTCGGAAAAACAAACCAGCGTTACATTGACAAACCTTCCGATTATTATGGGCTCTCCCTGATTCTTGGCGGTGCGGAAAGCAGCTTGTGGGACATTACGAAAACCTATGCCGGAATGGCGGCGACATCGAATTATTACACCCAATCTTCCGGTCATTATCGGGAGAACGAATTTTCTCGAGAACCGTCTTATTTTAATGCCGGAATCGGATTCGGAAAAGAAATTTCCGAGCCGCCTGTTTGGGATGCCGGAGCTGTTTACGCAACTTTTGAAGCTATGCAAAAAGTGAATCGACCAAGCGGGGAAGAAGCGTGGGAATTTTATTCGGAAAGTCAACCGATTGCTTGGAAAACCGGGACCAGTTACGGATTCAAAGATGCATGGGCAGTGGGCGTCACACCGAAATATGCTATCGGAGTTTGGGCAGGAAACGCATCGGGAGAAGGTCGTCCCGGACTTACGGGAATTTTGGCAGCGGCACCTGTTCTTTTTGATGTTTTGAAAACGCTTCCGCATTCCGGTTGGTTTTTGCCGCCTTATGATGAAATGACAGAAGCAATTATCTGCATCAAGAGCGGACATCAGGCCGGGCTTTATTGCGATGAAACGTACAAGCAATGGATTCCGAAGAACGGGGTGCGCTCGCCTTCATGCACCTATCATCATCAGGTTTTTCTGAATAATTCCGAAACTTTTCAGGTGAATTCGTCTTGTTACGATTTATCCGAAATGAAACAAAAGCATTGGTTTTCGCTTCCGCCGGTTATGGAATATTTCTACGCGACGCAGCATCCCGAATACAGACCCTTGCCGCCTTTTGCACCGGATTGTGTTCGGGACGGTGAATCGGTTTTGGCATTTATTTATCCAAAACGAAATGAGACGGTTTTGCTTCCGAAGGATTTTGATGAAACTATCGGGGAAGTTGTTTTTAAAGTTGCGCATCGTTTTCCGGATACCGAAGTTTATTGGTATCTGGATTCTCAATTCATCGGAATTACCGAAAATTTTCATGAACTGGCTTTTTCTCCTAAACCGGGAAAGTACTTGTTGACCGTTGTTGATGCGCACGGTAATAGAATTACCGAGAAAGTTACTATCGTTTATCCCTAAAAAAATATTAACAGAAATTTTACACTGCTAGTTCGGTTGTTCCCGAACCAATAGGTATCTTTGCGCGTCTAAATTTCTAAAATGGATAAAAAGCAACAACTCATTGAGAAACTCGGCGTATATATGGAGCATAAGGAGCAGATTGCACCTTTGGCTGCCCGTATCATAGCTGCGTTGATTCTTGAGGGAAGAAAAGGAGCCACTTTTGACAGTCTGGTATGCCTGCTTCAAGCCAGTAAAAGCAGTATTTCCACACATTTAAACAATCTTCAGGCAGCAGATACAATTGTGTATTACACGAAGCCCGGCGACCGGAAGAAATATTTTATGCTGAATACGAATGGCGCCATAAATTCCATTGAACGGATGATTAATCAATGGAATCAGGAAGTAGAACTGCACAAAGAAATTTTGGATTATAAAAGGAATGTAAACCAACAATTAGCTCACGATTCGGAAGACCGATTTGATTTGGATTTTCATAATGATTATCTGGATTTCCTGAATCAGGCGACAAACCTAATGAAAGCATTAAAAGTAAAACTGATAAAAAATCAACAAGAATAATCACAACTCATGAAAAAGTTT
>DASRWC010000087.1:0-42434 GCA_035654795.1 Flavobacteriaceae bacterium
GCACTTTTTAAGTGTGACGACTGTCACGAGCCTTTTGATTACTTCAAATGTTTAAAATGATTTAATTCCCTTTACCCTTTACAGAAAAAACTTTTCTTTTACGAGAAATCCTTGTTTGGTATATTTAAGGGTTCCTTCAAAAAAGAAAATAATGAACTTTCAGAACTTAGAGTCAAAGAATATAGACAACAACTTGTGGAATTTTCAAAAGGAGGATTTGCTCCCAATGTGATTCTACTTCGGGAATTTCATTATGAAAAAGCAGGGGAAATGCTGGATGGACTACATTTTTTCCGCCTGGATATTATTAGGACATATAAGAGAAAGACATAGAGTTTTTCTGGAATTCATGAAAAACCCGGATCAAATCTCAGAAACTTGGCCGGCTGCTTTTTGGCCGGAAAATTATCAACCGAAAACACAAGAAGGATGCAATCAGGCTGTTACTGCCTATGAAATCGACCTGCAGGAAATGATCGATCTCATAGCCAATCCCGAAACGGACTTATTCAAAAAACACAAAGAAGGCGAAACCATTTCCAGAGTGGCTATGGCTGTACTACATCATACAAGATACCATATCGGTCAATTAAGGACCATTGGGAGATAGCTAGGAGTATGTTAGGGTTATGAGAAATTAGAAACTAAAGATTCAAAAAACAGTATTTGAATATTCAGATCTTTAGAGTTTTTCAGATAGTCAAAAACGTGCCAAACCCAGTTTATAATCAGTTGGTCAAAATTTTTCTCCAAAAATTCCTCAGGTTGAGTTTCAATTCTTGGATAATATTTTTTCATGTATGGAGAGCAGTAATAATTGGCTGCAGATAGGGCACGATCACGTGGATCTCCGATTATGTAATCAAATCCCATTTCTTCGCCAAATCAAAAATGGGTTGTTGACGGATAAAAGTTTTGATGCCCTCCCGTTGAGGTCATTAAAATGCTTTTTAAAATTTTGTAGAGCCAAAAATTTCCACTTTTTGGAGCGCCAATCTGGAGAATTGCCATATCGAGTTTAAGAAGATTTAAAGGAAAACTGAAAGGTTACATCCTTTAAAAATAATGAAATTTAAACAGCAGCTTAGTATCTTCGCAAAATCTATAATGGAAATACTATGAAATACGGAAAAATCTTCTTTATCCTGCTTATTTTATGTTTCGGTAATGCCACTCAAGCTCAGGATTATGGAAATCAACATCTTTTTGATGAATTTACTTATCGACAGGGAAACGCTTGTAGAACTGCCTCCGGGAAACCCGGGCCGGAATATTGGCAAAACTCGGCAGATTATATTTTAGAGGCGTCCTTAGATGACAAGAACCACATCATCTCCGGAGCGGTAAAAATCACTTACACAAATAACAGTCCGGAAGATTTGGATTTTATCTGGCTTTACCTTGAGCAGAATAGATTCACTCCTACTTCTCGTGGCACTTTAACTACACCGGTTTATGGAAATAGATATAGCGGAGATGTGGAAGGTGGATTTGACTTAACAAATGTAAAAGTGACCTCTGCCGGAAAAACTTCCACCAAATATCTGATAGAAGATACGCGTATGCAAATTTTCCTTGATACTCCCGTGAAAGCAAAAGGCGGAGTGGCAGAAATTAGTATGGATTTTAAATTTAAAGTACCCGTAAAGGGTATGGACAGGATGGGAAGACTGGAAGTTAAAGAAGGAACCGTATATGCCATTGCGCAATGGTATCCTCGAGTAGCTGTCTTTGATGATGTAGTTGGATGGAATACAGAACCCTATCTTGGGGCGGGAGAATTTTATTGCGAATACGGCAGCTTTGACGTAAAGATAACTGCTCCTGCCAATCATGTTGTCGTAGCTTCCGGAAGATTGGAAAATCCAAAGGAAGTTCTTTCTGATAAACAAATGCAACAATTGGAGAAAGCGACCAACAGCGATAAAACTGTTTTTATCGTTTCAGAAAAAGAAGCCTCTAAGACAGCAAAAGAAACTACTTCGCGAACCAAAACATGGCATTTTAAAATGGATAATTCTCGTGATGTGGCCTGGGCTTCTTCCAAAGCCTTTATATGGGATGCTGCACGAATTAATCTACCGGAAGGAAAAGTTGCTTTGGCTCAATCGGTTTATCCAAAAGAAAGTGTAGGAAAAAATGCTTGGACGCGCTCAACAGAGTTTACGAAAGCATCTATCGAATTCTACTCCAACACTTATTTTCCATATCCATACGAAACGGCAATAAATGTAGCTTGCGGGGTAGGTGGAATGGAATACCCGGGAGTTAGTTTTTGTGACTATTCAAGAGTGGGAGATGAATTATGGGGAGTCACGGATCACGAATTCGGACATAATTGGTTTCCGATGATTGTGGGAAATAATGAGCGAAGATATGCCTGGCTGGATGAAGGATTAAATACTTTTATTAACCATTACAGCACCGTAGCTTTCAACAACGGAGAGTATGCATTTTCGTCTTCCGTAAATAAACCAAGAAGTCTTGTGGGATATCTGACGTACAACCAGCGCGAGAGTATAAACACATCGCCTGAGATTGCACATGATAGAAACTTGGCATACACAGCATATTATAAGCCGGCAGCGGGCTTATTTATGTTAAGGGAATACATTATTGGTCCCGAAAGATTCGATTATGCATTCAGGAGTTATATTCAAACATGGGCTTATAAACATCCTCAACCAAATGATTTCTTCAATCACATTGAAAATGCAGTAGGGGAAAACCTCGACTGGTTCTGGAAGGGATGGTTTTATGGAAATGGGAATATAGATGTTGGTATCATAGGTGCCAAAACACATCAGGAAGGGTATGTGATTACTGTGGAGAATAAAGGGGATATCCCGATGCCTATGAAACTGGAAGTGACCTATAAAGACGGAACTACCGAAAGAATTTCGCTACCGGTAGAAATTTGGTTTAAGAGCAACGAGTGGGATTATTTATTAAGAACAAGCAAGGAACTCAAGAGAATTGTATCTGATCCGGATAAAATGCTCCCGGATGTGAATATGCTTAATGACAGTTTTAATTATTTCAAATAAAGAAAGATGCGATTGCTCATGACTGCCGGTAAAGTAAAACTTCTGATCGTGAAAGCTTTACGAAATTAAAATATTTTTGCTCCCGTGTAAAATGAATCAAAATAAAACCTATCTTCGACTAAACTAAAACTTAAAATTTCTTTATGAAAAAAACATTACTTACTGGAGTAGCAAGTTTATTTGTTATGGGACTTGCTTTTGCGCAGAATCAGGCGCAAGACATTTCGACCGAAAATGGTTTGATGACCAATACCATTAGAGTGGTAAACGGTGCAACTAATGAAGGAACACTTTACAGTAACGGTGCCTATTACAGTCATGAAGACGGAGGAGTAAAGGTGAGTTTGCTTGATCCAAATTTGGGGATGAGTACTCTGGGATTTGGACATGCAAAAACATCAGGCTATCGTGTTGCTGATGATTGGGAAGTTACCAGCTCTGTTTCTGTTGAAAGCATGCAGTTTTATGCTTACCAAACAGGATCTCCAACTACATCTACCATTAACTTTATGTCTGTAGCTATTTGGAATGGAGAGCCAAACGCTCCCGGAAGCCAAATAGTATGGGGTGGTGTAGTGGAAGATGTTATGGATGATACCGAATGGAGCGGTGCATACAGAAGATCTCCCGGTACAGATACAACTCGACCTATTATGATCTCCACTGTAGGAACTACCGGTCTAGTTCTTCAGCCCGGAATCTATTGGCTGGACTGGAATGCCGGTGGAACAATGTCATCAGGACCTTGGGCTCCTCCGGTGGTAATTCAGGATGAGGCCACAACCGGAAACGCAAAACAATACAATCCGGATAACGATGCCTGGACTCCTCTGGAAGATAGCGGTTCTTTTACACCTCAAGGTCTTCCTTTTGAAGTAAATGGCTCAGTTCTAAGCGTAAATGATCATGTAAACGTTGCGGCATCTATTTATCCAACTGTAACCTCTTCCTATGTTAACATTAGCGCAAGAACACCAATTGACAACGTAGTGGTTTATGATTTATTAGGAAAACAATTAATGAATGTTTCTCCTAAGGGGTCAAACATTGCTTTAGACGTTTCTTCTCTTTCAAGAGGTACTTACATTGTAAAAGCTACCATTGAAGGACAAACTCAAGTACAAAGAATTATCAGAAAATAATTCAAAAAGTAGACTGATTGTAAGAGCCGGGATCATTCTCCCGGCTCTTTTATTTCTGCCGGTTAGGAACCGGAAAATGGCTGTTGTAGAAAAGACTATATTTGCAAAAATTTTAAAAATCATGCAAAAAGAACTGGAAAATCGCAGTGGAGGGCAATGTGAACTTTGTGGGGGGAATCATAATCCGGCAGCCTTCCCCATTCCCTTTTCGCCATCAATAAGTGCAGACACTGCAATATTGATATGTGAAAATTGTAAAGAACAAATTGAAGATCCGGAAAAGATGAATCCGAACTATTGGAGGTGTGTCAATGATAGCATGTGGAGCCCGGTGCCGGCCGTGCAGGTAATGGTGTGGCGCATATTGAATAAACTCAAAGCAGAAGGATGGCCACAGGATTTGTTGGACATGATGTATATGGATGAAGAGACTAAAAATTGGGCTAAAGCTGAAAACTCTGAAATCGGAAATTCTATCGTTCACAGAGATAGTAACGGAAATATCCTAACGGCAGGAGATACGGTAGTACTCATTAAAGACCTTAAAGTGAAAGGTAGCAGCATGGTCGCAAAACAAGGCACATCTGTACGAAGAATTTCTCTGGATATGGAAAATGAAAAATATATTGAAGGTCGCGTTGATGGACAACATATCGTAATAATCACCGATTTTGTAAAAAAGGTGTAGCCGGTTAATGCCGATTGAGTTTTTTTTAAATAAAGAAGCGCCGATTTTGAAAAAAATCTGCGCTTCTTTATTAAAGGTAGCATAAGCCTTCCCTCCTTGAAATTAATGGTGCGATCCGGGATTTTTACTTAATTTGCTAAAGTGGTAATAAAACTGAGGAATGGTCTCAATGCCTTTTAGATAATTCCAGATACCAAAATGCTCGTTTGGGGAATGGATGGCATCGCTATCCAAACCGAAACCCATAAGAATCGACTTACTTTCCAATTCTCTTTCAAATAAAGCCACAATAGGAATACTTCCGCCGCTTCTTTGAGGAATGGGGGTTTTTCCGAAAGTTTCTTCATAAGCTTTTTCGGCAGCACGATACCCTATGCTGTCAATGGGAGTTACATAAGCCTCTCCTCCGTGGTGTGGTTTTACCTTTACGCGCACACCCTTAGGCGCAATAGCTTCAAAGTGTTTTGCAAACAATTCGGTTATCTTTTCCCAATCCTGGTCCGGAACTAAACGCATGCTAATTTTTGCATAGGCTTTACTCGCAATTACTGTTTTGGCTCCCTCACCGGTATATCCTCCCCATATTCCATTTACATCCAGCGTGGGGCGAATGGAATTCCGCTCATTTGTAGAATAACCTTTTTCACCATATACGTCATCAATATCCAATGCTTTCTTGTAATCTTCAAGGTTAAAAGGAGCCTCAGCCATTTTATCACGCTCTTCTTTGGAAAGCTCTTCAACATCATCATAAAATCCAGGAATCGTAATGTGGTTGTTTTCATCATGAAGTTGCGCAATCATTTTACAAAGTATGTTTATGGGGTTGGCAACAGCTCCTCCATAAAGACCGCTATGCAAATCTCTGTTGGGGCCGGTTACTTCAACTTCAACATAACTTAAACCTCGAAGACCGGTTGTTATAGACGGAGTTTCTTTAGAAATCATGCCGGTGTCACTGATTAAAATAACATCATTTTTTAATTTCTCTTTATTCCGTTCAACAAACCAACCCAAGCTCACGCTCCCAACTTCTTCTTCCCCTTCAATCATAAATTTCACATTACAAGGAAGCTGGTTGGTCTTTGTCATATATTCCAATGCTTTTACATGCATGAACATTTGTCCCTTATCATCACAGCTCCCACGAGCAAATATGGCGCCTTCCGGATGAATATCGGTTTTTTTCATAACCGGTTCAAATGGGGGACTGTCCCATAAATCTAACGGATCGGGCGGCTGAACATCATAATGGCCGTAAACCAAAACAGTTGGTAAGTTCTTATCTATTATTTTTTCGCCATACACAATGGGGTTCCCGGGAGTCTCACAGATTTCTACTTTATCACATCCGGCTTTTTCAAGTTGAACTTTAACGGCTTCTGCAGTTTTTTGAATATCATTTTTGTAAGCTGAATCTGCACTAATGGATGGAATCCGTAACAGTTCAACCAATTCATCTATAAAACGATCTTTGTTTTTTTCGATGTAGTCTTTGGCACTTTTCATACAAACTTTTAATATTTTTTCTTCTGAATTATATGAAGCTAAGGTACAAAAAACCCCAACCACCGCGGGTGCGATCTAATTTTTATTCAATTTGAAAAAAAAGAACAGAGAAAATTGTACAGGAAATTAAAACTTATTTATATTTGCACTCCTTTTGCGGGAGAATCCGAGAAAAGGATTCAATTAGCGGGCGTGGTGGAATTGGTAGACACGCTAGACTTAGGATCTAGTGCCGAGAGGTGTGGGAGTTCGACTCTCCCCGCCCGCACAAAGAAAGCTCTTCAGAAATGAGGGGCTTTTTTTTCTGGCTGCCGGCTTTCGGCTGCTAGCTTCGACCCGCTTCGCTCTGATGAAGGACGAAGGACAATTTCAACGCTCAATTTTCAATACTCAATACTCAATTTTCTCAATTGTAAATAATCTTTTGACATTCAGGTTATTACGCTTGGGTTCTTGATTGGCTTGCGATTCGTTTTCCTTTCTATATTCTTTTGTCCTACTTCTTGCTCCGTGCCTAAAAGACCGTGTGGATCGAGAATTGAGTTTTGAAGATATTTTGCACTATCAGAAAATCATTGTCGCACTTTCAGAAACGGCGCGGTTGCTGAGGGAAGTGGACAAGGTGCAATAAATAAAAAGAGCCGTCATCGCGAACGGCTCTTTATTATAAAAATGTTATTATTTCTTTTTCTTTGTCAAAATATCAGAGTGTACGGTCTCTGCTTTTTGAAGAAGACGAGGTGCAGCTTCGATTAACTCGATATCTTCTTTCTGAATTATTCTGAAATTCTTATAAGTGGCAGGAAATCCGAAAACTGTCAATTCTATGTTTCCTGCTGTAGAAACAGATTCATAAGTCGGTTCGATAAGTACATCTGCCTTTTCCCGCTGAAGTAATTCCCGCACAACATCACTTTTTGCGTTATTTTTTGCAACCACGTTAGATGCTTTATAAGTCAATGTATGCGATACTTTTACAGATCGTACTTCAAGATCAGCTACAACCGGCATCTGAATGACACCCGGTCCAACTATGTCAAGAGTTTTAGAGGTTCCTGATTTTAAGGTTGTACACGAGGCGACGCCTAAGGCAAGGAAAGGAATAAATAGAAATTTTTTCATTTTGGTTTAAATTAAAAATCGGACAAAAATACGTAGCTAAGGTAACTTTATTTAAAGTATTGTTTTAACGTCCCATTATTCCTGTCGAGTGTCCTGTTTTTAGTATTGGATGACAGTTTCGCAGATGCTTTCCACAGCCTTGCACATCACTTCAAAATCCAAAGTTTCAATGGTATCGGTCATTTTATGATAATGCGGATTACCGCCTTTTCCGGAACCGATGATCATAGCAGCCGGGAAATTATATTTCCAATAATTTCGATGATCCGACGGACCGTTGTTTTTTAAATGATCGGCATGGGAGACATATCGAGAATCGATGACGGTATTCTGAACCCGAAGCAATCGGGAAATCTTTTTATTAAAATCATCAAATCTTTTGATGCCCGAGACGTAAAGGAAATGCTTGTTTTCCGGTTGTCGTTCTTCGGGCGGCCAATAGTAACCGATCATTTCCAACGATAACATTCCGATTACATCAATACCGGCTTCAAAAACGGATTTTGCGTGGACATAACTTCCCATATTTTCCGTTTTGAATATTGGTGGTTCTTCCAGACTAAAAGTGACAAAATCAATTCCAAAATTAACTGAATCTGCTGCCTTCGCAATTATGCGAGCTATTTCCAACAATCCGGCTACTGCACTGGCATTGTCATCAGCTCCCGGAATATTTTTGTAAACATCATAATGAGCTCCTAAAATAAAACGATGTGGATTTGATGGGTTATAGGATGCAATAATGTTTTGATAAATATTTCCGTCAACTTCCCAATGCTGCCGTGATAATTCCAAACCAGATTGCGCGAACTCATTATAGATATAATCTGCCGCAAGATCCAGACTTCTTGGATTCTGATAATTCCTGGGAGGAGCGATTGAAGTTAAGAAGTTAACATGCCGATAAAGAATAGAGGGATTAGCTATCATGGAAGCAATTTAAGATGATCAGGGTGTTTGCCGGTCAATTTTGTTAATGTAAATCCGTTTGATTTACTTGTAAGTTCATATCTGAGAGTTTTTCTCCGCCCTTGATATTAAAGTCCAAAGTACGAATAGGAAAAGGGATGCTGATCTCATTCTGATCAAACGCATTTTTAAGGGCAATGATAACATCATTGATAAAACGCAAATAATCAGCAAATTGATTGGAATCAACCCATGTTCGGATTTTAAGATTGATGCTGCTTTCTCCAAATTCTTCAAATAAAAGTAGTATCCTCGGCTATGACATTCGGAACCTTTTTTAAAGCTTCTTCTGCAACCCGTTCTACCATAGTCGGAAAAAATTTGCGTATCCTTTTACTGGTTTGGTTCCGTATTTCTTTGGATAAATAAAGTCCCAAAACAAGAACGAGTCAGGCAAGTAAAAGATTGGGTAACATCCCGATTAAAACGGTCAACCATAATTCCAATTTTTCAAAAAGATGCTCAAAAGCGCGATTGATATACATAGGCAGATGAAGTTGTTTAAAGATTCCGGAGGAATCTGTTGGGATTTCTAAAAATAATAATTTTTAGTTTAGAGGTAATTAACTTAAAAAGCAATTGATAAAATCCTTAAAAACATACAGCATAAAAAGAGTCGGGAGGTTTTAAAAAAGGTTTCATTACTTTTGAATGCAAAAATTAAAATCCATTCATTATGAATTCCATTACTGTTCAAATCAAAGAGAAAGTTGCGGTTATCACCTTAAATCGTCCGGAGGTTTTTAATAGTTTTAATAGAGAAATGGCATTGACCTTCCAAAGAGAATTGGATGCCTGTGAGTCTAATCCGGAAGTGCGTGCAATTGTGATAATAGGTAATGGAAAAGCTTTTTCAGCCGGTCAGGATTTGAAAGAGGTTACTTCTGAAAAAGATAACCCCGGATTTAAAAAAATTCTTGAAGAACATTATAATCCGATCATTGAACGTATCCGTCGGATAGAGAAGCCGATTATAGCCGCTGTTAATGGAGTGGCAGCAGGCGCGGGAGCCAATATTGCTTTAGCTTGCGATGTTGTGGTGGCTTCTGAAAATGCTGCCTTTATTCAAGCTTTTAGTAAGATTGGATTGGTGCCTGACAGTGCAGGAACATTTTATCTCCCCAGGCTGATTGGATTTCAAAAAGCGTCTGCTTTAATGATGCTGGGAGATAAAGTAGATGCCAAAGAAGCTGAAAGAATCGGGATGGTCTACAAAGTTTTTCCGAAAGAAACTTTTGAGGAAGAAGTTAATAATATTGCTTTTATTCTTTCAAAAATGCCTACTAAAGCTCTGGGCTTCACGAAAAGATTGCTAAATGAATCCATGGGAAATTCTCTGGAGGATCAATTGGTCTTGGAAGGACAGCTTCAGATCCAATCTGCACAAACTAAAGATTATGCAGAGGGAGTAGATGCTTTCGTGAATAAAAGACAACCCGAGTTTATCGGAGAATAATCAAATTTTTAAAATCAACATGAAAATTGCAATAATTGGAGCCGGAACAATGGGATCCGGAATAGCACAGGTAGCCGCCACGGCAGGCGAAGATGTGGTTATATATGACACTAAAGAGGAAGCCCTTAAAACTGCTGAAGAAGGACTGGACAAAATTTTGACTCGCCTTGTTGAAAAAGAAAAAATCACCGAATCTGAAAAGGAAAGAATTCAGGGTAAAATTTCGTACATCAATACGTTGCGAGATTTGAAAGAAGTGGATCTGGTGATAGAAGCCATTGTAGAAAATCTGGATGTAAAACAGAATGTGTTTTCAACGATTGAAAAATTCGTCTCAGACGAATGTATTCTGGCATCCAATACTTCTTCGCTTTCAATTGCTTCCATAGCTTCCTCACTTGAGAAACCGGAAAGATGTATTGGAATTCATTTTTTTAATCCTGCTCCTTTAATGCAACTGGTAGAGGTAGTGCCGGCTGTTCAGACTGCAGAAGAAATCCTTCAAAAAGCAGTAGCGATAATAAAATCTTGGAAAAAAGTAGTGGCAGTCGCTAAAGACACGCCGGGCTTTATTGTAAATCGAGTGGCGCGACCTTTCTACGGCGAAGCTCTTCGAATATACGAAGAAGGAATTGCTGATTTTGCCACTATTGATTGGGCAATGAAGGAACTCGGAGGTTTTAGAATGGGGCCCTTTGAACTAATGGACTTTATCGGGAATGATATAAATTATACGGTAACCGAGACAGTTTTTGAAGCGTTCTATTACGACTCGCGCTATAAACCTTCATTTACCCAAAAAAGATATGCTGAAGCTGGTTTCTTGGGAAGAAAATCTGGGAGAGGATATTATAACTATTCCGAATCCGGATCAAAACCCGAAGCCAATAAGAATGAAGATATCGGAAAACAAGTTGTAGAACGCATATTGATTATGTTAATTAATGAAGCCGCCGATGCGCGATTTTGGAATATTGCCTCGGCCACGGATATTGACAATGCCATGACAAAAGGTGTAAATTATCCCAAAGGATTACTCTCCTGGGCAAATGAATTGGGTATTGACTGGTGTGTACAAAAAATGGATGAGCTTTATAATTTCTACCGTGAAGATCGCTATAGATGTTCACCGCTCTTGAGACAAATGCACTCCAAATCGGAAAAATTTGAGGTATAAATTCCCGGGAAAACGACCATTTTTTATTCTAAAAAAAAGGAATATCTTGGAGGTCTGATATTCAGGCACCATGGCGGAAATTATTGAGGATAAGCAAGTATTTTCTCTTTATGAGGTATCGCGAAGTGTAAAGAAAACACTTGAAAATCGATATCAGAAATCTTACTGGATAAAAGCCGAAATGAATAAGTTAAATTACTATTCACATTCCGGGCACTGTTATCCTGAACTTGTAGAGAAAAAAGATGGAAAAGTCATTGCACAAACAAAATCAACACTTTGGTCAAAAGATTATCAACGGATAAACAAATCTTTCCTAAAGCTGTTGCAAGAACCTTTAAAAGAAGGTATTAAAATACTTTTTTGTGCTAAGATTGCTTTTGATCCTGTTTATGGATTTACACTGCACATATCTGACATAGATCCAAATTTCACTCTCGGAGACCTAGAACGCGAGAAGAAAGAAACTATTGCTAAACTTCGGAAAGAGGCTGCTTTCGATACTAATAAACAGTTGAAATTTCCGTTGTTACCTCAGCGCATTGCCGTCATTTCTGTTGAAACAAGCAAGGGATATGCAGATTTCAGGAAGGTGTTGGAAATGAATAATTGGAACTATAAGTTTTTCTATCACCTCTTTCCTTCTTTGCTACAGGGAGATCGAGCTGCTGACAGTATGATCAGGCAACTAAGAAAAATTGCTGAAGTCAGTGATGATTTTGATGTAGTTGCCATAATCAGAGGTGGGGGAGGGGATGTGGGCTTGTCATGCTATAATAATTACGAGTTGGCAAAAGAAATCGCATTGTTTCCTATTCCCGTGATCACCGGAATAGGTCATGCCACTAATGAAACCGTCACCGAATTGGTTTCTTTCCATAATGCAATCACACCCACTAAACTTGCTGAGTTTCTCATTCAAAAGTTTCATAATTTCTCTGTACCCGTAATGGATGCGGAAAAAAAGATTTCAACTATCGCTCGAAGATTGTTGGAGTTTGAAGATTCCCGGTTGAGAAATGAAATAAAATTGCTTTATTCTCAGACTCAACATTTGCTGGTTCGGCATTATTCCGTTTTGAGATTATTGAAGGAAGCACTTAAACATCATGCAACATCTGTATGTTTACAAGAGACAAACATGATTATTTCCGTGTTGGATAAAATAAAGCGAGCTGCCGAAACAAATTTTATTCGCGCCGACGAAACCATTCTTGAGTTTAAACATGTCTTGGAAAGAAATGCTTTCATTGAACTGGAAAACCAAGCTCGAGAAATCCAATTTATTCAAAAATCTGTTGATCTGCTGGATCCTGAGAATATTTTGAAAAGAGGCTATACAATGACCCTTCATAACGGCCATGTTTTAAAAGATCTCACAACCATTCAAGAAAAAGAAGTAATCGAAACGATAACTAAAAACGGAAAGATTGAATCGATAATAACAAAAATCTGCAACTGAAATATGGAAGAAATCAACTACACACAAGCCTTTGAAGAACTCAAGGCATTAGTGGCCGAAATGGAATCAGGAGAAATTAGCATTGATGATCTGTCTCAGAAAGTGAAACGTGCAGCGGTTTTAATTAAAATTTGTAAAGAAAAACTTTCCGGCACAGAGAAGGATGTAAAGCAAATTTTGGAGGATTTAAACCCGACGGAGGAATGAAAATTATCTTTAAAATCCGTTAAATTTTATCCCTTTAGAGTAGGTTGATGACAGATTCTTTTAATTTTGGATGAATATAAAAGAATTCATGGGAAAACACTCCGCACCTATTGATGTTGTAGCCAAACCTGTTCTAAGTTGGATTCAGAATGAAAAAGCAGGTGGACTTGTTTTAGGTCTGAGCATTATTCTTGCACTCATTCTAGCCAATTCTCCGTGGCATGAGCAATATCACCAATTTTTTGCGCATCAATTTGGATTTCAGTTTGACGGAAAATCTTACTTTGAATTTTCCATCTTAAATTGGATCAATGACGGATTAATGGCTATTTTTTTCTTTGCCATCGGGTTGGAACTGAAAAGAGAAATTGTCGCAGGCGAATTGGCTCATCCCAAAAAAGCATTGTTACCCATTTTTGCTGCAATAGGAGGGATGATCGTCCCGGCACTTATTTATATATTACTGAATCCTTCCGGAGAGGTTAATGACGGTTGGGGAATAGCAATGGCTACAGATATTGCACTGGCACTCGGAGTTTTGTATCTGTTGGGAAAAAGAATCCCTCTTCCGTTAAAAATATTTATCACTGCACTCGCTATTGTAGATGATCTCGGGGCAGTTCTGGTAATTGCTTTTTTCTACACCTCCCATATCTCTATCGCAAATCTTGGATTAGGGTTCATCTTCCTTCTGTTAATGTTTGCTGGAAATCGTCTTGGAGTGAGAAGCATTTTTTATTATGCCATTATTGGTATCGGGGGAGTATGGACGGCATTCTTGCTTTCAGGAATTCACGCCACCATTGCTGCGGTTCTAGCGGCTTTTATGATACCCGCAGATGTAAAAATTAAAGAAAACATATACATTGCAAGGATCAATAAGCATTTGCACCAATTTCTGAATGCAGATCCTGATTTTACAGTACCAACAGTCACCTCAAGACAAATGTATATTTTAGAACGAATAAATTTGGACACCAAAAGAGCAATGACACCACTTCAGCGATTGGAAAATGCGTTGCACCCATTAGTAAATTTCTTTATTCTGCCTGTTTTTGCCATTGCCAATGCGGGAGTTACTTTGCTTGATATCGATATTGACGAACTCTTTAGTACAAATGTTGCTTTGGGAGTGGGACTCGGACTGTTGTTAGGGAAGCTTATTGGAGTGGTGGGCTTTACCTATCTATGTCACAAACTTGGTATTGCTTCTTTCCCAAAAGAAATGAACATGAAGAACCTTATTGGCTTAGGTCTTATAGCTTCAATAGGATTTACCATGTCACTTTTTATCACGCAGCTCGCGTTCACTCATGAACTTTTTAGGTCTCAAGCGAAGATCGGTATTTTGTTTGCCTCCATCATTGGTGGATTTCTGGGGTATATCATTCTCAGAAAAACAGCTGAAAACACTGTATCTGAAATGGATTCTTAAATCCCAAGATCGACTATTTTCTTTTCGGAAAACGTTCTATGTGGAAGATAGAAGGAGGTAGAGAAAGAACGATATCTTTAAAATGAGAAGCTAAAAAAAATTATGCCTACTAAAGCCATTTACCTTTATGCCGACTGGTGTAGCTCCTGCCAGATAATCGCGCCTTTTATAGAACAACTCAAGACTGAAATGGAAGAAATTGAGTTTACAAAAATCAACGTCGACGAACACCCACAAGTGGCGGCAGCCTTTAAAGCTAGAAATGTCCCTACGTTTATTCTTTTTGAGGATGGAAAGGAAATTTCCAGGAAGTCAGGTACAATTTCCAAATCGGAGTTGAGACAGTTTTTGACTTCTAAGGAATGGAAAAGACTTTAATCTTCATTCCTTAGGGAATTTTCTTAAAAAAAAGGAACAGAACAAATTCCTACTTTTTTGCCCTCGATTCGAAATCTGCCCTGTTTCCCTCTTTCATTGTTAAGCTAACTCTGCTTCTAAAGTGTATTCAAAGCTAACTAGGAGTTCCGGTTTTTTCAATACCCTTGGTGGGGTATTTTTCTAAAGTTTCTGTAGTAAAAAGTGATTTAGATTGTCATACTTTCTCCTACTTTAAGAAGGAATAATTCTTTCCCTTCTTTTTTAAATTTCTTTTTTGCTTCTTCGTGATTGATCTCTATGATTGGCATGGTGTCAAAATGGACACCCATCACTTGATTGCAATTTACGAACTCTGAAGCCATTACAGCCCGATCTACATCCATCGTATAGGTGCCACCCATACATAAAATTGCAAGATCAGGTTGATGAAACATCGGAATCAATTTCATGTTCATAAATAGATCGGTGTCTCCGGAAATGTAAATGGTTTTTCCGTGGGCCTTTAAAATGAATCCAAGCGGATTTCCACCGTAAGTTCCGTCAGCAAATGAAGAGGAGTGAATTGCTTCCACGGCGCAAACTTTGCCGAAATCAAACTTAGCACAGCCACCTTGGTTCATTCCGAAGGTCTCAAAGTTATGACGCGTATTGTAATAGGTGGCAATCTCATGGTTGGCAATGATTGTTGCTCCTGTTCTTTCTGCAATTTCTTCGACATCCAGAACGTGATCACTATGAGCATGTGTCAATAAAATATAGTCGGCTTTTAATTGCTTTACATCAATCTCAGAGGCTTTTGGATTGCCGGATATAAACGGGTCCACAATAATGTGGATGTCATTTATAATAATGCCTAGAGCAGAGTGTCCGTAATAAGTAATCTTCATAACATTCTTTTTCTTAAAGTAATTTATATGTTTTTAAAATTAGTAAGGTTTAATGAAAAACTCACATAATTCATCAAATTTACGGAAATCTGAAGGTCATGAAAAGATTATGACAACGAATAGAACTGAATTTGGGAAGGTAGCAAGTTCTCTTCTGAAAAAACGGAATAAAAAAAACGCAACCATCACGAAGATCATTGCGTTTTTTGTACTGATGGCGGGACTTGAACCCGCACGCCCGAAATTGGGCACAGGATTTTAAGTCCGGCGTGTCTACCAATTCCACCACATCAGCATGTTGTTGCTCGTTGCAACTTAGACATAATAAAAAATGCCGAAAAGATCGGCATCTTTTAGAGCGAAAAACGGGGCTCGAACCCGCGACCTCAACCTTGGCAAGGTTGCGCTCTACCAGCTGAGCTATTTTCGCGTTTGATTCAAAGAACGGCTAAGGAGCTTCCTGCTTAGCGGAGGCAAATTTAAAACTTTTAATGAAACTTGCAAAACTATTTTTAACCCAAAAATATCAGATTACAATCTTCAAATTTTTTTCGAGGTCTCCGGTTTAGCCAATTATCATTCCGGCAATCGTAGCAGAAATCAAAGAAGCAATAGAACCGCCGATTAAGGCTTTCATTCCAAAGGCGGAAAGGTTTTTTCGCTGCCCTGGGGCCAAGGAACCGATACCTCCTATTTGGATTCCTATTGATGCGAAATTAGCGAAGCCACACAGCATATAAGTAGCCATAATGATACTTTTCTCATAAGTGAGATGAATTCCGTTGGAGACATCTTTTAATTCAGCCAATTGAATGTACCCCACAAACTCACTGGCCACCAGTTTTATTCCTAATAATTGACCCATTAATGTTGTGTCTTCACCTGCCACTCCAATCAGCCACATCAGAGGCGCAAATACTGTCCCCAAAATAGCTTCCATGGAGAGTGCGTCATAAGCAGAGTTGGCTGCAATCCATGTGTTTAAAGTTGTAATTTCTCCGGTCCAGTTTAATATGCCGTTTATCATCGCTATAAAAGCAATAAAAACAAGAAGCATAGCGCCCACATTAACGGCTAATCTTAAACCTTCTGAAGTTCCGTTGGCAATAGCGTCAAGAAAGTTTGATCCAATTTTATCTGCCGAAACATGGACATCGGTGTCAATAGACTCGGTTTGAGGGAATAATATTTTTGAAACTACAATGGCGCCGGGTGCGGCCATTACTGATGCGGCTAATAGGTGCTTCGCAAAAGTAAGCCTCAGTTCAGGATCGTCTCCTCCCAGAAATCCGATATATGCAGCTAATACTGCTCCTGCCACAGTTGCCATTCCACCCACCATGACTAGAAGGATTTCAGATTTGTTCATTTTTTCCAGGTAAGCTTTAATCAGTAAGGGAGCTTCTGTCTGACCCAGAAAGATGTTACCGGCTACACTGAGGCTTTCCGCACCGGAAATATGAAGAATTTTGGTTAATAACCATCCCATACCTTTCACAACAATCTGAATGATTCCGAAGTAAAAAAGCACAGAAGTAAGTGCCGAAAAGAAAATAATGGTGGGCAACACCTGAAAGGCGAAAATAAAACCGAAAGAATTGACATCCAGCATCCCGCCCAGAAGGAATTCGCTTCCTGCACGTGTGTAATCCAATACATTTACAAAGAGCTGACCCACAGTTTCAAAACCTGATTTTATGAATCCGACTCTTAATACACCAATTGCAATAATTAATTGAAAAGCGAGTCCAAGGCCCACAGTTTTCCAATTTATTGCCCGCCGGTTTGCACTGAATAAAAAAGCAATTAGGATGAGAGAAATCATTCCGATCATCCCTCTATAAAAACTTTGGAAAGAAAATCCGGCACTGGGAACAATTAAATCAGAGTCAGAAATTGTTTCAGCCGGCATCCCTGGATCCTTGATCGTTGGTTCCGTAAACCGAGTAACTTTACCTCCGGAAGATAATACCAGTGTGGAATCCGTTACAGAAGAGACCCTCATTCTTGCCATGCTGTCTTTCGGAATATCAAAAAGCATCAACAAGAGATCATTTTGAAAGATATAATCGCCTTTGGATGTAATTATATCATTGGAAGTTGAATATTCAAACCTTCCGGAATCTAATTTTAAAAAGATATCGGAGTCTGAGGTGGAACCGGTGATATTTGCTGCGTCATTTATTTCCCATTTTTTTTCTATGTTTTGACCATATTGTGTTGCGGAAAACACCAAGAAGAAAATGATGCCAAATAATGTTCGGTAGATTTTCATATGCAGCGGAGGGTTTGGCGCGAGCTATTGTCGCCTTGAGATTTCATCACGAATTTTGGCTGCCTTCTCATAATCTTCATTTTTGACAGCCTCATCAAGCATTTTGTTTAGTTCTTTTATGCTTATCCTTCCAAAATCTCCCTTAGAAAGAGTTGAAGGAGCATCTTCAATGGTGATTTCTTCTCCTTCACTTTCAGATTCTTTTTCAGGGGAAGATTTTAAATAAATACCGGCTTTATCAAGAATTGATTTGTAAGTGAAAATAGGGGCATCAAATCTTAAAGCCAAAGCAATAGCATCGCTGGTTCTTGCATCTATGGTCTCTTCATGACCTTCGCGATTGCAAATTATACTTGAATAAAAAACACCATCTACAAGTTTATGAATAATAACCTGGGTAATTACAATCCCAAACCGATGCGAGAAATTCCGAAACAAATCGTGCGTTAGTGGACGCGGAGGTATGATGTCTTTTTCCAAGGCTATGGCAATGCTTTGAGCTTCAAATGCGCCAATAACAATAGGAAGTTTTCTTTCTCCATCTACTTCATTTAAAATAAGTGCATAGGCACCATTTTGGGTCTGACTGTAGGAAATCCCTTTGATATTGAGTCTGATTAAATTCATTCGTTCTAAAATCTTACTACCGATGTTTTCGGCTCAAATCTTCATAAAAAATAAAGGCTATTTAAATCGGGATGTTCCTTTTTTAAACAGCCTTCTTTTGAGGCACAAAATAATAAAAAATTATACTAACAACACGCCTAAATGTCCAATTTTGAAAAGAATGATGACTACAATTATCAATAGTGCTTTCTTTTAAACTTCAAAAATGACATTAAGCATTTTGGGCTTTGAATTCTTTTATTTTCTCGGTTAATTTCGGTACAATTTCAAAGGCATCACCCACCATCCCATAATCGGCAGCCTTAAAGAATGGTGCCTCAGGATCATTGTTGATCACTACTTTTACTTTTGACGCGTTTATACCGGCCAGATGTTGAATAGCTCCTGAGATTCCAATGGCTATATAAAGATTGGATGCCACGGGTTTTCCGGTTTGTCCAACGTGTTCTTCATGAGGTCTCCATCCTAAATCACTCACAGGTTTTGAACAAGCAGTGGCTGCACCTAAAGCTTCTGCTAAATCTTCAATTATGCCCCAGTTTTCAGGACCCTTTAATCCTCTTCCTCCGGAAACAACAATTTCTGCATCGGCAATAGTCACTTTATCCGTTGCTTTATCCACAGAGACAATGTCCATCTCAAAATCATGGGCATCCAGATTTGGAGTAAAATCCTCTTTAGAAATCGAAGTTTGATTTTCTTTTATACCATAAGAATTTTTTCCGATCCCGATTATTTTTACTTCTGTTTTAATTTCGGTGACAGCAAATGCTTTATTTGAAAAAACGCTGTGTTTCAATTGGAAAGAGGAAGGTTCCGGAAGAGCAACCACATTTGGAACATATCCCGCATTCAAATCAATAGCCAAAGTAGGCGCCATATATTTACTGTTCGCACTTGATGTAAGAACAACAACTTTGGATCCCTCTTTTTTGGCAGCCTGAGCAAGAGCATCGGCAAAAGCTTCACCATTAAATTTGTTCAACTTCTCATGGTTGATTTCCAAAACCTTTGAAGCTCCGTATTTTCCTAATTCGGATGTGTCAGATACATTAAAACTCACAGCTGTAACTGTAGTTCCTAAAAGATCTGCCACTCCCTTTGCATAAGAAACTGCCTCAAAAGCAATTTTCTTGAATTTTCCTTGATCTGATTCTGTATATACTAAAACTGACATGTTATGTTCTTTTTAAAGTTAAATGACCTTAGCCTCATTATGTAGCAGATTCACCAATTCATCCACACTGTCCACAAGCTTAACCGGACCTTTAGGTGCAGGTTTTGCAAAAGAAACAGTCTGCGTTTCGGCAGTGGTTTCAAGGGGATCTTTCACAGTTAAAGGTTTTGTGCGTGCCTGCATAATTCCACGCATATTCGGAATTCGAAGGTCGCTTTCTTCTACAAGACCTTTTTGGCCGCCAATAACTAAAGGCAACGAGGTTCTCAGAGTTTCTTTTCCTCCGTCTATTTCACGTATGGCTGTGGCAGTATCGCCTTCAATTTCAAGACCTATGCAAGTGTTTACGAAATTGATTCCGGTAAGTTTAGCCAGCATTCCGGGAACCATACCTCCATTATAATCTATAGATTCTCTCCCGGCAATCACTAGATCATATCCTCCGTCCTTAACAACCTGAGCAAGTTGCCTTGCCACAGAAAAACCATCGGTTGCAGCTGTATTTACTCTTATGGCTTCATCAGCTCCAATGGCTAATGCTTTTCGTAAAGTAGGTTCGGTTTCCGGGCCTCCTACATTCACTACATGCACTGTAGCTCCTTGTTTCTCCTTAAACCACATGGCTCGGGTGAGGCCGAACTCGTCGTTTGGATTGATAACAAATTGAACACCACCGGTATCAAATTTGGTGTCTCCTTCCGTAAAATTAATCCGTGAAGTAGTGTCCGGTACGTGACTGATACAGACTAATATCTTCATTATTTTGAGTTTTATGAATTAAATTTATTAAAACCTCTCTTTTGATTGATTATTTCTAAGAAAGGTTGGTTGCGAAGGTACGGATATTTTTAGAATTCTTTTTACTATGCGCGCATAATAAATGCAAAATATGACCATCGTCATAGAGACGATTTGGATTTTTTCTCACAAGAAAATTCTGAAAATAAATAGCATTTTATTGAGCGGAATTTTTATCTTTAAAACCCTGAAGCAAAGGATTTTTCTCCCTCATTTTAGATTTCTAACTATTAATTTAAATTTTTGAAACTATCATGAAAAAAATCCTCCTTTTCGTTTTGCTATTTTATATAGCCGGGCTTCGTGCTCAGTGGATTGACCGACCTGCCGACGCAGGTTTTTCCTTTATTTCTACCGAAGGTTCAACCGGTGTAGGGATTTATGCTGCGGATGCTTTCTCCATGGGCTTAGATTTTATACCCACAGAAATTACTTTCTACGGAAAAAGAACCGGGACAGCGCCCATAGCTGATCTCATTCAAAGCTTTAATATTATATTTTTTAATAATGTTGAATCGTTACCCCACGGATATCCGAATCTCCCCAATTCTGCTAAGTATGAATTGAGAAACATAGACTTGCAATATGTGAACATTCAAGAAGATGAAAATTCTACAAATTTCACCATAGATATTGCAGCATTGACAAACAGAGATTTTTTTATTGGTTTTGATGAGATTCTTTGGATTAGTGGCTTTCCTACTGTCTCGGGGCATGCCACACAAGAGGGCAGATGGAATTGGTTTGGAAGTCAGGAATATGCAGAATTCCCTCCCGTGGTACATGATCCGCATAATCTTCTAAATCTTTACCTAAACGGATGGACACCCATTGAGGAAATTTCTAATAATACCAGACCATCCCTCGCCTGGACTATGGTTGGGGAGCATGGGGACCCGGTTTCTATTGAAGATTTAGCGAAGAACCAAATTAGAATTTTCCCGAACCCTGTTAAAGATGAAATTACATTGTTGACACCTGCGGGAACAATAGCTTCAGATATCGAGATAAATGACATGCAAGGGAGGAAATTAAAAATAGAGGGAACCGGAGGGAAAATAAATGTTTCTCACCTTCCTTCCGGATTCTATTTGATTCGTTTCCGATGCAACGGCCACGCTATAATCAGAAAGATATTAAAAGAATAACTCTCTAACGTTTAAGAGTCAACTGCATTTCAGAGATTTGGACATCTATTGGAAAATCATCTCCAAGAATAACAAGGGGTTGATCGGCTCTGATTTTAAGCGTTCTTACTTCCAGACATTCAATTTCAAAAGAATTCTGATGTTCGCCCGAAGTTATCAGCAATTGAGTTCCGTTTCTTTCCCAAGTTCCATCGCGGAAGATAGGTTCGTCTATTTCAATGGTTCGTTTTAAGGGTACCGGACCTACGTGTATTTTAACTTCAATTTTCATAGGTTCGCTTTGAGCCTCAAATTTATGATCCGGTTTAAAAATGGCTTCATTTCCTTCAGGATCTAATGCGTTGGCTTCAAATCTTCCTACCACACCTTCTGATCTTGCCATACCGCTAAAAGTGAGTCGTGAAAGTTCCCAGTTTCCGGTTATATTGTCAGACGGCTCACCGGGTATCTCTATTTCCTCTTTTTCTGAACAAGCTGCCATAGCTATTAACAGCAACAGGAGCAATATATATTTTAACTTTTTCATAATTGCGCTTTTATTCAAGATAAAAAATTTTCACTCGGGATTTTCTTACCTTCATCTTTAGAGCGCAACAAAGGGCGATAGAGCCTAAAATTTATGGTGTTCTTTAGATCAGTTTATCATAACCTTAATGCTTTTAAAAAAGGAGGTCATGTCTCACGACATAACCTCTTCATGAACTTCTAACGTTTTTAACGATTGAAAATAACCCTGATACTGAAAGACTGGATACCGTCTTCAAATTCATCCAAAGGAAAGTTTGCAGTGTCTTGATCAGCATAAAGGATCAAAGTGGTTGAATCTAATTTCTCGATCTCATAAGTAGCAGATTCTCCACTTGTTTCTTTTAAATGAAGCAAATTTCCTTCTCTTTCCCAAGTTCCGCTTGTTGGGGTTATATTACTTACAGGAAAGGTTTGGGTAAAATTTATACTTCCGGTGGCCACCATTGTGGCATTCATTACACCGTTTTGGCCGGTAAAGGTGCCGTCACTTTTTAAATTCATGTAAATACTAGGAGTGGCATCTGTGGCTGTGACTTCAAAATTCCAATCTCCGGCTTCGTTGATTACATGACCTTTCATCTTCATTTCAGTGAAATTCCATCTACCGAGTATTCCGGATGGAGTATCTCCATTGTCATCATTTTTGGAACAGGAGTTCAAACCTAAAGTGAGCGAAAGGAGAATAAAAAATATAGAAAAATGTCTCATAATATTAATGTTTAAAAATTATTCCTTATAAAAGTACCGATATATATTAAATCATGCATTAATGAATGTAATTAAAAAAAGTAAACAAAGGAGATCCCGCACAAGGCAAAATTTTTAAAAGCTGGAATCAAACCGATAAATAGTGTTATTTTTGTTCTCCTTTAATTTTTCAATCAGAATTTTCAATTTTAATTCATGAAAACAATTCAATTTAGAGAAGCAATCGCTGAGGCAATGAGTGAAGAAATGCGTCGGGATGAGTCAATATATTTAATGGGCGAAGAGGTTGCCGAATATAATGGGGCGTATAAAGCTAGTAAAGGAATGCTTGATGAATTTGGTCCCAAGCGCGTTATAGACACTCCAATTGCAGAATTGGGTTTTGCAGGAATTGGAATAGGTTCAGCAATGAATGGAAATCGGCCCATTATTGAATTCATGACTTTCAACTTCTCATTGGTTGGAATCGACCAAATCATAAATAATGCAGCAAAAATGCGGCAGATGAGTGGAGGACAATTCAATATTCCAATTGTTTTTAGAGGTCCCACTGCATCGGCGGGGCAATTGGCAGCTACACATAGTCAGGCTTTTGAAAGTTGGTATGCCAACACTCCGGGGCTCAAAGTGGTGGTGCCAAGCAACCCGGCAGATGCCAAAGGGCTGTTGAAAAGTGCCATTCGTGATAATGACCCCGTTATATTTATGGAAAGTGAACAGATGTATGGTGATAAAGGGGAAGTTCCGGAAGGAGAGTATCTGATACCTCTTGGAGTAGCCGATGTAAAAAGAAAAGGAAAAGACGTAACAATCGTCTCTTTCGGAAAAATTATTAAAGAAGCATTCGCCGCCGCGGAAGAACTTGCCAAGGAAGGAATAGAATGCGAAATTATTGATCTGAGAACGGTGCGTCCCATGGACCATGAAACCATTCTGGAATCTGTGAAAAAAACCAATAGATTGGTTATTTTAGAAGAGGCTTGGCCATTCGGAAACGTTGCCACCGAAATTACATATCAGGTGCAAAGTCAGGCTTTTGATCATTTAGATGCTCCAATCATTAAACTGAACACTGCCGATACTCCGGCTCCATACGCTCCAAATCTTCTAAAGGAATGGCTGCCAAATCGAGAAGATGTCATAAAAGCTGTGAAAAAAGTGCTCTATTTAGAATGAATAGTCGTTTTTTAGAATAAATTTGTCGAACTAATTAAGTGTTTTTTATTATTTCCTAACGTGCTCTACCCTCATTAATAACAGGTCAAAAATTTATGAGAATCTAAATGCTTCGATTACTGTTATTATTTTTCATAGGAATGAGCTTTTCTCTCTTTTCGCAGACAAAAGTTTCCGGCGTCGTGAAGGACGCGGACGGATATACTGTGCCATTTGCAAATGTGGTGTTCGAAAATTCTTCAGAAGGAACCACAACAAATGAAAATGGATTCTTCAGTTTAGAAAGTCCCCGAAGACACAAAACGATCGTCGTTTCTTTTATGGGTTATGTTTCTCAGAAAATCCATTTGAATACCTCGACAGCTTTAAACTTAAAAATTGTTCTTGAAGAAGATGCTGCCAAGCTGGATGAAGTGGTGGTATATTCCGGTAAAACTTCAAAAAAGAATAACCCTGCAATTGATATTTTGAGAAAAATATGGGATAAGAAGCATGAAAATGGCATCCATAAGTTTGATCAGTATCAGTATAATAAATACGAGAAGTTACAGATAGATATCAATACCATAGACAGCGCTTTCATGAAGAGCGGCCTCTTTAAAAACATGGATTTTGTTTTCGACAGGTTAGATACTTCAACAGTAAATGGCAAAGCGTTTCTTCCATTTTTTATAAATGAAGCTTATTCAAAGATTTATGGAGACAACGTGTTGAAGAAGGAAAAAGAGGTTTTAGAGGGAAATAAAAATTCAGGATTTAGTGAGAATCAATCTCTTATCGCCAAAGTTAAAGACATCTATAAAGAATATAATGTCTATGACAACTACCTTAAATTCTTTGACAAAGCTTTTACCAGCCCTTTATCCCGCACCGGTATTGATGTTTATAACTATGTCTTGAGGGACAGTGCTTTTATAGACGGCAAGTGGTGTTACAATATTTTATACTATCCGCGTCGGAAGTCTGAACTTACTTTTAAAGGAGATTTCTGGGTAAATGATTCTACCTGGGCAATAAAGAAAATAAATTTAACTACCACCAAAGACATCAATGTCAATTTTGTGCGCAGCATATATATTGATCAGGAATTTGATGTGCTTAATGACTCTGTTTTTGTACTCAAACGCGATTATTTTATGGCTGATTTGAGTTTGATTGAGAATGAATCTGCACAGGGAATAAATGGAAAAAGAACATCTCTCTACGCCAATTATGTTTTTAATGTTCCAAAAGAAAGAGATTTCTATAATCCAAGGACTGAGGCGGAGGAAATTAAAACATATATCAAATCTGAAGAATTTTGGGAATCCAAAAGAATTGAGCCACTATCGAAAAGTGAGGCGGGAATTTATAAGATGATGGATACCCTTGAAACAATTCCGCGATTTAGAACTTATAAAAAGATAGGAGAATCACTAACTACAGGGGCTTATCGAATAAAAGGTTTTGAATTCGGCCCACTTCTTTCTGTAATTGGTTATAACGAAGCTGAAAAATTACGTATCAGAATAGGGGGACGCACTTATTTTGGGCAGAATGATCCTTGGAGATTATCAGGTTTTGTGGCATACGGGTTTGGAGATGATAAGTTTAAGTATGGAATCTCCGGCAAAATTTTGATAGAACCTAAAAACAGATTGATCATTTTTGGCGAAAACCGGCGTGATGTGGAGCAAACAGGAGCAAAGTTGACCAACAGTGATTATGTTGTGGGGCGCAATCTGGCAAGCTCTTCTCTTTTTTCAATTGGAAGAAATCACCGGCTTACAAATATTCAACTCACCGCTGTTGGAATAGATATTGAACCTTTAAAGAATCTAAGATTTCGCATTACAGGTTCATTTAGAACGATGAAGTCAGCCACTGAAGCTTTCAATATTGATTATAAAGTGATGAAAGATGGGGTCTTTACGGGAGAAATAAAGTCAGACATTCGTCAACCTGAAATTGAAACGGCGGTTATTTATTCTCCGGGTCAAAAAACTTCCGGAATTGGGGTAGATAGATTGATTGTTAATGAACAGCGTTTTCCAATTTTTTATTTCTCTTATGGTTACGGATTAAAAGATATGCTTCAAGGTGATTTTGAATATACGAAACTTCAGTTTTTCTATTCGCAACCGCTTAACATTGGAGGTTTGGGTCGGTTTCGATCTACGCTTGAATTAGGAACGACTCTTGATCCGGTACCGCTGAGTCTTTTGGATCCCATACCCGGAAACCAAACCATTATGAGCACTTTTACAACATTTAGTCAGCTGGATTACTATGAGTTCGTAACCGATACATACATCTCGCTCCACCTACAGCACGATTTTGGAGGAAGAATTTTCTCCAGAATACCAGGATGGAGAAAGTTAAACCTGCGAGAAGTTTTTGGGTTCCGAGCAGTTTATGGAACAGTTTCTAACGAAAATAGGGAACTAAATGCATCCAATGTTCCCTATATAGCGCCTGAAGATATTTATTGGGAATGGAGTGCAGGTATCGGTAATATTTTTAAATTTCTACGAGTGGATGCTAATTTTAGAGGAAATTACCGTGAGCTTCCCGGCGCAAGAAATTTCGGAGTGACGATTTTATTAGGCTTCTATTTCTGAGTCTTTCCCAATCAAAATTTTTGGGACGTTCGCTATCCCAACGTTGAAGTAATTAAAAATCCCTCACAGTGGCAGCCGTGAGGGATTGAACGTTGCATTTGAATTCCCCATTTTCAAAAACAACGACTTTGACTATACAAAGATAAAATCCGTTTTTATCATTTCCTTACGGGAAACCGTAAACAGCATTTTTTTTAAAAAAATTATATCAGCCCCACATCTTTGGTGATGGCAATCAGATTTATAGAATTTGCAGCTCCAAAATGATGTTTTAAAATATTCAGTCGTTTCTCGATCCAGCTGAGACTGGATGGATGGATTTTTTTATTTTTTAACTCTTTGCTGATTTGTTCCTGAGATAGACCCTTAGAAAGTAGTTGTAATAGAAGAATATCGCTGTCCGTAATTTCCACCGATGCGGGATTATTGAATTGAAATCGAACTTCAGAAGCAATATAGACTTTCCCTTTATAAACATCATTAATGGCCGTTTTTAGTTCTTGAAGTCCGCGCCTGCCTTTACACACATATCCCTCAACTCCTACATTTTGAATGAAATATCTAATTTTCTCCAGCCTGTCTTCAATAGAATAGATAATCACTTTAGTGGCAGGAAATTCTTCCTTGATTTTCTCCGCAAGAGATTCTCCTGAAGAAAGTTTCTGTGCGCGATGGTCTTCCTTAAAGGAAAGATCAGTTATCAAAAGATCAAAAGGCTCCTGATCTTTATGAGCTTTTAAAATTTTCAGATAAGCATCATCACAATATTGAACCTGTTCGATTTTTTCCACACCCAAATCAGACAGTGTCTGTTGGACTCCAAGGCTAATGGTGTCTAAGTCTTCGGCAAGTAATATTTTTTTAAACATTTCTAAACTTTTATGGTGGCACGGAAGCCTTTGTTCGGTATCGATTCAAAAGTAAAACTTCCGGAAATAGCTTTTATACGGTTTCCCGTATTAGCCAAACCATTTTTGTTTTTTATAAACGAACCTACTCCATTGTCACTATAATCAATAATGATCTTCTTGTTTTTTTGCGAGAAGATTAATGCCACCACAGTTGCATTAGAATGTTTTTTCATATTAATGAGCAGCTCCTGAATCGCTCTATAAATGGTGATTTTCTTTGTTGTAGATAATTTTTTCCAAGGCACGGTTACCATATCCTTGGTGATGATGGTTATTTTAGGATCCTGATAGTTATGAATAAGATCTTTAAGTTGCATCGTAAAATCTTCTTGAATAACCACCGCTGCTGTTTCGCGACTGATATTTCGGGTTCGGTTATAAATGGCTTCCAGGTCGTCCAGAATAATATCAGAATTGGACTCAGATAGATGAAGCTTGTTCATTAAATGATAAACATCATTGGCAATTTCATCATGTACTTTTTGAGATATTTGCGCCTCAGTATTAAGGATATTCTGTACTATTTGCTGCCTGTGACGCATGCGGTCATAAACAATAAACCCGGCACTAACGCCTAATACCATTATTCCAAGTAGTTGAAAAGTAATCCGTCTGCGTTTTTCTTTTTCTTGAAGTAGCCGAACCCGGTCAGTTTCTTCTTTTTCTTTACTGACATTATATTGAAGGGCGGCATATTTGTTTCTTTCATGAAGTTTATTCTTGTCCAGACTATCTCGCAAATGGATGAACGTTTGGCTAAGAGTATCCTTTCGAGCCTTGAGCAAATTCATTAGAGCATTTTCCACAAAAGTGGGAGCATTGATGAGAACAGCTACTTTATATGCTTTCTCTGCATATTCAAACGCTAAATCATCGTTGTCCATTGCTTCATAATATTGGGCAAAATGACGATAACAAGAATATATTCCTTCTTGGTCAAGTTCACGTTTACGAATCTGAAGAGAACGCTCTATCAGATCCAATCCGGAAATTTCCCCTGACATCGCGGTGGCATATCCTAAATTGTCAAGAGCGCGGGCTAGAACAAGGGGATCATCGTCCTGCAAAGCCATTTCATAGGCTTTTTTGAATTCTATTTTCGCATTTCCAAATCTGGAAGCATCAACAAGAACATTTCCTTTGTTGTTGATCATCATCAGGCTGTCTGTTGAATTTTTTGCAACCGAAAGCGCCAGATCATAAAAGTTCAGAGCATTATCTGAATCTTGAAGCAGTCTATAAATCCTTCCCAGATCTGAATGAAGATAAAATAGATTTTGATTTTTTTCAGGAGAAGAAGGCATTTTATCCAAATATTGCAATGCTCTGATAGCTACTTGTTCGCTCTCAAAGAGCGCCCCCATTTTTATTTGACTCAGTATTAAAAAATGCATATTGAAGGTGGCGTCAATGTAATCTTTTGCTTCAACGGCGTTTTCAATGTGTTTCTCTAATACCGAATGAGCTTTCTCCAAATGAGCATTTCTAGAAGGTCGGTGCAGGATGTAACGATAATGTTCAAGAGAATCCGGGCTGATAGATTCCTGTCCTGTCAATGGGATACAAACGAATAGAAATAAAATAATTCGGAAAAAAGAGAAATGGGGCATGGAAGACAAATCTTGGTTGAAAATTACAACTTTTGATGTACCTTCCAAAATGCCTCCAATCCTTTACGGTTTAATGGGGTCAAAATCGTCCCCGCAACAGCTTTCTACATTCCTTGTTTCACCTTCTATCGGTGCAGGAGTACAAGAACTTACAACAATCAGTAAGATCGTAAAAAAGATAAATGTTCGCATAATTTTGGATTTTTCACCAAAAGAATTGCGAACTCTCTCCAACGGCGGGAAGACAAATGGAAACTATAGGGAAACAGTCCGGAAGAAAATTTTCCTACTGAGTTTCAGTGGATTACTGTGATTGGTTAAGGAATGGTTTGTATTCTCGAAGAATTTTAAGCGAAAAATTCTCCTTAGAATCCTTTAAAAAACATACTTTTGTTTTTATTCATTCTAAATAAGAATAAACATGATCAGAGAAATTTTAAAAGAAAAAACATTTGCAGCACATCAAAACACAGAAGGAATTGTTGTTCGAAAAGTGAAGGAAATTGAATCGGAAGCGGATTATATTGAATTATTACGATGCTTCTACAGCTTCTTTAATAGTGTAGAAAACAAAATGGCTTCTTTTATAACCAAAGACATTTTACCGGATATCAAAGAGCGTCGAAACTCTTCATACATTTTAAAAGATATACAAGAATTAGGAGGAAACATTAATAACCTTCCCGAGGCTGTTGTTCCTGAAATTACCAACACTCTTGAAGCATTGAGCGCCTTGTATGTTCTGGAAGGTTCTATTATGGGTGGACCTTATATTGTAAAGATGCTCGAAAAGAGAGGCATCACTCGTGCATTTTCATTTTTCCAAGGATATGGAGAAGACAGCGGAAGGATGTTCGCAATATTTGCCGAGGTGTTAAATCAATATGGTTCTGATAAAAATAACCATGAACGAGCTGTAGAAGTGGCAAATGAAACCTTTATAAATTTCGGGAAAGTTTTTCACGCAATGTCTCCGGTATTATGAAACAAGAAAAGCCTAAAAACAAATGGATGAAGCGCCTAGGCATAGGAGCATTCGCATTTTTCTTTTTAAAAGGAATTGCCTGGTTGTTTGTCTTTTTCTTTGCAGTCCAATCCTGCGGATAAAACTCTTGCAAGAGATAAATTTGAACACCGGGCCCGTATTTCGGAACCGGTGTTTTTTAATTTTAAAGAGATTTGATTTCTATATTTTTGAAGATCAATTCTAGAAGAGATGTCGCACCAAAAATTAATCCTTCAGGCCTTTGACAAGGCTTTTGCATCCTTGAGATCACAGGGTGCGGCTGAATCAAAAACGGCAGCAGCAGAGACCTTATCAAATTATCTAGACGAACATTTTCAATTTTCTTTTACAGAAAGACGTTTAAGAGATTATTATAATGCTGCCGAAAAAGGAGAGGAGATTTATATTACGCAACAAGCTGTTAGAGACGGTCTTGCGATTTATTTGGGATTTGCGGATTT
Organism: Flavobacteriaceae bacterium; assembly: GCA_035654795.1. Taxonomy (GTDB): domain Bacteria; phylum Bacteroidota; class Bacteroidia; order Flavobacteriales; family Flavobacteriaceae; genus JAAYLC01. The sequence continues at coordinate 30,505 of DASRWC010000087.1, forward strand.
TCATGACTGGTCACAGAAAAACCCTATTCCCACTCCTCCAAAAGTAACTCTGGCTTTTATCATTTCTTTTTTTAGACGAAACAGAACTACTTTCTCCTTCATTTTTGCAGGACTGATTGTCTTGGCCGCAATCCAATTTTTTACCAAAGAGCGATGGATGGTGTGGGAGAATGGACAATTCGTAGAAGTGCCCTATAACAAGGAAGAATTTGAACGGCGCAATTTTGTAGTTTTTGACAAAGAAAAGACGGTGCATTTTAAAAAAATTAATCCGGACTGCACGACAGAGTTTTTTAATCCACAGGGACAGGCACTGATATGGTATGGAAAGAATAACAAAGGAGAACTGGAGTTTTTCACGGCACCGGGAAATCATCCCGAAACTGAAAAACATCTAAAACCTATTACGAAATACATGATTCGCAAATACATTTGCCCGTCAAAATAATAGTAAAGGTTAACGAATGATTAAACACCGGTCTTTCTCATTCCGAGCTTGTATTTTTGCAATATGACTTTAGAAAAAATACCCTTTTCAGTTTTGGACTTGGTTCCTGTAACTCAAGGGAATTCGCATCTTCAAGCGATACAAAATAGCCTATCGCTGGCAAAAACTGTGGAATACCTGGGTTATAAACGGTTCTGGATTTCAGAACATCACAACACAGAAAGCCTGGTGAGCTCTGCCACAGCTGTTCTCATTGGGTATATTGCCCAAGGAACCAATCACATCCGCGTGGGATCGGGAGGAATAATGCTTCCGAATCATACACCTTTGGTTGTAGCTGAACAATTTGGTACACTGGAAACCCTCTATCCCGGTAGAATAGATTTGGGTCTGGGGCGTGCTCCGGGAACCGACCAGCGAACTGCCAAGGCCTTGCGACGAGAACGAGTGGAAACGGTTCATGATTTTCCTCGTGATGTGATGGAACTCGAATATTATTTCTCAGATCCCACTGACTTTCAACATTCCGGAACCGGCGTCAGAGCTATCCCGGGAGAAGGTTTAGAAGTGCCGCTTTACCTTCTGGGATCGAGTCTTTTTAGTGCGCAGCTGGCAGCCGAAACCGGTTTGCCTTACGCCTTTGCAAGCCATTTTGCACCTACACATCTTTTTGAAGCTTTTCAGCTATATCGCGACGGATTTACGGCATCAAAACAACTAAAAAATCCTTATACAATTGCAGCGGTAAATGTAATCATTGGCGACACCGATGAGGAAGCTCATTTTCTTTCCGGAAGTATGAAATTGTTTATCCTGAATATCATTAGAAATACAAGAAATCCATTACTCCCTCCACCAAAAACTATGGATGGACTCTGGACTCCTGTTGAGGAGGCTCACGCCCGCCATATGATGCACTTTACATTTATAGGAAGCAAGGAGACTGTGGAAAGAGAATTGAAAGCATTTGTGCAAAAAACAAAGGCAGATGAATTAATGGTTATTACCTACATTTATGACCATCAAAAACGACTGCGATCCTATGAACTGCTGTCGGAAATTGATATATTCCAAAAATCTTAATAATTATATGGTCAAAGCTGTTCTTTTTGATATGGATGGGGTTATTGTGAACACAGAACCCCTTCACAGACAAGCATATTTCAATATGTTTGATGAAGTGAATATCGATGTTGCTCCTGATTTCTATGATCGTTTTACAGGACAAGCTACTATGGCAATTTGCGAAAATCTTTGCAAGCATTTTGAACTAAAACAAAAGCCTCTGGACCTCTTGAACATCAAAAGAAAGCATTTTAAATACTTATTTGACAGTGGCGATCTTACTTTAATTGATGGCGTATTGGATGCTATAAAAGACTATCACAGCAATGGAATAACGCTTGTTTTAGCCTCTTCGGCTTCTATGCTCAACATCGAAAGAATTTTCAATCGTTTTGACTTGGACCGTTATTTTAAGGCAAAAATCAGTGGTGCCGATTTAAAAGCGTCCAAACCACATCCGGAAATCTTTATCCGTGCTTCCGAACTTGCAAAAGCAGAGAAGGAGAACTGTATAGTTATTGAAGATTCTACAAATGGAATGAAAGCAGCGAAAGCAGCCGGCATTTTCTGCGTCGGTTTTCGCGGTCCGACTTCCTCCAATCAGGATTTTTCTATTGCAGATAAGGTAATTTCAGACTTTAAAGAACTGCCGTTCCAAGCCTTGGAAAAATTGCTTTCTTAGGAAGAGCTAACTATTAGAAAAATAAGGTCTCTTGAAATTGAATCTCGTGAAAATCAAGTTTTTGATTTTCATAATAAACCAAATTCTTCTCCCCGTTTTTTCGAAGATGTTGTCGAAGAATTAAATCAGTATGATAACCGGATTTTCCGAGTTTTAAATAAGGTTCATAATCAGAAAGACAAGAGAAAGATTCCGAGCGATCGAAAAATCCGTATCCTTTATAAATTCCTGCAACCACCATCACAAATGCAACTTCATCTTTGGTTCTGCCTGCGCCGTGAATCACATATGTAGGTCTTCCTGAGAAAAGATAATTCAAAGCGGCTTCAACTTTAAGGTTATATTTTTCCACAGATTCTTTTCCTTCACAAATTCCTTCACAACTTTTGATTTGGTAGTGAGAACAAACATCTACCTGTTGCTGAAGACCACAGAAACGAGGACAGAGATTAAATTCTCTGCACAGATTTTCCAAAGCCTCCACCGCCTCTGTCCTGGAGTAAAATGTATCTCCGGAGCCGGTATAACTGCGTGTCTTGCCAAGCGCCAATTGTATAATGCCCAGCCGGTTAGTGTACCGAATGATTTGATAGCAGTTGGTAGGTCGTTTTTGAGCGCGGTTGTATTTAGGATATAAACTCCTGATATTTTCTGATTCTGTTAGAAGCGCAATGAGTTCATTTCCGGTTTCCTCGAAATCAATGAAATACGTCTCTTGTCCCAGATGATATTCTTTAGAATTTTTATCATAAAAATGAGACAATACTCGTTTTTTGATGTTCTTGGCTTTCCCCACATAGATCACTTTCTGTTTTTGATTTTTAAAGAAATAGATACCCGGCTCTTGCGGAAGTTGTTCTATTTGCTCCGACGGAAGATGTGGAGGGAGGGTGGCTTGTTTGTTTTGTTGATTTAAAAAAGAACGAAAAACTTTGAAATCATCGTCTAAAGAAAACAATCGGGAAAATAGGATGACCGTGGCATCCACGTCACCTTCGGCACGATGCCTGTTAAAATGTGGGATGCTAAGGGTGTCACACAACCTGCCAAGACTGTATGATAACAGATTGGGAATAAGTTTTCTGGCAAGACGCACAGTACAAAGCCTTCGCCGACTGAATTGGATTCCTACATTTTTGAATTCGTTTCGAAGTACTTCGTAATCAAATGAGACATTATGCGCTACAAAAATAGTATCCTGAGTAAAGGCGTCAATTTCGGCCGCTATTTCCTCAAAAGTGGGAGCATCTTCCACCATGGTGTTGTCAATTCCGGTGAGGGCTGTGATGTATGGTGGAATAAATGCACGAGGATTTACAAGCGAAGAATATTTATCTATTACTTCCCCATTCCTTACCAGAGCGATACAGATTTCAGTAATGCAGTTTCCATTAATTCCTCCGCCGGTGGTCTCAATATCAGTGATGGCAAAAATTCTGTCTTGCATCGTTAAAAGTTCATTCAAAACACAAATGTAAGCCTCCTGAATGGAAAGAATCCAATTTCATCAGGAAAATTTCCTAATGAGAGTCACTTGATTTTCCGTCTTTGTTATCTCTTTCAGATTCTTTATAGTCCTCCTCTGTTTCATCAATATCTTTATCATCATCAACAGGTTCGTAGTTTCCTTTTTGTTGCTCCCGATACTCGCGTTCCTGTTTTTCTCGCTGCCTGTCAGGATCATGTGGTATTTGCTCCGGTTCTTTGTTTTTATCAGGTTTCATAGCATCCTTTTTAGAAGTAGAAAATTAACCATAAAAACTTCCGGAGGTTCTTCTTTTATAACGACATTAACGTTAAGCATAAATTTTTGTTCAAAACAAAGTTGATTGGGTTAAAAAATCGTAAAACACTGAGCGTTACATTGCTGTTTATTCTACATTTAAAAGAAACTTCTATAAATAATAAATATGCGATCAATTTGGAACGGGTCTATCAGCTTTGGTTTGGTTACAATTCCCATAAAACTTTATAGTGCCTCGGAAGAAAGACGAGTAGAACTGGACATGTTAGATTCTCACGATCATGCAAGAATCCGGTATAAAAGAGTAAATGAGAAAACAGGAAAAGAGGTAGAGTGGAAGGATATTGTAAAAGGATACTTGATGGATGAATCTTATGTCATCCTGGAAGATGAAGATTTTGACCTTGCCAATATGAAGAAAAGTAAAACAATAGATATTGAAGAATTTGTGGAAGAAGATGAAGTAAGTGAAATGCTTTTCAAAAAACCTTATTTTCTCGAGCCACAAAAAGAAGGCGGAAAAAGCTACAACCTGCTCCGCGATGCGTTGAAAAAGACGAAGAAATTGGGAGTGGCAACATTCGTACTGAGGCAGAAAGAAAATCTTTGTCTCATAGGTGTGTATAAAGAAGCACTAGTGCTCCATGTCATCCGTTTTGCAGAAGAAATCCGAGATCCCGCCGAATTGAAGTTGCCTGATACCAAGGTCACTAAAAAAGAAGTAGATATGGCCTTGACCTTAATAGAAAAATACACAGAGAAATTTGATTTGAATAAATACAAGGATGTTTACAATGAGCAGCTGATGAAGATAATCGAGAGTAAGTCCAAAGGTAAAAAAGTCAAACCTCAAAAGGTTGATACTACACCAACGGCAGCTGAAGATCTGATGGCAAAATTGAAAGCGAGCCTTGAAAATAAGAAGAAACAGAAAAAAGCCTCCTGATGCCTTTAGAAGAATATAATAAGAAACGCCAATTTGAATCAACGCCTGAGCCGGTGGGGAAAATTGAGCAGGAAGAATCTTTCAGGTTTGTTATTCAGCGACATCAAGCTACAAGATTGCATTATGATTTACGATTGGAAATGGAAGGAGTGCTAAAAAGTTGGGCCGTACCCAAAGGACCTTCTATGAATCCAAAGGATAAGCGACTGGCGATGCAAACGGAAGATCATCCGGTAAAATATCTCACCTTTCATGGAGTTATACCCAAGGGGAATTATGGTGCGGGAATGATGGATATTTGGGATAGCGGCACCTATAAGATTTTGGAAAGTAAATATGGAACAAACGGAGTAAAGCAATTGGAGAAGGGTGACTTAAAAATTGAGTTTTTTGGAGAAAAAATTAAAGGAAGTTTTGCCCTGGTGAAAACCAACCGAGACCAAGCCGAAAATGCCTGGTTGCTCATTAAAAAGAAAGACAAGTTTGCTACAGATCTTGCTTATGATGCCGAAGTACTTGCTGAAAAAACAGTAAATCCGGTTAAGGAAGCCAAGAAACTCAAAGTTTTGTCTCTAGAACCCGATGACTTTATTAAACCCATGCTGGCATCTCCTGCCAAGAAGATATTCAAAGACCCAAATTGGATTTTTGAATATAAATGGGATGGATACCGTATGCTTTCAAACATTAAAAACGGAAAAGCCACAATCTACTCCCGCAACGGAATTTCGTACAATCAAAAGTTTAAAAAAATAAAAGACGAACTGGAACACATTCCGCACGATTGTATTTTGGATGGGGAAGTAGTGGTGCTGGATGATGATGGAAAAATTAACTTTCAAAAATTACAGAAATATGACAGCATCAAAACCAAAGGCCGCTTGGTTTATTACGTTTTTGATTTGCTCCATCTCAACGGAAACGACACGACCGGTATTCCGCTCACCGATAGAAAAAGCCTGCTTCCTAAAATTCTTAAAGGTTTAGAAGATGTTCTTCTTTCCGAACATGTAGAAGGTATGGGGCCGACCTTATTTAAGAAAGCCATGGATGCGGGCATGGAAGGTGTAATGGCAAAGAAAGCTGAATCCACCTACATCCCCGGATACCGGACAGAAAATTGGCTCAAAATAAAAGAGGTCAATACTGAAGAAGCAATTATTTGTGGATATACCGAATCTCCTGCCGGAGGAATCTTTGGGTCTTTGATTCTTGGAATGTACCAAAATGGAGAGTTGGTGCACGTGGGAAACGTAGGAACCGGATTCGCTCATGCAGAACAGAAAAAATTGATGACCAAGTTCAAAAAGCTGGAAACCGATAAAAATCCTTTTGACAAGAAAATTAGTTTAAAAGGAAGAATCCCCCATTGGATGAAACCCGAACTTGTATGTGAAGTGAAATTTCTGGAATGGACAAAAGCAGGATCAATGCGTCATCCTTCCTACAAAGGCTTAAGAATAGACAAAAACCCGGAGGATGTTGTTCCACAGGAAGAAAAAGATGTCGATGTAGGAAAAATCGGAAACACACAACAGGCGGAAGGGCAGCCTAGAGAGCCGAAAGAAACTTCTGAATCTTCGAATTCTGCTTTTATTGTAAACGGAATTTCTCTGTCTTTCTCTAACTTAGAAAAAATTTATTGGCCAAAGGAAGGATTGACAAAATTTGACCTCATTAACTATTATATTCAGCTTTCCGATTATATTTTACCTTATTTAAAAGACAGACCGCAAAACATGCACAGACATCCGAATGGGATCTATGGGCAATCTTTTTATCAAAAGGATAACGAAGTATTGCCGGATTGGGTTGAGACTTTTCCGGTCTTCTCCGAGTCTTCAAAAAAAGAAATCAATTACCTGCTCTGTCAGAATGAAGCCACCTTGCTTTATATGGCCAACTTAGGATGCATTGAAATAAATCCATGGAATTCAACAATTCAAGATCTGGAAAAACCAACTTTCACCGTAATTGATTTGGATCCCTCCCCGAAGAACACTTTTGAAGAGGTGGTGCAAGTAGCGCTGGTTGCAGAGGAAGTTTTGGCAATGGCCGGAGTTACTGGATATCCAAAGACCTCCGGTTCCACCGGAATTCACATTTTTATACCGTTAAATAATGAATATTCTTATGACGAGGCGCGTGATTTTGCCAAAATTCTCTGTATGTACATTCAAAAGCGACTCCCGAAACTGACAACGCTGGAGCGAACGATAAATAAAAGAGGAGGAAAGATATATTTGGATTTTTTACAAAATAGACGCGGACAAACTTTAGCAGCTCCTTATTGCGCCCGACCCAAAGATGGGGCAACGGTCTCTGCTCCGCTAACGTGGGATGAATTGAAAGCAGATATCAAAATCCAAGATTTCCACATCAAAAACATGCCACAACGTCTAGCAGAAATAGGGGATCTGTTTCAACCTGTTTTAACGGAAACACTTAATATGGAAGCCTCAATCCAATTTTTGATGGAAAATGAAAAATAAATCCTATACCCTCATTCAGAGTAGTGATGCCCTTGGTTTCCGAATTCTAAGCCTCCGAATCTTTCACTTTAAAATTTTTCAATTTAAACCTAACGGTGTCGCCGGGTTTCCACGTCTGCACGGGAGATTTCAGTAAAATACTTTGTTGTTTTAAAGCTTCTGCGGCCGGAGAATCTTTACGGCAGCTATTGCAACGATCACAACAAACTTTCAATTGCATGTGGTCTCCGAGATAGACGCATTGTTCTACAACTCCGCATAAATGCGGCTCTTCTGCGCTGCAAAAAACAGTTTCTTCCGCTCTGAAGAAAATATTCACGCGACCGGAATTCACATCAAACGGACAATTTTTGGCACCTTCCACAAATCCGAAAGGGGTATGAAATCCGTCTCCTTCCGCAATGGCTTCCAAGTTATTGGATTTTCCGAAAAGCTCGGCAACATAAGTTGAATTTGGATTGTTGTAGAGTTTGCTCGGGGTGTCAATCTGAAGTAATTTACCCTCAAGCATCACCGCAATTTTATCAGCAGTAGAGAAGGCATCCTTAGTGTCGTGAGTTACCAGAATAGCGGTTATGCCCAGGCTTTTAATGATCTGCCGCACCTCTTCGCGCACCTGATCGCGAAGAATAGTATCCAGATTACTGAAAGGCTCATCCATTAATAACAAGTCAGGTCGTGGAGCCAGCGCCCTGGCAAGAGCCACCCGTTGCTGTTGCCCGCCGGAGAGCTGATGCGGATATTTTTTAACATCTTCTTTAAGGCCGGTCAGCTCTATGGTTTCTAAAACCCTTTGAGTCGCTTCTTTCTTCTTAAGCCCTTTTAGACCGAAGGCAACGTTTTCAAAAATAGTGAGGTGAGGAAAGAGCGCATAGTCCTGAAAAACCATACCGGTTTTGCGTTTGTTGGGTTTTAAGGATTTGGAACCGGATACGATAACCTGATCATCTAATTTAATAGCCCCTCGATCAGGGTGCTCCAAGCCGGCTATGAGACGTAGCAAAGTGGTTTTTCCCGATCCACTTTCTCCAACCAAAGCGAGAATTTCACCTTTATTTAAAGTGAAAGAAACATCATCCACAGCATATTTATCGCCGCTGCGATATTTCTTACAAATATGTTCAAGTTCAATAACGGCCATTTTTCTAATCATTTACAAGTGGAGGTTCGGCTTGTTCTTCTATTTTAGTCGAAATAGTATGAGAAAGTTTACTTTTTTGAGCTACTTTCTTCTTTCCACTGATTACATTATTCAACAAAATTATTGGAATAATTCCTGTTAAAACTACAACCAACGAAGCATTGGCAGACTCGGCAATCATTTCGTTGGTAGCCATATCAAAAGCTTTGGTGGCAAGTGTATGAAAATTAAATGGTCTGAGAATCAATGTCAGCGGCAATTCTTTCATAATGTCCACAAAAGCAAGTAAAATTCCTGCTGCAATACTGTTTCTAATAAGTGGTAAATCTACCTGCCATAATGTTCGAAACGGTGATGCGCCCAAAGAACGTGCTACTTCATTAACAGAAGCACCGGTTTTTTGAAAACCGGAATCAATTGCATTATAGCCTACAGCCATGAACCTTACAATATACGCAATTATAACGATAAAAAGAGTTCCGGAAAGCAGAAGCCCCACATTGGTAGCTGCTACCGCATTTATAATTTTGTCCAATTCAATCATTGGAATCATAACTCCTACAGCGATAACGGCACCGGGAATGGCATAACCTATGGAGGCAGTACGGGTAATGTAACGGGTCCATTTCAACGGACTGATCCGGACAGTGTACAGCAATACAATAGATAGTATGGCAATAAGTACCGCCGAACCTATGGCCAGTGTGAAGCTTCGGAAAATCAAAATTCCGAATTCTGAATCCACAACATAGCGCCATGTCTGTGATACCCAAATCAAAAGTTGTCCAAGCGGTAAAAGGAAACTAATCGCCAATAGTATTCCACAAGTCAGGGTTAAAGCATATTGTGTTATGCGTGAGGGTTCTATCCTTTTAGCCGGTTTAGAATTGTCACTCCTATTGGTCCATCCGCGATTTCCTCTCTGTAGGTTTTCAATCCATATTAACACAAGGACAAAGAGCGTGAGAATAGCAGATAAATATATAGCCGTATTCACATCTCCAAAAGAAAACCAAGCTCGGAAAATGCCGGCAGTAAAGGTGTCCACTCCAAAATACTTAATTGTTCCATAATCATTCAGCACTTCCATGCCCACCAGCGCAAGGCCGCCGGCAATAGCAGGCCGAGCAAGGGGAAGAGCGATTTTTGTAAATACTCTTGGTTTGCTGCTGCCTAACAAAACCGCCGCCTCTCTGAATGTTGAGGATTGTTGGGTAAAAGATGCACGACAAAGGACGTAAACATAAGGGAACAAGCTGATGGATAGAATAAATATCACCCCAGGCATGTTCATAATGTCAATAATAGGTCCCTTAAATGCAATTTCAAAATTATTCCGAAGCCATGAAGAAACCGGTCCGGTGTATTCTAGAATTCCAACATAGCTGTACCCCATCATATAAGAGGGAAAAGCCAGTGGAAGAATCAAGAGCCATTCAAAATATTTTCTTCCCGGAAACTCATAAACCGAAACTATCCAGGCAAGAGATACACCCAGAATAAAAGTGAAAAATCCCACCCCCAGAAGGAGGAGGAGGGAATTATAGAAGTAGGAGGGGAGAAGGGTAGAAGAAATATGATTCCAATTCTCCCCCGGCCTTTCTAAAAGTTTGATTAAAATGGTAAAAATAGGAGTCAGAACCAATAGCATAATTGCTATGGATACGGCTGTCCATCTATTCCACCAATACGTTGTTTTTTTTGATTTGTTCAATTTATAAGATTTGGAAAATCTTACTTCCAGCCCACGCGATCAAAAATCTTAACCGCTTCGCTGTTATACTCTCCCATTTTATACAAGTCCATAGAGTCTGTTTTGAAATCTCCCCAAGTATTTAGCAGATCGGCTTTTGGAGCATTTGGATTGGCCGGAAACTCATAGTTTAAATTGGTTAAAATTTCCTGAGCTTCTAGACTTGAAAGGTATTCCATAAGCTTGATGGCATTTTCTTTATGTGGTGCATACTTCGCAACCCCAATCCCGCTCACGTTAATGTGAGTGCCGCGGCCGTCCTGGTTTGGGAAAATAATCTGAACAGCTTCTCCCGCTTTTCGGTCTTCCTCATTCTGTTCGTTAAGGAGAAGTCCAATGTAATATGTGTTTACGATTGCAATATCTCCTTCTCCGGCTGCTACAGCTTTTACTTGATCCTTGTCTGCACCTTTTGGATCACGAGCCATATTGGCTACAATACCTTTTGCCCACTGTTCAGCCTTTTCCTCGCCATCGTTAATGATGATAGAAGCCAATAACGACTGGTTGTACACATTATCTGAAGAACGAACCAGAATCTTTCCTTTCCATTTCGGATCAGTCAAATCTTCGTATGTTTTGATGCTTTCAGGATCGACACGATCTTTAGAAACAGCGATTATTCTTGCGCGATAGGTCATCCCATACCAGTGATTGTTTTTTTCCTTCAAATGGGCTGGAATGTTTTTGTCAAGAATATCTGATTGAACCGGTTGAAAAAGATCCAGAGATTGTGCACGGTAAAGTCTTCCTGCGTCCACGGTAAATAAAACGTCTGCAGGTGAATTTTGCCCTTCGGTGGCCATTCTTTGAATGAGTTCGTCGGCACTTGCTTGAATGATATTTACTTTAATTCCTGTCTGCTCAGTAAATTTTGCAAATAGTTTATCATCGGCTTTATAATGACGGTGAGAATATACGTTTACAATTTGTTCTTCCTGAGTTTCTTCAGTTTTTTCTTTGGTGTTCTGTCCGCAAGAGGCAAAAAGAACAACCATCCCTAAAACAGAGAGGTTGATGAGTGTTTTCATGATGAAGTTTGATTTTTGTTGGCGCAAAGTTAATCTTATTTAGATTGATTACAAACAACAGAGGTGAAATATGAGATCGGTAGAAGATTTTCTGCGGACTCTTGCTTTAAAATTTAGATTTTGTATTTTCGCAGCGCAAAATGGAGTGTTAGCTCAGTTGGTTCAGAGCACTACCTTGACAGGGTAGGGGTCACTGGTTCGAATCCAGTACACTTCACTTAGTTGCACCAACCCCGAAAACTCACTGGTTTTCGGGGTTTTTCTTTTACTGCTATCCAGGTTTTGATAAGCCACTTATCGCTTGTTTTTTGATTTTTTTTAAGCCTGAATGTTTATTTTTTTTATCAGAAATTACAACCTATCTTTATGGAGACCAATATTCTATCAAGGATGTATTTCTAAGATGGCATTTCCCCTTTAGTCACCTCGATTGATTAATTAAAATATGGATGTGATGAGAACTATATATACAGTAAAATATTTCCAATGGCAATTGTTTTTCCTGCTTGGCCTCGCCGTTTCAGGAATTCTTTCTGCCCAGACAACAGCCATACCCGATCCCAATTTTGAACAGGCTTTAATCAATCTTGGAATTGACAGTGACGGGATTATAAATGGTCAGGTTTTG
>DASRWC010000088.1:0-8164 GCA_035654795.1 Flavobacteriaceae bacterium
AAAAACATTTACTTTTGCGAAAAACGTTTTTACTATGTTAAAAGCAGGTGTATTGGGTGCCGGACATTTGGGAAAAATCCATTTGCGACTCCTGAATGAATCCGAGAAATACAATCTTGTCGGTTTTTTTGATGCTGATAAAGAAAATGCACAACTTGTGGAAAAAGAATTCGGATACAAATCTTTTGCAACTATGGAAGCGCTTATTTCCGCTGTGGATATGGTTGTAGTTGCAACTCCTACAGTAACTCATTTTGATTGTGCCAAAAAAGTCATCGAAGCCGGAAAACACATTTTCCTTGAAAAACCAATTGCCCAATCTGTGGATGAAGCGGAAAAAATACGGGAAATGGTGCGCCTTCACAAAGTTCGCGGACAAGTGGGACAAGTTGAGCGCTACAATCCTGCATTTATGTCCATTCAGGATAAAATTCACAATCCGATGTTTATTGAAACCCACCGTCTCGCCGAATTTAATCCGCGCGGAACGGATGTTTCTGTTGTCCTGGACCTGATGATTCACGATATTGACGTCATTCTGAGCGTTGTAAAAAGCAAGGTAAAATCGGTAAGTTCGAGCGGTGTGTCGGTGTTGAGTGAAACTCCGGATATTGCCAATGCACGAATCGAATTTGACAATGGTTGTGTGGCAAACCTGACGGCGAGTCGGATTTCGCTCAAAAATATGCGCAAAGCCCGATTTTTTCAGCGCGATGCTTATATTTCCGTAGATTTCCTTGAAAAGAAAAGCGAATTGGTTCGAATGAAAGACGCGCCTGAAAATCCGGATGATTTCGCAATGATTCTGACAAATGCCGAAGGGGTCAAAAAACAGATTTATTTCGAAAATCCAAGTGTACAACCTAACAATGCCATTAAGGATGAATTGGAGAGTTTTGCAGATGCTATTGTTGCCGACAAAACTCCGGAAGTTCCGCTTATTCAAGGAACGGAAGCGTTGAGAGTGGCGATGTTGGTGATTGAGAATTTTAAAAAGATAATGCAGGATTGAAATTGAAATTGAAAGAAGTTCTCGACTGCGCTCGAACCGACAAGGATCGGCTCGCCTACACTCGAACGACAACGATTGGGTGCTCGAACGAACAGAGAAAATTAGAAATAAATAAAGAAAACAAGATAAAACTTATATGAAAAAAATAGCAGTAATCGGTGCGGGAACTATGGGCAACGGAATCGCTCATACATTTGCACAATTCGGATTTAGCGTAAACCTTATTGACATCAACGAAGAATTTCTGAATAAAGGAATTTCCACAATCTCCAAAAACCTGGACAGAATGGTTGCCAAACAATCCATTTCTGAAACAGACAAGGAAAATACGTTAAACAACATCACTTTATTCACTAAACTTGAAGACGGTGTGAAAAATGTGGATTTGGTAGTGGAAGCTGCAACTGAAAATGTCAATTTAAAACTGAACATTTTCCGTGATTTGGATTCTTTCTGCGATGAAAAAACAATTCTTGCGAGCAATACTTCTTCAATATCTATTACTCAGATTGCTGCGGTGACCAAACGTCCTGAAAAAGTTATCGGGATGCACTTTATGAATCCGGTGCCGATTATGAAACTGGTAGAAATCATTAAAGGATACAGCACGAGCGATGAGACTTATAAAACTATCGAAGGGCTTTCTAAAAAGCTGAACAAAGTTCCGGTGGAAGTCAACGATTATCCCGGATTTGTGGCAAATAGAATCCTGATGCCAATGATTAACGAAGCTATTGAAACGTTATATAATGGTGTGGCAGGTGTGAAAGAAATCGATACCGTGATGATGCTGGGAATGGCGCATCCTATGGGACCATTGGCTTTGGCAGATTTTATCGGTCTCGACGTTTGTTTGTCAATTCTGAAAGTAATGTATGAAGGCTTCAAAAATCCAAAATACGCACCTTGTCCGCTATTGGTGAATATGGTTATGGCAGGAAAATTGGGTGCAAAAAGCGGGGAAGGTTTCTACGATTACAGCGAAAACAGAAAAGCGGAAGTTGTATCTTCACAGTTTAAGAAATAACTTTTTTACACCTATCCTGTGGCAAAAATAATTCCATTTCGCGCCGTTCGGCCCACGCGAGATAAAGTGAGCCTTTTGGCATCCCGCTCCTATGAAAGCTATACCGAATTGCAGGTGGAGTCACGGCTTCGGGATAATCCGTTTTCTTTTTTACACATTATCAATCCCGGTTATCGGTTTCATAAAGAAATTTCGGGTGAAGAGCGGTATGGGCTGGTTCGGAATCGGTATCAGGAATTTAAGGAAGACGGGATTTTCATTCAGGATGAAAAACCGTCTTTCTATATCTATAAAATCGTCAACCGCGACGGGAATGTTTTTAAAGGAATTGTAGGCGCTGCGAGTGTTCAGGATTACAAAAATAAGGTCATCAAAAAACACGAAGACACACTCGAATTTCGCGAAAAAACTTTTAAAGAATATCTCAAAATCGTCGGATTCAATGCCGAATCGGTTTTATTAACACATCCCGATAACGACGAATTGAGTGCCATTATAGCCGAAGTGATGAAGGCACGTGCCGAATATGAATTTACCACAACATATCGCGATACACATTATGTTTGGCAGGTGGATGATGCCGAATTGCTGAATAAAATTCAACAAGCTTATGCATCAATTCCGGCGTTGTATATTGCCGACGGACACCACCGATCCGCATCTTCTTATTTGCTTTCAGAAGATTTAAAGTCGCAAAATCCGAATCACACCGGCGACGAGTTGTACAATTATTTTATGTGCTATCTCATCCCTGAAAGTGATTTGAAAATTTTCGAATTTAATCGCTTGGTGCGGGATTTAAATGGTCTTGAAAAGGAAACCTTTCTGATTAAACTCGACGAATTTTACCGCATTGAAAACCGCGGATTGGAATATTTTAAACCAACAAAGAAGCACCAATTCAGTATGTATTTGGACGGCGAATATTATTCGCTAACCTTGAGAGAGATGAAATATAAAAGAAATAGCGCTCTGGAAGAATTGGATGCTAATATTTTATATGAGACTATTTTAAAGCCGATTCTTGGTATAGAAGATTTGCGAAATGACCGCCGCATCGATTATGTTCACGGAAAAATGGAATTGGCCTATGTCCAAACCATGGTGGATTCGGGAACTTATGCCGTGGGATTCGGTTTGCTTCCGGTGACAACACAAGAGCTGAAAAATGTTTCGGATGAAGGGTCAACCATGCCCCCAAAAAGCACTTATATCGAACCAAAATTACGATGTGGCGTGACGATTTATGAATTTGAAAAGTAATTAAAATGTCAATTAAAGATAATTTAAAAGAAATAAAGAAAGCCTTGCCTGAAAATGTAACGCTGGTGGCGATTTCAAAAACCAAAAGTGTTGAAGAAATCATGGAAGCCTACCATGCAGGGCAACGGGTTTTTGGTGAAAATAAAATTCAGGAAATGGAATCGAAATGGCACGACCTGCCAAAAGATATTTCCTGGCATATGGTGGGTCATGTTCAGCGGAATAAAGTAAAAGACATGGCGCCGTTTGTGAATCTCATTCATGGTGTGGACCGATTGAGACTGCTGAGAGAAATCAATAAAGAAGCCAAGAAAAACGAACGAATAATCGACTGCCTGCTTCAGATAAAAATTGCGGAAGAAGACACCAAATTCGGCATGACCGCTCAGGAAGCCAAGGATTTATTAAGTTCGGATGATTTAAAAAACTTCAAAAACATTCGGATTACCGGGCTTATGGGAATGGCTACGTTTACTGAAAATGAAGAACAGATTTCAAAAGAATTTTCAAAATTGGAATCTCTTTTTAACGAATTAAAAGATGCACATAATCTTTCCGTACTATCAATGGGAATGAGCGGAGATTATCCGATTGCTTTAAAACACGGAAGCAATATGGTGCGTGTGGGAAGTGCCATTTTTGGAGAACGAAATTATTAGGTACGATTCTTGTTAGTAGGGAGCTGTCAGTTTTGAAAAAATCAAATTGATTCTCAGAAGTTTAAAATAAAGAGAAGGAGAAAAATAGTGTACGCAATTTTAGACATAGAAACCACAGGCGGAAAGTATAATGAAGAAGGAATTACTGAAATTGCCATTTATCGTTTTGACGGGCACGAAATCGTGGACCAATTCGCGAGTCTGATTAATCCCGAAAGACCCATTCAGCCTTTTGTGCAAAATCTGACCGGAATTAATAACGAAATGATTCGGCGTGCGCCGAAATTTTATCAGGTTGCAAAAAGAATTGTGGAGATTACATCAGATTGTGTGATTGTGGCGCACAACGCTCTTTTTGACCATAGAATTTTGCGAACCGAATTTGACCGTCTGGGATATCAATTTGAACGTGAAACCCTCTGCACCGTTGAACTTTCAAAGAAAATTCTTCCCGATTTGCCGTCTTACAGTCTGGGAAAATTGGTGAAACATCTCGGAATTCCTTTATCAGACAGGCATCGCGCTCAAGGAGATGCAAAGGCG
Organism: Flavobacteriaceae bacterium; assembly: GCA_035654795.1. GTDB lineage: Bacteria > Bacteroidota > Bacteroidia > Flavobacteriales > Flavobacteriaceae > JAAYLC01. The sequence continues at coordinate 4,505 of DASRWC010000088.1, forward strand.
ACGGTTGCCTTGTTTAAATTGCTTTTGGACAAAGACCAATCCAAAGAAATTATATCACAGCATCTTAAAACGGACCCCAAAAAACAACCCGAACAACGATTATTTGCTCTTGCAGAACGTGCTCCGGCCGATGTGGGCGTCTACTATTTATACAACGCTCAAAACAAACTCATTTACATTGGAAGAGCTAAAAACATCCGAAAAAGACTGTTGCAGCATTTTACTTATGACAATCGGAAATCGCTGCGACTTCAAAAAGAAGTGGCTTCCGTTAGTTATGAACTCACAGGAAATGAACTTCTGGCACGGCTGAAAGAATTGGAAGAGATCAAGAAAAATAAACCGCTGTATAATCGAAAAATTGTAGGAAATATTTATACACATCAGTTAGTTTCCACCGTTGATGCTGAAGGATATGTCAATTTGAAACTTGAAAAAGCTGACGGTCGGAAAAAAGCATTGCTGACATTTAATAATCTATCTGAAGCCACAGCCACCCTTCTGGACCTTGTTCAGGAACATGATTTATGTCCGAAACGTTGTGATTTAGCAGATAAAATTTCGAAAGATGTATTAAAGACGCTTTTAAAATCCAATGCTTGCAGCGAATCGCAAGAATCTTATAATCGACGGGTAAAAGATGCTTTGGAAGAAAAAAGTTTATGGAATAAAAATGTGTTGCTCATCGACCGTGGCAGGAATGTGAATGAACGCTCTTTGATTTGGGTTGCCAACGGCAAAATCAACGGTTACGGATTTTACAATCTGAATCACCAAATCAGCCAGTCGGAGATTTTGAGTAATATTTCTATTCAGGTTGGCGATGTCAGGAACACTACGCATTTGGTGCAGCAATATCTGTTGAAAGATAAAATTCAGAAAATAGTACCGCTGGCTCCACAAACTGTTTCGGAAGTTTTAAATCAGGAAACCAAATGAAAAAACCATTGCTGATTTGCGTTGTCGGTCCCACGGGTATCGGGAAAACAGCATTGGCTATAGAACTTGCACAAGCATTTTCTACAGAAATCATTTCTTCCGATTCGCGGCAGTTTTTTCGAGAAATGCGAATTGGCACTGCTGTTCCTTCCGAAGAAGAGCTGGCCGCGGTTCCGCATCATTTTATCCATTCCCACTCCATTTTTGATGATTACAGTGTCGGTGATTTTGAACGGGAAGCTGTAGAATTAATCGAAAGTAAATTTTATCCAAAAGACGGTTCAGAAGGATTTTCAACATTAATCATGGTCGGCGGTTCCGGACTTTATACAGATGCTGTTGTAAAAGGTCTTGATAGTTTTCCGACGGCTTCCGCAGAAATCCGTGAAACGCTCAATAAATTTTTGGAAACTCAAGGACTTGAAGTTTTACAAAACATACTGAAAGAAGTGGACCCTGCCTATTTTGAAAAAGTGGATATTCAAAATCCGCATCGAGTCATTCGCGCCTTGGAAGTTTTTGAAGCATCGGGTCTCCCCTATTCTACCTTTTTAAATGAAGCGGCAACGAAACGGAATTTTGACCATTGCTATATCGGTTTAACTGCTGACCGGGAAATTATTTATGACCGCATCAATCGCAGAGTAGATTTGATGATTGACAACGGACTATTAGAAGAAGCCAAATCGCTTTTTCCGTATAAGAACCAAAACGCCTTACAAACAGTTGGATATCGGGAGCTTTTCGATTATTTCGACAACAAAATTTCACTTGCCGACGCCATTTCGGAAATTAAAAAAAACACCCGCCGTTTCGCGAAGCGACAACTTACTTGGTATCGAAAAAATCCGGATGTGAATTGGTTTGATTATGAGACGCCGGTCGATGAGATTGTGGAATTTGTGAAAGATAGGAACGCAGATTCTGCCTTCTGATATTTTACGTTTTCATAAGAGTGGATTTTTTGTATTTTAGAATCTCCAAAAAAAATAAATAATCCATAATCTCCCGGAAATAGACTCAATTCGGCTATCTTGAATTCTGCACATTCTTATCTTTGTAGACATAAATAGTCCCCCATGTCCAAAGAATCCACCGCCATTAAAACCACCTATTTCAGTATTGCGGGGAATTTTTTGTTGGCGGTAATTAAAGGTTTGGCAGGATTTTTCGGAAATTCCTATGCGCTCATTGCCGATGCCATTGAATCTACAACCGATATTTTCTCTTCTTTTCTAGTTTATCTAGGATTGCGTTATGCACAAAAACCGGCAGACGAAAATCATCCATACGGTCATGGCAGAATAGAACCGCTTATCACCTTTGTAGTTGTTGGCTTCTTGATTGTTGCTGCCACTATTATCGCTTATCAGGCAGTACAAAATATGAGAACTCCTCACGAACTTCCTGAAGTATGGACACTCTACGTGCTCGGGGCGATTATTCTTTGGAAAGAAGCTTCTTATCGAATTGTACTAAAAAAAAGTAAGGAAACTCAAAGCTCTTCTTTAAAAGCCGACGCTTGGCACCATAGAAGCGATGCCATAACATCTGTTGCTGCGTTTATCGGAATTTCAATAGCGCTAATAATGGGTGAAGGATGGGAAGCCGCCGATGATTGGGCAGCACTGTTTGCTTCGGGATTTATCCTTTATAATTGTTACAAGATTTTTAGACCGGCTCTCGGAGAAATTATGGATGAAGATACTCACGGCGAACTGGAAGCAGAAATTAGAGAAATTGCAATTACGGTTCCCGGAGTACGCGGAACTGAAAAATGCTTAATTCGGAAAGTAGGTCTGCGTTATCTGGTAGACCTTCATGCTGAAGTTGACGGAGAATTAACTGTGAAAAAAGGTCATAAAATAGCTCATGATTTAAAGGACATGTTGATGCATAAATTGCCACAACTCGCCGATCTGCTTATTCACATTGAGCCGGAGCATGAGAGTGGAACATCAGGAAAATAAATCCCATCGGTATCAAAACTTTTTCTAATTTTAGAGTTCTAATGCCGGAATATGCGTCTTTTTAGCCGACGAATCAGAAAATTCACTGCGGAATTTTTTACTATTTTTATTTCTGTAATTGCGGCTTTTTCATTGACCAAATGGAATGAGAACCGACGTGACAGACTTTCGGAAAACAAGATTCTTTCCGAGATTCATAACGGCTTGCATCAGGATCTCATTGATCTACAAGAAAATATAACCGGCCATACAGAAGGAATAAAAGCTATAAGGTTTTTTAAGAATGCAATTCTGAATAAACAAGAGGAAACAGATAGTCTTCCGTATTATTTTTTTGTTTTAACAAGGGATTTTGTGTCTGTTCAGAATACATCCGGGTATGAGACTTTAAAGTCAAAAGGGATGGATATAATTGTGAATGACTCCCTTCGCAAAGACATTATCTCCCTCTACGAAAATGGGTATAAAACGCTGAGAAAATTTGAAGAAGAATATTCAGAAGCACAGTTTTTTCAAAGTTATTTTAAAGATTTCAGTAGTTTGTTAGTTCCTGATTTCAACATAAACGAGAAAGGCACGTTATTAAACTTAAACCTCCCGCTTCAATTAACCGAGGAAGAAAAGAAGATTCTGATCACGCATTTGTGGCGCATCAATATCAACAGAGAGTTTATCTTAGGCTTTTATATGAACCTGCAAAAGAACATTGAAAATCTCCAACATCAAATTGATCTCGAACTAAGGAAATAAA
>DASRWC010000089.1:0-15519 GCA_035654795.1 Flavobacteriaceae bacterium
CGCATTTCTTCAGAAACCGATTATTTTAAAAATCTACCTATGGAAAATGCTACCCATATCGTTTGGGCAACGGGAGGCGATTTGGTTCCGGAGGAAAACAGGAGGAAGTTTTATGAACGGGGGAAATCTTAAAATGAAAAACTATCAAACAAAAAAGCGCCGGAATCCCGACGCTTTTTCTGTTAGATTTCTGCTCTGCTCGTTTCTGCGGAGCGGTCTATTTTCTTTATAAGTCCTTGAAGTACATTTCCGGGACCAACTTCTATAAAATGCGTAGCACCGTCCTTAATCATATTTTGAACACTTTGCGTCCATTTTACGGGTGCAGTAAGTTGTGCGATTAAATTCTTCTTTATTTCAGAAGGATCTGTTACCGCTGTAGTGGACACATTTTGATAAATTGGGCAAATAGGATTTGAGAAAAGAGTTTCTTCAATCGCTGCCGCAAGTTCATCTCCTGCCGGTGCCATAAGCGGACTGTGGAATGCGCCGCCAACAGGAAGCATCAGCGCACGTCTTGCTCCTGCTTCTTTTAGGCTTTCACATGCTTTTTCCACAGCTTCCACTTCTCCTGAAATCACAAGTTGCCCGGGACAGTTATAATTGGCAGCAACAACAATTCCTTCTGTTTCAGCGCAAATTTTTTCCACAATAGCATCATCCAATCCAAGAACGGCCGCCATTGTTGAGGGTTGCATTTCACAGGCTTTTTGCATCGCCAAAGCTCTCTTATAGACAAGTTTTAATCCGTCTTCAAATTTGAGTGTTTTGTTGGCAACCAATGCCGAAATTTCTCCAAGTGAATGTCCCGCAACCATATCAGGTTTAAAACTATCTCCCAAAACATGGGCTAAAATGGTGGAATGAAGAAAAATGGCGGGCTGTGTGACTTTGGTTTCTTTCAATTCATCGGCAGAACCTTCAAACATGATTTTCGAAATATCAAAACCGAGAATTTCGTTGGCTTGTTGAAAAAGTTCCTTGGCCTGAGCCGAAGCATCATAAAGGTCCTTACCCATTCCTGAAAACTGCGCACCCTGTCCGGGGAAAACGTATGCTGTCATAAAAGTTGATTTTATTGAAACGGTAAAAATAACAATAAAAAATACTCCCTTACCAAAAGTAAAAGAGTATTGAAATTATGCTTCGGAGTCTAAGGCCTGTGAACCCTGTAGAACTGCCCAACGCTGTCTTTTGTCCTTTGTCCTTTGTCTTTTGTCAAAAATTATAAGTCCATTTTCCCGTAAGAACCTAAATCTTGGTCTTTTCCCGTTATAGCTGCATATCCTAATTTAAATAATGTTACCAATCGATTTTGATCGGCGCTCCAATAAGCTGCTTGTTCGGGTGTGAATTTCAAGGCTACAATTCTCGGGTCTTCTTTTCCGTCGAAATAGGCATTGTCAAAACCACTGTACAATTCTTCAATCCGAACTCTACTGTTATCGATTTCGATGTTGCCGTAAACACTCAGGAAATTGCTTTTGGCATCGCTGAAAAATAGTTGACATTCGGAATTTTTCTCGAAGTTCTCAAAGTGGTTACTGTCGCGCCCTGTGAGAAACCAAACGTTTCCGGATTCATCCACTTCCTTCGCTTGCATGGGATTGGCGCTCAATGGTTTGGCGGATAAATCGCTTATCATCATACATACTTTAACGTCGTCCACCAACTCGCGGAATTTCTTTTTTGCGTCTAAACTTGATAAGTTTTCTTCTTCTCTGCTCATAATCTTTTTTCTGAAAGGTATTGATTTTCAATCATGGACGGGATTAAAGAAGTATTAAATTCTTTGAGAAGAAATGTTAAGCATATTTTTTTAGAATCAATTCTACTTGTGAATAATAACCACTGCCAAACAAATTTAAGTGAACGAGTAGGTAATACAATTGCCAAATATCCAAACGTTCCTGCCATTTCGGTACCAATGGAAATTGCTCGTCATAGCTTTTAAAAATGGAGTCTTGAAATCCACCAAAGAGTTTCATCATAGCCAAATCCATTTCTCGTGGTGCAAAAGATACGGAAGGGTCGATAAGGACAGGCATTCCGGAAGTATCGATTAAATAATTTCCCGCCCACAAATCGCCGTGAATTAATGCCGGTGGCTCTTCAGGAATTTCATTGGAAATGTTTTTGTAAAAATCGCTGACATTTTTGAATTTGAATCCGTTATCGAACGCGATACGGATTTGAGGTTCAAGTCTTTCTGAAATATAAAACTCCGAAGCTGTATCTGTGTGCTTGTTTTGTTGAGGCAGACTTCCGATGTAGTTATCGTGGTCCAAACCAAAAAACTCCGATGTTTCCCTATGAAGTTTCACGAGATTCTCGGCAAATTTTTGAAGGAAATCGGTATGTGTAGTTCCTTCTTCAATATATTCGAGCAGCAAATACGAATGATTTTCAATGTTTCCCAGATTAAGAACTTTCGGAATTCGGAAAGAATTCGAAGATTCTAATAATTTCAAGCCTTTGGCTTCGGCATCAAACATTCCGGGAAAACGTGTGGCATCATTCATTTTCACAACTACATTTTCTGAACCTTTCAAAAGGAAAACATCATTGATGTCCCCACCGTGAAAGCGTAGAGAATTTTTGAAGGTGATGTTGTTTTCAGATGCGATTTGTGAGAGAATGGAATTGTGATTCATGGCTTCGATTTTTGCTAAATTATAGCTAAAAGTTGCTTTTCGCGAACTTAAATCAGTTTTGAAAATTTTGAAATACAGGGAAGGTCGGTATGTTGGAAATTTGTTTAATTTTAAATTAATTTCAAGTAGTTCAAAAGGTTAGAAATACAATCTGAAAAATATGGAAGGTGAAAAAATAACAAAATTCGAAATCTCAGATTATTTGGATAATGAAGAAATGATTGGGGAATATCTCAATACTGTTCTGGAAGAGGGTGATAGTGAAGATTTAATTGTGGCAAATGGTCATGTTGTAAAAGCAATTGGTATGACAGAAAATTTCGGGAATTTTCCTTAAATTTGGTAAAAACAATAGTAGCTATGGAGGCAGAGATTTTGAGCGATAAACTCGAGTTAATTCAATGGTTGTCTTCAATTGAAGACGAGACAGTCATAAGAGAGCTTATGGAATTTAGGGAGCAGCAAATTTCTCATAAGAAAATTTCGGATGCGGCAAAACGTTCCATTGCATTGGGAATGCAACAAGCGGATGAAAAAAAACTAAAATCACATTCAGAAGTTCGAAAGGTGTATGAAAAGTGGTTATAGAATTTTAGCCTAAAAGCTTGATTTCGAAGACAGAAAAGAGTAAAGTGCCATTTATTCAAGCAAAACTTGTCGAGAAAAAAGGTTCTTAAATCAAGACTTGTTATTGGATTTCCTTACCCAAGTCTCAAATGTAAAAGAATACTGATGCTTTTCGTCTTTTTCGTGGTTTTCAGAATGTTCTAATTTCCATTCATTTTCAGAAATTTCGGGGAAAAAGGTGTCGGCATCATCAAATTTGGCGTGCACTCGGGTGAGTTCTATTTTATCGGCGATTTTCATGGATTTTTTAAAAATGTCACCGCCGCCGATGATGAAAATGTCTTTTTTAGACTGTGCTTTCCGAAGTGCTTCATCCATACTGTGCACCACAACCGCACCTTCCGCTGCGTATTTTTTGTCTTTGGTCAGCACAATATGAACACGATTCGGGAGTACACCCGGAAGGGATTCGAAAGTTTTTCTTCCCATTATGATGAAATGGTGTGAAGTGATTTTTTTAAATCGTTTAAAATCATCAGGTAAATGCCAAAGCAAATCATTGTTTTTGCCCAATTCATTATTCTCACCGGCTGCCGCTATTAGAACAATCATAATTCCTGAGGAGGTAAAGGGTTATTTAAATCCGGATTTATCCGTTCTTCTTTTTCAGGCAAAGGAAGTTCGGCATTTACTTTTCGTTGCAATTCTGCCATTTTTTCTGCCTGGCGAACTTTTAATTTTTCGAGTTGTCGGTCTTCCCATTCTTTTCCCATAAAGGTATTGAATATAAAGACGTTAAGAATGTGAACGAGGAAGATAAACAACCATATCAAAATGGCCCATACATACCAATTTTCGCCAAGTTGCTTGTGACCGACATTGAGAAAAGCGTCTAAAACAATAAAAACAATGGCACCCGCAATAAAAATAATGAAATGCCTGAGAAGGTTTTTTTTCTGTTTAATTCGGCGGCGGGCATACTCATATTGTTCACGCTGCTCGCGCTGTTCGAAATTTAAATCTTTATCTTTTTTAGATTTTGGAAACATAGATGATTAATTTCGTGAATGATAAGATTGGCATACAACAATTGTAAAAATACCGAAAAAATTAAAGATAGTATGAGCGCTATTAAAGAAGAATTAAGAAAAGAGTTTCCGGTTTTTCAGGAAAAGATTTATTTGGATACCGCATCCTGCGGACTGGTTCCGAAAACGGTTGTGGAGTGGCGGCGGAATCACGATGCGAATTTGTTAGCAAGTGTTTCGTCTTTCAGGGCGGAAGCAGCAGAATTTTTAAAGACCTGCCGAGGTTCGGTAGCGTCCTTTTTCGGAGCTGAAAAAGATGAAGTTGCACTGGTTCCAAATTTTTCTATCGGACTAAATATGTTGCTGGAAAGTATTCCTTCGGGGCAGACCATTCTGATGATAGAAGAAGATTATCCGTCGGTTTCCTGGCCTGTGGAACGGCGGGATTTTAATGTTTGTTATGCTGGGCTAAACGAAAATCTGGAAGAAAATATTCTGAAAGCGGCAGAGAAACACAAACCCGATGTTTTTCTTTTGAGTATTGTTCAATGGATTAGCGGAATTAAAATTGATTTAGAATTTCTAAAAGAATTAAAAAAGAAGTTGCCGGAAATGCTGATTATCGGTGACGGAACCCAATATTTCGGAACAGAAAACTTTGATTTTTCAGAAAGTGCTTTTGATGTCGTAATTGCGAGTACTTATAAATGGCTGAATTCAGGATTCGGAAACGGTTTTATGCTCGTCAAAGAAGAAGCCCGAAAAAATATTTTTCCTGAAGTCATCGGTTTCCAATCAGCCGAGACTTTTGAAAGTCATCCGGATGACACAAAATTTATGCGGCATTTTGAACCCGGACATTTAGACACTTTGAATTTCGGAAGTCTTAAAGAGTCACTTTCGTTTTTCGAAAAGCAAGGAAAGGAAGCAATTTTTACGCATATAAAAGACCTAAATGAAGAAGCTTTCGATTTTTTCAGAAAGGAAAATCTTTTACATCCGAGAACCGCAAAACGGGAAGTGATTTCGACTATTTTCAATCTTCAATTGTCAAATGAGCAACTAAGCCGCCTTGAAAATTCCGATATCGTTTTTGCCAAACGCGGAGGCGGCGTGCGTGTGGGATTGCACTATTACAATACTTTTGAAGACTTGGAAGCTCTTAAAAAAGTACTGCGTTAGCTAGATTTCCGCAAGTTCTCGCTGAATGAGTTGGTAGTTTTCATCATCAAAACACATGAAAGTCACTTTTTCGATGGCTTTGGTGTCTTTGATAAATTCGTGAATAGTCGTAACGGCAATTTTAGCCGCTTCTTCTTTTGGATATCCATAAACTCCTGTGCTGATATTGGGGAAAGCGACGGTTTTACATCCGTATTTAATCGCTTCTAATAGGGAATTTTTATAACAATTCGCCAATTTTTGAGCTTCATCATTGGTGCCACCCTTCCAAACTGGACCGACAGTGTGAATGACATATTTTGTTCTCATTTTTCCGGCAGTTGTAGTCACTGCTTCTCCGGTTGGTAATGAACCAATTTTTGAAACAATTTCCTTACACGCTTCCAGGATTTCCGGTCCGCCGGCACGATGAATGGCGCCGTCCACACCGCCGCCGCCGAGTAATGACGAATTTGCAGCATTTACAATCGCATCGCCTTCAAAATAGGTGATGTCACCTTTTACAACTTCCATTTTCATAAAACGAATCTATGATATTTTTGTTAATGCAGATTCTTTATGAGCTGCGATATGGTCAGATTTATCACTTTTGATTTCATATTGAGGTTCATCCTTGGTCGCATGATGCGTATATCCTTTGTATTGAAAATTGGATGTGTGAACTTTACTGATTTTCCCTGTGACGTGACCTGCTTCGGAATTCCATTTTACGTGGTCGCCAACTTTAAATTTTGCCATAGCTTTTTGAGTTTCGTTTCCTTAAAAATAATGAAAGTTATTAGTAACTTTAGTAGCTCCTAAAAATTTGGCGTCAAATTCAGTATTCTGTTAAGAATCGGTTAAAGAATTTCAGTTAAAAAAGGAGATGCTTTTGAAATAAGTAACTTTAAAAATCTAATCTCAAATTTATGAAACAAGATATTTACGACATTAAGCGCACTCTTGATGTCTCGGGCAAGAAGTTGGAATATTACAGTCTGAAAGAATTACAATCGAAAGGATATAATGTTGAAAAACTTCCTTTCTCCATTCGGATTTTATTGGAAAACGCTTTAAGAAATTATGATGATTTCGGAGTAACGAAAGAACACGTTGAGACGATTTTGAAATGGAATCCTGATGAAGAAAAGGACGTGGCTTTTAAGCCTGCGCGGGTTTTGATGCAGGATTTTACAGGAGTTCCGGCTGTTGTGGATATTGCATCCCTTCGTGCCGAAGTAGCGAGAAAAGGTAAAGATGCAAGTTCTATAAATCCGCTAATTCCGGTTGATTTGGTGATTGACCACAGTGTTCAAGTCGATTATTTTGCGGCGCCTTATGCGTATCAGCGAAATATGGAGGAGGAATATAATCGGAATCGTGAGCGTTACACTTTCTTAAAATGGGCGCAGAATTCATTTGATAATTTCAGTGTGGTTCCCCCGGGAATGGGAATTTGTCATCAGGTGAATCTCGAATATTTTTCAAAAGGAGTCATTGAGCGCGACGGAATGGCTTTCCCCGATACCTTGGTCGGAACAGACAGTCACACACCAATGGTAAACGGAATTGGAGTCGTAGCTTGGGGAGTAGGTGGAATTGAAGCGGAAGCTGCCATTCTTGGGCAACCTATTTATTTTATTACGCCCGAAGTTATCGGATTACGATTAGACGGAAAACTTCCCGTTGGAACTACAGCTACGGATTTGGTATTAACGATTGCTCATAGATTGCGCGAATATGGCGTGGTTGGGAAATTTGTTGAGGTTTTTGGTCCGGGTCTTGACAATCTTTCTGTTCCTGATAGAGCAACAATCGGGAATATGTCTCCGGAATTCGGTTGTACGATTACCTTCTTCCCGATTGATGATAAAACGTTGGAATACATGCGAGGCAGTAACCGAAGTGAAGAACAAATTAAGCTTGTGGAAGAATATTGTAAAGCAAACATGCTTTGGAGAGAGAATGAAGATGCTATTCGATATACCGATGTTATTGAATTGGATGTTTCCAAAGTGTTGCCCACAGTTGCCGGTCCTAAACGTCCACAGGATAAGATTTTCTTAAAGGATTTAAAAGAGAAATTTATTGAGTTGGAGCATTCCACTTTTGGTCGAACTTATATTGAACCGGAAGCACGGGAAAGAGCCTTGACGCGTTGGAAAGAAGAAGGAGGAAGTCAGCCGCCACATCCAAACAGACCGATACCTGCGGATGTGCAAATTGAATCGGAAGATAAAAACGGCTTGAAAACGGTTTGGATTTCTCACGGAAATCAGAAATACATGCTCTCTGACGGTTCGGTAGCTATTGCTGCGATTACTTCCTGTACCAACACTTCAAATCCTTACGTTATGGTTGGGGCCGGATTGGTTGCCAAAAAAGCAAGAGAAGCCGGAATTGAAACCAAACCTTGGGTAAAAACATCGTTGGCGCCGGGTTCAAAAGTGGTGACGGATTATTTGGAAAAAGCAGATCTGCTGAAAGATTTGGAAGCGATGCAATTCCACTTAGTGGGTTATGGATGTACTTCCTGTATTGGAAACTCCGGGCCGCTTCCACCGGAAATTGCCAAAGCTGTAGATGAGAATGATTTGGTAGTAACATCAGTTTTATCCGGAAACCGAAACTTTGAAGCGCGAATTCATCCACAGGTAAAAATGAATTTCCTAATGTCGCCAATGCTTGTCGTTGCTTTTGCAATTGCGGGACGAGTGGATATTGATTTAACTACCGAACCTTTAAGTCAAGACAGAAACGGGAAAGATATTTATCTAAAAGACATTTGGCCGACTGATGAAGAAATTCGCGAAGTTGTAAAACAGGTTCTGACTGCAGATGATTTCAAGAAAAACTATGATGAAATATTTGAAGGAAATGAAATTTGGAAAAATCTTGAAGTTCCAAAAGGACAATTGTATGAGTGGGAAGATTCTTCGACATATATAAAAGAGGTTCCGTTTTTTACCAATCTTTCCGATGAACCCAAAGAACTTGAAAACATTAAAGGTGCGCGAGCATTATTGATGCTTGGAGACAGTATCACGACAGACCATATTTCTCCTGCCGGTGCTTTTAGTGAATCTTCTGCTGCAGGTCAATATTTGAAATCTCGTGGTGTGGAACCTAAAGACTTTAACAGTTACGGTTCCCGTCGCGGAAATGATGAAGTAATGGTGCGCGGAACTTTTGCCAACGTTCGGATTAAAAATCAATTGGCAACTAAAGAAGGAGGCTATACCACCCATTTGCCGAGCGGAAAGGAAATGACGGTATATGAAGCTGCTCAAGAATATAAGAAAGATAACACGCCTTTGATTGTGTTATCAGGAAAAGAATACGGTTCGGGGTCTTCACGAGATTGGGCTGCAAAAGGAACGTTCTTGTTGGGTGTGAAAGCTGTTTTAGCAGAAAGTTATGAGCGTATTCACAGAAGTAACCTGATTATGATGGGCGTGCTTCCATTAGAATATAAATCAGGAGAAAGTGCCGAGACTTTCGGATTAACCGGAAAAGAAACATTCAATATAACCGGAATTGAAGATAATTTAAAACCGCATAAAGAATTGACGGTAACCGCTACCGGGGAGAACGGTAAAGAAATTTCTTTCAAAGTAATCGCAAGATTGGATTCACCGATTGAAGTTGCTTATTATCAGAATGAAGGAATTCTTCAATATGTATTAAGAGAGTTTTTGAAGAATTAGAAAGATTACTTTTTCTTTGTCAGAAGAGAGCTTTTTCGATTATGATGAAAAGGCTCTTTTCTTTTTTAATTCTGATTTATCGCTAACAATTCTTCCAAAGTTTGCCGCGAATTTGACAATCTCGGAATCTTATGTTGACCGCCGAGTTTATCTTTTTCTTTTAACCAATCGTAGAATAATTTATTCCTGCCCACATTGATTTTTGGCGGGTTGAGTGTGGTGTTGTTGTGTCTTTTTGCTTCGTAATCGCTGTTTACTTCCTGAAGTGCGGAATCTAAAAGTTGCATAAAAACAGAAATATCCTGTGGCGGCGTTTTGAATTCGATAATCCACTCGTGCGCACCTTTTTCTTTCCCTTCCATAAAAATAGGCGCAACAGTATAATCGATGATTTCGGATTGTGTTAGCTGCGTCGCTTTTCTTAAGGCTACTTCTGCATTTTCGATAATTAGTTCTTCGCCAAAAACGTTTATATGATGTTTGGTTCTTCCCGTAATTTTGATTCTGTATGGATTGGTGGAAGTAAAACGAACCGTGTCTCCAATTTTATACCGCCATAATCCGGCATTGGTTGTAATTACAACAGCATAATTTTTTCCTTCTTCCACTTGACTTAACGGAATAATATGTTCTTTTTCAGTTTCATAGGTGTCCATTGGAATAAATTCGTAGAAAATTCCGTAATCAAGCATGAGCAATAATTCTTTTACTTCATTTCGGTCTTGAATCGCGAAAAATCCTTCCGAAGCATTATAAATTTCATAATACCGGAAATCGCTTCTCGGCAGGAGCCGGTTGTATTGGTCGATGTAAGGGTCGAAATTTACGCCGCCGTGGAAATAAACTTCAAGATTGGGCCATATTTCGAATAAATTATTTTTCCCTGTGGTTTCAATGACTTGATTCAGGAGAATAAGCATCCACGACGGCACTCCGGCAAGGCTTGTAACGTTTTCTTTTATAGTATTTTCAACAATTGCGTGAAGCTTTGTTTCCCAATTTCCCATTAAAGAAATTTCATTGCTTGGCGTGCTGCTGTATTCTGCCCAAAATGGCATATTGTCTATCAGAATTGCAGAAAGGTCGCCAAAAACGGTTCCATTGTCTTCATATAATTTTTTGCTGCCACCGAGACGGAGATTTTTCCCTAGGAATAATTGCGCATCGGGATTATTGTTGAGATACATGCAAAGCATATCCTTGCCCGCTGCGTAATGACAATCTTCTAAAGAATCCGTTGAAACCGGAATGAATTTACTTTTGGCATTGGTCGTTCCGCTCGATTTTGCAAACCATTTTATGGGAGTTGGCCAAAAAATATTGGTTTCGCCACGTCTTGCACGCTCTATTTCCGGCTCAATATCTTCATAACACACAATGGGCACCCGTGATGCGAACTCTTCATAGGATTTTATGGAAGAAAAATCATATCTCCGCCCAATCTCGGTGTATTTTGCTTTATTCAAAAGATTGAAAAGTAGCTCTTCCTGAACTTCATTGGGATATTTCAGAAAAAGTTCAATTTGATGAAAGCGTTTTTTCAAAAACCAAGAAGCAATCGAATTAACAATGGGGATTGGCATAGCTGAAATGTTTCAAGGATAAAAATAAGGATTTTATAAAATTGTCAAAAAAGTAACGATAAAAATATTCTTCGGTCATTAAATCTCGGGAAATAAATTGAAGCGGATAAGAATGATTAATTTTGCAAAAAATCTGCTGTTATGTTATACGAAGGTCTTTTAAAGAAAATGGTTGCTGAACCGGGAACGCCTGTTGAATATTTTTTGGAAGTGGACGGGTCGGCATTGAATCTGAACCAAGCAATGGGAAAAAAATTGAGTATTTCCTTTTTACATTTTCAATGTTTGAATTGCGGATTGCAAAGGAAGGTATATCGTCAAGGACATTGCTACGATTGTTTCTTTAAACTACCACAAACGGCAGAATGGATTATCCGCCCGGAATTGAGTAAAGCTCACTTAGGAATAGAAGACCGTGATTTGGAATTTGAAACACATGTTCAACTACAACCACATGTTGTGTATTTGGCGAATAGCAGCAGCGTGAAAGTGGGTGTGACACGAAAAACCCAAATTCCTTATCGTTGGATTGACCAAGGCGCACACGAAGCCATTGAAATTTTGGAAGTGCCCAACCGATATTTAGCAGGAATTGCAGAAGTGGCACTCGCCAATCATATTAGCGATAAAACCAATTGGCGAACGATGCTGAAAAACGAAATCACCGATGAAGATTTATTTCAGTGGAAAAAGGATTTGAAACAATATTTGCCGGAAGAAGTACTGCCTTATTTCTTGGACGAAGTGCAGGAAACGAACATTGAGTTTCCGGTGCTGAAATATCCCGAAAACCCAAATGTTCTGAATCTTGATAAAACTCCTTTTTATGAAGGAATTTTAAAAGGCATCAAAGGTCAATACTTGATTTTTGATGACGATACTGTTTTTAATGTCCGGTCAAATGAAGGACGTGTGGTCGGAATTTCGGTTAAGAATTAATTCTTCTTTTTTCCTTTTAGGATTCCGTCAAGAGCGCCTTTAATTTTGTCTTCCACTTGTTGCTGTGTATTTGGCTTGGTGTTCGTCGTGTCAGGTTTTGTAGTTCCCGGCGTAGAAACACTGTCTTTCTGTTTGCCGCCGTCCAGCAATCCGCCAAGGAAATCTTTCCCTTTGTCAATCAATTTGTCCTTCTCTTTTTTGACAAGTTTGTTGGTCAGTTCTTTTATGGCAGATTCCATATTCAACGAAACTTTTGGCTGATTAAAACTTCCGGTAATTCCAACGGGAACCACAATATGAGCTTTTTCTGCTTCTGCGGGGTCGAGTTCACGAAGTAATTTGGTGATGTCATTTCCAAGATATTTCGCCGGAACATCAATGTTTAAATTATAATTCATCGATTTATCAAGTCCGTGCGTTCCGGAAACTGCCACATCCACACCTTTGGCGTCGAAATGAAACGGTTTTACTTCAATTTGGCCATTATTAAAATTGAAATGTGTTGAAACGTTTTTCAGATTTAATTCGTTAAGGTTTAAAAAGGCCATTTTATCTTGTAACTGAGAAACCACGGGCGCTTTTTGTGGGTCAACCTGTGCAGAAATAATTTCGGCAACGGCATCGCCCGAAAGTGATGACATCACAGGAGAAAGTTCGTTATCCAATTTTCCGCTCAGGTTAAATTTTGTGTTTAAACTTCCTTGAAGTGCCTGCGCAATGGGCGCTAAAAACTGAAGCATTTCCATTTCACGGAAGGATTGAACAATATCGATTTTACTTAAATCTAAAGTCATTCCGAAAGTGGGAGTTGCTTCTTTGGTGGAAACATTTCCGTCAAAAGCAATTCGACCACCAAACAAATCGGATGTGAAATTCTTGATAGACACCGTTTCATCTTTGATTGTTGCCGTTCCTTTCGCATTTTTCAAAGTGATGTTGTCATAAACAACGGTTTTGGCATTGAAATCGAAATTAGCTTCAAGAAAATCGGGAACTTTAATGGCTTCTTGTTGCGATGTTTTTGGAGTTTCAGATTTTTCAGGATTCGATTTTTCCGGAGCGCTTCCGTCAGTCATGAAATCGGAAACGTTGAAATTGTTTGAATTCAAAGCAAAAGAACCTTTCAGATTCTGTTTTTTCATCAGGAATGCAAAAAGGTTATGAAGGCTTCCGGAAACATTAAAATCTGTAGTTCCTGTGGTAGCTTGCAATTCGTTTAGCCGAATCAGGTTCGGATTCATCGAAACACTTGCTTGTGCAATTTGTAACGGATTTTTGAAACCGCCGTCGTATTTAAACTTTGAAAGACTTGCATTTCCGCGGGCATCAATTCGGTCATAACGTTCTTTTTCGACAGATTCCATATCGAATTTCGCAGAGAAATCAGCTTTAAAAATTCCTTCAGGTTTGCTTTCCAATTCCAACGGAAGAATTTTTTCAATATTTGCAAGATTGATAATCCCTTGCATTTCCATATCCACAATGGCATTTTCCATAAAGTTTTTCACCAAAGCTTTCATTCGGAAAGGGGAGCCGTCCACAGTGAAAGTGAGTTTCGGGATATTTAGGTAAGTATCTTTAAGAAGTCCCGTTTCGTTCAGCAATTGCGCATCAATAGTGATGTTTTGCACGGCCATAGGCAAATCGGGATATTTGAAAGAAGCATCATCACTAAAGACTTTTATATCCATTGTCGGGATGTGTTCTTCATCGATGTTTCCTTTAATGACACCGTTTACCGTGAAATTTCCTGTGGTTTTTACATCTTCAATTTGTTTGACATATTCTTTCGGAATAATCGCCAAAAAGTTTTTAAAATCGGATGAAGGCGTGCTAAACGTTAAATCGATTTCATTATGATTTTCGTGCATTTGGAAAAATCCGTTAAAAACCAAAGGAAGCTCATTAATTCTTCCTTCATTCTCAAGAAAACTGAATTTCATCTGATTCAAATCCAATTCCAAAATGGCATCCAAGGCAAGTCGGTGATTGGAAAGATATTCCGTTCCGTCCATGGAGAATGAAATATTGGCTTCGGAATGGGTGTCAAGATTGGTAATATCTTCTGATAAATCTCCTTTCCCGCGATGCTGAAAATCGGTTAATGCGAAATACATTTTAGAAGACTCATCAGAATAATTAATTCGCGAATTTTTTATGGTGTAATTCTGAAGGTTCAATTTGAAATTACTTGCTTCATCGGGAGTATCTTCTTTAACCGGAGCATCATCTTTTAAAGCGATGTCATAGTTGGCAACTCCCGTGGAATCAACTTTTATGTTGACAAGGGCGTCTTCCAAATGAAAGGCGTCAATCTTCAAATCTTCAGATTTAAAGAGCTGCATCAATCCCATTTCGAGATTTAAAGTTCCTTTTGCAAGCGTGTCACCTTCAAACGGTGTCTTGTTAATAACCGAGAAGTTTTGCAGTTTTAGAGATGCATCGGGAAAATTCCGGAACAAACTTAAATCGAGTTTTTCCCATTGAACCTGAGCATTCAGATTTTCATTGATGCTCTTCAGTAACAGTCTCTCAAGACTTCCGCGAAAAAGAAAAGGAGCACTGATTAGAAGGATGATAAGGATTGTAACAACGATCCCCGTTATTTTAAGAGTCTTCTTCATAAATTAAGACACCATTTTATGTGAATAAAAAAGCTTCGATTTCGGTTTACTTAGGAGATATTTTCCTATAGTTTTACAGCCGGCAAAAATACATGCAAAGCTTCTGATTTTGCTTAATTTAATCATAATTATCTGAAGTGGAATACGCGCAATCTTCAACCAAAATATACCTTTCCTTAGGTAGTAACATCGGGAATCGGCAAGAATATCTCCAAAATGCGATTAATTTGCTTTTTGAAAGAATTGGTGCGGTTCTGAAAATTTCTCCGGTTTATGAGACTCCTGCACTCGGTTTTGAAGGTGAAGCTTTTCTGAATTTGGTGGTAATAATGACCACAGAATTTGCGCCTGCCGAACTGATGACTGAGTTGCTGAGCATAGAAAAACAGTTGGGAAGAGAGCGTAATTCGGGCGTGGGATATCAATCAAGAACAGTTGATATTGATATCCTTTTTTATGGCGACGAAATTATTAAGTCAGAAGATTTGATGATTCCACATCGCGAAATTCAGAACAGGAAATTTGTACTTCAGCCCCTAAACGATATTGAACCGACTAAACAACATCCGGGTTTGGAGCAGTCCATAGCTTCTTTGCTTGTCGCTACTTTTGATGATAGTTTGTTGAAAAAAACTGCAATCAGTTTCCAAAATCCGATGAATGCGTTTGATTTTTCGAAGTACAATTACATTGCGATTGAAGGAAATATTGGTGCCGGAAAAACAAGTTTGACAACTAAAATCTCTTCAGATTTTAATGCGAAATTGATTTTAGAGCGTTTTCGGGATAATCCGTTTCTGCCAAAATTCTATGCCGACCCTTCGAGATATGCTTTTCCGCTTGAGATGTCGTTTTTGGCAGACAGATATCAGCAATTGGTGGATGATATTGCGCAATTGGATTTGTTTCAGGGTTGGATTTTGGCAGATTATGATGTGAACAAATCACTCATTTTTGCAGGAATTACACTTCCGGAAGATGAGTATTCCCTTTATAAAAAGCTTTTCCACGTGATGCATAAAGATTTGCCGAAACCCGATTTGTATGTGTATCTCTACCAAAGCACAGAAAGACTCTTAGAAAATATCAAAAAGCGGGGCAGAGAATATGAGCAAAGCATTCCGGCGGATTATCTGCAAAAATTGAATATCGGTTATCTCGATTACATCAAATCCAGACCTTCAGAAAATGTACGAATAATCGATATCACAGAAATAGATTTTGTTCGGAATAGAGCTGATTACTTAAAGATATTG
>DASRWC010000090.1:0-40570 GCA_035654795.1 Flavobacteriaceae bacterium
CGGTTACAGTAAAATCAAGATTAGCGTTTAAGGCACCGGAAATGCTATTTGCCGCAATAAATACGGTATTTCCTTTTGCAGCAAAATCCATTAATTGTTTTGACTGTTGATCATCAAAAGTGAGGATGTCATTTATAAAAACATAAACGTCTTTGGTTTTTGGACCCGTTTCTGATAAAAATTGAAAGGGATCTGAGGTTATACGCTGAATCTTAGCTTGTAAAAGATTGGGAAGTTCATTGTAGAAAACGTGAGTGCCATAGGGAATTTTGTCATAAGAAGTATAACTTAAGCTCCAATCTACAGGTTTGTGAGCAGTGGTTTCTGCAACCAACAAGAGCACGATTACAAATGCAAAAGCCCAAATAATTAAGGATTTTCGCCTACTTTTCATCAGTAACTTTATTTTCTAGTTCGACGAAATTTTTCCCTGCTCTCGTATATTTTTCTTCATCCAATTGGAAATTCCCATACCAAATATAGTCATACCAGTATGAAACTTTTCGAAACAGTTCCTTTATTTCGGGGTGGTCAATTTCTGAAATATAGTCGCTGTTGGTTTTTTTGGGACTCCAGGCTATGAAATTTTCGGTGGAAAGTAATTTTAATGTTTTCAAATAGCTATACCGTATAGCCAAGCGGAAATCTCGATTCGCAATTGCCTCCTTAATCATAGCATCTATATCAAGATCTTCTATATCGTTTACTTCATAACCTCCTATGGCAATTCCTTTCGATTGATAGTTTAAAAAACCATGTCGTCTCTGTCCGTCCAGCATCCTCACTGCGAAGTATATCAGAATTATAATCAGTAAAATATAAATGATGGTTTGTGTAGTTTGAAGGGTACCCGGGCTAACTTCAAAACCAAAAAGGTGAGCTATTTTTTGAAGAATCCAGTTTAGAATCCTTCCGAGAATGTTGATGTTTTCTCTGGAATTTTCGGAATAATCAAACTGACTTCCGGAATATTTTTCTTGAAGATTTTTTTCGAAGTTTCTTTTGACTATTGAAGCCGAATCTGTAGCCGGTTTCTCTTGAGCGAAGGCAAACCCACTCCCCATTATTGAGAAGAAGAAACGTAGAATGTGCTTTTTATTATTACTCACGTTTTCCTATTAATTCTATACGTTCCTGCGCCGCTTCATGATATTTTTCTTCATAAAGAGAGTAGTACAAAATACCATTAATAAACTGGGAGAATGACTGGTAGAGCATAAAAATGATCAATAGCAATGTCAAGGCCAGGATCCAAATTATTTGAGAAACAATGGATTCTGAGAAAGAATCAATAAAGAAATACGAATAAGCACCCAGAAATACTCCCGGAATCATGAGAACAGAAATCATCAAAAAACCCAGAAGCATCGAAATCACCAGGTTGGCGAGAACGCTCTTCCAAAAGAAATCTTTTAAAAGGGTCCAGCCGTGCTTAAAACTTTCTTCAATTCGTATTTGGTGTTGGAACAAAGCCATAAAAGAAAGCCCCGCCCAAGCCGAGAAAGCAAGAAAAATAACATAATACGCCAGACTTCCCAAAACGGGAACAATGGAAATAATAAGTCCGGCAATCATAATTACCACATATATCAATCCCATTAATAAAATAAAAATAATGATACTCCCCATATTGTTTCTCAAAAGTCTAAACACTTGCTTTTTATCTGTAGGTGCATCTTTGTTTTTAACATATTCTCGGAGGTAGGCAGCAGCAAGACTGTAATTAAAAACGGAAGTAATAAAATACAGCATGATTAACAAGACAAGACCTAAAATTCCTGTTTCTTCGGTACCTCCCCAGACACCCCAATAACCACTTATTACTAAATAGCTGATCAACAGTGCGGCGATGATAAAAATTCCATTATAGTGAAGGAAAATCGAAAAGAATGAATTAAAATTCTTTTTCAGAAATGTAATGTAGGTGCTGATTAAGTCTCCCACGTCGCGCATTTGTCTTAGGTCAATATAAGGTTTCATGTTTTTCTATGTAGAGCTATAGGATAAACGATGTAATAATAAACGATTAAAACGAGAGACGAAAAGATAATTAACAGTGCCAGCCATGTTGGCATTCCGGCATAGCGGGTAATAAAACCTTCGATAAAACCTGCAATGATGAAAAAAGGAATGGTGCTTACCACAATTTTAAGTCCGTCCTTAGCTCCTTTAATAAACGATAATTTCCGCGAAAATGTTTTGGGAAACAAAATGCTGTTTCCCATTACCAAACCGGCGCATCCGGCAATCACAATAACAGAAATCTCAATTGTCCCATGAAGCCAGACCACTTTTGATGCCTCGAAAAGGAGTCCGTGTTGATGAAACATAGTAAAAAAAGCTCCAAGCATCACTCCGTTGGAAAAAAGAAGATATCCTGTGCCAATAGATGTAATAGCTCCAAAAACATAAGCCAAAAAAGCTACTCTGATATTATTTATTGTAATTCCGAGAAATGATCCAAGCTGCCCACCGCTTTTATAAATAGCCGTAGGCTCTCCTTTTTCAATGTTGTGTAAAGTTTCATTGACATAGGAATCTCCCAGAATGAGCCGAACAAAAGAATCATCATTTAAAGCTGAGATGATTCCAATGGCCGTGGCTACAACAAAAATCAGAAACGAGAAAAATAAGGTTTTGTGGTACGGATAGAAAAATAATGGAAATTCGACTCTCCAAAAATCCAGAATTCTGTTTTTGGATTCTTTCTTATTTCTATAAATTAATTGATGCGCATTGGAAGCGAGTGCATTGAGATAAATCAAAGTATTACTGTCGGGATAATAAGTCTGGGCATAGGCAAGGTCATTGGTTAATTGAATGTAGTACTCCGCGAGCTGATCAGGATTGACCGTGCTTTTTTGTGTGATGGCAGTTTCAAAAGCAATCCATTTTTCCTTATTTTGCCTGACAAATGCAGCTTCTCGCATAAATTGATTTTCTTCAAAAATAAAAATAATATCTTGTGGACAGATGACTAACCTGACAATCCATACCGCACAAAACGTAAATTTGAATTATAAAGTGGTAAATATCGGGGAACGGTTACTCGCTTTCCTGATTGATTTGTTCATTTTTTTTGCTTATTTATATGTTTGGAGTTTGGTGATGGAGAGCTTGGGATATGCCGTGTCGGATAATTGGACCCTCAACGGATTGGGACAACTGTTTCTTCTTCCAATCATGTTTTATTCTTTTTTTATGCATATAGCTTTTCAAGGACAAACGCTTGGAAAAATGGCTCTAAGGATAAAAGTGGTTAAAGCAGATGGCCGTCCGGCAGAATGGAGTGACTTTATGATTCGCTGGTTAATGCGGGTTGTAGATATCTGGATGTTTGCGGGGTCAGTTGGTTTTTTGTTCATTATTTTTTCTGATAAAAACCAGCGATTAGGAGATCTGGCCGCAGGAACAGTGGTAATAAGTACCAAACATAAGGTTCAGCTCAACAATACTATTTTGGAAGAGGTTTCCGCAGCCTATGTTCCGGTTTATCCACAAGTAATCAATCTCACGGACAAAGATGTGCGACTGATAAAAGAAACTTTCCAATTGGCTCTCAAATCTCAGGATTATGTTACTCTAAGAATGCTTCGGGAAAAAGTAGAGCAAATATTAGAAACAAATGCACCGGTCAATGACCGGGAGTATATAGAAATAGTTTTGAAAGATTATAACTACCTTACCTTTAACATGTGAACCTAATTCTTTTTCTTGACATAATAGGTACTGCGGCCTTTGCAGTGTCGGGCGTACTAACTGCTTTAAATAAACGACTGGATCCTTTTGGAATTCTTATAATCGCTTTCGTAGCAGCTGTAGGTGGTGGAACGCTGAGAGACATTCTGATAAAAGCTCCCGTAGCTTGGATGTACAACCTGACCTATGTGTATGTCATCTTTCTTTCAGTGGTTTTAACGGTAATTTTCAGGAAAAGAATCCGGTATATCAGAAGATCTCTCCTGTTAAGTGATACTCTTGGAATAGCCCTGTACACCATTGTGGGAGTTGAAAAAGGAATAGCGGCAGGTTTTTCACCTCTTATCTGTATATCTTTAGGAACGATGACCGCTTGTTTTGGAGGAGTTATAAGAGATATTTTAAGTAACCAGATCCCGATTATTTTTAGAAAGGAAATCTATGCTACAGCTTGTATTATAGGAGGGTCTGTCTATTTTATTCTTTTGCAATTTGCGGTTTCTGAAGAATTTGTAGTGCTCATTTCCGGCACAGTGGTTATGGTTGTGCGCTTGCTGGCCATTTATTTTGATTTTTCGCTACCAAGTGTTTATTCAAAAGAAGAACTTGAAAATGATGAGCAATATTAGTTTGATGATAGAACCTCTGCCGTTATGAAAATATTGTCAATGGGCCATTCTGAGTTGTCTGTTTCCAATTCCGAAATTATTTTCACTACATCCATTCCTTTTGAGACGCGTCCGAAAATGGTATAACTCCCATTTAAATGCGTGGCAGATGAAGAGGGACCCAAGAAAATAAAAAATTCATAAGGAGCCGTTCGGTGATCCGGGTTATCGCGATATTCTTTTGCACCTGAAACTGTTCCGTATTCATGGATTCGACCTCGTATGATTTCCGCAGGCAGTAAATAATCTTTCCCCAACTCACTTCTCTTTCTTTGCGTTGAGACAAGATCGCTGTTGCCGCCTTGAATAATGAAATCAGGAACTACACGATGAAAAAAAGTTTTATCAAAATAGCCTTGCTTTACCAGGTAAATAAAATTGGCTCTATGCAGGGGCGTGTCTTTATAAAGTTCAATTTCGATGTCTCCTTTTTTAGTTTTCAACAAAACTTTGGTTTCAGGATTTTCTTTACCATAGTTGGTTAAAAATTCAACCACATTTTCATTAGTAATTTTTGGATACTTTTGTTTTTCCGGTTCTTCTACTTCTTCGTCTTCTTCTTCAGGTTGTGGCACGGAGTTTTCAGGTATATCTTGGTTTACTTGTTCCGAAGAAACCTGTTGATTGTCCGGGATACGTTCTTTCGTATTTTCGCACCCAAGTAAAAGAGATATTAAAAAGAAGTAAACTAAGATATTTTTCATAGGATGGATTTTCACGAATTTGAAAAAGAGATTGTAAAAATAAAGAAAATGACCCTTCCCGGACCGGAAGTTCAGTTTCAAATGGCACCCATGTCTCGTTTATCTGAACTCAAAGAAGCCGCACGAATGATGAACAATGCAAAGCGGGCAGGGGTGATGGCTCTTTTCTATCCTTCATTAGATCTATCAACTCGACTGGTATTGATTTTAAGGAAAACCTACAAGGGGGTGCATTCTGCACAAATTGGTTTTCCGGGAGGAAAGATGGAAAAACAAGATACCTCTTTAGAAGAAACTGCTTTAAGAGAAACGGAGGAGGAAGTGGGGGTTCCTAGGGAAAAAATTAAAGTCATTAAGGAGTTGACAGAGGTTTATATTCCACCAAGTAATTTTTTTGTCCAGCCTTTTTTAGGAATTGCTTCCCAAACTCCCACCTTCGTTCCTCAGGAAAAAGAAGTAGAGGCATTAATTGAAGTAGAACTTGAAAAATTTCTGGATGAGAGCTGTGTAGGCCGGGGAACAATTAGCGCTTCCTACGCAAAATCTTTAGAGGTTCCTGCTTTCATTCTGAATGATCATATAGTATGGGGAGCAACGGCAATGATGTTAAATGAATTAAGGGAAATGCTAAATAAAATCTTTTAAGAATCTTTATTTCCTATATTTGAACCTCTGAATTTGGATTCCACAAATTCTTTTTTTATTTCTTTCTATCAAAAAATTGCTATTTATAATGGGTCTTTTCAAAAGAAATCCATTCGGACATATACTTTTTTTAAAACTTTGGTTAATTAGAATCCTCGGTTCTTTAACACACCGACGGTTTAAAGGTTTTAATGATCTCCAGATAATTGGGAGTGAAGTGATTCGAAATCTTCCTGATAAGAACGTATTGTTTGTAAGTAATCACCAAACGTATTTTGCAGACGTTGTGGCCATGTTTCACGTGTTTAATGCAAGTCTGCACGGACGGGTGGATAACATAAAAAATATTGGATATCTGTGGCATCCCAAGTTGAATCTGTATTTTGTGGCAGCCAAAGAAACGATGAAAGCGGGATTATTGCCCAGGATTCTTGCCTATGCCGGGTCTATTAGCATAGAAAGAACGTGGAGGGAGAAAGGGAAAGATGTAAATAAGCAGGTGAAAATGAGTGATGTGAGCAACATTAGCAAAGCCCTTGAAGACGGATGGCTTATTACTTTTCCTCAAGGCACTACAAAACCATGGAAACCAATTAGACGCGGAACAGCACATATTATTAAAAAAAATAAACCCATTGTAGTCCCTATTGTCATAGATGGATTTAGACGGTCCTTTGATAAGAAAGGCATCCGCATCAAGAAGCGGAATATCCTCCAAACTATGGAGATAAAACCTCCGTTAGATATTGATTATGACAATGATACGGTGCAGGAAATTGTGGAAAAATTGGAATATGCCATAGAGCAGCATCCATCTTTTCTGAAAGTTATTCCCGTAGAAGAGCTGAAGAAAGAGGAGGAGTTAAACAAACAAAGACAGTGGCGATATTAAATCTGTATTGCGTTCTCCTCCGCAAAGGAAACTTTTTTAATTCTACACCTTGTAAGGTATCTTTGTGAGGCAAAATTTCAAGCTATGAATATTCCCGAAACCGATTTGCCCCGTATAGTGGTTATAGGGGGAGGATTTGCAGGCATTTCTTTTATCAGAAATCTCAAAAATGCTAAAGTGCAAATCGTACTCATCGATAGACACAATTATCATACATTTCAACCTTTATTATATCAAGTTTCTACCGCAAGTTTAGAACCGGACTCCATTGCTTACCCTTTACGCAAGATTTTCCGGAAACATCGAGATTTTCATTTCCGAATGGCAGAAGTGGAACGAATTAATCCTGCGGAGAATACCGTCTTAACAACAATTGGAAGCTTAACTTATGATTTCCTGGTTATTGCCACTGGAACCCGCACCAATTTCTTTGGTAATGCAAACATTGCGAAGAACAGTATGCCCATGAAAACAGTGCCTCAGGCACTAAATATCAGAAGTCTCATTCTACAAAATATCGAAAAGGCAGATTTGGCTGCAAATATGAACGATAGACGCCGACTACTGAATTTTGTAATAGCCGGGGGAGGACCCACAGGCGTGGAACTTGCCGGAGCTCTCGCAGAATTTAGAAAAGGGATTCTTGAAAATGATTATCCCGAATTGGATAAAAAAGACATGTCTGTTCATCTTGTAGAAGGGCAAGATCGAGTTTTAGCCGGAATGAGTGAAAAGGTTTCAAAAAAAGCTTTAAAATTCTTAGCTGATCTTGGTGTTAACGTTCATCTGAATACACTTATAAGCGATTTCGACGGATATACGGTAATGACCAAAGACGGAAAGGTATTTGAAACTGAGACCTTTATCTGGGCCGCCGGAGTTTCCGGAATCCCAATTGAAGGAATGTTGCCTGAGACTTGGATGGATAGAGCAAGAAGATATAAAGTAGATGAGTATAATAAGGTTATTAATTCCCAAAACATCTATGCTCTTGGCGATATCTGTATGCTGGAAACCAAAGAATACCCCCGCGGGTTACCCCAAGTAGCACAGCCTGCTATTCAGCAAGGAAAACAGCTGGGAAAGAATTTTAAGCGCATGCTCCAAGGGAAAAAGCTTAAACCTTTTAAATATAAAGACAAAGGCACCATGGCAACTGTGGGTAGAAACAAAGCAGTGGCAGATATTGGCAGATGGCACATTGGCGGTCCCTTTGCCTGGTTCTTATGGATTTTTGTTCACCTGTGGTTTTTGGTAGGTTTTAGAAACCGTGTTATTACTTTCTTCAATTGGACTTACAACTACATCAATTCAGATAAGGCTGCCAGATTAATTATACGACCATTTAATAAAAAATAAGATTCACGGCTAATTCTTCACCCTTACCGGTAGTGGACCTCCGTGAGAGATCCAGCCGCCACCTATTTCCTTTACATTGACCGGCATGTTGTCCCGGCTGTCTATTTTCGTAACATTCACCTTCATTTCTTTGTAGGTATTGATATCTACTATGCGGACATCCATAATCTGAACGGGTGAATCATTTTCTATAGTGCCCTCAACTTTCCTAGAGCCCTCTGAAGCATAAGCAGAGGGCATAAAATCATATTGTTTAAAAACAATCAGCACCAGGCAAATGGCGATAACAGTGAGTATAGTTTTGGTGTAAAAATCTGGTTTCATAAAATTCAAGATTTAAGGATTTGATGAGTAAAATACGAAAAACAAAAGGTTCAAGTCATCTTTTATAATTCGTCGTGTTTTTAATGAAATTAGAAAACTCCTTCTGAATCCTTTTGAACAAGTATACAAAAGACGCTTCACATCAAAAGTGGGAACACAAATAAAGGTGATTAAAGCAGAGCTGTCGCCAAAGAATTTTTTCGAGTAAATAGAAAATTTATAATCAACATCAATGGAATTAAAGAAATTGTAGCTTTCAGTAATTCACGTCTAAAGATTATTCTCAATATTTTTGATACAGATGAAATAATCGTTGCAAGGGAAAGAGTAAGAGATTATAAACTTTGGCTAGAATAGTTTTTCATCTAAAATCAGGTTGAACCGTAATAAGATTTTCCTTCTTCACGCCTGAATTGAAATCATAATTGTATTTTAGACCCTGAAAAATTCAATTTTCATGTTTCGATTCAAATTTTTTCCCATTATAGGGGTTTTAGGGTTAGCGGCGACCTCGTTTTTACTTATCAGTGGAGACCATAATGATGGTCCTTCCGTTTCCGGTACAACTGCCGATATTGCCGATTTTTATGCTTTTGAGTCTCCTCAAAATCCTGACAATTTGGTGCTGGCTATGAATCTTCAAGGTTTAATTCCGCCGGGATCACCCACTGATCAGGCTGTGTTTGATGAAAATGTTCTAATGGAATTTAACATCGATCTTAATAATGACCTAAAAGAGGATGTCCGACTACAATCCATACGGCGCGGAGATACCATGTTTTTTTTCGGTCCTTTTGCTACATTAGAAAGCGGTTTAAAAAGCACAATTAATACGGAATCGGCATTCATAAATAAAGTCAAAATTTCTACAACGCAGGATGTGCAGATTGAAGAGGCAGATGGAATGAAGTTTTTTGCAGGTCCTCGTGAAGATCCTTTCTTTTTTGATCGTGCCAGATTTGATTCTTATATGGCTGGAAGTGCTGCAACAGGTTTTAATAATCCCGGCACAGATAGCTATGCCGGAACAAACGTTCTTTCTATAATAGTGGAGGTGCCGAAAAACCTTATCGGTAATCCTGCAACGGGAGTAAATATTTTTGCTCCCGAAATGCCAACCTACGGAATGTGGGTTTCCACCAAAAGAAAAACGCGCTAATCATCTTCAAGAAAATCATCTATGAAAAGATTTAAATACTCATTCGTTTTTTTAATCTTTCTTTCTTTCATCTTCATTCAATGCCAAGATGACGACGATAATGGAAATGCCATTTATCAGGATCAATGTAATGACGGAATTCAAAATGGTGATGAAACCGGAGTGGATTGTGGTGGAAGTAAATGCCCGCCTTGTGAAGTTGGAGAACTCTTTGCCGGAGAATACGTTCAGGAAGATCAAATGGGAAGACCGGCCATAAATCTTTTATTCAACCAATTCGAATTGCGAGACAGCCTGAATAAGGTGGAAGTGCATCAGATGAAAGGATTATTAAAGGAGGTTTTTAAACAGCAATTAATGAAAATGGATACCTCTTACACTACAAATATTCTGAACCTAGATGCAGAGCAGATGGCGGGATTATTTTCTTCAGATGTTTTATGGGTTTCTGCATCCGGAAATACTTTGTATGGCGGTTGGCCACCAATGACAGGTCGAACACCGGGCGAAGATGTAATGGATGATAATTTACTTTGGATTTTTGGAGGTCCTGATGGTACCAAAAATAATGAAGATCCGCTACTAATTTCCGACGGTGTTGATGGGAACGATGCCGAATTCTTGAACCACTTCCCATATTTGGCACCGCCTTTTCAATAAACACCTTCTCGTTTGCTTACTCGGTTTAAAAATTATCTTTCAGATCTCTTACCTTCTCCGGCCGAAAAGAAATTTCTCATTGCTTGTAGCGGAGGAGTGGATAGTATGGTCTTGGTTCATTTAATGGATCGGCTGGAATATAAAATTGCTTTGGTACATTGTAATTTTCAACTTCGGGGAAAGGAGAGTGATAGGGATGAGATGTTTGTAGTGGGGACAGCAAACAAAATGGGGATTCCGGTGTATTCTGATACTTTTGAAACGGAAAAATTTGCGAAGAAGCACAGAATGTCTGTTCAACTAGCTGCGCGGAATTTAAGATACACGCGCTTCTCTGAACTTCTGGAAAAATTTGATTACGATTATCTTGTTACAGCTCATCATCTTGATGATGATTTGGAGACTTTTCTCATAAACCTTTCTCGGGGCACAGGGTTGAAAGGATTAACGGGAATCCCAAAAAAGAATAATAAAATTATACGGCCACTATTGCAATTTTCTAAGGAGGAAATTATTTCTTACGCCAGGAAGGAAAACATTTTGTGGCGAGAAGACAGCAGCAATGATACGGATGACTATGTGCGTAATAACTTGAGACACCACGTAATTCCTTCACTGAAGGAAAGTAACATCGGTTTTTTAAAAAATTATGCCACAACCCGGAGCCATCTTCAGGCAGCACAACGACTACTGGAAGATTATGCCACCTTGGTGCAACGTTTAGTCATTGAGGAAAAAGATGATAGTCTGCATTTTGACCTGATAAAACTTCAAGGTTTGCCAAATTATAAGGACCTGCTTTTTTTATTGTTGAGCGATTTTGGGTTTACTTCCTGGCCAGATATTCAGAAGTTGGTTTCAGCTGAGACAGGAAAAAGAGTTTTTTCAAGCTCGCATCGATTATTAAAGAATAGAGGCACCCTCATTCTTTCTCAGATTACAACAAGTTCTGATTTTTCCTATGAGGTATCAAAGGATGGAATTAAAACTCCGATTAATTTAACGATTACCGAGGTTGACTTTATTGATGATGCCGGCGCCGATATCATTTTTGCAGATGAAGAAAAACTTCATTTCCCTCTGGTTCTAAGACGATGGCAAGAAGGGGATGTGTTTTATCCTTTTGGGATGCAAGGAAAAAAGAAATTGAGCAAATTTTTTAAAGACGAGAAGTATTCTCAACTTGATAAAGAGAGGCAATGGCTTCTTTGTAATGGCAATGATATTCTTTGGGTTGTAGGAAAAAGGATGGACGAACGTTTCAAAATAACCGAAGAAACAAGAACTATATTGAAAATTGCATTAGAATCTTAGGTATGAATAAAAATTACCAAAATAGGAATAGACTTAAAATAAGAATCCCGGTTATGCACCGGGATTCTCAAACAAACCTAACTTAGTAAACTTTAAGGGTTACTCTGCAAATTTCTATCCCCACAAAAATTACTGCAGTGTTCCTTATCCACTAATTCTATGACACAAATATAGGTCGGGAATTGACAAAGGCATATACGTATTAACACGTATATTAAAAAAAAACTTTCATTCCTTAAATTTTTTTATAAAACATTTTAAATAAATGAGTGATATTCAAAAGATTGCTGTACTAACCAGCGGTGGTGATTCTCCCGGAATGAATGCGGCTATTCGTGCTGTAGTCCGAACTACGATTTATAATAACAAGGAGTGTATGGGCGTCTATCGAGGTTATCAAGGATTGGTGGAAGGTGATTTTAAAGAGTTGACTGCCCGGTCTGTAAAAAACTTAATAAACAGAGGCGGAACTTTTTTGAAATCGGCACGATCAGAAGAATTCAGAACACCGGAAGGGCGCAAAAAAGCATATAAAAATTTAAAAGACGCCCACGTGGACGCTCTTGTAATAATTGGGGGAGATGGATCTTTTGCAGGCGCTTCTCTTTTTTCGGAAGAGTTTGACATCCCCGTAGTTGGCATACCCAGTACAATAGATAATGATATCACCGGAACTGATTTCACTATCGGGTATGACACAGCCTTGAATACGGTGGTGGAAGCAATAGATAAAATTCGAGACACAGCCAATTCGCATAATAGACTATTTCTTGTGGAAGTAATGGGGAGAGATGCCGGAAATATCGCACTCAATGCGGGAATAGGAGCCGGAGCAGAAGAGATTTTAATTCCCGAACATAATCTAGGTCCGGAGAAGGTTTTAGAGAGTCTGGCTCGAAGCAAAAAGTCAGGAAAAACCTCCAGCATTGTAGTGGTGGCAGAAGGCGATAAAACAGGAAAAAACATCTTTGATCTTGCCTCTTATATAGAAGCTAACTTAAATGAATATGAGATACGCGTCACGGTGCTTGGTCATATTCAAAGAGGTGGTGCACCTAGTTGTTATGACAGGGTTCTGGGCAGTAGATTGGGAGTTGGGGCAGTTGAGGCTCTTATAAGAGGAGAAAATAAAATGATGATCGGCATCAGACATACAAAAGTCACCATAGTACCTTTTTCTGAAGTGATAAAGAAAAAGTCTGAAATCGATCCGGAATTAGTGCGTGTAGCTGGAATTGTGTCGATATAAATCGGAACTTTGTTTAATAAAAATAACTAATAGAAAAGATAATATATTTATGCTTAAAATAGGAATAAACGGATTTGGTCGTATTGGAAGATTGGTTTTAAGATATGCAGTCTCCTTAGAAAATGTAGAGGTGGTAGCAGTCAATGATCTCTTGGATGTTGAGCAATTAGCTTATTTGTTTAAATACGATTCAGTCCATGGAAAGTTTAAGGGGGATGTCTCTGTTGATGGAACATTTCTAATTGTTGACGGAAAACGTATACGAACAACTTCAGAGCGTGACCCGTTAAACCTCAAATGGGACGAAGTAGGAGCATCTATAATAATTGACGCCTCGGGAGTTTTTAAAGAAGCCGACGCAGCCCGCGCCCATATACAAGCCGGAGCGAAAAAAGTGTTGATCTCAGCTCCTTCCAAAACCGCTCCAATGTTTGTATATGGTGTAAATCATGAGAAAATAACGCCGGAAGATACTATTATTTCCAGTGCATCATGTACCACCAATTGTTTAGCACCAATGGCCAAAATAATTCACGACGAATTGGGAATTGTAGAAGCTCTAATGACTACTGTGCACGCGGTAACAGCCTCTCAGGCAGCTGTGGATCAAGCTTCTCGAAAGAATTATAGATTGGGGAGATCATCATTATCTAACATCATTCCTACTACCACAGGGGCAGCCGTAGCTGTAACCAAGGTCATCCCTGAACTAAAAGGAAAGTTAACCGGAATGGCCTTCCGTGTTCCCACAACAGATGTGTCTGTAGTAGATTTAACCGTGAGAACGGAAAAGGCAGCTTCCTATGACGATATCAAAAGAATATTTAAGGAAGCTGCTGAAGGAAAGTATAAAGGAATTGTCAGCTATACCGAGGATGCAGCGGTCTCTCAGGATTTTATTTCAGATCCGCATCTGTGTATTTTTGATGCTTCAGCAGGAATTGCTTTAAATGAGAATTTTTTCAAATTGATTGGGTGGTATGACAATGAGTATGCTTATGCTTCCAAAATGGTAGATCTGGCTGTTTACGTTTCAAAAATTTAAAAGATGATTTTAATTGCAGACGGAGGCTCAACAAAATGTGACTGGGCTTTGATACAGGGGAATAAGGTGCAAAAAACACAAACCTTAGGACTAAATTCCACTGTCGTTTCTCAATCTGAGATTAAAAATAGAATAGCAGCCAACAAAATACTTATGGAAGCGGCTCCGGAGATATCCCATATCGAATTTTTCGGCGCAGGCTGCGGGTCTGCACGCTCTCGTCTTTCTATGTCGGATATTTTGGGGGAATTTTTTCCGAATGCGAAAATAGAGGTTGTGGAAGATACTGTGGGCGCAGTTAAGGCCGTTACGGATCAGGAAGCAATAGTATGTATTCTTGGTACCGGAAGTAACAGTTGTTATTTTGATGGAAAAAACATAAAACAACCCATAGCCTCTTTAGGATATGTGATAATGGACGAAGCAGGTGCCAGTCATTTTGGGAAAATGCTGATCCGTGATTATTATTACAATCGGATGCCTGTTGAAATTAGAGGGGAATTTGAAAAAGGCTTCAATTTAAATCGAGAGGAAATTCTCTTTAAATTGTATAAAGAACCCTCTCCCGGAGTTTATCTGGCTTCATTTTCTACCTTCATTTTTAAAGACAATCTCCATCAACTATATCATCCATATTTTAAAGAATTAATTAACAATGCATTAGAATTATTTGTACAAAACAGAATACTTACTTTTCCACAATCAAGAGAAGTTCCTATTCATTTTGTTGGATCTATTGCGCATTTTTCAAAAGACTCGATTGGAGAAATTTTAGAAAAACATCAGCTCAAGTTGGGCAAGATAGTCCGATACCCCATTGACGAACTGATTCGAAAATATCAGAAACCTCAAGTTTCATAAAGGTTTTGAAATTCCAACAGTCATTTTCAGAGTTGGCAGGAGAAAGTTTTTGATAGAGGGTTTTTTACTATCTTTCAAGCTGCATAAATGTTAATCTTTTC
Organism: Flavobacteriaceae bacterium; assembly: GCA_035654795.1. Taxonomy (GTDB): domain Bacteria; phylum Bacteroidota; class Bacteroidia; order Flavobacteriales; family Flavobacteriaceae; genus JAAYLC01. The sequence continues at coordinate 14,681 of DASRWC010000090.1, forward strand.
ATCATTTGCTTATGCTGACAAAAGTTTACGGCAGTGCAGTTTTTGGGGTAGAAGCTACCACCATAGCTGTAGAGGTCAATGTGGCTTCGGGCGTAGGGTATCATCTTGTAGGTCTTCCGGACAATGCCATTCGGGAGAGTAACTTTAGAATAGCTGCTGCCCTTCAAAACAACGGTTACAAAATACCGGGAAAAAAATTGATTCTGAATCTTTCTCCTGCAGATTTACGTAAAGAAGGATCGGCTTATGACTTGCCTCTGGCTATTGCCATTCTTGTCGCTACAGAACAGATTCAGGAAAGCATCCCTCTTTCTGACTACATCATAATGGGAGAACTTTCTCTTGACGGAGCCTTACAGCCAATACGGGGAGCACTACCAATCGCCTTAAAAGCAAAAGATGAAGGTTTTACAAAATTCATACTTCCGCTTCAAAATGCAAAGGAAGCAGCAATTGTGGACGGCATCGAAGTCTACGGAGTACAGAATATTTCGGAAGTTATTGACCATTTTCATCGTGAGATTCCTCTGGAACGCACTATCGTGGATATGGACGCCGAATTTTATAACCAGCTGGAACATCCGGAACATGATTTTGCCGATGTAAAAGGACAAGAATCCATCAAGAGATGCATGGAAATTGCTGCTGCCGGCGGTCACAATATCATTCTCATTGGACCGCCCGGATCAGGAAAAACCATGTTGGCCAAACGACTTCCTTCCATATTGCCCCCAATGACGCTTCAAGAGAGTTTGGAGACTACCAAAATACACAGCGTTGCAGGACGCACTCTAGAGAGAGCAGGAATTATGACTTCCCGCCCTTTTCGAAGTCCACACCATACCATTTCAGACGTAGCTCTGGTGGGTGGAGGGCAATATCCACAGCCCGGTGAGATTTCCTTGGCGCATAACGGTGTTTTATTTTTAGATGAATTGCCTGAATTTAAGCGCGGAGTACTGGAGGTGATGCGCCAGCCGCTGGAAGATCGAGAGGTGACTATATCAAGAGCTAAATTTACCGTAACCTATCCATCAAGTTTTATGTTGGTGGCAAGTATGAATCCAAGCCCGGGTGGTTATTTTAATGATCCCGACGCTCCGGTAGTTTCGTCACCGGCAGAGATGCAGCGATATCTCAGTAAAATATCCGGACCTTTATTAGACCGAATCGATATCCATATAGAAGTAACTCCCGTTCCTTTTGAAAAATTAAGTGAAGAACGTAGAGGAGAATCCAGTGTGGTAATTCGAGAACGAGTCACAAATGCTAGAAAAATACAGTCAGAACGATTTGCGGATTATGACAACATCCATTATAATGCACAGATGGGAGTGAAGCAGATAAGGGAATTCTGTAAACTGGATGAGGTATCGCTTCAGCTATTAAAAACAGCCATGGAACGGCTAAACTTGTCTGCACGCGCCTATGATCGTATTCTTAAAGTTGCCAGAACAATAGCTGATCTGGAAGAAGAGCCAAATATAAAAAGTCATCACATTTCAGAAGCCATTCAATACAGAAGTTTGGATCGGGATGGATGGTTTGGTTAAAAATGTAGGTTCATTTTTCTTTAATAGTTATATTTAAAATCTTTATTTAACCTTCCAATTATGTCAAAACGTATTTTAATTATTATGCTTATGGCCATAGGAATCCTTATGACTCATATGTCTTGTAAAACACAACAATTGAAAACAAAACAAAATCCGGACAAACTCTCTATTGAGTTCGAAAAATATACTCTTGATAATGGCTTGCAAGTAGTATTGCATCAAGACAAGTCAGATCCTGTGGTTGCTCTTGCCATTCAATATGGAGTAGGATCAAATAGGGAGCGTATCGGAAAAACAGGTTTCGCTCATTTATTTGAGCACATGCTTTTTCAAGAGTCTGAAAACGTAGGTCAGGATCAGTTCTTCAAAATGATTCAGGATGCCGGAGGAACCCTCAACGGAGGAACCTGGAAAGACGGAACTGTATATTATGAAGTGGTTCCAAAAAATGCTATGGAACTCATTATGTGGCTGGAAAGTGACAGAATGGGATATTTTATTAATACCGTCACGGAATCTGCATTTCAAAATCAGCAAGAAGTGGTTCAAAATGAAAAACGACAGCGTGTAGATAACAATCCGTACGGCCACACCGGTTATGTGATTGACAAAAACCTTTATCCAAAAGGACACCCCTATAGCTGGCAAGTTATTGGAGAATTGGAAGATCTCCAGAAAGCTACGATCCAAGATGTTCATGAATTCTACGACCGGTTTTATGGACCAAATAATGCCACGCTGGTATTAGCCGGTGATTTTGACATAAGAGAGGCAAAAACGATGATTGATAAATACTTCGGGGAAATAAAGAGACGCCGGCACGTAGAACCGTTAAAACCTATGCCGGCCAATTTGACCCATTCAAAACGACTGTATCACGAAGATAATTTTGCTACAGCACCGCAACTTACCATGACCTGGCCTACAATTGAACAGTTCACGCCGGATTCTTATGCATTGAATGTATTGGCCGAGATTTTTGCAAGGGGAAAGAAGGCTCCTCTCTATAAAGTTTTAGTAAAAGAAAGAGAGCTTACCTCGCGCTCCATAGCTTTCAACAGCTCCAAAGAATTGGCCGGGGAATTCAAAATAATTGTTACCGGAAATAGTGGTGTGAATTTAAATGATGTTGAAGACGGAATTAAAGAGGCTTTTCTACTTTTTGAAAAAGAAGGGGTTACAGAAAAAGATTTGGAACGAATTAAAGCCGGATTGGAAACAGACTTCTATAATGGAATAAGCAGTGTTCTTAATAAATCTTTCCAGTTAGCCAATTACAACGTATTTGCAGGAGATCCCGGTTTTATCACACAGGATATTGAAAACATAAAAGCAGTAACCAAGGAGGATGTAATGCGTGTTTATGAAAAATATATCAAAAACAAGCCTTTTATTTTAACCAGCTTCGTTCCAAAAGGACAGCTTGAACTCATTGCAAAAAATTCTGAGAAGGCAAAGGTTGTAGAAGAAGAAATTACAGAAAATAAAGATCAACAAGTAGAAGAGGAGGAGAGAGTGGTAGCAAAAACTCCCTCAAAAATTGACCGAACAACCCCGCCTGTTTCAGGCGATGCTCCAAAACTTCACATCCCTAAAATTTGGGAAGATAAACTTTCCAATGGTCTGAAGGTTATAGGTATTGAACAGGACAAGTTGCCTTTGGTCTCATTTAGCTTGACCATTAGCGGAGGTCATCTTTTGGATGATATTCATAAAAACGGAGTAGCAAGCCTATTATCCGGAATAATGATGGAGGGAACTGCAACAAAAACCCCGGAAGAACTTGAGGAAGAAATTGCTCTTTTAGGAGCTTCCATAAATATGTACACCACAACAGAATCTATAGTGATTCGAGGAAACACCCTTTCGCGAAATTTTGATGAAACCTTGAATTTGGTAAAACAGATTCTGCTTGAGCCACGATGGGATGAAGAAGAACTTTCTAGATTAAAAACGAAAACAATAAATGACATTAGACGTTCTGAGGCAAATCCAAATGTGGTTGCCAATCGTGTTTTTAGCAAACTCATATACGGAGACAACAGTATTCTCGGCCATCCTGCCAGTGGGAATGAAGATTCTGTAGCGGCAATAACAATGGAGGATTTGAAAAAATTCTATAACAAGAATTTCTCCCCTTCCATTAGCTCGTTCCAGGTAGTGGGACAAATAGATAAAGAGAGGGTGATCAAAAATTTAAGAGAACTTGAAACCAAGTGGAAAGCGAAACAATTGGATCTTCCTGCATATGTTGCACCGGCTGCCCGTAATAAAGCTTCTTTATATTTTGTAGATATTCCAAATGCCAAACAATCCGTCATCAACATAGGGTATGGATCTTTAACCCGAACAGAAAAGGATTATTATCCGGCTCAAGTGATGAATTACAAATTAGGTGGATCTTTTTCAGGGAATGTGAATCTTATTCTTCGTGAAGAAAAAGGTTACACCTACGGAGCAAGAACAGGATTTAGCGGAGGAAAAAACTTCGGTCGTTTTATAGCCTCTTCAAGTGTAAGAACAAATACTACAGGAGAGTCTGTACAGATCTTCAAAGATGAAATCACGAAGTATCGAGACGGAATTTCGGCAGAAGATCTGGCGTTTACAAAAAATGCTTTGATAAAATCTAATGCGGGTCGGTTCGAAACTTTTAATTCGCTGTTAGGGATGCTTCAAGATATTAGCACATATAATCTTCCGCTCGATTACATCGAACAGGAGGAGAAAATAGTTGACCGCATGACTTCTGATCAACTTAAAACCTTAGCTAATCGTTATTTGCACCCGGATCAAATGATTTATTTGGTAGTTGGAGATGCAGCAACGCAGTTTGAACAGTTTAAGGACATGGGTTTTGATGAAGTTATTCTTCTAGATAAATCCGGAAATGTTATGGAATAGCATAGTTTATCATTTTATCAATAGCAAAAAAGGAACCCTCACAAGGTTCCTTTTTTGCTGTTGAATCCGGACTTAAAGCAATTGGTCCACTTGTGCTCTCAATCGTGGATCAGATGGGCGATAAGCATCGGCTGCAACAATTTTGCCCTCAGGATCTATTAAAATAAATCGGGGAATCCCCATAATTCCATACTGGGTTACAAAATCTGATTTCCAATTATTATCTGCCATCAGCTGAATACCTCCCAGACTTCTGCTTTCGACCATACTTCTCCATTTTTCATAGTTCTTTTCTTCGTCAATGGAGATACTGACAACCTGAATATTCTTGCCTTCATAATCCTTTTCAAATTGTTGTAAATACGGAATTTCTTGGATGCAGGGTCCGCACCACGTTGCCCAAACGTCGATGTAAACATATTTTCCTCTCAAATCTTCCAAGGAAGTAGTTCCTCCTTGATAATTTTCAAAAGTAAAAGACGGAGAAGTATTGCCCGGCAGAACTTTTTCAAGAACCTCATAGAGCTGTTCTATCTTCTCAAGATTCTCTTTTCCCGGGTTGATGTTTTTATAGATCGCATACACCTCATGGAGTTGCTCATCCGGAGAAAGTCCGTATTGTAGATAGTTGTACATCAATTGATCTTTTGCATAACCATTAGGAAATTCCTGATCTATTTTTTTCAAATAAGTCAGTAAAAAATTGTCATCACTCATGGAAGTATTTTCCGTAGTTAATCTTATCATGTGCGTTTCTACCAAATCACGATAAACTAAATTTCTCCTATATTCTAAAGTGTCTTTAAAGTTGATATCGCTCAAATTATTATAGAAAGTAGGAGACACCTTGAATTCGGGATTCCGGGTATAGTTACGGTGGCTGTTTTCGTAATTTTCGACAAGAATGGCTTTAAAAAAACGATCTTCTTTCTCCAAAATTTCTCTATGGTTTTTAGAGACCTTATGTGCGCCATACAGGCTGTCTAATCCTTTTTTATTATCCTCCAAAGCCGCTAAAAAATCTTGTTCATTAGATTCGAAGAGAGATTTATAGTCCGTATGACGGTCCAACCACTTTGATTTTTCAACCAAGAGATTATTTATTTCGGCCAAGTCTCCTCCAAATGTTAAACTCTCTACTATGCGGGTTTCATCAAATGAAATTGTGAGACGCTTTCCTTTTTCCAAAAAAAGCCCCACCATTTCCCGACCCGAATACAAGTCGTAAAGACCATCATACTTGAGGAAAAGAGTGTCTATAAAATTTCCGTTTTCCTCTATGGAAATTTCCTTATTAAAATCGCCTCCTGTAATCTGAACCTTTTCACCGGAATAATGCAAGATGTTTCCTTCAATAATGGTGTAATCTGCCCGAGGTCCCGAACAAGAAACTAAGGCAACAATAAAAATAAAAAGTGTAAGTTGTTTCATTTTGATGATATGATTTAACCTCCAAAATTAGTAATACGGGAGTGATTACAAGGCAAAGCCAATCAAAATATTTCGTCCATTGATTGAGCATCATTTTATCCCTTCGGGGTTTTATAATTGCTATTTTTGCAAAAATCAATTTTCCAATGATGACACACTACATAAGTTCTGAAATTCTTGATCTTGATACTATCCAGCAAATTCTAACAGAGAAATCTGATCTCGCTTTATCTGAAGAAGCGCGAATCAATATTTCCAAGTCTTTTGAATACCTCAAGAAGAAAATGGAGCAGGATGAAACCCCTATTTATGGCATCAATACCGGATTCGGCTCTCTGTATAACAGAAAAATTCCTTCTGATAAACTTTCACAACTTCAGGAGAATCTTGTGATGTCTCATGCGTGCGGAACGGGTTCGCTAGTGCCAAAAGAGGTCATTCGGATTATGCTTTTGCTAAAAATTCAATCCTTAAGTTACGGATATAGCGGAGTCCAGTTGGAAACGGTGCAACGATTGATAGATTTTTTTAATAAAGATATTCTGCCCGTTATTTATACCCAAGGAAGTCTTGGTGCATCCGGAGATTTGGCTCCCCTGGCACATTTATCTCTCCCTTTAATCGGGAAAGGGGAGGTGTATTATGATGGAAAAAGACAACCGGCGTCAAAAATATTGAAAAAGTTCAAATGGCATCCCATTTCACTTTCTGCCAAGGAAGGACTTGCTCTTTTAAACGGAACTCAGTTCATGGCTGCCTATGGAGTACATTGCCTTCTCAAAAGTTACAAGCTGTCATACTTGGCTGATGTAGTTAGTGCGGTATCTCTGGATGCCTTCAATTGTAATATGAGTCCCTTTAATCCTTTGGTACATCTGGTGAGGCAGCATCGGGGACAAGTTAAAACGGCGCAACGCATCCGAGAAATTCTTGATGACAGCGAAATTGCCAAACAGGAGGGAAAGGCAGTTCAAGATCCATATTCCTTCCGTTGCATTCCTCAGGTTCATGGAGCAACCAAAGACACACTGCATTTTGTGCATCGAGTAATAAAAACAGAGATTAACTCTGTTACTGATAATCCGAATATATTTACAAAAGATGATCTGATTATATCCGGAGGAAATTTTCACGGACAACCGTTGGCGCTTGCACTAGACTATCTTTCAATTGCGATGGCAGAATTGGGAAGTATTTCGGAACGGAGAACCTATCAGTTAATATCGGGTCTCCGCGGACTACCGGAATTTTTAGTTGACAATCCCGGTTTAAACAGCGGAATGATGATTCCACAGTACACGGCTGCAAGTATTGTAAGCCAAAATAAACAACTGGCTACACCTGCCTCTGTAGATTCTATCGTCTCTTCCAACGGGCAGGAAGATCATGTCAGCATGGGGGCAAACGGTGCCACAAAATGTTATAAAGTTGTGGAAAATGTGGAAACCATTTTAGCTATTGAATTAATTAATGCTTCCCAAGCCTTGAATTTTAGACAACCTGCCAAATCTTCAAAATTTGTTGAAACCTTTTTAAAACCTTATCGTTCTGTTGTGCCTTTTATTGAGGAAGACCGAATACTAGCAGAGGATATTCAAGCAAGTATATCTTATCTCCGCTCTATGGAAATTGATTCAGAAATCCTTTTTGATTAGAAAGGTAATAGAACAAAAAAATCCTCAGGAATCCATCCCGAGGATTTTTTATTTATTGAGGTTTTATCCTTCTCTTATTCCGATTCAGTTGTTTTCGGCTGTTTTTCGATCTCAATGCTGAGAACATTTTTCTCCTCATCTAAATCCATTCGGATAATGTCCCCTTCATGAAGATTGCTGTTGATGATTTCTTCAGCCAAAGCGTCTTCAATGTATTTCTGGATGGCTCTGTTCAACGGTCTAGCTCCATATTGCTTATCAAAACCTTTTTCAGCAATGAAATCTTTGGCCTTATCTGTCAGTTCAAGAATATATCCTAATCCGGCAATACGAACGAGAAGTTTATCCAGCTCAATATCGATGATTTTATGGATATCTTCTTTCTCAAGTGCATTAAACACAATAACATCGTCTATTCTGTTTAAGAATTCCGGAGCGAAAGTCTTTTTCAGAGCACTTTCAATTACACTTCTGGTATGACTTTCTTCCTGACTTTTACGTGCTGAGGTAGCAAAACCGACACCTTGTCCAAAATCCTGTATTTGTCTTGCTCCAATATTGGAAGTCATGATAATAATGGTGTTTCTAAAATCGATTTTTCTTCCCAGGCTATCAGTGAGATATCCGTCATCAAGCACTTGAAGCAGCATATTAAACACATCGGGGTGCGCTTTTTCAATCTCATCAAGAAGAAGCACGGCATACGGTTTTCTTCTGATTTTTTCTGTCAATTGTCCGCCCTCTTCATATCCTACATATCCCGGAGGCGCACCAATTAGTCGAGAAATGGAGAACTTCTCCATATATTCACTCATGTCAATTCGAACCAGAGCACTCTCCGTATCAAACAATTGTTTTGCCAGAACTTTGGCTAACTGTGTTTTACCTACTCCCGTCTGCCCGAGGAAGATAAAAGATCCAATGGGTTTGTTCGGGTCCTTTAGACCAGCTCGGTTTCGTTGAATGGCCTTCACTACTTTATTCACTGCCTCGTCCTGACCAATTACTTTCCCTTTAATACGATCGGGTAGGGCAGCCAGTTTTAGGCTCTCTGCCTGAGCGATTCGGTTTACAGGAATACCGGTCATCATAGAAACAACTTCGGCAACATCTTCTTCTGTAACGGCTACTTTATGGAGTTTGCTTTCTGCCTCCCAAGCTGCTTGTTCATCGGCAAGTTCCCTTTCAAGATTCTTTTCATCATCCCGTAGGCGTGCGGCTTCTTCATATTTCTGCTTTTTCACTACAGAATTTTTCAACTCGCGTACCTCTTCAAGTTTTGCTTCAATTTGAAGAATTTTCTTGGGTACATTGATATTGGTGATATGCACCCGTGATCCTGCCTCATCCAGAGCGTCAATTGCTTTATCCGGTAGAAAACGCTCTGTCATATACCTGTTGGTCAAGTTTACGCAGGCTTTTAGAGCCTCTTCGGTGTAGCTTACGTTGTGGTGAGATTCATACTTATCTTTGATATTGTGTAGAATTTCAAGAGTTTCCTCGGGGCTTGTAGGTTCTACCAGAACTTTTTGGAACCTTCTCTCCAGGGCGCCGTCTTTTTCAATATACTGTCTGTACTCATCCAGAGTTGTAGCTCCTATACATTGAATCTCACCGCGTGCCAAGGCCGGTTTAAACATGTTTGAAGCGTCCAAAGAACCGGTTGCACCACCGGCACCTACAATGGTGTGAATTTCATCAATGAAAAGAATGATATCGTCATTTTTTTCAAGTTCGTTCATCACAGCTTTCATGCGTTCTTCAAACTGACCGCGGTATTTGGTGCCTGCTACAAGACTCGCAAGGTCCAATGTCACTACACGTTTGTCATAGAGAATTCGGGAGACTTTACGCTGAATAATTCGCAAAGCCAGACCTTCTGCAATAGCAGATTTTCCTACACCCGGCTCTCCTATAAGGAGTGGGTTGTTCTTCTTTCTTCGACTCAAGATCTGAGAAACACGTTGTATTTCGTTTTCCCTTCCCACTACCGGGTCAAGTTTTCCTTCTTCCGCGAGGGCGGTTAAATCCCGTCCAAAATTATCTAGAACAGGAGTCTTGGACTTTTTATTTGATTTCGGATTAGCCCCTGAGAACATTCCTTCTCTTCCCGCATCGCCGGCGGTGTCTTCTTCTCCCGGAAATTCTGCCGATGGAGAATCAATAAAATCGTCGTCGTTTGTAATCATAAGTTTAAATTGTTCTTTTACCGCGTCATAATCAATCTTCATTTTGTTTAATAACTTGGTTGTGGGGTCATTTTCGTTTCTCAAAATACACAGAAGTAAATGAGCTGTGTTAATAGAGGTGCTTTGGAAAAGTTTGGCTTCCAAAAAAGTTGTCTTGAGTGCACGTTCAGCCTGTCTGGTAAGGTGAAGATTCTTTTTGTCGTTTCCGGCTACGGCTATATTAGAACTGGCAGGACTTAATATTTCAACTTTTCTTCGGAGGTGGTTTAAATCTACTGCCAAAGAATTCAAAATTGTAACTGCCTTTCCATTTCCGTCTCGCAAAAGTCCGAGCATCAAGTGTTCAGTACCGATAAAATCATGCCCCAAGCGAAGAGCTTCCTCTTTACTATAGGCTATAACGTCTTTAACTCGTGGAGAAAAATTATCATCCATATTATATTTCCTTTCTTCTAATTTTCTTTCATTAAACACTAAAGTAACCAAATTAGGACAAAAACCGTTCCCATTTAATATCTTTTAGTAAAAGGACAAAATATAGTTCTAAATTCAAAATTCCAAAGACGATATTTTTCAACGATACCACCCCTTGATTTTGTTGATAAATAGAGAATATGTGCCTTAAAAATGACACGAGTGGCACGAAAAATGCGTATCTTAGCCCGTTGTTTTAAATAAATATAAATAAACCATTTTTCTATGGCTGAAGGAGAGAAATTAATTCCTATCAATATTGAAGATGAAATGAAATCGGCCTATATCGACTATTCGATGTCGGTCATTGTGTCACGTGCTCTTCCCGATGTTAGGGACGGAATGAAACCGGTGCATCGGCGCGTATTATTCGGTATGCATGAACTTGGAATAAGAGCTACGGGAGCTTATAAAAAATCAGCGAGAATTGTTGGAGAAGTTCTTGGTAAATATCACCCTCACGGAGACAGTTCGGTATATGACACTATGGTGCGGATGGCGCAGGAGTGGAGTCTTCGGTATCTTCTGGTGGACGGACAAGGAAACTTTGGGTCTATTGATGGAGATGCCCCGGCAGCAATGCGTTATACAGAGGCAAGAATGCAGAAGATTTCTGAAGACATGCTTGCCGATATTGATAAAGAAACGGTTGACCATCAGCTAAACTTTGATGACACGCTTCAAGAACCCACAGTTCTGCCTACAAGAATTCCGAATTTATTAGTAAACGGAGCAAGTGGAATTGCGGTTGGAATGGCTACAAACATGCCTCCACATAACCTTTCGGAAGTGGTGGACGGAATAATCGCCTATATTGATGATACCGACATTGATATTGATGGTTTAATGCAACACATTAAGGCTCCTGATTTCCCCACCGGAGGAACGATCTACGGATATGAAGGAGTGAGAGAGGCTTTCCATACCGGAAGAGGTCGGGTAGTGCTGCGCGCCAAAGCTCATTTTGAAGAAGTGGAGGGGCGAGAGTGCATCATTGTCACGGAAATTCCATATCAGGTGAATAAGGCGGAGATGATCAAAAAAACCGCCGATCTTGTCAATGAAAAGAAGATAGACGGAATCACCAACATCCGAGACGAGAGTGACAGAAAAGGAATGCGAATTGTTTATATTCTGAAACGAGATGCTATTCCAAACATTGTATTAAACACCTTATATAAGTACACCGCACTACAATCTAGTTTTAGTGTAAACAATATTGCATTGGTAAACGGGCGTCCACAGATGTTGAATCTCAAAGATTTGATTCATTATTTTGTGGAGCACAGGCATGAAGTAGTGGTGCGCCGTACAGAGTATTTACTTCGAAAAGCAGAAGAGCGTGCTCATATTCTTGAGGGATTAATTATAGCTTCCGATAATATTGATGAGGTAATTCGTCTCATTCGCTCTTCCTCTAATGCAGATGAAGCACGACAAAAATTGATTGATGCCTTTAAGCTATCTGAAATCCAAGCTAGAGCGATTGTAGAGATGCGATTAAGACAGCTTACCGGTCTTGAGCAGGACAAGCTGCGCAGCGAATATGAAGAGTTGCTTAAAACCATTGAAGATTATAAAGACATTTTGGCACATGTAGAACGCCGAATGGAAATCATTAAGGAGGAACTTCGTGAGGTAAAAGAGAAATATGGAGATGCTCGCCGTTCAAATATCGAGTATGCCGGAGGTGATGTGAGTATAACTGACTTAATTGCAGATGAGCAAGTGGTGATTACCATTTCTCACGCCGGATATATAAAACGCACCCCGCTTAGTGAATATAAGACTCAGAACAGAGGTGGTGTAGGTCAAAAAGCATCATCTACACGAAATGAAGATTTCTTGGAGCACTTGTTTGTGGGAACTAATCACCAATATATGTTATTCTTCACGCAGAAAGGTAAGTGCTTCTGGATGCGCGTTTTTGAAATTCCGGAAGGATCGCGTACTTCAAAAGGTCGTGCCATTCAGAACTTGATTAATATAGAGCCGGATGATAAGGTAAAAGCGTTTATCTGTACGCAAGACCTTAAGGATGAGGAATACATCAACAATCATTACGTTATAATGGCTACAAAGAAAGGGCAGGTGAAGAAAACTTCTTTGGAACAATATTCGCGCCCGCGTGCCAATGGAATTAACGCCATCACTATTCGTGAGGACGACGAACTGCTGGAGGCCAAATTGACCACCGGAGACAGTCAAGTGATGCTGGCCGTAAAATCCGGAAAAGCCATTCGATTTGAAGAAGAAAAAACCCGACCTATGGGAAGAAATGCTTCCGGAGTTAGAGGTATTACTTTGAATGATGAGCAGGATGAAGTGATTGGAATGATTGCCGTGGACGATCAGCATTCCGATATTCTGGTAGTTTCAGAGAATGGATATGGAAAAAGGTCATCTATTGAAGATTATCGTATCACCAATAGGGGCGGAAAAGGTGTCAAAACCATTAATATTACCGAGAAAACCGGAAGTTTGGTAGCTATAAAAAACGTGACCGATCAAGATGATTTGATGATTATCAACAAATCGGGTATAGCTATTCGGATGGAGGTAGCAGATCTTCGGATTATGGGAAGAAACACCCAAGGAGTCCGTCTCATAAAAGTAAGAGATGATGATGCTATTGCTGCTGTTGCAAAAGTTATGAAGGAAGAAGATGCACATGAAGATATTTCAGATGAGGACTTTGATATAGAGATGGACAATACCCTCAATCAGGATGATACCACTGAAGATGAAACCCCAAACAATGAATAAATTTTAATTTTTATGAAAAAGCGATTTTTAATACTCGGATTAGCTCTGGCTACAAGTGTTTCTTTTGCTCAAAAAAAGGAGATAAAGAAGGCAGAAAGAGCGATAAAGTCGGGAAAATATACTGAGGCGCTTTCCAATTTGAATGACGCTGAGAGTACAATCACGAATGTGGATACAGGCATGCAGGCGCAGTTTTATGCGCTTCGCGGAGAGGCCTTGGCAGGTTCTGCAGGAGGAAATTTTAATAAATTGAAAGATGCTGCAGAGGCTTTTGAAAGAGCTATAGCTCTTGATGCCAATATAAGCAAATCTTATAGCGATGTGCTACACAATCTACGTTCGGCATTAATCAATGCTGCTGTTAGTGATCAGAATAATGAGCAATATGCTAAAGCTGCCGAGAAGCTCACGCTGAGTTATAAAGTGAGTCAAGATCCGTCAGATCTATTTTTTGCCGCCGGAAACCAGGTGAATGCAAAAAATTATGATGAGGCGCTAACCCTTTATCAAAAATTATTGGATTTAGGATATACCGGTGAGACCAAGGAATATGTAGCTACTCATAAAGAGACCGGTGAGGTTGTTCCTTTTGAAAGTGAAAATATGAGAAACATCCACGTGAAAAGTGGAGAGTATATCAAGCCTCAAGTGCGGACAACTGCTTCTCGAAAAGGAGAGATTTTAAAGAACATGACACTCATTTATATCCAGGAAGGAAAAACCGACCAGGCTAAAGAATTGATGGCATCAGCACGAAAGGAGAATCCTAATGATGTAAATCTCATGAGAGCCGAAGCTGATATGAGCTACAATATGGGTGATATGAGGCGTTACAATGAATTGATGAATCAAATTGTAGCCACAGATCCCGATAACCCGGAAATTCACTTCAACCTCGGCGTGGCTAGTGCTGAACTTGGAGAGGCTGAAAAGGCTGAAAAATATTACAAAAAGGCACTTGAATTGCGCCCGGATTACAAGGGGGCATTGATAAACCTTGCTGTTTTAAAGCTCTCTAAAGAAAGAGATCTTGTGGAACAAATGAACAGTTTAGGTACAACACGTGCAGATAATTTGCGCTATGACGAACTTAAAAAACAATTGGAAGGTATTTATCGCGAAGCCATTCCTTATCTGGAGAATGCGAGAAATATTGATCAGAAGAATGTTGAGATAACACGGACTTTGATGAATATTTACGGTCAGCTTGGAGAAGAGGCCAAACAAAAAGAATTGAAAGCTCGTTTAGATGCGCTTGAGAAAAATTAATTTACAAGTTACCGAATACAACTTTAAACCCCGGATTTCCGGGGTTTATTATTCTTAAAAGATTCGTTTAATGACCCTCAGCTTGTGAGTGTGTCTGTTGTATTCACTATTGTATATCCCGCTGTGGTCTAGACGGTCAATACGCACTTTTCCGTGTGCGTGAATGATATAATTATCGGCCATGATAATTCCCACGTGAATTATTCTGCCTTCCTCATTATCAAAAAATGCCAGATCTCCCGGCTCACTCTCCTCTATAAAACTCAATGCTTCTCCTTGCGTGGCTTGTAAGGATGCATCTCTTAAAAGAAATTGTCCATGAATTTTATAAACCAATTGTGTAAAACCGCTACAATCTATTCCGAACGGACTTTTTCCTCCCCACAAATAGGGGGCATTTAAAAACAAAGATGCCGTTACGATAATATGTTCTTTTGACAGGAAAGTTGAATTAGATGCACCTTCGAAATGATGATTCAGTAAGGGTGCGGCAGAAACGGTACTTCCAACTGTTATAGGAATTAATTCATGGTTTGCTCCCTGTATGAAATCGACCAAGTCTGAAGATAAACGAAGTGGTTGATTCTGTTGTATCAGATAATTTTCTTCGGAAATAGAGACAAATTGTTTGTTATCTATCCATCCTTCATAACTGTCGTGGGAGAGACGTATGTGGCTCCATTTCTCTTTTCGCTCATGAATCTGAAAAGTTTCTCCGTACAAAACCTGCGTTACCATTTCAGAGGTATCGGCAGCTTCTGCACGGAGAGCTACTAAACTTAAATGACAAATACCATATTCCATTAAGAATGACTATTAACGGTCAGATCATTCTTAAATACGTTCCAATACCATAGCAGAAGCCCCACCGCCTCCGTTACAGATGGCTGCAGCTCCGAGTTTGGCATCATTTTGTTTTAGAACATTAATAAGAGTAACCAGAATACGAGCACCACTACATCCTAAAGGATGACCTAGAGATACTGCCCCTCCATTTACGTTTACCTTATCCGGTGAAAGACCAAGAATTTTCATATTGGCAAGTCCTACAACAGAAAATGCTTCATTGAATTCAAAGAAATCTACATCTTCAAGTTTAATTCCGGCTCTGTCAATGGCTACCGGAAGTGCCTTGGCCGGAGCGGTGGTAAACCATTTTGGTTCCTGAGCTGCATCGGCATAAGATTTAATATACGCTAACGGAGTTAGACCAAGTTCTTTAGCTTTTTGTTCGCTCATCAAAACTAATGCAGCGGCTCCGTCATTAATTGTGGAAGCATTTGCGGCTGTTACGGTGCCTTCTTTGGTGAAAGCCGGACGAAGCGAACTTATTTTGTCCATTTTTACATTTTTGTACTCCTCATCTTCAGAGATTATAACAGGTTCTCCTCTTCGTTGTGGAACTTCTACCGGAATTACCTCCTCATTAAATTTTCCTTCCTGCCAAGCTTTTGCAGAACGTTCATAAGATTGTTTTGCAAAATTATCTTGGTCTTCTCTGGAGAATTTATATTCTACAGCACATTCGTCTGCGCAGACTCCCATGGCATTTTGGTCATAAGCATCAACGAGTCCGTCTTTTTGCATGCCGTCTTCCATGGTTACCGGACCAAACTTTTGCCCGTTTCTCATATGTACATAATGTGGAATATTACTCATACTTTCCATTCCTCCGGCAATAACCACATCTGCCTGTCCCAGAGCGATGGTTTGGGCAGCATGCATCACCGCTTTCATCCCCGAAGCACATACTTTATTGACCGTTGTGCAGGGAACAGAGTCAGGAATTCCCGCACCCAAGGCGGCTTGACGCGCAGGAGCTTGACCTACACCGGCCTGAACAACGTTTCCCATAAAAACCTCCTGAACCAAAGAAGGATCAAGATTGATTTTTTCAATAGCACCTTTAATGGCTGCAGAACCTAACTTGGTAGCAGAAAGTGAAGACAGGGCACCCATAAAACTTCCAATTGGAGTGCGAACGGCTGAAACTATAACTACTTTATTCATCTGAATGATGTTTTTTATTTTAAATAAGTTTTAAGCGCACGAATTTACGCATTTATTATGAGAGATGGTAGATGTTAAACGAGAGATATATCAGCCCGATTTCCGAATCACTGCATTAGAAAATGAGCAAAAATGTCCATTCACCCTCAAATGGATGATCCCTTAGTCAGTAAGTAAAGAGGAAAGTTTGCAAGGAAAATCTCAGGATCTATGATATTGCGAGTTTGGATTTCTTTTTTTTGAGGTCTTGTTGATAAGTTATAGGTTATATTTACATTTGTCCCGAATTAATTAGCTTATGAAAAACCTTTTTGCATTGGTTGTCAAAAATCAATCCTTAATTTATAAGGTTTTTCTTTTTATAGTTGCTACTGCTTTTGTGTTATATCTTCTTCCAAAAAGCGGTCAATTCAAATATTCTTTTCACAAGGGGAAGCCTTGGCAGTATGAGAACTTATATGCACCTTTTACGTTTACCATTAAGAAGAACGAAGAAACGTTAAAGGCAGAACGCGAAAAAATCAGACAAAATGCAATTCCATATTTTGATCTGGATCCCGAAATACATTCCCAAGCCGTTCAGCGGTTTAAGCAACAACTGGAAAATCAATATTCAGACTCACTTTATACTACTTCCAAAGGAACAGTTTTACGTATTGGAGAGGCCTTGCTCAAAGAGGTATATCAAAAAGGAGTCATTGAAGAGGAACATTCTTATTCTGATCAACATCTGGTTTATCTTAAACTGGACAACGAATTGCAAGAATTAAAGTACGGACAATTTTTTAAAAAGGAAGAATTAAACAAGAAAGTACGCGAAACTGTTGCAACGCATAAGGCAGATGATATTCAAGCATTGCTTTACAATACCCTTCACGATGCATTGATTCCCAATGTGTTTATTGATTCCGGACTCACAGAGGCAGCAATCAATTCCGAAATAAACTTGATCAATCCAAATAAGGGAGTGATTGAGCGGGGCGGGCGGATTATTGCGAAAGGAGAAATTGTAGAAGGGGATAAGTACCAGATTCTGGAATCTCTAAAGATTGAATATGAAAGTCAGATATGGGGAAAGAGCAATTATCTTTGGTTTACCTTTGGATACATTCTACTTGTCTCTCTTGTTTTTCTGATGTTGTTTCTTTTTCTTCGGAAATATCGTCCTCTTATTTTCGAAAACAACACCAAAGTCACCTTTATTTTTTTCAATATACTTCTCATGGTTTTCCTGACCACTCTTGTGGTGAAAATGGATGCCAACTATGTATATGTAGTTCCTATTTGTATTCTCCCGCTTATTCTGAAGGCCTTTTTTGATCCAAGGGTGGGGCTCTTTGTTCATATAATCACCATTTTGCTATTGGGATTCATTGTGCCCAACAGCTTTGAATATATGTTTCTTCAGTTTATTGCAGGGATTGTTACAATATTGACCATGTCTGAGCTATATAAAAGAGCAAATCTCTTTATTTCTGTAGGACAGATTACTTCGGTTTATATTGTTGGATATTTTGCATTCTTTGTAATTCAGGAGGGCATGGTTCAGTCCATTGTTTTAGAGAATTTCGGATATTTTGTGCTTGCGGGACTGGCTACGCTATTTGCGCATCCGCTAATCTATTTCTATGAAAAACTCTTTGGTCTTGTATCGGATGTGTCTCTGCTGGAGCTGAGCGATACCAATTCCAAATTACTTAAAGAGTTGTCTAATAAGGCGCCTGGAACTTTTCATCATTCTTTGAATGTTGCCAATCTTGCCGAGGCAGCTGCCAATGAAATAGGGGCTAATAGTATGCTGGTGCGGGTAGGGGCGTTATACCATGACATCGGGAAAATGCTAAATCCGACCATGTTCACAGAAAATCAAGCCAACTCCGTAAATAGTCACAACGAGCTTGATCCCCTGGAGAGTGCTCGGATTATCATAGATCATGTGATTAAAGGAATCGAAATTGCACGCAAACACAATTTGCCCGATCGGGTAATTGATTTCATCCGCACCCATCACGGGACGACCTTGGTGTATTATTTCTATAAAAAAGAACTTGATTTACACGGCACAGCCAACAAAGACGATTTCCGGTATCCCGGACCCACGCCTTTTTCGCGGGAGACAGCTATTTTAATGATGGCAGATAGTGTGGAGGCAGCCAGCAAAAGCCTAAAAGAACCATCTTCTTCCATTATCGATAATTTTGTGGAAAAGATTATTGATAATCAGATGGAACAAGGCCAGTTTTTAAACGCTGATATTACTTTTCGGGAAATCCAATTGATCAAAAAGGTATTAAAGAAAAAGCTGAACAACATCTTTCATCTGCGTGTAGAGTATCCTGAGTAGGATTGGAATCAGGATCTATTTTTTTTCATTAATAACATCTGAAATGAGGTAACTTATTCCCTTTGCAACAGCATTTGGGAACAGACCGGCTTTTGGAGCTCCTTCGCATAAATGGACATATCGTAAATTGGGGAGCTTAGAAAAATGTCTTAAAAACCGTCTTGCTTTAGTCATAGAGAATCCGCTTGACGTCATCGCACTGCTACCCATTCCCTCTATAGAATCCAGATCGAGTTCTATACCGAAATCATCATTGCAACAAAAGTCTTCAGCTTCCTGCAGGGCTTCAGTAAATGTCTTGGTCTTTTCCAGTTCGATATCTTCAAAAAGACTGAATTGAACGCGTCCTTGAGTATCTCTTATGGCACACAAGACATTTTCGGAGGTATAATTTTGATGAAGACCGAAAATGAAGTATTTAGATAAATATCCTCTTGCAAAGGCGTAGGTAAAACCATTTCCGCTGTGTCTATGCTCAAGACTTCGGAAGTCTGTATGTGCATCCATATTGATGCAATTTATCTTTTTTCCAAGAGCTGCTGAAGTTCCGGAAAGATTACCGTAACTGTTGTTATGTCCGCCACCGATAATGATGGCAATTTTACCTGCCGCCACAATGGTTTCCACGATTCGTTCTACTTTGTGGTCAATTTGGATCACAAGTTCGCCTAGTTCTTCTACATTATGATCAATGTTTTGAGACAATTCGTGGGCTTGGACCATCTGTTTGTCGCAATCAATTTCCCCGAGTAGAATAAGGTTATTGGCATTGGTAAAATGGTTATCCTGAATATTCAGAAAGGCACCTAAGGTTGCTTCCCATGCCTCTGAAGTTCCGGGTTTACCATAATTGGCACGCACGCCGATATCTTCCGGAATGCCCAAAAGAACATACTTTGCGGGATGATTTTTCAGTTCTTCCGGATGTGAGATAAAGCATACATGTTCTCCCAGTTTCGATTCTCCGGCGCGAGGATTAATAAATTTGGCAACCGATTCTTTATTGTAGATCTTGATCCAATCTGTCCATTCAGTCAATGATGAGATTTTCATTTCTTTCTTTTAGAATTCGTAGAATACACTTCCCTTCCATTTATGATAACCGAGTCTATTAAGTCACTTCCGAAAGCATACGGGATAAAGCCGTAGGAAGGAATGGGTTTTGTGATAATGACACTTCCTGATTTTCCTTTTGTAATACTTCCGTGAGATTTGCTTAAATCCATTGCATAAGCCCCGTTTATGGTAGCTGCATTAATAGCTTCTTCGGGAGTGAGTCTCATTTTGATACAGGCCGTTGCTACCACGAAATTCATATTGCCGCTGGGGGTTGTCCCGGGATTAAAATCTGTAGCTAAAGCTAGGGGGAGTCCGGCATCTATCATTTTCCTTCCGGGAGTGTAGGGAATACTGATAAAGAAAGAGCAGGAGGGAAGAGCAACAGGCATGGTAGCCGAATCTTTGAGTGATTCTATGTCCTCATCTGTCAGTTCTTCTAAATGGTCCACGCTTAGCGCATTATGCTCCACTGCTGCCTGAATACCGCCCATGCTTGTAAACTGATTGACATGTACCTTTGCTTTTAAACTGTATTTTGCACCTTCCTTTATGATTCGTTCCATATCTTCTACAGAGAAATATCCCTCTTCGCAGAAGATATCTACATAGTCTGCCAAACGTTCTTTGGCAATGCGTGGAAGCATTTCCTCCACAAGAAGATCCATATATCCTTCTTTGTTGTCTTTAAACTCGGGCGGTACAGCATGAGCCCCGAGAAAAGTTGTTTTAATGGTAATCGGGTAGTTTTCAGCTAATCTTTTTGCTACTCGCAATATCTTCATTTCCGAATCGGTAGTCAATCCGTATCCGCTTTTAATTTCGACTGCCCCGGTTCCCATTTTCATTATTTCTTCCAGACGTTGAGCAGATTGTTTGTAGAGTTCGTCTTCTTCTGTTTGTTGCAATTTTTTTGCACTGTTGATGATGCCTCCACCTCTGGCTGCAATTTCCTGATAAGTTAATCCGTTAATCCGATCTACAAATTCCTGTTCCCGATTTCCGGCATATACCAGATGCGTATGGCTGTCGCACCAAGTGGGCAATACTATTTTTCCTTTACAATCGATGGTTTTGAAATCTTCGTGTTCAGGAAGCTTATCCATGGTGCCATAGTCTTGTATAATGCCGCCACTGATATAGAGCCAGGCATTTTTGAGGGTTGGAAGATTTCGCATCTCCGTCCCCGAGAGCATAACAGGTGCGTCATTTCGCACTTGGAGCAGTTCTTTAATATTGATCAATAACAGATTCATATGAAGTTTCTTTAGCAGTTTTTTTAATCTATAAAGGTACAGATTCGCTTCTATTTTTCTGATTACTCTTGCCTCAGATTCGATTGGAAGGAAGGATTGCGGAATAAATTGACAGCTATCTTCTTAACGTACCTCAAGTCTTTCTACATTGTGATTGTTTAATTTTGTCAAAAATATAAATATGAAATTAGATATTCTTGCTATTGGCGCACATCCTGATGATGTGGAGCTGAGTTGTGGAGCCACTTTGGCTAAAGAGGTGGCAGCCGGTAAATCTGTGGGGATTTTAGATTTAACTCGTGGAGAATTGGGAACGCGCGGAAGTGCCGAACTTCGTGATGAAGAAGGAGCCAAAGCTGCAGCGATTTTGGGTGCCAAATTTCGAATAAACCTGCGTTTTTCCGATGGTTTTTTGGTGAATAATGCGGCTTCACAGTTGGAAATTATAAAGATAATTCGGAAATACCGTCCGGAGATTGTGTTATGCAATGCCGTAGATGATCGGCATCCGGATCATGGAAGGGCCGCAAAAATTGTAAGTGATGCTTGTTTTTTAAGCGGATTGCGAAGGATTGAAACCATAATGGATGATAATCACCAAAAAGAGTGGCGCCCCAGACATGTGTTTCACTACATTCAATGGAAAAATCTGGAACCTGATTTTGTAGTGGATGTCAGCGGATTCATGGATAAAAAAATTGAGATGATTTTCGCATTTGCCAGCCAGTTCTATGATCCGAACTCAAAGGAGCCGGAAACGCCGATTTCTACGGAAAATTTTAAAGAGAGTTTGACCTATCGGGCCAGGGAATTGGGTAGGCTGATAGGAGTGGAATATGCAGAAGGTTATACCTCAACAACATATCCGGCTGTAGATTCGATTTTTGACCTGATTTAAAAATTTCTTTCAGAGTTGGGAAAAGTCAATAATTGATTTATATTTGCACCGTTCTTGAAAGAGCATACCACGGTGGGTGTAGCTCAGTTGGTTAGAGCGTCGGATTGTGGTTCCGAAGGTCGCCGGTTCGAGACCGGTCATCCACCCTAAAAAAATAACCGTCCTGTAAAAAATGGGACGGTTTTTTTATGGAGTAGATTTTTGATGAAATGGCGGCAGGCGAATTTTAAAATCAACTTTGAATTCGCAATGCAACTTTATTTGTCGGAAGCTTGTTGTTTGATCAACTCTCGATGTACTTCATGAATTCCGTCAAAAACCTTAATTATCAGTCGGTGTCCGAAAAGGTTTTCGCCTTGAAGTCTTGCTTCTGTCTTTCGGGCTTCGGTAACATACTGATCCTTATCTCCATATAAGTAGATCACCGGAACATCCTCCGGAAGGAAATCAAAATCTCCTTTTTTAAGTTCCTTAGGAATTCCGCCAGAGTGGAGGATAAGTTTATGAACACCAATCCGATGTCTTGCAACCCATCGTGCCGCAATAGAAACCCCTTGAGAGTATCCAAGTACGAAAAGTTTGGCGGGATGTTTGTCTACTTCACGCTCATAAACTGCTCTGATATAATTTAGGATGTTTTCAATTTCCATTTCAGTATTCACACGTGTAAGCCAGGATGCGCCCACATGTTTGAAAGTCAGATCCTGATAATATTTTGAGGGCGCTTGGAGGGCAACAATATAATTTTCTTCCGGATTGAGTTCGTTAAAGTATTCAATAAAATATTTACTCAAATATCCGAGGCCATGGAAGACGAACCAGATGTTTTTTGTGTGGGGCGTGAGGCGGTTTAGGGTGGAATAGGTGTTTTCTGAAGTATAGGTAACCGTTTTTGTTTTACTCATTATTATGTCAAATTTGTACTTTTACAAAAGTAAATGAAACTCATGAAGTACACCAAAGAACAGGTTTTAGACCAATGTAACGCCATGTGCAAAAGCACCTTGATGGAAACCTTGAAAATTGAATTTATTGATGTAGGCACTGATTATTTAACCGCCAGAATGCCTGTCACTCCGGAAGTTCACCAGCCGGACGGGGTATTGCACGGAGGCGCATCTGTAGCTTTGGCAGAAAGTGTAGGGAGTGCAGCGGCCTTTATGTTTTTGAATGATGAAAATATCATGGTGCGGGGTATTGAAATTGCAGCCAATCATGTGAAAAGTATTCGTGAGGGTTATGTATATGCTAAGGCTTCCATTTTGCATAAGGGAAGAACCACGCAATTATGGCAAATTCCCATAACCGATCAAGAAGACCAACTTATTTCACTTGTAAAACTCACTACCATTTCCTTACCAAAGAAATAGCTCATGCATTTTTCTCAATTCCTCCAAATCTTTTCTCAACAGTTTGAGAAGCAACTTCCTTTTGCCATTTATGCTTTTCCTGACGCTCGGCGCATATCGGGATATTTACAAAAAGATGCGATTTTGTATATTGTCGATAATCTTTCGCAAGACGGATTTGTAATGGCACCTTTTGATGTTTCGGAAGAGACGGTAATTATTCCGAGAGACTTTTCCGAATTCATAGAAACCACTCTTGAACCTATGGAAGTTAAGAAGGAGCGTGTGCCGCTTGACGAAGATAAAATGGTTCAAGAACAGCATGAGTTATTGGTTCGGCAAACCATAGACACCATAAAATCGGGAAGTGCCAAAAAGATTGTTATTGCGCGCCTCAAGGATATTCCTCTTTCCGGTTTTTCTTTGGAAACACTGATTTGTCAACTGTTTTCAGCCTATCCTTCTGTGTTCCGATATGTTTTCTACCATCCTGAGATTGGCATTTGGTGTGGTGCCACTCCTGAGACGCTTGTGGAGGTGCATCGACTTGAATTTAAGACAATGGCTTTGGCCGGAACGCAACCTTATAAGGAAGGTACCGTGTTGTGGCGTAAGAAGGAACTGGAAGAGCAACATTTTGTGACCGAAGCTATTGTTGCTGATTTACAGGGTGACATAAAGAATCTAAAAGTGGGGCCTGTAGAAACTATTCAAGCCGGATCTTTATTGCATTTGAAATGTGACATCACGGGCGAGATGCTTGATGAAACCGGAACTCTTTCAAGAATTTTAAAGAAAATGCATCCTACTCCTGCCGTTTGTGGTACGCCTCAAGACTTTGCACGAGACTTTATTATTGAAAGCGAAGCCAAAGCAAGGGAGTTTTACACGGGGTATGTAGGTCCTCTGACTGATGGCGGAACTTCGGCGGCTTTTTTTGTCAATTTAAGATCGATGAAGATCAAGGATCATCAAGCAACATTGTTTATTGGTGGAGGAATTACTGCCGATTCCGATCCGCAGGAAGAATGGAACGAGACTCAAAATAAAATGCAGACGATGTTACAAGTTTTGCAACCTATGCTATAAACGCCGGTCTTATGCTTATCTTTGTTGCCCATGAAATTTTCCGATAAACCACTATCCCAGACCCTTGTTGCATTATGTCGTGAAAAAGGAATTGAACATATAGTTATTTCACCGGGTTCGCGAAATGCCCCTTTAACATTGGGATTTGCAAATGATTCTTATTTTAAATGCTTTAGTATCGTTGATGAGCGGGCTGCTGCATTTTTTGCCTTAGGCATTGCACAACAATTGCAGAAACCGGTAGCTGTTGTTTGTACTTCCGGATCGGCGTTATTAAATTATTATCCTGCTGTGGCTGAAGCTTTTTACAGCGATATTCCTTTACTGGTTTTTTCGGCAGATCGTCCGGCGGAGTTTATTGATATTGGTGACGGGCAGACCATCAGGCAAGAAAATATCTATGAGAAACATATTTTGTATAGTGCCAATTGTCAAGAAGGTGCATCGTATCAATTGGAGAATGAGAAAGAAATCAATATAGCTTTAAATACAGCTATAGAACTCCATGGTCCGGTACATATCAATCTCCCGTTTTCCGAACCTTTATACCAAACGGTGGACACTCCAACCATTTTTCCTCAAAATGTTCCCCCGCGCCCTTTCGAGAATGAAGCGGTTGATCTTGAAAGTTATGCCGAAATATGGAATGAAAGTGGCAGGAAAATGATTTTAGTAGGAACTTTGGCGCCAAATAGTCTGGAAAAGCAAATTGTGGAACAATTGGCACAAGACAAAAGTGTTCTGGTATTGACCGAAACCACGTCTAATTTGCATCATCCAAATTTTATTTCAGCCATAGACCAGCTCATCACACCTTTAACAGATAGTGCATTTGAAGCTTTACGGCCGGATGTTCTTCTTACTTTTGGAGGTTTGGTAGTGTCTAAACGCATCAAAGCTTTCCTTCGGAAAAATAAGCCTTTGCATCATTGGCATGTAGATCCAAAGAAAGCCTTGGACACCTATTTTGTTTTGGAGCGGCATATAAAGATGCGTCCCAATGATTTTTTTAATGCTTTCTTACCTCTGGTTCGATCCTTTTCCGGCGAATATCAATCGCAGTGGTTGTCGGTTAAACATCATCGGCTGACACGTCATAAGGATTATGAGGATAAAGTTCCTTATTCCGATTTTAAGGTATTTCAGCGCATCTTTGATTTGATGCCTGATGGGTTGCAATTACAATTGAGCAATAGCGCTACTATTCGCTATGCCCAATTATTTGACATTAAGGAAGGTGTTCAGGTTTTCTGCAATCGTGGAACAAGTGGCATTGATGGAAGCACAAGTACGGCTGTTGGTGCAGCAGTGGCTTCTGAATCTCCTACACTGTTAATCACCGGCGATCTCAGTTTTTTCTATGATAGTAACGGACTTTGGAACAAGCATATTCCCGCCAATTTTAAAATCATTGTGATTAACAATGGAGGAGGGGGTATTTTCAGAATACTTCCCGGGGAAAAAGATACGGCGTTGTTTGATACATTTTTCGAAACGAAACATGAATTGTCGGGCATTCATTTGGCAAAGATGTTTGGCTTTGATTATTGCAGTGTACATAATGAAGAAGAGTTGGAAGAATTGCTTCCATTTTTATTTCAAAAGGAGGACCGACCGGCAATTTTAGAAATTTTTACCCCCGAT
>DASRWC010000091.1:0-33019 GCA_035654795.1 Flavobacteriaceae bacterium
CCGTCAGCGCCGATGGTACTGCATCCGTGGGAGAGTAGGTCGCCGCCTTCCTTTAAAGCCTTCATCATTTATTTGATGAAGGCTTTTTTTATGCGCTTAACGAAGCAGAGGGATAATTAATTAAATAACGGCTCTATACGGAGACAATTTCTATGGTTTTGAGAAATGATAAGAGTAGTAAAAAAGCAATATTGAAATGGGTTTTTATTTTCTATTGGTAAGAATCATCATTGCTCCTTCCCTTCGACACACCCGAAATTATAAGAATTTTTTGATGCTCTTCGATAAACAAAGGTTTTTTAAAAACTTCTTCAGGATTGAAAATTTTCAATCTGATGAATACTTCTAAAATTTTTTTTCTCGGATAAGGCTGTCTTCAATACAAGTCTATCAGGAGTTTATTTCAGTTTATAATACCCTCCTCAGGGTACATGTGGATTGCTATTATATTCGTATTATTGATGTTAATCTATGTGGTAATACTCAACAGTTCGAATATTATGGAGGAGCATTATATTTTTTTTAGACATTCTACGTACCAAACACTCTTTGATGCTAGGAATACGGATCACAGCATTTTAATCAGAGCTCTATTTCACTGGGAAAATGACTCCCCAACCAGGGCACAAAAATTAGATTTGATGCTGGATAACCTGAGAGAATCTGAAAAAGGTTTTATTCTTATAGGTTGCTATTGGTGTGATAGGAGGGAGAGAATTGAATTGCATCTTCAGATTTCCGACAAGGTTGAACGGCGTTCGGTTTTTTCTATCAGTTTTTCCGAGCCTATAGATTTTAAACAAAAAATTGAATTAACTCTCAGAAAATCATACGCAGGAAATAAGTTGCCGATATGTGAAGAATATGATTTGGCAAGAACTGATAATGATAACGAAATTCACAATTTAGAAGAATGGGCGCAAGACGACAAGGATGGTTCAATTTTAATAGGAACGGATATGCCTCGGCTGTAAAAAGGATGTTCTTTTTCCTATGTATTTTTTGCTCTCTTATCTGCCCGGCGCAACAATTAGAATTAGAAAGGGTGGAGCGACTGCTGTCTGAAATGAAAACAGATAGTGCTGCATTTTTGATAGAAAGAATTAATCCCGGATCCTGGCAAGAAATAGATCGAGCAAAATATCATTATCTTAAAGGCAGTGTCCATTTTTCCAGAAGTTTTCACGATTTGGCTTTTGCTGAATTAATCGAGGCTAGAAAAATTTTTCTCTCCTTAGATGCTGCCTGTAAAATAGCACTGACTGATCTTTTGATTCTGGAAGTATTAAGTCATCAACCAAATAGTCTTGTGCCATCTCAGCCTTTTTTAGATGAATTTATTGAGGCATCTTCGTCTTGCGGGAATCCGGTAGATGAAGCTATTGCATATTCCAAATTGGCAGTGGTATATTTAAAAGTGGATGACGGAAAAAATGCATTATTATATTTCGATAAGGCCATTAATCTCGCAAATGCGCTCCACGAAGAAAGCCATGCTATCAATTGGACTTTCAACAAAGGTGTAGTCCATAATACGACGCTTAAACAGTACGATAGCGCACTGTATTATTTTAAACTCACCGCTCCTTTTTATTCTAAAAACCAGAATTACGAGAATCTTTCATACAATTATAATAATCAGGCGGAAGCCTATAAGAAATTGGGAGATTATAAAACTGCAATTGAATTTTATAGAAAAGCGGATTCCATTCCTTTGAGAAGATTCAATTTGAAAACGAAACGAATATATTATGAGAACATAGCTGAGGCCTACGGAAAAATGGCAAAGTATGATTCTGCATATGCTTATCTTATTAAACTGATTAAAGTTAAAGACACCATAAACGAGGTGTCGCAGAATGTGAATATGGCAAAGATCAAGGAACAATATGACAACGAGAGATTGCGTGCCGACACTCTGGAGCTAGATGCAAAAAGAACGCAGAATCGAAATATTGCTCTAGGTTTGGGAGGGGGGCTCTTTGCAGTTTCTTCCATTGGTCTGCTTTGGTTTAAAAATTCGAAACGGAAACAAAGGATTATTGAACAGCAACGAGAAATTGAGATCCGAAAAGCGGAAAAATTATTAAAGGAACAGGAGCTAGCCACCATAGACGCTATGGTTGAAGGACAAGAAAAAGAGCGAGAAAGACTGGCAAGCGAACTTCATGACTCTGTTGGAGCAACATTAGCGGCGGCAAGAATGCAGTTTGAATATTTAAAAAATAATAGGGCACACCACGAGGATAGACGAGATCTATATGAAACAACGGCCGCTCTACTTGAAGATGCCTATGCCGAAATTAGAGCTATGGCACACGCAAAAAATGATGGAGTAATTGCTAAAAATGGATTGCTGCCCGCAGTTCAAAAACTGGTGAAAAATGCTTCTGTTTCCAAGAATTTAAGGATTGATCTAAATTATTTCGGACTTAACGAACGGCTTGAAAATTCATTAGAAATAACATTATTCCGCATTATTCAGGAGTTGGTAACCAATATCATCAAACATTCAGGAGCTAGTGAGGCTATGATTTCGCTTACACAACTGGAAGATTCTTTGAGTGTTATAGTTGAGGATAATGGAATTGGATTTGAATTTGATCCTTTGAATTCCCAAAGCGGGATGGGTCTTAATAATATTGAGCGTAGAGTAGAAAAAATAGAAGGTAGTATGGCCGTTGATTCTACACCGGGAAAAGGAACCACAATTTTAATAGATATACCTATATGATTACTGTAGCCATTGCCGAGGACCATCAGAGTTTGGTTGATGGAATTGCTCTATTGATAAAGTATGAGACACAATTCACAATAGTAGGAACTGCCAATGATGGTGAAGAATTATTAAACATCGTAAGGAAGAAAAAGCCTCAGGTCGTTTTAACGGATATTAAAATGCCGAAAATCGATGGTATCGCTGCAACCAAGTTGATAAAATCTGAATTTCCGCATATTAAGGTGGTGGCGTTTACTATGTTTAATCAGGAAGAAGCTGTATCTCAAATGATAGAGGCAGGAGCTTCCGGGTATCTTTTAAAAGATTCGCCTTTGGAGGAAGTGCTTCATGCTCTAAGAGCGGTGGTAGATGGGCAAACCTTTTTTGATAGTGGAATCAATATTGACTTTTTGAATAGATCTTCTGTCAAAACAACCCAGAAACCGATACTCTCAAAGACAGAGCGAGAAATATTACAATATATTGGCGAAGGGAAATCTACCAGTGAAATTGCAAAATTACGGTTTACTGCTGTTTCCACTGTCGAAAAACACAGAAAGAATATGATCCACAAATTAGGTTTATCAGGACGGGGAGAATTGTTGCGATATGCTTTGGAAAGGAAGTATGATTTCTAAAAATGACTATCAAAGAATAGTATGTGAGCAGAAATTTTTGCAGGGGCAGTTAACACTTTAGAATTATTTGTTTTAGCAAAGGCAATAGTTGCTTTTCTTGGCAACTATTGCATTATACATGATGCGGAGGTCTGTTGATTCAGACGAGATTAGATTTTGGATGTCAAAGAATCTCAGCAGGAACAAGAGATGAAAAATCACCTTCATTTTTCATAATATCTCGAACAATGGTAGAAGAAATGAAAGCTACCTCCGGCGAACTTAACAAAAAGATTGTGTCAATTTCTGCCATTTTATAATTAGCCTGAGCGATTGGTAGCTCATAATTGAGATCGGTACTGTTTCTCAATCCCCGTACCAAGAATTTTGCATCGTGACGTTTGCAAAAATTCACGGTTAACCCTTCATAGCTTTCCACGCGTATTTTTGGATTATCAAATGTTCTTTGAATAAATGAAATCCGTTCTTCTAAAGAAAACATGGCTTGTTTTCCTGCATTAACACCAATGGCTATGATTAATTGATCAAAAAGGGGAAGGGCCCTGGTAATAATGTCAACATGACCCAAGGTGATGGGATCAAAAGTTCCCGGAAATACGGCCCGTTTCATATTTAAATAAATTTTGAAATTAAAATACCTATTGCAGCTACTAAGGTAGCTAAAACTACACCTCGAGCCCTGTAGAAATAACCTTTTCTAAGAAGGATAAAAAAAGTTGGAAGATTCAGCAATGCACCAAGAGAAATAATTTTCCCGAGTAGATCATTACTTGCAGCGATTCTTAAGGTGTTTCTGATTCCGTCTTGGAGATCAAAAAAGAAAAACAAATACAGATAAATCCCAATAACATTTGCGACAAGACCAAAGATAATCCCAATAAGGATTTCTACTATCATAGATTTTGATTTCATAAATGATGCTTTATAAATTCCATCCTTTTAAATCGGAAATGGCGTGATGGGCAGTGAGATCAAACTGTACAGGAACTACTGAAATATATCCCTCCTTCAGCGCCCACTCATCAGTGTCATTATTGTTATCAAGATTAACCATTTCGCCTGTCATCCAATAGTAATCTCTACCTAATGGATTGGTTCGTTTATCAAAAATCCCCAACCAGTGGGCATTAGCCTGCCGGCAAACTTTAATTCCTCGAATTTCACTTGCTTTCAGTTTTGGTATATTGACATTGAGAACTACGCCTTGTGGAAGACCATTTTGTAAAACCCGAGACGCAATTTTCTTGATAAATTTTTTACCAGGGTTGAAATCTGCTTCATAAGAGAAATCCATAAGAGAAAAACCAATGGCCGGAATTCCCAATGTCCCGGCTTCCACCGCAGCACTCATTGTTCCGCTATAAATTACGTTTATAGATGAATTACTGCCGTGATTTATTCCGCTCACGCAAAGATCGGGCTTTCGATGCAAAATTTCACTAACTGCTATTTTGACACAATCAACCGGTGTTCCGCTACAGCTATATTCTTCAAACTCGCTGCTCGCTTCTTTAATCCTGTTGCAGTAAATTGCATCGTTTATAGTTATGGCGTGTCCCATTCCGCTCTGTGGAGAATCCGGAGCAACTACACAAACATCTCCTAAAGAACTCATTACTTCTATAAGCGCTCTTATTCCCGGAGCATTTATGCCATCATCATTGGTAACTAAAATTAAAGGTTTTTCTTCTGCCATCGTCGGATAAAAAATTTTCTCAAAAGTACAGTTAATAATTGATTCGGCTTAAGTGTTTCAAGTGCAATCCATTTAACAAAAAATTATTGGCTTTCCCTACTGCTGGCACGGTTTTTTATATAATTTAGGCACTTCCATATATTTAAGAATAGCATATGCAGATTTTGAAGAAGAATTTCAAACTGGTGCTTCTTGCTCTTTTCGTAGCAGTAGCATCTTGTAGCTTTACCACCAAAGAATTTTATGATCCGGACCGGGATAAACTTCTATTGAATCTTGTTACTTATGTTCTCGAGAGAGGTCATTATGATCCACGACCCATCGATGATGCCTTTTCTGAAGATGTTTTTAATAAGTACATAAACGGTCTTGATCCCTTAAAAAGATATTTTATTGCATCGGATATTGAAGAATTTAGTCAATATAAGCATCAAATAGACGATCAAATTAAAAATAAGGATCTCTCTTTTTTCGAATTGGTTTATTCAAGGTTCATAGAAAGAGTGGAAGATGTAAAAAAAATATATCCCGTAGTGCTTGAGCAACCCTTTGATTTTAATCAAAAAGATGTAATCAATGTAGATTATGACAATTTAGCCTATGCTAAAAATCTTGAAGACTTGCAAGTGCGGTGGAATCAGCAACTAAAGTTCACGGTGCTCTCCACTTATTATGATTCGGTTGAGACTCAAGAGAACATGAAGAAAAAGAATGATTCGACAACTAATACTGCTAAAACAACAGAAATTAAATCACTCAAGGAGCTTGAGAAAGAGGCACGTGAAAGTACAAAGAAATCATTGGATGAATATTTTGAATTTACCGGAGATCTTCAACGGAAAGATTATTATGGAGTTTACTTAAACACCATCATGGAGGCTTTTGATCCGCATACCAATTATTTTGCACCACCGGATAAAGATCGTTTTGATCTTCAAATGTCAGGAAAACTTGAAGGAATTGGGGCGCGTCTCCAGAAAAAGAATGATTATATCACCATAGTAGAAATCATCAGTGGCGGACCTGCCTGGAGAAATGATGAGTTGAAAGTGGGAGATGTCATTCTAAAAGTAAAACAAGAAAAAGAAGAAGAAGGGACAAGCATCGTTGGAATGCGAATAGACGATGCTGTAAAATTAATTAAAGGGCCAAAAGGTTCAAAGGTAACACTCACCATTAAGCATGTGGACGGATCTATAGATGACAAGACATTGACCAGAGATGTTGTTGAGCTGGAAGAAACCTATGCAAAGTCTTCCTTAATTAAAAAAGATAATGAACTCTACGGGATAATCAATTTGCCTCAATTCTATTTTGACATGCAAAACTACCGAGAGAGAAACGCTGCCTCAGATGTTAAAAGAGAAATTGCTCGATTGAAAGAGGCAGGAATAACAGGCTTAATCCTCGATTTTCGTGATAATGGCGGCGGATCCTTAAAGACAGCAGTAGATATTACGGGTTTGTTTATTGAAAAAGGCCCTGTTGTGCAGGTTGCTTCTACAGGCTCTACCCAGATCCTGAAAGATGAAGACAGCTCTATAGACTGGGACGGCCCATTGGTGGTTCTTGTTAATGAACTTTCCGCCTCGGCATCAGAGATTGTAGCTGCGGCATTGCAAGATTATAAAAGAGCTATAATTATTGGAAGTAAGCAAACCTATGGAAAAGGAACTGTACAAAATATGGTAGATCTGAATGACTGGCTCCGAAACAGTGATGTGGGTGATCTTGGCGCTGTCAAACTCACCTCTCAGAAATTCTATAGAATCAATGGCGGTTCTACACAATTGGAAGGGGTGAAAAGCGATGTGGTCATTCCGGATAGATATGCTTACATTGACATTGGAGAAAAAGATTATGACAATCCGCTTCCTTATGATAAAATCAATCCGGCTCGATATGTAGAATGGTCAAGCGGGCAGGATTTAGCTAAGGCCATTGAAGAGAGCAAGGTCCGTATAAAAAATAATGAGAAAATTCTATTGATAGATGAAAATGCCAAATGGATCAAAGCTCGGAGGGATGAAAAAGAAGTAAATCTGAACTTCAATGAATACAAAGCAGATATGATGGCAAGAAAGGCCGAAACAGAGAAATACAAAGAGCTTGATGACTATAAAAATAACCTCAATTTCAGTTCTCTTCCTTACGAAGTTGCCTTAATGGAAAAAGATACTACTCTGGCAGAAAAAAGAAGACGCTGGCACAAGAATCTTAATAAAGATATCTATGTAGAAGAGGCAGTTAATGTGCTGAAAGATTTACAGCCGGCTGTCAAAACCTCGGCAACAGAGAACAAAAAGAAAAAGAAATAAGAATAATATTAATCCAAGCTCAAAGGATTTTAAAGTTGCTACAAACTTTAGAATCCTTTGTTGTTTTGATGGTGCATATTCATACATTTGAACAGTGAGATCATCATCTTCTTCTTTATCGGCTTTGGCATTCCAGAGGTTCAGGAGGAACTTATGGGGTGTAGGTAGTTTTGTTTTTATTGTTTTATGTGCATTAGTAGCTCTTTTTGCCTATGCCATTGTGCCTGATAATTCGCGCAATGCAAACCAAATGCACCTTTCCATCCATTCCAAGAATCCCGGATTTAGTGTTTCAGTTTTGAGTATTCCCGCTGCGGTTAATGACCAGCATCCTTTAGATGTCTTTTTTTTCGGGAAGAAAAATCCTGATTCCGAAATTCCAATTTCTTCCTTTAAGTTATTAGAAGACGGCATAGAAATCATAGAATATACCGCTGATGGTTCTCCGGGATTGTCTAAAGAATTTTCCTCGCATCTTTTTCCCGGGATCAAGACAGTAGAAGATATCCCTTCAAAATATATTTCGAAAAAAACTTTTCTCTTAGGAACAGATAAGTATGGCCGAGATATGCTCAGCAGATTGATCATTGGTATGCGCGTTTCCTTGGCTATTGGATTTGTGGCTGTGTTTATTTCACTCGTTGTAGGAATTTCTTTAGGTGCCATTGGGGGATATTTTGGAGGGAGAACAGATGCCATAATCATGTGGCTCATTAATGTCACTTGGTCTATTCCAACCTTGTTGTTGGTGATTGCCATTACCCTTGCTTTAGGAAAAGGATTTTGGCAAGTTTTTGTGGCTGTCGGGCTTACCATGTGGGTGGAAGTGGCGCGTGTGGTAAGAGGGCAGGTGATGGGAGTGAAACAAATGCAATTTGTAACTGCTGCCAGGGCCTTAGGTTTTAAAGACTTCCGCATCATTACCGGGCACATATTGCCAAACAGTCTGGCTCCGGTAATTATTATATCGGCGGCCAATTTTGCCAGTGCCATTTTGGTAGAAAGTGGTCTTTCTTTTCTGGGGATTGGTGCCCAGCCGCCCATACCAAGTTGGGGAGGAATCATCAAAGATCACTATGCACATATAATTTTAGGTAAACCTTTCCTGGCATTAATCCCCGGTATTGCTATAATGAGTTTAGTTACCGCTTTTATGTTGATGGGAAATGCGCTGAGAGATGCTCTGGATGTGCGTCAAGCATAATGATAATTTGTGGCATCCAGCTTTATGAAAATAAAGAGCAGAATAGTGAATCCCCATAATGCCGAGCCACCATAGCTGAAAAAAGGCAAAGGAATTCCTACAGTTGGGAAAATGCCGGTAACCATTCCAATATTTACGGCAAAATGAATAAAGAGAATGGCAGCAACACTATAGCCATAAACGCGACCAAATTGGGTTTTTTGTTTTTCGGAACGATATATTATTCTGGATATCAATCCGATAAAAAGGAGAACCACTGTCATACTTCCCACAAAACCCCATTCCTCTCCCACGGTACTAAAAATGTAATCCGTATGTTGTTCAGGCACAAAGTTTCCTTTGGTTTGTGTCCCTTCAGTCCATCCTTTGCCAAACCATCCGCCATTGCTAATGGCTATTTCACTCTGATGGGTGTTGTATCCAATCCCCCGGGCATCTACTTCCTTCCCTAATACAATATTGAATCGATCTCTATGATGCTGTTTAAAAACATTATCGAATATATAATCCACGGAAAAAGTGAAGGCCACACAAGCCAGGACCAGCAGGATATATTTGAAGATATTCGGGCGTTTTTTTCGGTTTTTGAAATAGAGAAAAGCAGCAATAACCACAACCCCGATAGATACAATCCACCAGTCATCAAGTGCAAGGGTGGCAACAAAGAGAATGGTAACTGCAAGTCCCAGTAATAGATAAACTCCGTGCAATCCTTCGCGATAGAGTGGGAAAATAAAAGCCGAATAGACCAGTACGCTTCCCGGATCCGGTTGTAAAAGAATAAGAATAACGGGCAGTGCCAAAATTAAAAAAGAACCTATTTGAAATCTAAATTCGGTCACATTGGTCTGAATGTCACTGATGTATTTTGCCAGGGCCAGGGCCGTAGTTGCTTTAACGAATTCTGCCGGCTGAATGCTAAACCCTCCGAAGTCATACCAAGCGGTTGTTCCTGCAATGGTTCGGCCAAATACAAATAAACCGGCAAGGGATAAAAGACCGATGATATAGATTACACTCGCAAAACGTTCATAGAATTTACTTTCTATGGCTAAAATAAAGATGATTAGAACCACGCTCAAGCCAATCCACATCATTTGCTTACCGTAAATCTGAGAAATATCAAAATATCCCGATGCAGAATCGTTAAGGGATGCTGAATAGATATTCACCCATCCCATTCCAACCAGAATAGCATAGAGGAAAATCATCAACCAATCAAACCTTAAATTGCTGCTGTTTCCACTCATTATTTGTTTATGCTAAAAGGTTGACCGCTCCAAGGTTTTGCATATTCATCTTCAAGACTTCCTTCAAGAATAAATTTTTCCATATCGGTGCGGGAGATCTCGCCTTTAAGATATTTTTCAATCATTAAGCCGGCTATACGTCCTGCCCATCTGGAGCCCCAGTAACCGTTTTCCACAAATACGGCAATTGCAATTTTTGGGTCATCCACCGGCGCGAAGGCTATAAAAATGGAGTGATCTGTCAACTGGACTCTTTTTCCGTTGATTCTGGTAAAATTTTCAGCGGTGCCGGTCTTTCCTCCAATTTCAATTCCGGGAACCTGAAGGGAAGATGCTGTTCCTCGTTTATAAACCTGATGCATTCCCTCAACAATGGGTTCAAAGTGTTTTGGAGAAACGGTGGTGTAATGTTTCACTTTATATTGGCTCGGAATGGTATCCGGGCCTATGATGTTCTTAACAATATGCGGGGTGTAGTACCAGCCTCTGTTTGCGATAATGGCGGTAAAATTTGCCATTTGAATGGGGGTCATAGAAACCTCACCCTGACCAATTCCGTTGGAAATGGTAGCAGTGGAATACCAACGGTATTTGGGGTAGCGGTAGGCCCTGTTATAAAATTCGGAATTAGGTATAAAACCACGTCTTCCTGTAGGAAGGTCATATCCGAGAAAGTCTCCAAGCCCGAAACTGCTAAGATGCTCCTTCCAGCGATCAATCCCTTCCTGAGGAGTTTTATATTTTTCAATAGTTCGGCGATAGGCAACGGAAAAATAAGAGTTGCAACTATTTGCAATGGCGCCAACCATATCCAAAGGTGAAGCGTGGCGGTGACAGCGGAGCATACGTCTTCCTCCATAGTTATATCCGCCGTGACACGAAACTGTTTCCCGCGTACTAATAACACCTTCTTCCAGTCCTATTAAGGCAGTTAGCGTTTTGAAGGGGGAGCCCGGTGGGTATTCTCCCATCAATACTCGATTATACAAAGGTTTGGAAATGGTGTCATACCATAATTTGGTAAAATTTCGAGATCGTTCTCGCCCTACGAGCAGCCCGGGGTCATAACTTGGTGCTGTAATTAAAGCAAGAATTTCGCCGCTGGAGGGTTCTATGGCTATAATTCCGCCACGTTTATTTTTCATCAATTCTGTGCCGTATTCCTGAAGCCTATTGTCGATAGTCAGTTGGATATCGTGACCGCGAATTGGAAGCGTGTCAAAAATCCCTTCTTTATACGGACCCATATCTTGATTGAAACGGTTTCTTTGAATAAATTTCACGCCCTTTGTGCCTCGCAACACATCTTCGTATTGTTTTTCCACACCGGCAGTACCAATGAGTTCACCGGATTGGTAGTAGGGATTGTTATCGAGTGTGGCCTGATTTACTTCGGCAATGTATCCTAAAACGTTGGCAGAGTGATTTACTTGATACTCACGCAACGATCTTCTTTGAATGTAGAACCCTTCATATTTATACATTTTTTCAGATAGCGTTGCATAATCAGCCTTGTTCAGTTGCGGGATCACCACAGAAGGAAGACGGGGAGAATAAACCCAAGCTTTTTCAAGAATATCCGTAAGAGTTTCTTTGGAAATATCCAAGAGCTTGCAAAGTTCAAGAGTGTCGAGATTTTTTACATCTCGCGGAACAACCATCACGTCATAAGAAGGTTGATTAGAGACCAATAATTCTCCATTTCTGTCAAACATATAGCCTCTTTGTGGATAATCATAAACAACTTTTATCGCACTGTTTTGGCGAAGAGAATCTGATGAGTTATCAAGAATTTGCAAGTAAAAAAGTCGGGCGCCAAAGATGACACCGGTCATAAGAACCAATCCGATAAGAATTATTTTCCTCATTCTACTTTTTTGCTAAAGAGCAATAGACTCGCATAAATTAGGACAAAGGTGAAAATACCTGAAAAAAATGTAGATTTCAATAAAAGCCCGATATGGCTAAAACTAAAAATTTCCAAGGCAAACATCACCAAATGATGTACCAAAATTATTGAGCCAATATATGTTATCTTCTCTGATACTGCCGCTGTGGATAGTTTGACGACGTTGTATTCATAACTTACACCAAAGGAATATTTTAACACAAAAGGTCTCACAAATGCTGCAAAAACAGAAGCTGCCGCCTGAACTCCACCGCTATCTTCAAAAATATCGATACAAAGCCCTAACAAAAAACTCCATAGAATCAATAAAGTGCTGTTTCCGTCGAGCGGATATAGAATGATAAAAAGAATGTATACGTAGGGATTAATATATCCTGCCAGATTGATGTTGTTTAACAGAAAAACCTGTAGGAACACCAATATCAGAAACCTTCCTATTTGAGAAAAAACTGTATTACTCCACATCTCCGGCAGCGTTTTCTAGTTCTAAAATTTCTTCGGCATAGCTGTTTTCTATCAGATATACATGTTCAATACTTGTCATATCATTAAACAGAGCTACATCTACTGTGTAGTAATTATCATCCTTGGTGTCGGGCTTATAGTCTTTCACAACACCTATGAGTATCCCTTCCGGAAAAATAACAGATCTGCCGCCGGTTACGATGGTATCACCTACGGTAAGTTCGGCAAGGCGGGGAATATCTATAAGTTGCACCACGTTCGGGTCTTTGGTGTTCCAGATCAGGGTGCCAAAGTGTCCGGAACTTTTTAATTTGGCATTGGTCCGGCTGTTGGTATTCAAAATGGACTGCACTGTAGCAAAGTTTTTGGACACTCGGTTCACAATTCCCACCAACCCGCGATCTGAAATTACTCCCATATCGGTTTTGATTCCGTGGCGTTCTCCTCGGTTTATGGTCAAATAGTTTTTTGTGTGTGAATAGTTATTGTTGATCAGGCGCGCCGTGTAATAGCTGAAATGTGGAAACACGGTAGTGTCGGGAGTATTGGGTTGAAAGTTTTCCCGAAAATATTCAAGCTCTTTTCGCAGGGTTAGGTTTTCGTCCAACAGTTTCTTGTTCTCACTTCCTAAGGAAAAATAGCCTGTAATGCCGGATTTTATTTCATATATTCTTCCGGTAACGGCATTTGCCGAACTTAGAAACTTATCACTGTGATAGTTGTGCGTCTGGATGGTCAGCAAAAGAGAGATAATAAATAGAAGCGTGAATAGGAGAAAATTCCTGTTTCTGATAAAAAAATAAATTATCTGCTGCATTCCCGTCTGTTCTTATGGATTGAACCCGGTCACCGCCGCCACTTTACAATATCATACCAGTTCAGATTGCAAAAGGGGATATTCGCGATAGACTATTTTCTATTTTATTAATACACTCTTATATTTATTCAGGTTTTTTAAACAAATGCCGGTTCCGCGCACTACAGAACGTAGAGGGTCTTCGGCAATATAAACCGGTAAATCGGTTTTTTGAGAGAGCCGTTTATCAAGTCCGCGTAACATAGATCCTCCTCCGGCTAGGTATATTCCGGTATTGTAGATGTCTGCTGCAAGCTCGGGAGGAGTTTGAGAGAGCGTTTCCATCACGGCATCTTCTATTCTTAGGATTGATTTGTCTAAAGCTTTGGCTATTTCCCGATAAGATGCTTCTACTTGCTTCGGTTTTCCGGTGAGAAGGTCGCGGCCTTGGACTTCCATTTCATCGGGTGGAACTTCAAGATCATCGGTTGCGGCTCCTATTTGTATTTTTATTTTCTCAGCTGTACGTTCTCCCACATATAAGTTGTGTTGCGTACGCATGTAATAAACAATGTCATTCGTAAAAACGTCTCCCGCAATTTTAACGGAACGGTCACAAACAATTCCTCCCAAAGCAATCACTGCAATTTCGGTAGTTCCGCCCCCTATGTCCACCACCATATTTCCCTTGGGTTGCATAATATCTACCCCAATACCAATTGCTGCCGCCATGGGCTCGGGAATCAAATACACTTCTTTTCCGTTTACTCTTTCAGCGCTTTCTTTAACCGCACGCATTTCAACCTCGGTGATACCGCTGGGGATACAGACAACCATGCGAAGCGAGGGTTTTATCCATCGTTTTTTTAATGCCGGAATGTCATTGATGAACATGTTGATCATCTTCTCACTGGCATCAAAATCTGCAATTACACCATCTTTTAAGGGGCGAACGGTTTTAATATTTTCGTGAGTTTTTCCCTGCATCATTGCTGCTTCTCGACCCACGGCAATTATTTTTCCGGTGGTCCGATCACGTGCAACTATGGAGGGAGCATCCACTACAACTTTATCATTATGAATAATTAAAGTGTTTGCAGTACCTAAGTCGAATGCAATATCTTCAGTCAAAAAATCAAAAAATCCCATATTTTATTCGGTAGGATTGAAAGGGTTAAAATCTGTTTTTAACAAATGTAAAAAATTAATGTTTAAAATGTCTTACTCCGGTAAATACCATAGACATTTCATGTGCATTGCAATAGTCGATGCTCAGGTCGTCTTTAATGGAGCCGCCGGGCTGAATTACCGAAGTAATCCCTGCATTGTTGGCAATCTCCACACAGTCCGGAAAAGGAAAAAAGGCATCGCTGGCCATCACCGCCCCTTTTAAATCGAACTCAAAAGAATGCGCCTTCTCAATGGCTTGCTTGAGTGCATCTACGCGGCTCGTTTGCCCCGTTCCGCTAGCCATGAGTTGTCGTCCTTTTACCAATACGATAGTATTACTCTTTGTATGCTTGCAAATTTTTGACGCAAACAATAAATCTTCTAACTCGTTTTCTGATGGTTTGTTGTTGGTGGGGTATGTTAAAATCTCCCGACTGTCAGTTACATTGTCCCGATCTTGCACCAGTAACCCATTCAAGCAAGTGCGAACTAACATGTTGGGAAGAGGGTATTCTTTTAAAACCAATAGGATACGGTTTTTCTTTCCTTTTAAGATTTCCAATGCCTCTGCCTCATAGGCCGGTGCAATTACAACTTCACAAAACAGCTTATCTATTTCTTTGGCAGCTGCTGCGTCTATCGTTTTGTTGGAAATAAGAATGCCGCCAAAAGCAGATACCGGGTCAGCGGCTAAAGCGGCCTCATATGCTTCCAATACCGTAGTGCGCTGTGCGAGTCCGCAAGCATTATTGTGTTTTAGAATGGCAAAGGTGGGGGCTTCATCTTTGAATTCTGCCATAATATTTACGGCGGCATCCACGTCTAAAAGGTTATTGTAACTCAATTCTTTCCCGTGCAGTTTGTCAAAGGTGGCATCAAAATTTCCATAGAAAATACCATTCTGATGCGGATTCTCTCCATAGCGCAAAACCTCACCTTTTCCTTCGCTCATTTTCAATACGTTCAGCCTTCCTCCAAAAGCATCGTCAGTGTCTTCGGAATTGAAATAATTGAAGATGGCAGTGTCATAATGAGAGGAGTTGTGAAAAGCTTTCTTGGCGAAATATTTTCTTTCTTCCAATGAAGTTACCCCGGCGCCGGTCTCCAGTATTTGCAGAAACTCGGCATAATCTTCTACAGAAGAAATGCAAACGGTGTCTTTGTAATTCTTTGCAGCAGCACGAATCAGAGAAATGCCGCCAATATCAATCTTTTCAATAATATCTTCTTCAGAAGCTCCGGATGCTACGGTGTCTTCAAAAGGATATAAATCTACTACTACCAAGTCTATTTGGGGCAGGGAATACATAGACATTTCACGAATATCCTCAGCATTGTCTTGACGATTTAGGATGCCTCCAAAAATTTTAGGGTGCAATGTTTTTACGCGCCCGCCAAGGATGGAAGGATATTCCGTAATCGATTCCACAGGAATTACAGGAATGTTTAGATTGCGGATAAAAATCTCGGTACCTCCTGTAGAATAGAGAGATACGTTTTGCTCGTGCAGCCTTTTTACAATAGGTTCTAACCCGTCTTTATTGAAAACAGAAATAAGAGCTGCCTGAATTTTTTTTGGGGAGTTCATGAAGAAAAATAATAACCGATTAAGAAAGGTGCAAAAGTACAGAATTGCATACTAAATTTGTAACATTATGAAAGAGAAAACGTCTTTCTATTAGAACCTATTTTTGCATCTATTGTTTTTGCTTAAACCGGCATTCTTTTTTAACAGAAATACCCACAACTCATGCTCATTTATCTGAGAATTCTCAAAGAAAGTTTCACCTTCGCCATAAATGCTTTACGCAATAATAAACTGCGTACATTTCTTTCTCTCGTCGGCGTAACGATTGGTATTTTCTCCATCATTGCCATTCTTGCAGCGGTAGATTCTTTGAAGAAGGAAATTGAAAGTTCTATCAGTGGACTCGATGTGAATACCATGATCGTTTCTCACATTAGTTTTGGTCCTACCGATGTTCCGCGTTGGAAGTGGGAACAGTTCCCGGTGGTAACTTATGAAGAGTTTCAATATTTAGAACGAAACCTTCCCAATCTTGGAGCTATCACTTTTAGTCTGAATACTCCTTCCGAAAACGTTAAATATGAAGAGAACCAAATTGACCAAGTTCCAATCGGCACGATTACCGAAGGTTATTTTGATATAGAAAATTTGAAATTTGAAGAGGGGCGGTTCTTTAATGCTGCAGAATCTAACAGCGGATCTCAGGTGGCCGTTGTGGGACATGCAGTGGCAGACAAACTTTTCGGTTCTTCTCCACAAGCTATAGGAAAAAGTATTCGGCTGTATGGACGAAAATTTACGGTCATCGGAGTACTGAAAAAAGAAGGTGCCGGTGTGTTTGGTCCGTCAAAAGATGATATCGTGTACATTCCGGCCACATTTGCATTAAGGTTGTATGGGAGTCAAAGTAAGAATACATTCCCACAAATTGTCTTGAAACCGGCAAATCATGTAGATCCTGAAGAATTTAAAGCCACGCTTATTCAGGTCTTACGACTAAAAAGAGGACTTAAATCGGACCAGACCAGTACTTTCTTCGTAAATGAAATGAAGGGTTTTGCCGCATTTATAGACGAAATCACTAAGACAATGAATGTTATCGGGTTAGTTATTAGTGGATTCTCTTTGCTTGTGGGCGGATTCGGAATTGCAAATATCATGTTTGTGAGCGTAAAAGAACGTACCAACCTCATAGGTATTCAAAAATCTCTGGGAGCTAAAAACCGGTTTATTCTTTTCCAATTCCTATTTGAAGCGGTGATTCTTGCAGTTATTGGCGGTCTTATCGGTTTGATAATGGTGTATTTGGCCGCTACCATTGTTTCTCAATTTACCGGAAGTTTCACCTTTGTGCTCTCTGTTAAGAATATGATTATAGGGGCTTCTATTTCAGCTATTATAGGGCTCATATCAGGGATTCTGCCGGCTATTTCCGCTTCACGTCTGGATCCGGTTGAAGCCATACGTACGGGGATGTAATGGCAGCGGTGTGCTAAGGGAACGGAACGATGCGTATCAAAAGGAAAGGTTTCCTTGAGCATCGGAAATAAGGATTTTAGCCACTTGTTGATTTACCCACTCTAGAAAATCCTCATCTTTTTCTGAGAACGCTTCGATGTAGTGTGAGTCAATATCAATCTGTCCCACGTTTTTGCCGTCCTTAAACAAGGGTACAACTATTTCTGATTTCACATGGACACTACAGGAAATATAATTGTCTTGTGCCGTGACGTCGGGAACTACAAAGTTAGCATTTGAGACTGCCACCTGCCCGCATATTCCTTTGCCAAACGGAATAGCTACATGATCCGTGGGCTCGCCGGCAAAAGCTTTTAGATGCAAAGTCTTGGTAGGGAAGTCGGCAAAATAAAATCCGACCCAGTCATAATAGGAAACGCTTTTTTGTAAATAT
This sequence comes from Flavobacteriaceae bacterium, assembly GCA_035654795.1. Taxonomy (GTDB): domain Bacteria; phylum Bacteroidota; class Bacteroidia; order Flavobacteriales; family Flavobacteriaceae; genus JAAYLC01. The sequence continues at coordinate 17,606 of DASRWC010000091.1, forward strand.
GCACAGACTTCGTTTAGCCTTTCGGTAACGGAATGCGAGCTGTTATTCAATAGGTCAAGAACGGGATCTTTAAGGGCTTCAAGAGTCATATTAGAAGTTATTTTAGACTGATTGCAAGTTGCGAATCAAAAAAATTTATATTTGTTAAAAAATCTACAAATTTGAAAGACGTTTTCATTAAATATAAGTCGGTCATTCTTTTTATCGTCATCTTTTTTGGTTCCTATTTTCTTTTAAGTGTCCTTTACAATTTCTATTTAAAGGCGTCTGCGGACAGTGCTTACTATCCTGATTTTTTCACCGAACTGGTTGCCAAGCAAAGCGCTGCTGTTCTGGAGGCTTTCGGATACAAGACGCAATTGCAAGATTATACCGTTGGGGAAGGGAAATTGTTGACCATTGATCCCGGATTTTCGGTCAATGTGGTAGAAGGATGTAATGCCATCAGTGTCATCATCCTTTTCTTTTCGTTTGTCATTTCTTTTGCTCAGGGATTTAAAAAAACCTTTCTTTTTCTCCTGGCGGGCACGGTTTTAATCTATATCGTAAACGTGTTGCGCATTGCTTTGCTCACAGTTGCGCTCCATAAATATCCCGAGCATAATCATACTTTGCATGGCGTAGTTTTTCCGGCACTTATTTATGGAATGGTGCTGGTTTTATGGATTGCTTGGATACGGTCTATTAAATCAGATAAATCAGATAAAGATTCATGAGAAAAATCATTGCTATCCTAGCCATTGTGCTGCTTATTGTGATATTGCTTCTGATTCGGGCATTTGAAGAAACCTTATTCTATGATCCCTTGCTGGAATATTTTAAAGGAGATTATAAGCAATTGCCTGTGCCGGATCTGGTTTTCGGAAAACTTCTTTTGCATACGGGTTTCCGATTTCTTCTCAATAGTTTGGCATCTTTGGGTATTTTATGGTTTGTATTTAAAGATAAAGAGATCATGAAGTTGTCTGTCTTACTTTACGTATTGGTATTTGCCGTTCTGATAACCCTTTTTTCCATCATTTTGAAAACGTCTTCACCTACGTCAGATCCGATGATTTTGTTCTACGTAAGACGTTTTTTGATTCAGCCGCTATTGCTTTTATTGCTGTTGCCTGCGTTTTATTTTCACAAGAAGAAAACGGTTTGATTTTCGTATCTTTGCCTTGTTTTTTTAATTGTATTTTAATCACATATCAAATACACGAATAATATGAGAAAATTTTCATTTTTGATAGTAGCCCTTGCCGGTTTTTCGTTCTTTTCATGTAAAGATTCAAAAAGCACAGAACCTGAAGTGGTGACTGTTGAGACGGAAGAACATAAAGAGGTATATGCCATAGCTCCGGGGAATGTTGAATTCAACAACGAAGAAGTGGCCGAAGTTTTTGCACAATACCTAAGATTGCAAACTGCTTTAATCAATACAGACGGAAAAGAAGGTCAGTTAGAGGCTGAAAAACTCTCTAAGCAGATTCACGAAGGATCACTTGAAGCCAATGATGAGGTGCGCGGAGTTGCTCAGTTAATGGCAGAATCTGATGATATAGATATTCTACGAAAAGGTTTTGAAACCATTAGTGACTGGATGTTAAAGACTGTGGAAGGCAACATTGCATCCGGCACGCTTTACAGACAATACTGCCCAATGGCATTTAATGATAAAGGTGCCTACTGGATTAGTACCGATAAAAAAATATTAAACCCTTATTTCGGCGATAAGATGCTGAGATGTGGAAGAGTAGAAACAGAAATCAATTAATTTCTCTTCGCTTAGAAGATTTTAAATCATTTTATGACCAACCTCTTCCGCTTTTGCAGTAGAGGTTTTTTGTTTTAACTTATCTGCTTTTGCAGAAACACTTACAATTATGACTCATACTTATAAAATATCAGGAATGACATGTGGCGGATGCCGAAGCCATGTGGAGAAAGTTTTGAACAGGATACCCGAAGTCTCTGATGCCAAGGTTAATTTGGAAAGGGGTGAAGCAGTGATTGAATCGGAAAAAAAGATTCCTTTGCCCGTATTTGAGAAAGCACTTGCCGAGGATGACAGCGGATATCGGATATCTGAAAAATAACATTCAGAGATCAAACATGTATCTGCCGGCAGGAGTTTTGGATTCCTAATTTCCTGCCGGTTTTGTTTAAAAAAGAAAGCTATGAAACATACATATAAAATATATGGCATGACCTGTAATGGTTGTAAACACCATGTACAGGACATGCTAAGCGAGGTTAAGGATGTTACACACGTAAAAGTGGATCTGGAGAAAGGGGAAGCGGCGATTGAGATGGACGCTCATGTTCCGCTGGAAACCTTTCAAGCGGTGCTGGAAGCTGACGGCGGGCAATATTCCATTGCGCTTCCGGGAGATGCCGAGGCAGCGCAGCGTCACCTTGCCAAGAAAGAGGAAAAAAGAAAGCAGGAAGAGAAATTGGGCGCCGGCACTTATTACTGCCCCATGCACTGTGAAGGCGATAAGACCTATGACAAGCCCGGCGACTGTCCGGTTTGCGGAATGGATCTGGTGAGAGAAGCCTCAGTCCTTCCCACAGCTACCCAATATACTTGCCCTATGCATCCTGAGGTTGTTTCCGATGAACCCGGATCCTGCCCCATTTGTGGAATGGACTTGGTTCTCGTGGAGCCGGATATTTCAGAAGAAGAAAAAACATATAAGAAACTCCTTAACAAGTTTTGGATTGCGGTGGCATTTACGCTACCTATTTTCATAATAGCCATGTCTGATATGATTCCCTCTAATCCGTTTCCGAAATGGATGCCTATGATTTTTTGGGATTGGGTGCAGTTTGCGCTTTCCATACCTGTCGTATTTTATGCTACATGGATGTTTTTTGAGCGGGCTTATCGCTCTATTGTTACCAGAAATCTCAATATGTTCACCCTCATTGGGATCGGTGCGGGCGTGGCATGGATATTTAGTGTTTTTGCCTTGCTTGTTCCCGATTTCTTTCCGGCACAGTTTAAGACGGAGGAAGGAACGGTGCATGTATATTTTGAGGCGGCTACGGTGATTTTGACTTTGGTGTTGATGGGTCAGGTTTTGGAAGCCCGCGCACATCAGCGTACCAATTCGGCTGTAAAGGAGCTGTTGAAATTAGCACCTAACAAGGCGGTGCGCATTGTGAACGGGGAGGAAGAGATAATTTCTATTGAAAAAATTGTAGTGGGCGATTTGCTTCGTGTAAAGCCTGGGGAGAAAATTCCGGTTGACGGGAAAATCGTGGAAGGGGAGACCAGCGTAGATGAATCTATGATCACGGGCGAGCCCATTCCGGTATCAAGAGGTGTAGGTGATGCCGTTAGTTCGGGAACCCTTAACGGCAACCAAACTTTTGTGATGGAAGCTGAAAAAGTCGGGGCAGACACGCTACTTTCTCAAATCATCCATATGGTTAACCAGGCGAGCAGGAGCCGTGCCCCCATTCAAAAACTGGCAGATAAAATCTCCGGATGGTTTGTCCCAATTGTGGTGCTTGTTTCGGTAATTACGTTTATTGTGTGGGCTATCTTTGGTCCGGAGCCGGTTTATGTGTATGCCTTGGTCAATGCCATTGCCGTGCTGATTATTGCGTGTCCTTGTGCTCTCGGATTGGCCACCCCCATGTCAGTGATGGTCGGGGTGGGGAAAGGTGCGCAAAACGGTGTTTTAATTAAGAATGCCGAATCTCTGGAGACTTTAAATAAAATTGATGCGCTGATCATAGACAAAACCGGAACCATAACCGAGGGCAAGCCTTCTGTAGAGAAAATTGAAGCCGGTGCCGGTTTCTCTGAAAAAGAAGTGTGGGAATATGTGGTTTCCATCAACCGGAACAGTGAGCATCCATTGGCAGATGCTACCGGTAAATTCGGAAGAGCTCATAAAGTTTCTGTCTTGCCGGTAGAGAAATTTAATTCGGTTACCGGAAAAGGAGTAACCGGAATTATTCATGGCAAACAGGTGGCACTTGGGAATGAAAAAATGATGGAAGCGGTCACTGCAACCTTGTCTGATGAGCTCAAGGCGCGTATTGTACAGGAGCAGCAGAAAGGAAAGACTGTCCCCATGCTCGCTGTTGACGGCAAGGTTGCAGGCTTTGTAGTAATTGCAGATAAGATTAAGGAAACGAGTAAAGAAGCGATTTCAGAGTTGCAAAAGCATGGGATAGACGTTATCATGCTCACCGGAGACAATTACGATACCGCCAAGGCTGTTGCGGAAGAACTTCATTTGACCGATTTCCGAGCCGATATGCTGCCTCAGGATAAATTGGCCATGGTAGAGAAATTGCAAGCTGAAGGCAAAAAGGTGGCGATGGCCGGCGACGGAATAAACGACGCTCCGGCATTGGCAAAGAGTGATGTGGGAATTGCCATGGGAACCGGAACCGATGTGGCCATAGAAAGCGCAGGAGTAACCTTGGTGAAGGGAGATCTTCACGGCATTGTGAAAGCCTATCGATTGAGTAGTAAAGTGATGCGAAACATCAAGGAGAATCTGTTCTTTGCGCTCATTTATAATACGTTGGGAGTTCCTGTGGCGGCGGGCATTTTATTTCCTTTCTTCGGAATTCTTTTGTCGCCCATGATCGCTGCTCTGGCAATGAGTTTCAGTTCTGTGTCGGTTATTGCAAACGCCTTGCGATTGAGAGCTGCCAAGATTTAAGGAGTATCCCGGGTTTTGCAATTGTCTGACGGTTTTTGCATGTTTGTCGTTTCTTTATAAATACTTCAAAGGTTTTATGATTAAATTTCATCGAAAAATGAATTATGAGAAATGAAACCTTAATCAGAACGTTAGACAATGTCGGAATTACTGTTTTAGGAAGACCGGATGACCATTCCATCAGTCTGAAATTCGAATCTTCCTTTACCGGAGCAACTATTTCTGCTCACGGAGTGGGGGTAGATGATAGGTTGCAGTGTGGAGACTTCGAAGAATTACGGGTTCCATAATCTTTGTTTCAAAAGTTTCATAATTCCCTATTTTTGAAAAAAATCAAAATAGAAATAATGAAACAAATTTTAGGTATAGGCTCTCGCATCGATCATCCGGAATATGGGAAAGGAGTGGTAACCAATGTTACTTCCAAGTTGTATTGGGTTACATTTATAGATTCCGGTTTGGAAACCATAGCGGTGGATGCGGAGTTTGAAGTTATTGAAGCAGCGGAAGACGAGGTGGATACCGTGAGCTTTTCGGAAGTGGAATCCAGTCTTCGTGAGATTTTGAGGAAGTGGAATGGCATCTCTGAAGTGGTTCCGATAGGCGATCGTTGGAAGGGTGGGACCATGACGTTGAGTCCGGCAGATAAAAATCTAGCATCCAAAGATATTCCCCTTGACACTTTTTTTCATAAAATAGTAATGTTGCGGGATCGGCTTCGGGTGATGGAGCAGAAAATCAATGCATCCAAAGAGTTGTCTGCTTCCGATAAGGTGGATTTGCAACAATATATTACCCGTTGTTACGGCAGTCTCACCACCTTCAATCTTCTATTTAAGAATCCTTCTCAGCAGTTTAAAGGCGAGGGTGGAAAAAAAGACTAGACTTCCCCATTCCCCCCGAAAGCGGGAATCTTTTAATCATGATCCTTACTCCTTTTCCCGCGAAAGCGGGAATCTTTAATCATACTTCTTCTCTCAGTGCAATTCCCTCTTTGAAGACTTTGATTCCCGCGAAAGCGGGAATCTTTTTTTCATAATCCTTGCTTCTTTTCCCGCGAAAGCGGGAATCTTTTTATCCATCCGCTAAGGTTACCTCACCCCCCTGGAAAAGCTGTTAAGAAATGGTGTGCTAAAAAGCATGACTTCTTCTTCAAATTTATTGAAGTCATAAATTCAGACTTCGCATTATTGTCTCTGATTTTAGGCGGAATTGTGGTTGTAGCGCCCATCTGTTATTGTCTTATCAATTATTTAACACCATTTGCTCTTTACGTTAATATCAATTAAAATAATGTTAAGGTCTCATTCTATTATTCTCATTTTCAGTTAAGGTAAAATTAAAAGTCTATATTAGAGTTAAGTCTAAATTAACGTTTTAACACAAATCTTTTGTCTTCTTTATGAAAATCGCATCCGGATTAGTTGGAATTGTTCGATTTTATCACCACATTTGAGATGCTAATTCAAATAAACAAGTCTTATGAAAACAAAAGTTAGTGGAATTCTGACACTTCTTTTAGTGTTTGTGCAATTCACTTTTGCACAAGAAAAAACTGTTTCCGGGACAGTTTCAGACGATGCGGGTCTCCCGCTCCCCGGAGTTAACATAATTATTAAAGGAACCACCACAGGTACTCAATCTGATTTTGATGGGAATTATTCCATTGCGGTGTCACAAGGGCAGATTCTGGTTTTTAGTTATGTTGGGTTTGAGACCCGTGAAATCACAGTAGGTGCGTCAAACACCATAGATGTGACTTTAAAAGCCGGTGCTGTACTTCAGGAAGTGGTTGTTACGGCCTTGGGTGTATCCAGAGAAAAACAATCACTTGGGTATGCCACACAGGAAGTTGCCGGAGAAGATCTGGCTGTGGTGAAAACAGACAACTTTACCAATTCGCTATCCGGAAAAGTATCCGGGCTTCAAATTAGAAGGAACAACAACTTTGGAGGTTCTACAAACGTTGTGATTCGTGGTACTACTTCTTTGACGGGCGATAACCAGGCACTATTTGTTATAGACGGAGTGCCTATCAGTAACCGTAATACCAACAGTGCCGCACAAGCGCAAGCTTCCGGTAATTATTACGACTACGGAAATGCCGCGGCCGACATTAATCCCGACGATATCGAATCGGTTAACGTGCTTAAAGGAGCTGCCGCTTCTGCTCTGTATGGATCTCGTGCGGCAAACGGGGTGATCATCATCACAACCAAAAAAGGACGTAAGGCAAAAGGAATGGGCGTAACCTTAAATTCGAATACGCAATTTGGTGTTATTGATAAAAGTACCTTTGCGACTTTCCAGGACAAGTACGGTGCGGGGTATGACGGAGATGTTTGGACTTATGAAGATGTGGATGGAGACGGGATTGACGATCAGGTTGCGAATTATGTAGATGACGGTTCTTATGGTCCGGCTTTTGACCCGAACCTTATGGTTTATCAGTGGGATGCTTTTGATCCGGCTTCTCCGAATTATATGAAGAAAACGCCATGGATGCCTGCCAGAAACGGTGCAATTAAGTTCTTTGAGACGCCTGTTACTTTTTCAAATTCCATATCAATTTCAAACGGACTGGAAGGGGGCGCATACCGCATTGCCTATACCAAATTTGATCAGTCAGGAATTATGCCCAACAGTAAAATAAACAAACATAACTTTTTATTTAGTGGGAATTATGATGTCAATGACAAGGTGAAAGTTAGCGGATTGGCCAATTATATAAAAACAGATGCCATAGGAAGAAACTCTACCGGATATAATGACAACATTGTCGGTTTATTTAGACAATGGTGGCAGACCAACGTAGATGTCAGAGATCAGGCTGATATTTATTTTAAAACCAGAAGAAACGTGTCTTGGAACCCGGGAAGTGCTGAGCAAGGAGCTGTTCCGTTATACTGGGATAACCCTTATTGGACGCGTTATGAAAACTTCCAGAATGACGGCAGAAGTCGTTTTATCGGAAACTTAGAGCTTTCTTATGACGTAGCCAAGTGGCTAAATGTTATCGGTCGTGTTTCTACCGATACTTACAACGAGCGTCAGGAAGAAAGACGCGCTGTGGGATCCGTGGCTGCCAGTTTTGGGGTGACCAGAGGAGACGTAGATTCCGGATATTCGAGAAAAGACATCACCAGTACAGAAACCAACTATGACCTGATGTTGAATTTTAAACATGACATCAGTGAAGAAATCAGTTTTGCAGGACTTCTTGGAACCAACATCAGGCGAAACGATTTCCAATCGGTTTATGCCTCTACTGCCGGCGGTCTATTAGTTCCGGGATTGTATTCTCTTCAGAACACAAGGAATCCATCTCCGAGACCTGTTGAAATTGCAGAAAAAATAGGTGTTAACGGATACTATGCCAGCGCATCTTTCGGATTCAATAACCTAATATTTTTAGACGGGACCCTCCGTCGGGATACGTTCTCAACTTTACCTAAGGATGAAAGCAGTTTCTATTACCCATCGGTTTCCACAAGTTTTGTATTTAGTAAACTTCTTGGGGTGGATGCTATCAGCTTTGGTAAACTTCGTTTAAACTATGCCGAGGTAGGAAATGGTGCGCCTTTTGATCGGTTGTATGACAGTTTTACGATAAATGATGACATTGGAACCTCCATGCCTATTACCCGTAACAATCCGGATTTAAAACCTGAAAGAACAAAAAGTTATGAGGCCGGATTGGAAATGAGATTTGCACAAAACAGAGTCGGATTTGATGTAGCTTATTATAAATCCAATTCGATAGATCAGATTATTTCTGTCCCTGTGTCTGTGGCCACCGGTTATTCCAACAAATTATTAAACGCCGGAGAAATTGAAAACAGAGGAGTTGAAGTGTCTTTAAATGTTGTTCCTGTTCAGACTGACGATTTCCGATGGTCATTAACCGGAAACTTCACCAAAAACAAAAACGAGGTAGTAAAACTTCCGGAGGGAACCGAAACCATTCAGTTAGGTCGCTTCCAAGGAGGAATCAGTATTCAGGCTACCGAAGGACAACCTTATGGTGTTATTTATGGTACAGACTTTATGTATGATGCCAATGGGAATAAATTGGTAGATGAAGACGGGTATTATATGATTACTCCCACTTCCAATAATGTGATCGGAGATACCAATCCGGACTGGTTAATGGGAATTTCAAACTCTGTTACATACAAGGATTTTAACCTGAGCTTCTTGATTGATATGCAAAAAGGAGGAAGTGTTTTCTCTCTTGACCAGTACTATGGAGAGTCCACCGGGCTTTATCCAAACTCTGCTTATATCAATGATCTGGGGAATCCGGTAAGAAATCCTTTAGATCAAGGCGGTGGATTCATTAACCCCGGAGTTCATGAAGACGGAACTCCAAACACCACTCGTGTAGATGCCTCTGAATTTGGTTCATTCGGATATGCCGCTTTCCCAAATTCCCAATTTGTATATGATGCCAGCTATGTGAAGTTACGACAAGTGTCTTTGACATATACCTTGCCTTCACGTTATTTGACCAATACCTTTATGACAGGGCTTCAGTTTACGGCTACCGGCTCAAACCTGTGGATTATCCATAAAAATGTTCCTTATGCCGATCCGGAAGCCGGGTTAAGTTCAGGAAACTTGCAAGGGTATCTTACAGGAGCATTGCCTACGACAAGAGAGTTTGGGTTTAATATTAAAGCACAATTTTAATTCGAAAACATCATGAAAAAGATATTCATATTATTAACAGCCGCGGTTTTTGCTGTTTCTTGTTCAGATAATCTCGAGAGTCTGAATGAAAATATAAAAGACCCGAATATGGTCAGCGGTGAAAGTTTATTTGCTGCTGCACAAAAGCGCTTGGCAGATCAAATGTTAACGCCAAACGTAAACCTGAACAACAATCGTCTCTGGGTGCAACATTGGAATGAGACCACCTACCAGGATGAGAGTAATTACGACCAGGTAACCCGTTCCATTCCTGATAATCACTGGCGCGTTATGTATCGCGATGTATTGCGAAATCTCAAAGAAGCTGCAAAAGTTATCGCTGAAACAGATTATGAACCCACTAATCCACAAAAGCCAAACAAACTGGCTATTATTGAGATTTTAAATGTGTATGCTTACAGCAATTTGGTAGAAACTTATGGAGACATTCCTTATTCTGAAGCATTAGATATTGATCATACGCTTCCAAAATTTGATGATGCGATGACAGTTTACAAGGATTTGCTACAACGATTGGATGCTGCTCTGGCACAATTGAACTCTGAGACTAGCTTTACCGTCAATGAGGATCTCATTTACCAAGGAAATGCTGACTCGTGGAGAAAGTTTGGAAACACGCTTAAGCTTCGTATGGGAATGACTCTGGCCGATGTGGATGCGGCCTTGTCAAAAGCTACGGTTGAATCGGCAGTGAGTGGTGGTGTTTTTGCGAGCAATGACGATACAGCAGAATATGCATATTCGGCAGCCGCGCCAAATAATAATCCGGTTAATGATAACCTGGTTTTGAGTGGTCGTAATGACTATGTTGCCGCTCAGACGCTTGTGGATATTATGAACGCACTTAAAGATCCTCGCAGAGCCGATTATTTCGATCCCAATATCAGAGAAACCATTGGCACTGTAGCATCTGTATCTACCGGCGGCGGAATAACAACCATTACTTTTACAGAGAATTATGAAGCTGAGCCCATTATTGGAAACAATGCATACATACCTACTTCAGATCCGGAAATTCCTTTAAAACTTGGAGTTATCACTGCTGTGGGCGATGATTTTATTGAAGTTGTAGCCACAGATGCCGAGATTCATGCAGGAGATGAAGTGTTCTACGGAATTTATAAAGGAGCGCAACCGGGCCGTCAGTCCCGTTATGTAGAGTGGACTCACGTAAACCGATCTATGGTTCCCGGAGATGTTCCCGGCGTATTGCTTTCTTATATAGAAGCCGAATTTTTAATGGCTGAAGGAGCAGCACGCGGTTATAATGTAGGTGGCAGTGCCGAAGACCATTATAATGCCGGAATTGCCGCCTCTTTCGAATATTGGGGTACTCCGGGCTTATCTGCATACCTGGCTAATCCGGATGTTGCCTACGCTTCTGCCATTGCCAATAGCACAGCTACACCGGCTTGGAAAGAAGTGATCGGAACTCAGGCTTGGATTGCATTGTATAACGAAACTTTTGCAACTTGGTTGTCTGTCAGACGACTTGATTATCCCATTTTAGTACAGCCTTATCGCGCTAAAACCGGTTATCCGGTGAGATACACCTATCCGGTGAGTGAACAAAATTTGAATCCGACTAATTATGCCGAGGCTGCCAATGCCATTGGGGGAGACGCACCTGAAACACGTTTGTTCTGGGATAAGTTTTACACTTTTGATTTTTAAGAATTAGAATTGGCTGAAGCGAAAAATCTCCGGTATGCGTGCCGGAGATTTTTTATTTTTGGTTCATGCTATGGACCCTGTTACCCTTGTTACAGAATTTACCACCTTCGGCGGAAGACGAGTTTTATCTGCCGATATGGGTTGTACCGTTGCTTCTCGGGATTGTGAGTTTTAGTATTCTTATTAAGCTTCTTAAACTGCTTGAACACGGCTATGCCGGGATTTTTGACAAGCCTGTTTACCGCAATCTTTTTATCTATAAGAAACTTCCTAAGGCAGATCGTGCATTTTTGAAGAAACAGTTCGTTTTTTATAACTGTCTAAGTCGGAAAGACAGACGTCTTCTGAATCATCGGATGCTTGAGTTTATTTCGGAAGTGAAGTTTGAAGGCATGGAAGGGTTGCAGCTCACGCGTGAGATGGAGCTTGTTACTGCTGCTTATGCCGGATTGTTGTGTCTGGGGCGCAAGTATCACAGTTATCCGCTCATTGAAACGGTACGGGTGTATCCTGAAGAATTTTATAACGAAATGCAAGACCGTTATTTTAAAGGGGCGTTTCTTCCGATGTGGAAAACCCTCGCTTTTTCTTGGAAAGCCGTTTCAGAACCACAGCAGGGGCATCGGAATTTGCTTATACATGAACTTATGCATGCCTTGCAATGGGAATCGCGACTTTCACAAAATTTTGATGCTGAGCGTTTTCAAAAATATTTTAAGAAGATCGTCAAAAAACTGCAAGATAAGGAGGTTAAGGCGCGTGTAGATTCGGGATTTTTTCGTGAATATGCGTTTACGAATGAGTTTGAATTTATGGCAGAGCTCGGGGAATACTTCTTCCAGTCGCCTATGGAATTTAAAAATAACCTTCCTGAGTTGTTTGTTTATATGCAGAAGATTTTCAACATTGACATTCAATCCATTACTAATTGTGATGAGACTGTTTAACCATTTGATTTCAGGATCTGGTTTATTATAATTTCCGCATGAATTCGTGAGTTTTCGATAAACCACTTATGCGTTTCCATTCCGCCGCAAATTACGCCCGCCAAATACAAGTTGGGAATATTTGTTTCCATAGTATTCGGGTTGTATTGCGGGAGTTTTAGAGCATCATCAGAGAGTTTGACTCCTGCTTCTTTCAGAAATTCGAAATCGGGACGGTAGCCGGTCAATGCCACTACGAAATCATTCGGAATGGACAGGATTCCTTCAGGAGTGGAGATGAGTACGCGGTCTTCTTTGATTTCTTGGAGGTTCGAATTGAAATAGGCTTTTATGCTTCCTTCCTTGATTCGGTTTTCGATGTCCGGTTTCACCCAGTATTTCACCCGTTCGCCAATTCCTTCACCACGAATCACCATAGTCACCTCGCCACCTTTGCGCCAAATTTCCAGAGCCGCATCTACCGAAGAGTTGCTGGCACCCACTACGATCACTTTTTGCATTACAAAGGGATGCGGTTCTTTGTAATAATGCGAAACTTTCGGAAGGCCTTCTCCCGGTACATTCATAAGTTGCGGAATGTCGTAGAAGCCGGTGCTGATTATCACGTGTTTTGCATGATAGGTTTTCTTTTCGGATGTTATGTGGAAAAGAGTTCCTTTTTTTCGGACAGCCACTACTTTCTCATAGAGGTTAATCTTTAGTTTATTGGAAGTGGCGACTCTTCGGTAATATTCCAGTGCCTCATTTCGTTTGGGTTTCGGATTGTTGCTGATAAACGGGATGCCGTCTATTTCAAGTTTTTCCGAAGTGGAAAAGAACGTCATATCCAGCGGATAGTTGAACAGCGAATTGGTCAAGGTTCCTTTTTCCAAAACGAGGTAGGAGCGGTTGTGTTTTTTGCATTGGAGTGCGCAAGCAATTCCGATGGGGCCTGCACCTACAATTAGTACATCCAGAACATTATCGGGCATCTCTGTCATGATTAGCGGCCGATGTTTTTCAGATTTCGAATGGTTTCCGCAGGATTGGATGCGCCGAATACAAAGCTCCCGGCTACGAGTACGTCTGCGCCGGCTTCTATAAGTTGTTTCGCATTTTGATCGGTAACGCCACCGTCTATTTCAATTTTTGCAGCAGAGCCGCTATTGTCAATCAGTTCGCGTAATTCGCGGATCTTTGTATAGGAGTGTTGGATAAAACTTTGTCCGCCAAACCCGGGGTTAACACTCATTAAGCAGACCAGGTCAATGTCTTGGATGATTTCCTTTAGAAACACAACGGGGGTATGTGGATTGACAGCTACGCCCGCATCCATTCCTTCTGCCTTTATTGCCTGAATGGTTCGGTGAAGGTGGTTGCATACTTCAAAGTGAACGGTCAGGTTATTTATTCCGAGTTCTGCGAAATCACTGATGTATCTATCCGGATCTACAATCATTAAATGTGCATCCAGATATTTTTTCGTGTGTTTTGTCATACTTTTAATTACCGGCATTCCGAAAGAAATATTCGGTACAAAAAGTCCGTCCATCACATCAAGGTGAAACCAGTCGGCATCGCTGTTGTTAATCATTTCGATTTCCCGTTCAAGATTTGCGAAATCCGCAGCCAAGATTGAAGGGGCAATAATAGGAAGGTGTGTTCTTTTCATGTTGCAAAGGTATAGAAATTTGATAACCGGAATTGGGAGAAAAGTCCGGAACATCGAAAACAAGCGCAAGAAAAATTACGTGGGGGAAAACTCGTTTGGTTCCTTCCGAAAGATGGAGAGCCGGGCCTACTAACCTTTAGTTTTTAGTCTTGAATCGATATCGATATTTGGATTAATGGAGGTGAGATGTTGTAAAAATTGAATTCTATGCTTCGGTGAGATAATGACGTAGTCGTTATCATTATAAGTGATTTCAATTCGATCCAGCGACGCGGCCGGTGCGCTCAACACCGAGTGTGTTTTCTTGATCCTTTTGATATTTTGGATGGGAATGGCTGTTCTAATAAGTATTCCGTCTGAAACTTCTAAGTGATCATCAACAATGGTATATTTAATTGATGCGAAAACATAGACGACGAATGCAATGGGCAGGAGCAAGAAAATAATTGCCGACCACGAAAATCCTTCTTGAACTATCGGCTTGCCCGAAAACACAAAAACCGCAATTAGAAAAAGTACTATTGCGGGACTTATTGACGATCTGTATATTGTTTTATGCATAAATCGGATTCCATAGTATTTTTTGAACCAATCAGGAAGTTTACCTTCTGTTGTGTTAAGGAGAAGTAAAGTTAAGAATTCAGAGCGATCTTCAAATATTTAGCTGTTTCAGCTTGATTTCGAAAAAAAAAGACTGCCATAAAAAAACCTCCGATGGGGGCGGAGGTTGTGGATAAAGTTCGGAATTTTTATCCGAGGTAGGTCATTAGAATCTTGCTTCTTGAAGTATGTTTTAGGCGGCGGATGGCTTTTTCTTTAATCTGACGCACCCTTTCGCGTGTCAGGTCAAAAGTTTCTCCGATTTCCTCGAGTGTCATCGGGTGTTGATCTCCCAAGCCGAAATATAGGCGGATCACATCACCTTCACGTGGGGTGAGTGTTTCCAGGGCACGTTCAATTTCAGTTTTAAGTGATTCGTGCATCAAGGTTTTGTCCGGGTTCGGGCTTTCGCCGCTTCTAAGAACGTCATAAAGGTTACTATCTTCTCCCTCCACCAGCGGAGCATCCATGGATACGTGGCGTCCGGAGTTTTTAAGGGATTCTTTTACGTCATTGATGGTCATATCCAGTTCCTTTGCAATTTCTTCAGCGGAAGGCGGGCGTTCGTGTGCTTGTTCCAGGTAGGCATACATCTTATTGATTTTGTTGATGCTGCCAATTTTGTTCAGCGGGAGTCTGACTATTCGTGATTGTTCGGCCAGGGCTTGAAGAATAGATTGACGGATCCACCATACGGCATAGGAAATAAATTTAAATCCGCGGGTTTCATCAAAACGTTGTGCTGCTTTGATCAATCCCAGATTTCCTTCGTTGATAAGGTCCGGCAGGGTTAGTCCTTGGTTTTGGTACTGTTTGGCTACAGACACCACGAAACGCAGGTTTGCTTTTGTAAGTTTTTCAAGTGCGCGTTGATCTCCTGCTTTAATGCGTTGAGCCAATTCCACTTCTTCATCGGCGGTAATCAGATCTACTTTTCCAATTTCCTGTAGGTACTTGTCAAGAGATGCAGTTTCACGGTTGGTAACCTGTTTGGTAATCTTAAGTTGTCTCATGTAAAAGGTTGCTCCTAATTTGTTCTAATTGGTTATACGGAAAGGAGGGGCAAAAGGTTACAGAGAAATGGGATTTTTTTTGGGGGGCGGTGGGGGCGGTGGGGACTTTGGGGACTATGGGGACGGTGGGGACGGTGGGGACG
>DASRWC010000092.1:0-12177 GCA_035654795.1 Flavobacteriaceae bacterium
ATGTGCTCAGAAAAATCTTTGTGTTCACTCTTAAACAATTCTTCCCGCGACAAACCACGGAAATAATCATAAGTAATCTTCATTCCTTCTTCCCGTGATACTTTTGGTTCCCAGCCTAAGACTTCTTTGGCTCTTGAAATATCAGGACGGCGTTGTAACGGATCATCTTTGGGGAGTGGTTTATAAATTACTTTCTGATCGGTGCCGGTGAGTTTAATAATTTCCTCGGCGAAGTCTTTAATCGTAATTTCACCAGGATTCCCAATATTTACCGGATATGGATAATCGCTCAGTAACAATCTGTATAATCCTTCAACTTGATCATCTACATAGCAGAACGAACGTGTCTGGGAGCCGTCTCCAAAAATTGTGAGATCTTCACCGCGCAAGGCCTGACCGATGAAAGCAGGAATCACGCGCCCGTCGTTCAATCTCATTCTTGGACCGTAGGTATTAAAAATCCGAGCGATCCTTGTTTCCATTCCGTGAAAACGATGGTATGCCATGGTGATTGATTCTTGGAATCTTTTTGCCTCATCATATACACCCCTGGGTCCAATTGTGCTAACGTTTCCGTAATACTCTTCCGTTTGCGGATGTTCCAGCGGATCTCCATAAACCTCTGAAGTAGAAGCAATAAGGATTCGTGCATTTTTTACTCGTGCAAGACCTAATAAATTATGAGTTCCAAGAGAACCCACTTTTAAGGTTTGGATTGGAATTTTAAGATAATCTATCGGACTCGCAGGCGATGCAAAATGCATGATGTAATCTATCTGACCGGGTACATGTACGAAAGTGGTAACGTCGTGATGGTAGAATTCAAAATCTTCTTTGGAAAAAAGATGTTCGATATTCCGGATATCTCCGGTGATCATATTATCCATCCCCACTACCTTGTATCCTTCTTTGAGGAAGCGATCACACAAGTGAGAACCTAAGAATCCGGCAGCACCGGTAATTAACACACGTTTTTTCATATTTTATTTTTTTGCACGCCACCTAAAAATACGTCTGCAAAAGTACAATTTTGGAGGACTTAAATAGCTTTTATTGCTTGTTTTCCAATACTTCTTCAGTTTGATGTACCACTCCTTTTCCGGCGGTAGCGGCGAGCATCAATGCAATCATTATGGCTCCGGCATAGTAAGCTCCCATTTGTCGGTGAAACATATTTTCAACAGCACAATAGAAAACAAGGAGGAATAGCATGGATGTTGCATAGCGATCTTTACGAATCACTATAAAACTTCCCACAATAAATATTCCCCATAAAATCAATGAAATCCAGCCTTCACTTAAATAAAAATCAAGATATTGGCTGTGGGCATTATATCTTTTATTCAGAAACAATTCTTGCTTTTCAGCATCCGGAATGTTGTTTGCGTAACACTCAACCAAGGCTTCTTCTGTTTTTTCAAACCCGAATCCAAAGGCGCCCGAATTCGTTGTTGCTGCAATTTTGTTGACACAGCTCCAGGTTGTGGCCCGCAAATCATAGGTCATGGATGTAGAAACATACGAATGAATCATTGTCGGAATTCTTTGCTTCACTTCGGGATAATCCTTGTTTTTCAAAAGGAAATAAAATCCCAATATGCCGACAAGACAAAAGAGAGCAATGGCGTATTTCCATATTTTTTTTCTACCGTAAAACTGCCGCACCAACAACAGTCCAAGAAGCGCGATGATGGCAATTTTGGATGCAATTAAGATGATAAATGCAAGGTTGATGGCGATATTTGCTAAATAATAACTGTTGAGCGGGTGGTAGGTTTTTTTGATTCGCTGAAATGAAATTAGGATGCTGAACACGCAAAGAAGCCCGAGGTAGATTCTGTCAATCATCAAAGATTCGACAACTTGCGGCGAATCTCCTAATGCAAAACTTCCCGTTTGGTGCGCTATAATTACGAAATTGTAAATAGAAAAAGTAATGGCTGCCAGTGCCGACAGAATAATCGCGCCTTTAATTTTTTCCGAATCGGCAATGGGAATGTATAAAATAGCAAGAACCCAAGCAGCCAAAACCTTGGAAATAACATCCAAATCGGTATCTATACGCCCTGAAATCAGCGAATTTAATAACAGGAACCCGATAAAAATTCCCATTAAAACCAAGGGCGGACTTTTCAATTTCCGGAGCTGCTGTTTTTCTACAACAAAAGGGAAAAAGGCAACTAAAGCCACAAAGAGAATATTCGGCAATGCTCGCACATAATCATCAAATGGCAGCAGTAGGTAGAGCAGCACGAACATGTATGGATAAAGCGCGGATAACAGAATTCTCATAATGATCTTGAACGAAAATAGTTGGAAAGATAAAAAACTCTTAGCTATTTGTCATGCTACAGTTTATTTACTTCCTTTAATTTTTTCCTTTACAACAAGGGATATGAACTGAGTATTCCCGACGAGATACCGCTTCCACATTCGTTTTGGTTCCTGGAGCACCCGATAGAGCCATTCCAGTCCCGAGCGTTGCATCCATTCCGGGGCACGTTTTGTTTTTCCGGAAACAACATCAAAACTTCCACCAACGCCCATAATCATTCCAACGCTTTTTAAGGTTTTGCGATACTTATAAAGGAAGTTTTCCTTGATCGGCGATGAAATTGCGACGAAGAGAATATTGGCGCCCGACGATGCAATACTTTCAGCGATAGATGCTTCTTCTTCCGGTTTGAAATAGCCGTTTCTGTATCCTGCAATAATGGAGGGATCATACTGATCTGACCATATTTTGACCACCGTTGAAACAACTTCTTCCGTTGCGCCAAAAAGGAAGATTTTGTACTTCTTTTGATGCGCCATTTCAACCAAATTATTCATCAGATCAATCCCCGCAACCCGTTCTTTCAAAGGTTTTCCTAAGATTTTGGAAGCCCAAACTACTGCTTGGCCGTCGGCGTTGATCAGATCGCTTTCATTCACACTTTTCCGCAATTGCTCATCCTTAGCCATCGCCGCAATTTTTCCGGCGTTGACCACTACATGATGAATTTGTTCACCGCTTTCAATGGTTTCGGAAATTTTTTGAAGGGTTTCCGCCATGGTTAGGTTATCAATGGATGTGTTGAGGATGTTGATTTTATTGTTCACTACATAGTTTTTTTGTGACGAATTTAGAATGACGCGGTGTTTTTTATTGCTGATCGCATGTGTTCGTGATTCTGAATTTGAATCTCCTTGTCTTCTTCATATTTTAACAAAATTTCCCTTAACAGAAGTACAAACGCAGCTAGAGACCCATTTTCAAAGAAATTACCGGCCAAAAATATAATGAATATGAAAGTGGCGAGTGTAAACAAAACCAGATTGTTTAGGGGAAAAATTATAAACGTTTTTTTATAAACGAATAAAAAAGCAAGTCCTCCGACGATTCCGTAATAATAGCATAAATCGAGCAATCCGAATTCGCTTCGGGTGTTCAAATCATTAATACCTCCGAAAAGATAGTTAATCCACGACCAAGTATTTTCAATAAAAGGAAGTGTTAATTCTCGGAGCGTATCATTTCTAAAAGAGAATATTGCTGATTGCAATCCTTGTTGCCGACTCAGATTTCCAAAAAATCCGATTTGGAAGAAAATGATGTAAAATCCGATCGCCGTTATCAGAAAGACCGAAAGTCCGATTAATTTTTTCTTGTTCTCCGAAATTTTCAAGAAGAAGAAAATGTAAGCCATCACCGATGCCAGCAAAGAAATGTAAATAATTTTGGTTCCCGTAAGGAGTGCGGTAATGATAACCAACCACGTTTTCCACGAGGTTAAAAATCGATGTTTATATCGCAATAGAAAGTAAAAGAATGCTATAGAATAAACGCAAGAACTTCCGGCGGTATTCAGAAACAATCCGTTATACCCCCACCTTGGTCCCGCATAAGATTGGAATATGAAAACAGATCCTATTAAACCGACAACGATCAGGAAGGCATTGATTATCATCACCCATTCGAATGATTTAAAGAAATTCTCACGGCTTACGGCTGTCATCCGATTGCGATTAAAATAGATAAATAACAGAATCGGGAATATAAACTTGAAACCGGAAATAACTACGTCGGGTTCCATTCC
The DNA here is from genome assembly GCA_035654795.1 of Flavobacteriaceae bacterium. Lineage (GTDB taxonomy): Bacteria > Bacteroidota > Bacteroidia > Flavobacteriales > Flavobacteriaceae > JAAYLC01. The sequence goes on from DASRWC010000092.1 coordinate 4,080, forward strand.
GCCAGGAAGAAAAACTTGCCCGATTAAAAATAGCCCCATTAACCCGATAGGCGCAATTAAATCCACAGCATTTTTCAGAAGCAACCCTGCGAAACCCACAAAAAGAAAAGCTTTTAGATACTTTTGAAACCCAAATCCGGTTCCGTAATAGAACTCGTAATACTTTCCGACGCCTTCGGATATAAAAATCAGCAACAATACTATTGCGGGGAGCCAGTTGTTTAAAAATGTCAAACTTTTACTCCGCATCCTATTTTCTTATTGAATTGCATTTGAATAGATTGGAGTATAAAAATACGGTCATAAACAACGCCACATAGGTGATGCCGGCGTTATTGAGAAGGTAGCTTTCGAATATGCTGATCGTAGCGACCATAGTCACAAAAAAGAAGAACAGCAAATCTTTGTTTTTGACAGCATAATAAAAATTGGAAATCAGGAAAAACAAATACAACAACACTCCGATTATTCCGTATTCAATTCCAAAGGATAAGTACATATTGTGGGCGTCGTAGCGGTTTTTTAAGGAAGACCATAACTTGTCCTTCTCGTATTGGTTGGCCAAAACCTTTTTTTCCATGTATGTTCCATGACCGAAAACCGGCTGTTTCGAAATAACTCGCATGGCGGCGTGCCATCTCGGAATTCTAGAGTCTCCAATCATTTCCCGGTTATATCCGGTGTCTTTCTGGTTTGATAGTTCCCATTGCAATTCTTCATTTAGCCTTGTTTCAATAAATGACTCCGAAAGTGCTTTATAGGTTCCTGCGGTCATTACTATAACAGTGATTAGAAGAACCGATAAACTCAAGTATTTTTTTTGTCTGAGCAACCGAATAAATCCGATAGCCAATGCGGTTACTACAAGTATTAAAAACAGTAAAATAATAATGCGTGCATTTATGAATACCACTCCTATTGACAGCATCATCAGACTGCAAAAAGAAGCGAAATCAAGTTTCTTCTTTTTAAAAACTCGATAAAAAAGAACTGCGATTGCCATTACCACATAAGCACCGAGATATGCTGCAAATTCGATAAAGGGTTCTGTAAATTTATGGTAAGTGTAATAAAAGCCCAGAAATTCTCCATCCAAGGATGGGAACGGCCGTGTAGCATAATAATTTAAGATTGCATTGATCAGAAGCAGCGTGACAGACAATACGGCGCCCGTCACAATACCTTTCATCAGAGATTTTCGTGTCTTTTCCAGAGTATTTTCCGGAAGGAACAGCAATAATAACGGGCAAAGGAAGAAGGCAATGGTTTGTCCTAAAATCTTCGTACCATAAAAAGGCGGATCGGAATAAAAGATTCCGATGCTATATAAAATAAAAAAGGGGAAGAGCGTGAAAATTAGATTTTTAAGACTCCTTTTGACAAAACACTTGTTGAAAATGAATGCAAAGAATGAAGTAACGAATACCAGGATTAGAAACAGATTACTGGCACCTGTATGTAACGGCAGGAAGAATGCCATAAGGAAAGCAGCGTACGGTATGAGTTTTAGAAAATTGACTTTCATTATTTTCGTGCTCTGATTATGCGAGCGGGGACTCCGCCAACGATGACATAGGGCGGAATATCTTTTGTGACCACTGCTCCTGCTCCCACTATTGCTCCATCTCCGATTTTAATTCCGGGCATTACTACTACATTTCTTCCCAACCACACATTATTTCCGATTATCGGCGGATTTGGTTCTGAATCGCCTTGATCAACGATTGGGATATCCACATTTTGATGATTGTGTGATACACTTAAAATCGCACAATTGGGTGCGATCAGAACATCATCACCGATTATGGCCTGTTGAATAAAAACATTTTCATTGATTCGACAATTTCTCCCGATTCGTGTTCCGACTCCGTTGGAGAGATACACATTGGGTTCAATGATTGATCGTTTATCATAGGACATAATTTTCAAAATTCTTGAGACGTACCAGATTCGCCAAGTATTCATAAAACCAATGTACCTCGAATGTGGTAAGTGGTAAAAGAAGGCATAGTAAACTACAAGACTTAATTTTCTCAGCATAGCTCCATCAATCGGTCGTATAAATTATTGATTACCTCATCCGCCTCATAGGGTTTGGCCATTTCAACAGCATTTTCTTGCATCTTCGTTTTTTGATCAGCGGTCATTGCAAAGTATTTTTTTATGTATTGTGCCAGTTCTTTGGAGTTTCCGGGGCTGAATAAAAAGCCGTTCATTCCATTGACAATGTAGGTTTGTGGTCCGGCCATGTTACTTGCTATTACCGGGGTGCCGCAACTCATCGCTTCCAAGCCAACCAATCCCAGACTTTCTGCTTCGCGTTCTGTCGGGAAAATCATGACATCCATTGTATGATAAAGATGAACTAACTCATCCTGATGCACCAGTCCTAAAAAATTTACTTCCTCCTCAAGGTCAAGTTCTTTTATTTGTTTCTTCATCGCATCTTCCTGAAGTCCTTGACCTGCAATAATTGCTTTAAAAGAAAAATTCTCATCTTTTAATATTCTCAAACTCATCAAAAACTTGTCCCAGCCCTTTCCTTCGTCAATTCGCGAAATTAAGCCCACGACCGGCACGTCATGCTTTTCTTTCTCTTTTGGATAAAAACGTTTTGCATCAATGCCTCCCGAAGGCGAAATAAAAATCTTCTGCTCTTCAATAAATGGATATCGCTCACGAATTATGTTTTTAAAGTATAAGGAAGGAACAACCACTAAATCCGTTTTTTTTAGAACTTGTGCATTTAGTTTCTCAATTTTTTTTCCAATAGAATCGATGATATCGTTGCCGTGAACATTTACGACCCATTTTTTCTTTTTCCCGAATGTTCTCAACAATAGCAAGAGAATTGGAGCATTATGAGATAAATAATGGGTGTATAGAATATCGTATTTTATTGAAACGTACTGTTTCAAAATAGATGCATAATAAGCACTATACGCTCTGGTTTTCGCACGGTTGTTCGGTCTTTTTCCTTTTATAACCGCTATTCCGGGAAAGGACACTCCCAGCTCGGTTAGTTTTTCCTTGAAATTTTTGACGAATACTCCGAATAGCGGATCGTTATCCGATGGATACATATTCGAGACCAGAAATATTTTTAGCGACTTACCCAAAATGCAATTTTAAAGATAGTAACACAGATAGTACAGCGAATCTGTTCCGGAATTCAAAAATATCTTCGCGGTAAATCTCTTCAAGATCCTTTTTAAGCTCAGGGTCTTGAACCAAGTCGATATGTTCATGATAAATTTCATCGAACCTTTTTAGGATTAGCGGATTATCTGTAAGCCAGTTTCCGATAGGGTTCATACTGTTATAACGCAGATTAAAATATTTCTTGCCTCCATTAATGTATTTTTTAAAAATTCTTCCGTATTTCAAATTGAACGCATTATTTGGTTTCAAATCTATTTTCTCCCACTTATAATTCAAGATTTCCGGAAATTTTTCCTTTAACCATAAGAAGTATATCTGCTGGTTGTGTTTGTATTTGTCCGGAATTGTAAATGTGTATTTAAGTAAATCCAGATCAAAAAATGGAGACGTTTGATCCACAAAATTTGAGAACACATTGTCGCCAAACAAGGTGCCGTTTACCACGCGTTGTTCAAATGAGAATACTTCTGTATCGGAAAACTGATGTTCTTGGAGCATATCATTGAGGAAAGAAATTTTTTCCATCATCTCCTTTTTCCGAACAAAACCTGTTAGTCCTATTTTATCTTTGTTTCCAACCAAGTCATAGTTCGGCTTGAAAAATGAACCAAAAACGATGTCTCCCAGCTGCCCCGAATGCATCACTCCGTAGGGTTCAAAGTTTACCGCTTTCATTACATTATGGATAATCGCACTGGCGGTGAAATGAACCAGTCCATCAATTGGTTTGATATAATTTTCAAGAATCTGTTCACAAAAGAAATCCCCATTGTTCAGATTGTACTGAAGATGACCGTAAAAATTTTCTTTTGCAATTTTGGCGGCGATGGAAACATCGGACGAATTGGAGTATCCATATGTATATCCGATTATTTTTTCGTAACCCAACGATTTGGCCACGAGCGCATTGGTGCGGGAATCCATTCCGCCACTCATTAAGGTAAAATGTCTCTTCTGATACTCCAGATCCTTTTGCCACTCGCGGTTTACGGCAACAGTCATTAAACTGTTAACATTTTCAATGACTTCCGGAAGAGATTGAGAGGTAACTTCCTTTTTAAAGGAATAATAACTTTTTTGGTCGAGGCTATGGTCATTAAAATCATAAATCAATACCGAACCGTATTTCAACCTTTTTATTTCTTTTACAACTGTTATTTCCCGTAGCATTTGTCCGTATATAGCAAGAGAATAGATTCCGTCACTATCCACACTAATTGGTATATTCTTACTTCTTAGAAGTTTTGAAAGCGTGTGCATTTCGGAAGAAAATGCGAAGCCATAATCCGGATTATTATAGAAATAAATCTTTTTCGTTGCATAAGGATCTGTAAAAACGAAGAGTTTCCGCTGTTCTTTTGAATATAAGAACCCTGAGAAAACCCCTTCAAAATCTGATGCAAACTCCCATCCTTTTTTAATAAAATTCTCAACAACGGCGAGTGGTGAACAGTATTTTGAGTAGTTTATTCCTTCGAAACAGATAATAAATCGGTCGTCTTGATGAAAGAACCGATCCTTCTCCATCCGTTTCACAACCGATCTGCCCAGACACCCGTGTTCTACCTCAACTTCATCTTGTTGAGAATTGGAGAAATCGAAATTGTAGAAATTTCGGTAAAATTCATTTTCATTCTGTCCTTTTAAGAACAAACCATAAATTCCGGCCATAACTTTTATACTACTAACTGTTCCTTTTTAAAGTACATCAACCCAAACAGCAAACCTATGAAAATAGCTGCCATCCCAGAGCTGAAAACGTGTCCGGCTGTTGATGATATGGCAATTAAAATAATGCACATTAGCAAAACGAAATTTGCAAACGGATGGTTTCCGGTTTTTGAAAACCGCGATGCCTGTGCAAGCAGGATGCTCAGCAAGAAGATCAGTAAACCTACCCCGATAACGCCGTAGGCAAAAAATATATCTATCACGTCTATCTCCACCGTTCGATCATTTGTAAGCCATTCAAATTTTGCCTGCCCCACTCCGATAACTTTCTCTATCCCTTGATATTTTAGCAAATAGGCTCTCCAGGCATCGCGAAAGAAAACATTTCTATTTGACAAAATAAAGGTTAGTAAATCAAATTTCTGTGAGAAATAGGTAATCCTGATCATCAAATCCGTCTCTTGAATGGCCCGCCACATGGAATAGAGTGCAATTGGAATAAGGATAAGTACGGCGGTGCCAAAAGAGATCATTTTCTTTATGTTCACTACAAAAGAAAGCGGTTTGAGGGGAACCAAGGTGAACATGATAATGAGCCCCAATACACCTGTTTTGGATCCGATTGTAAATCCGACAAAAAGCGTAAAAAGCGTGAACAGAAGATATCTTGACCAATGAAAATTTTTCCAGATGTGGATGCCGAGAATAGATGAGATCACAATCAAAAGCGCCGAAACCTCATTGCCTGCATAAAAAAATCCTTTGCTGCCAATATCTCCAAATTCATACATAGGGTATCCAAAACCCAGCAATTTTATAAGAATATTTCCTGCAAGAACGACATATGAAAATTTGATGAACTTCAGAAGTAATATATATTCCTTCTTTCCGGCTTGTTTAATGTAGCGGGCAAAGAACAAAAATGCATATAAAGGCGTCAAATATTTAGAGACTTTAATGATATCGGCGAAAAGAAAAGGTTCAGAAAAACCTGTGGTTAACTGATAAATAGTAGGAATAAGAAGTAAAAAAGAAGTTCCGACAGCGATTAATAGTTGTTGCGGGTAAAATAGAAAACGTATAAATAAAAAGAAAAGAATTGCCAACTTGTGGAGTTGCCCCAGACTTATGGGTAGATTGACATTATTTGTAAGCAGGAAACCGTTTATCATATCAATCGGCAACAACGCAAACATCAATACGATAATGAAAGTATCGAGATATGAAATTTTAAACATGGGCAGTTCTGCTTTCGGGGCAAAAATAAGAATCTAATTACTCCTTCTGTGCTTCATCCAGAAATAGATACTCAAAAGCAAGAATAGTTGCTTTTCCATATTGTAACCTTGCTGATGCAGGTGGATGAATTTTGCAACCTCCTTTTCATTAAAAACCTCGGTAAAGAAACTCTCTGTGAGTAGCAACTCTCTTAGTTGTTCGTTATTTTCTGAAAACCATGTTTTAGTGGGACTGAGAAATCCTTTTTTCTTCCGGTTTATTACGTCAGCGGGCAGTAGTGATTCTGCAAATTTTCTATGTGCAATTTTCCCTTTCCTGAATGCGATTTTGTCCTTCCTTTTAAGTTCTTCCACAAAGGCAACCAGATCAGCGTCCATAAAAGGCGCCCGGCAATCCAGTCCGAAATGACTACATACATTGTTTGTATAGGCCATCAGGTCATCAGGCAGGCTCAATCTGGTATCAATTGCCATCATTTTTTCTACAGAAGTGGCTGAAGATTTGACATTCATTTTTTTGAATCTGTCTTTGAAAACCTGAACTGCTTTCTCTTCCTTTCTTCCGAGAAGTTTTTCAATTTCTTCATCATCAAAAAGTGTTTCGATTTTGACAATTCTGGAAATATCATCCCTTTCCGACAAGGAATACAGCGCTCTTTTCACGGTCTCATTTTTTATTTTAGACATTGGCAGGAGCGCTTTGCCTAATGAAATGAGAATTCGCGGAACCAAACTTGAAATGTATTCTCCTTGATATTTTGTGTAACCGCCTCCGGTTTCATCCGGTCCTTGCCCGGAAAAAAGTACTTCGGCCTGAGTAGCTGCCAGCTTTGCCAGATGATACATAGGAATGACGGATGTGGTTCCGGATGGTTCAGAAAGAATTTTTGCAGTTTCTTCGATGGTACTCAGAAAATCTTGGAATTTCATTCGTTCAACATGATGCTCAATTCCGAAAAATTCAGCAATTTCCTTTGCTTCTGTTATTTCATTTTCATCAAATCTGTCGTCAAAACCTACAGTGAAAGCCTTAAAAGGAACCTTGGCATGTTTTTTCAACATTGCAGCCAGTAATGAAGAATCTAATCCGCCACTTAAAAACAATCCCAATTTTTTCTCTGGATTTTTCGGTAATTGCCGCATTATTGCCCGGCTTAATAATTCGCCATAGGTGGCAAAAACCGAATCATCTGACGAGGGCGCGGTCTTTTTGGGAAGTTTTGCAGCGGTCAGTGCTCGTGTCAAACCGGTTGTGAGATCAATCTGAATAATCTCGCCTGGTTCTATTTTTGAAAAAGAAGCTACAAGCGCCAGCGGTGCGGGAAGAAAACGAAGTTTAAGAAGCGTGGCAAGATTCTCTAGATTGAGCTGCGCATGATCAAAGAAATCGGGCGTTGTTCCGGCCCGAAGGATTTTGCCCTGAAAGCTCCAGAACAACGGATTTAATCCAAATTTATCCCGTGCCAGGAAACATTGATTTTCTTTAAAATCGACAAAGATCAGCGAAAAGGAACCCTCGAGAAAATGAATCGCCTGCGCGCCTTTTTCAATCAGGATATCCAGAATATGCCGTGGCGTAAGTGCATCCTCACGTTCGCATCCGTTATGGGAATGATCGGATTTATCAGCCAGGTTGTAAACAGTTCCTTCCAACAAAAGCATGTACCGCTCCCACGCACTTCCGATTTGGCAGCTGTTATCGGCTTTGAAGGCGACCGTCGTATTATCAATGGTTAACGTTTGTGTATCAGGATTGGAAATAAAAAAATCACATTCTTTTGGAAACGTGGGGTTCTGAGTGATCAGGAGCGCGATGCCGGTCATGTTAGGTGGTGAATTTATCCATAAATATCGAAATTAAATCTGAAATTTTTCTAACGATCTTCAAGTTTAGTTAAGTGACTGTGATTTAAATTAAATTTTTTAATCTGCCGTTCTGCCACAATTGCCAGGCCTGCCAGTATGGTTGCATTTGTGATCAAATCGACCAAAACAGCTCCCATTAATCCAAATAATGGCGTGAGGGT
>DASRWC010000093.1:0-19405 GCA_035654795.1 Flavobacteriaceae bacterium
GAGAATTCGACAGTTCCTTCTACAAAAATAAATGCGTTGCCGTCATAGCTTCTTCTGAAGGTATCGACACTCTCAAGAGTGGTGGCTTGCGCAAAAAATCCTGATAACAGAATTGCGAAAAGAAGTGCGATGTTTTTCATAATAGTAAAGATTAGAAGTTCATAAACTGTCCGAATGGCATTCCCAATCGAATCGTGATAAAAAAGAAACAAGCAGCGTGCCACAATTTATTGTTGCTGTTATTTTTATTTCAATTTTGGAAGTTATCATCAAACTTCCGGACTGTAAATAATGAGTTTAAATACTTAAAGCCAACGAATTATGAAAAATAAGATGTTCAGCAATTATTTGAACCAAGGCTTAGCGAGCTCTTGTTTCTTTGGAAATGGAAATAAAAAAATCCGTAACCTGTTACGATCACGGATTAGTATGAATAAACCGATATTTTTTACTGGATGCGTATCTTTTTTGTAACAACGCTTCCATTGGAAGACAACTGAAGCAAATAAACACCTTCACTAAGTGCTGAAACATCTATTTGTTTTTGTCCGTAGTCAAACTTTCTGGTTTGTATCAATCTTCCGGAGGTATCATAGATACTATAGGAATCAATAACATCGCTACTTGCAGTACCTACCCATACCACATCTCTGGCAGGATTGGGATATACAACTACTTCAGAAGCAAAGAAATCTTCAGTATTGACCATTCCCCAACGATCTTCCGCTACGGGACCTCCCCAAATTATAGTAGCTAAATAGGGATTGTCTATGAAGGGATTTCGGTTTCCGTATATCACTTCCAATATAGGATTACGAGCATCTTCAAAATCATTAACAGGATCTTCTACATTCCATTGTAAATATATTTTCAACATATCATTTCCGGGTTGGAGTTCTCCTGATCCGTTTAAAGAAGGAAGGCACTGATTACCATAGCGAGTGTACATATACATCATCATTCTGGCTACGTCTCCTTTCCATTCATCTCCCGGATAAAAAAGACTTGAGGAGAGCACACGTGCATTTCCTGATCCATTTGCCATCTTTCTATTTCCGCGATCATTGTTCATCCGTTGGTCTGAAGGGCGGAGGTTATGAGGGTCAGCTACAATTCCGGTTGCACGACTTGTGGCACCACCCATAGATGGATTGGCGTTTGAGCGGGCAAAAACATGTTCTCTGTTATATTGACAATTCCCACCACCAAACCTGCTTTTATTTCGAGTTCGGTCTGTGGTACAATTTCCGTCTGAATCGTTGTATCCGTAGATTAACAGCACATTATTATGATTATCCGGATCTTCATCTACAATCTTCATCATGTCTTTGACATCGTCATAGGTAAAGCCTGCTCCGGCATCATCAATTTTTTGTTGTAAAGCAAGATATAAATCCCGACCTCTTAAGGTAAGGTCCACATCATCATAATAAGGTTGTTGAGCCCACAGAAAAGCCGGTAAACTTAAAAGCAATAGTATAATCCTTTTCATAATCCTTTATTTTTAATTGTTTGTTGATTTTCGTTTTAATTTAGCCATATAAAATCCGTCAAACCCGCTCTCTGAAGGGAGTAGTTTTTCTTCTTTTATAAGTTCAAATTCCTTCCCCTCCTCGCGCTTTAAGAAATCCTGTATTTGCTTTTCATTCTCAGAAGGAAATATGGAACAAGTAGCATATACAAGTACTCCTCCGGGTTTAGTCATACGAGAATAGGAATTTAATATCTCTCGTTGAGTGTTTTTAATGTTTTCTATAAACTCGGGATTCATTTTCCACTTCGTGTCGGGATTTCTTTTCAGAACTCCTAAACCGGAGCACGGAGCATCAATCAAAACTTTGTCGGCAGAATCTTTAAGTTTTTTAATAACTTTAGTTGAATCTATTACACGGGTTTCAATATTGTGCACCTCATTTCTTCGTGCTCGTTTCTTCAGTTCCTTTAGTTTGCTTTCATAAATATCCATGGAGATGATCTGACCTTTATTTGCCATCATCGCTGCAATATGAAGGCTCTTGCCTCCGGCACCGGCACAGGCATCAACTACACGTTCTCCCGGTTGTGGATTTAAAAATTCCGCAACCTTTTGAGAGGAGGCATCTTGTACCTCAAAGAGTCCGTCTTTAAAAGCTTCGGTTGTAAAAACATTAGATCTTTCTTTTAATCGTAAAGCAAAGGGGTATCCCGGAATACGTTCCGTTTCGATATCAATATCAAATAAAATATTTTGAAGATCTTCTACTGTTGTTTTTAATGTATTCACCCGTAGAATAACATCAGCTGTCGTATTGAGATTTTTTAATTCGCGATCCCAATTTTCACCTATTTCTTTCCGGCCCATTTCATCAAGCCAATCAGGAATAGATTCTCTAAATTTCGTTATTTTTGAAAGCGCGTCAAAACGTCCTTTAATTCTTCTTGTAGGAGTGCCTTCAAATTGTTTCCAATCCGGAAGTTTTATCCCACGTAAAGTAGCCCATACGGCAAACATTCTGTATAAATCTTCTCTTGAAAATGGCTCATTAGCCTCGGCTATTTCTGCATAGAGACGTTTCCAACGAACAATATCATAGGTGGTTTCGGCGATAAAACTTCGGTCTCTTGCGCCCCAGCGTTTATCCCTTCGTAAAGTGTTTTGCAAAACTTTGTCTGCTTGTTTATCTTCATTGAAAATCTCATGAAGAGAATCTACAGTGGCAAAAACTAAGTTTCTGTGGAGTTTCATTCGGTAATATTAAAGCGTACAAAGGTATCGTTTTTGAAAGATTCGGAAGCATCAGATTTTATTTTTATAAGACTCCCAAGAAATAAAATTAAAGAGCTCAATTATTTCTGAATTGCTATTTTTGCGGAAACCTGACATTATGTATTTCTTACGTTCCCTCTATCTATCGACGGCAATTTTGTTGCTATTGCTGCTGTTTTCTTGCGATTTTGCAAGAGAATCCGATTTTAATTCAGTTGATATTACTCCTATATTTACCGATAGTCTCTCTATTCACGCCCTCTCGCCCATGGATGAAAATAGGGTTTGGTTTGCCGCCAATAAGGGAAAAATGGGACTAATAGATGGCGATATTCCAAAACTCGCCATGATTAAATATGAAGACAAGCTGCTACATTTTCGATCGCTAGCAGTTACAGATGAAGCTGTATTTGTGTTAAGTATTGCAAGTCCTGCGGTTTTATATAAAATAGGATTTGACGGTAGCGAAGCTACTAATATTGAAAATGTATATACAGAAACCGGTGAACGCGTTTTCTATAATTCCATGAAATTCTGGAATAACCAAGATGGTATTGCAATGGGAGATCCTATTGATAATTGCATGACCATTATTATTACTCGCGACGGCGGAAATTCTTGGCATAAGATAGCGTGTGACAATCTTCCGGCTGCCGAAAGAGGTGAGGTAGCCTTTGCCGCCAGCAATTCCAATATTGCTATTATGGGAAACAACGTGTGGATTGCTACAGGGGGAAGCAAAGCTAGAGTTTTGCATTCTCCCGATAAAGGAAGCACCTGGGAGATTTATGACACACCTATTGCGAGTGGAGAGGTAATGACCGGGATCCATTCCATCGCCTTTTGGGATGAAAAGAATGGCATTATCGCCGGGGGATCTTCAAAAAATAGAGAACAAAAGGATGCCAATTTCGCTATTACCAACGATGGAGGAAAGACTTGGGAATTGGTAGCAGCCGGTACAGGTCCGGAATATTGTTCCTCTATCAAATATGTTCCAAATGGCAACGGAGAAAAACTGGTGGCTATGGGACCCACAGGTATTTCTTATACTTCCGACCGAGGAAAAAACTGGAAGAAAATTTCTGATGAAGGTTTTTTTGTTCTAGAATTTGCCAATGATACTGTTGCCTTCGCCTCAGGTAAAAATCGGATAGCCAGACTTATTTTCCGAAAATAAAACCGGATAAGAAGCACTTTCTGAAAGAGAACATCTTATTTTTGACGCTTAATATTGAAAATCTAATTGCTATAGCATGAGTAAACTGTTGGAAGTCAATAATGTTTCTAAATTCTATGGTGACTATAAAGCGCTAAATAATGTTTCCCTTTCAATAGACAAGGGGAGTATTTTTGGTCTTTTGGGTCCAAATGGAGCCGGAAAAACAACACTGATTCGAATTATCAATCAAATTACGATGCCTGACTCAGGCTCCATCATCTTAGACGGGGAGCCGCTCAAGCCCAATCATATCAAAGACATCGGGTATCTTCCGGAAGAACGTGGCTTGTATAAAACTATGAAAGTGGGAGAGCAGGCACTGTATCTCGCACAGCTTAAAGGACTTTCAAAAAGTGAGGCCAAAGAACGATTAAAATACTGGTTTGAACGTTTGCATATAGGCGATTGGTGGGACAAACGGATTCAAGAACTTTCAAAAGGTATGGCACAAAAAATCCAGTTTGTGGTGACAGTACTTCACAAGCCAAAACTTCTGATTTTTGACGAACCTTTCAGTGGATTTGATCCTATTAATGCCAATTTGATTAAAGACGAGATTCTTAATCTACGAGATGAGGGGGCTACTATCATTTTCTCCACACACAGGATGGAATCTGTTGAAGAAATGTGTGATCATATTGCCTTAATTCATAAATCCAATAAGATCTTGGATGGAAAACTGGTAGATATCAAACGCGAACATAAGAGTAATACCTATGAGATCGGACTGATAACTGCTGATCATGCCTTGGCTTCGGCTAAATTAAAGGAAAAATATCTGATACATCCGGCAGCATTTAAAAGTATCAATAATGAACTTCAATACCGGGTGCAAATCCAAGATGGAAGTACGCCCAATGCACTGATCGAACACCTTACCGCAATGGGAGAATTAACACATTTTGTGGAGGTTATCCCTTCTGCCAATGATATTTTTATTCAGAACATTCAAAAAAGTTAAGCCATGAATCATTTGTCACTTATTATTGTAAGAGAATATTTAACGAAAGTGAGAAACAAGTCATTCATTGTGATGACTTTTTTGAGTCCGATCATCTTTGTCGGAATTTTTGCCTTAGTCGGATACTTATCAAGCGTGAATAACGATACGGTTCGCACCATTAATGTTTTGGATGAAAGCGGATTGTTTTTGGAAGATTTTTCAGGTTCTTCACATATAAAATACAAGTTGCTTTTTGATACAGATCTTGATGCCGCAAAAGAATTGACCGAGAAAGAAGATGTTTATGGATTACTTTATATTCCTAAAACCGAAGATCTGGATGCGCTTTCCAAACGAATTACTTTTTACTCTCCCGATACGCCCTCCATGTCCACCATGTCCGGTGTGGGTGATATGCTCGAAGCTAAAATCAACGCCTTGAAATTAAAAGAGGCCGGAATGGATTCAGAAACGATTAAAAAACTCCGGGTGCGAGTGGATATAAACCAGCAGACATTTAAAGGGCAGGAAACGTCAAAAATTGGAGCCGGACTCAAGTTAGCTTTTGGCGGAGCAGCCGGATACTTGTTATTCATGTTCATAATCATTTATGGAAATATGATTATGCGAAGCGTAATAGAAGAGAAAACCAGCCGGGTGATTGAGGTTATTATTTCTTCTGTAAAACCCCGCGTGTTGTTATTAGGAAAAATATTGGGGACCACATTGGCGGGAATAACGCAGTTCCTGATATGGGTAGTATTGATCTTAATATTGATGACTGTTGTTTCCTCCTTTTTTGGAGTGGATACTTCTTCCATGACGGCAACGCAACAAGCTCTTGAAGCAAGTGCCGATGGGAGCGCACAGGATTTCTATGCCACGATTATGATGGAAGTAATGAACATGCCATTACTAAATCTAACCATCATGTTTATTCTGTTTTTTATTGGCGGATATTTGCTTTATGCGTCACTCTATGCGGCAGTGGGAGCAGCAGTTGATAGCGAAACAGATACGCAGCAATTTATGATGCCGATTCTTATGCCTCTGATTTTAGCGGTGTATGTGGGGATGTTCACGGTGATTGAAAATCCGCACGGTTCGGTGTCGCAAATTTTCTCATACATTCCGTTGACTTCGCCGGTAGTTATGCTGATGCGTATTCCATTCGGAGTGCCCATCTGGCAGCAAATCGTATCAGTGGCAATGCTTTTTGCCACCTTTGCCCTTATAGTGTGGGTGGCTGCCAAAATATATCGTGTAGGAATTCTGATGTATGGAAAAAAACCTACTTATAAAGAGCTTTTAAAGTGGTTGAAATATTAACTTGAATCCTTTTTAAATTCATATTGCAATGCCCAAAATACTGATTATAGAAGATGAAGCTGCCATTCGCCGCGTACTGGTGAAAATCTTGAGTGAAGAAAATAAAGATTATGAAGTTTTTGAAGCAGAAGATGGTTTGCAAGGAATGGAAATGATTCAAAACGAAGACTATGATCTGGTCTTGTGTGATATTAAAATGCCAAAAATGGATGGGGTTGAAGTTCTTGAAGCTACCAAGAAAATAAAACCTGAAATTCCGATAGTTATGATCTCCGGCCATGGAGATCTTGATACGGCCGTTCATACCATGCGTTTGGGCGCCTTTGATTATATTTCCAAACCGCCCGATTTAAATCGGCTCCTAAACACCGTTCGGATTGCTCTGGATAATAAAGAGCTGGTGGCAGAAAACACCCGATTAAAGAAGAAAGTTTCCAAGAATTATGAAATGATCGGAACATCAGAAGCCATTGAACGTATCAAAGCAATCATTGAAAAAGTAGCTCCAACAGAGGCCCGAGTGTTAATAACCGGACCAAACGGAACAGGAAAAGAACTAGTGGCTCATTGGCTTCATCAAAAGAGTGATAGAAGTAGTGGCCCCATGGTAGAAGTTAATTGTGCAGCTATCCCGAGTGAACTTATTGAAAGCGAATTATTCGGTCATGTAAAAGGAGCGTTTACCTCAGCAAATAAAGAACGAGAAGGGAAATTTGAAGCAGCTCATGGAGGAACGCTTTTTCTTGATGAAGTGGGAGATATGAGTTTGTCGGCGCAGGCGAAAGTTTTGCGAGCCTTAGAGGAAAATAAAGTGCAGCGGGTGGGAGGAAATAAAGATATTAAAGTGGATGTTCGTGTGGTTGCGGCAACCAATAAGGATTTAAAACTGGAAATTAAAGAAGGTCGTTTTCGGGAGGATCTATATCACCGTCTCGCTGTAATTCTTGTAGAAGTACCGGCGTTGAAAGATCGGAAAGAAGACATTCCTTTACTTATTGATTATTTCAATGAGAAAATTGCAGAGGAGCAAGGCAATGCCGTTAAAAATTTCAGCAATGGAGCAGTGTCACTTTTGCAACAGCAGGAGTGGACCGGCAACATTAGAGAACTTCGAAATGTTGTAGAAAGGCTTATAATCCTAGGCGGAGAGGAAATCAGCGAAGAAGACGTTAGAACATTTGCTGTGAGGTAAAGGAAAACAGAAAATTAAACAGCTATAGAATTAAAATCAAAGAGATGACAAGAAGACTTAGATTTTTAAATACCAAACATCTTTTTACTCTTTTTTTATCAGGAGTTTTCTGTATTTCCATGTCCGCAATTGCTCAAGAACATCAACGCGATTCCTTAATGATGCGGAAAATTTTCGACACCGCTTTGGAACAAGGGAAGAGTTATGAATGGCTTGATCATATTTCAAATAAAATTGGAGCACGATTGTCGGGCTCAGTAGGAGAAGAACAGATGATTGCATACACCAAGGCACAGCTGGAAGAGCTGGGGTTGGATAAAGTATGGTTGCAGCCTGTGATGGTTCCTAAATGGACGCGCGGATTTAAAGAGTATGCCTATATTGAAACTGGTAAAGGAGAGCGAAAAGAAATGAATATTGCGGCTCTTGGGGGTTCTGTGGCAACACCAAGTTTGGGAATTACGGCAGAAGTTGTAGAAGTGAAAAGTTTTGAAGAACTGAAAAATCTTGGAAAAAATAAGATTCAAGGCAAAATTGTTTTCTTTAATCGTCCCATGGATCCGAAAAATATCCAAACCTTTATTTCCTATAGCGAGAGCGGCGATCAGCGTTGGGCAGGAGCACAAGAAAGTGCTAAATATGGGGCTGTAGGAGTTATTGTGCGTTCTCTTGGTCTTAGAATGGATGATTATCCACATACCGGAGCCATGACCTATGGTGATCTTCCTCAAGATAAAAGAATCCCGGCGGTATCAATCAGTACCAACGGAGCAGAACATTTGAGTAGCATGTTAAAATTGAAGCCCGATCTGAAGTTTTATTTCAAAACAAACTCTAAAACCTGGGAGGATGTTCAAAGTTATAATGTAGTCGGTGAAATTACAGGAACAGAATTTCCGGACAAATATATGGTTGTAGGTGGTCATCACGATAGCTGGGATCTTGGGGATGGGGCACATGATGATGGTGCCGGAGTGGTACAGAGCATGGAGGTTTTAAGAATTTTCAAAAAGATAGGATACAAGCCACGTCACACCATTCGTGTAGTTCTCTTTGCTAATGAAGAAAACGGCTTGCGCGGAGGAAGGAAATATGCAGAAGAAATAAAACGGAAAAAAGAAAAACATGTTTTCGCTCTGGAAAGTGATGCCGGAGGGTTTACTCCTCGCGGATTCTCAATTGATACGGATGAGAAGAATTTAAAACAAATACAAAACTGGAGAAGTTTGTTTGAACCCTATCTGATTCATCTCTTTCTTCCCGGTTATGCCGGTGCCGATATAAACCCCATGAAAGGAAATATTGATGTGCTTGCCGGACTTCTTCCCGATAGTCAGCGTTATTTTGATATCCATCACAATGCAAGTGATACTTTTGATCAAGTAAACAAACGTGAACTTGAATTGGGATCCGCTGCTATGGCAAGTCTGATGTATCTAATGGATATTCACGGCGCTGCGGAATAAAATTCTAAGGTTTACAATGCTTGCAAGGCGTATATCCTTTTTTTTCGGCTTGTGATTTTGAGATTTTTATCTTACTCTGCCTTAAATGTCTGCAGTTTGATTTGTGGTATTTCGTTCCGGTCTTTGTTACATAAACTGTTTCTTGAACGGGGATAACTGCAACAGAAGAAGGGGTTGAAAAGAGGGATGAAAAAGATGGCGTGAGCAAGAAGCTCCACAAGACACAAAGGAGTAGTAATCTTTTCATCTTCAACTTATTTAAGTTCTAAATTTCGGAAGATACTTTTGAAATACAAATATTACAGGAGAAACTATTTTTTATTCTTCTTTTGCATCATTTTTTCATATTCCCGGATAACACTTTTTCGCCCAATGGTTTTTGTAATAATATCTTTATCCAGATCCCATCCTCGCGCCGGCGAATATTGTCGGGCATACCATATTATTTGAAGATGGATTTTATTCCATAAATCTTTCGGAAAAAGGCGTTTTGCATCACGTTCGGTTTGCACCACATTTTTTCCGTTCGAAAAGCCCCACCGGAACATCATCCGGTGAATATGGGTATCAACCGGAAAGGCCGGAATATTAAAAGCCTGACTCACCACCACACTGGCGGTCTTATGTCCTACGGCCGGTAGTTCTTCCAAGGCTTCAATATCTGCCGGAACTTTTCCTCCATATTTATCGATTAGGATTTGGGATAATCCATGGATGCCTTTAGATTTCATGGGAGATAGTCCCACCGGACGAATAATATCTCTGATTTCTTCCACTGAAAGTTTAACCATATCAAAGGGATTATCTGCAATTTCAAAAAGCTTCGGAGTGATTTGGTTGACCCTAACGTCTGTACTTTGGGCTGAGAGGAGTACTGCAATAAGCAAAGTATAAGGATCTTTATGATCTAAGGGAATGGGAACTTGAGGATAAATTTCATTTAACGTATCAATAACGAATTGCACCTTTTCTATTTTGGTCATTTCCAGTATTTTTATACAAAAATAACATTTATGACATCACTAAAGAAAGGCGATCCCGCACCGGATTTTTCCATACAAGACCAAGACGGAAATTTAGTTTCAACTAAAGATTTTGAAGGAAAGAAATGGGTTCTTTTCTTCTATCCGAAAGCCAGTACTCCCGGATGTACTAATGAAGTCTGTAACCTAAGAGACAATTATCAAGAGCTACAAGAAGCAGGTTATGCTCTACTGGGTGTAAGTGCCGACTCACAAAAGCGACAAAAAAACTTCCAAATGAAAAATAATCTTCCCTTTCATTTGCTAGCCGATGTGGATAAGAAAGTTATCAATGCCTATGGTGTATGGGGCCCCAAGAAATTTATGGGAAAATCTTTTGACGGCATTCATCGCACCACTTTCGTGATTGATGAAAATGGTATTATCGACAGGATAATAGATAATGTAAAAACCAAAGATCACGCTGCACAAATCCTTGAAGGATAATGGAATCAAGAAACTATTAGTGATCTATGACAAAATCCCATGGGTAAATCATTGCTCGTTTTGCTTTTGTTACTTGCTACAGCGGTCATAGCACAGCCCTATAAACCTCTATTGGCTGAGCATAATGAATGGCATCTCACCAGTTGTGATTACGGTTGCTTTACGGATGTTTACTATACCGCCGGAGACACCATAGTGAATGGAAAGAATCATAAAATTTTGGATGGTTACCACTATATTTCGCGTTCATTTTTGTTGAGAGAAGATATCTCGGAACGTAAGGTGTATGTAACGCTATCTAGTTTCAGAAATGAAGAGCATTTGTTGTATGATTTCTCTATGCAAGTGGGTGATAGTATTGATATCAAAAATCCCATAACTCCTTTTCCCTATGATGGAGGTTTTTATAAATTAGATTCCATTGTATCCCGCCCTCTGTTGTATGGAGAATATCACAGATATTTTTACTTATCTCCTTCTCTTGGAAATACCATCAGCACCAATTCTGCAGTATGGATAGAGGGAATAGGTTCCCTTTCAATGATCACGGCTCCCGGTGGGGATCCAAATGTGGATGGAGCGGGTTTGTTGAGTTGTTCTTTTAGAAATGGACAATTGCAATATGCCGATTATGATATTGTTGAAGAATGCATTCCGCGAATTCTAAACGTTACGAAAAACCGATACAAAACGTTGCAACTGCTCCGTCGAGAGAACAATAAATTTCTTCTGATACACGCCAATAGAATAAAAAGGCTGCATGTTTTGAATGCACAAGGAAGAAGGATTATGGAAATTAAAAATCGGAATGACTCTATAGAACTAGATTTATCCGGCTACCCTTCGGGTATCTATCTTGTGCTTGCCGAATCTGAATCCGGAATCCGGGAAGTATTGAGAACTATTAACAGTAATTAAATTTCGAGTTATGAGAAAAATAGGACTTATTTTATTTTCAGCTGCCACTTTCGCCTTAGCTTCTTGCGAGGCCACAAAGAGCACAGCGACGCAAACTTCTACAGTAGAAAGAGAGACTAGTAGCGGACGTAATACTTCCGGTACGAACCGATCTGTTTCACACGCTGATTCCAAGACAGATGCTAAAAAGAAAGAAATAGAGCAAGCTCGTGAAATGTATAGAGAAATCGGCATGAGTTCGGAACAAATTGAGCGATATGAACGACTTACTAAAGGAGCAGAAACATCAAACAGAGGCCGTTCCAATCAAGGGAGTAATGAATATGAGCGTATAGAGCAACAAGATAAAATCATGAGAGAAATTCTCGACGATCAGCAATTTAAACGTTATCAGGATTGGGTGTTAAAACAATCCAGAACAAGAAACTGACTTCAAATTTCTGAAGTCAGCGTGTCTTTAGGTCTGAATATGCTGAGGAATTCTTATGGAATATAATCATAAGTAGCTTGCAATCCCAATGGAATTCCCAATGCCCAATATAGCAATAAGAAGAGCGTCCACAGGAAGAAAAAGGCGATGGAATAAGGAATCATGGTGGAAACCAAAGTTCCTATTCCGGTACTTTTAACGTATTTCTGACAATACACCACAACCAATGGGAAGTAAGGCATGAGCGGTGTAATGATGTTTGAAACAGAATCTCCCACACGATAAGAAGCCTGAGTCAAATCAGGTGAAATACCTAATTGCATAAGCATAGGCACCATGATGGGTGCAATTAATGCCCATTTTGCTGAAGCCGAACCAATAAAAATATTAACTGAGGCGGTAAGGATTACAATACCGATAATGGTGATTTCTGCAGGTAAATTCATGGCCTGCAAACCCGAAGCGCCTTTTAATGCCAACAGTGCACCCAGATTTGATTTTGCAAAGGCATCAATAAAAAGCGCGCAGAAAAATGCCATGACAATATAATAGCTCATTCCGCTCATGGATTTAGACATACTGTCTATGATGTCTTTTGTAGATTTAAATGTCCCGGAGATCATCCCATACACCACACCGGGAATAAGGAAAATTATAAAAATTAAAGGCACGATGGAACGCATTAAAGGAGCGGAGAATGAGGCAATCTCTCCATTGGCATCCCGCAAGGCAGAATCAGCCGGAGCAGACCATAGAAAAAGTCCCGCCAAACTTAAAATCATGGCAGCAACAGCCGCATAGAAAGCTTTTTTCTCTTTCCTATCTAATGCGCCCATTCCGGTCTCTTCGGCTTCGTCTATCTGTACAGGAACCTTCTTCAGGCGCGGTTCTACAATTTTGTCCGTCACATACCATCCAATAAGTGTAATAAGAATGGAAGAGGCAGCTGTGAAATACCAGTTGTTCAAGGGATTCAATTCTATTACCGGATCAATGATCCGTGCTGCTGATTGGGTAAATCCTTGTAATAATGGATCGATACCCGAAGGAATGAAATTTGCCGAAAACCCTCCCGAGACTCCGGCAAAGGCAGCGGCTATTCCGGCAATGGGGTGCCGTCCGGCAGCATAAAAAATCACGCCTCCTAAAGGTATTACCAACACATATCCGGCATCTGTGGCTGTATGCGAAACTATCGCTACCAGAATCAGCATCGGGGTTAATAGACTTTTCGGGGTAATCTGTAGCATCGATTTCAGACCTGCATTAATGAATCCGGAATGCTCTGCTACACCCACTCCAAGCATGGCAACAAGGACAATCCCAAGAGGTGCAAAATTCATGAAAACCGTAACCATATTTGCCAGAAAATCAGCAAGGGCACTACCGGTAAGCAAGTTGTTGATGGCGATGGCTTCCCCGGTTGTCGGGTTTATTTCAGAAAAAGTAAAGGTTGAAAAAACAGCCGAAAGTATCCAGATAATTATCATCAGAGTGAAAAACAAAATAGCCGGATCGGGAAGTTTGTTTCCTGCTCTTTCAACAAAATCCAAAAGTTTGTTGATTAATCCTTTTTTTGGTGTGGCAAGCTCGTCGGTAGGTGTCATAATCGGTCAGATTTTGGCAAAAATATCTAAAAAATCGGGGCTAAAATACAATTATTGTTTGATATCCATCAATCATTGTAACGCCTTCCCGGAGATAAAAAACACAGAGGAGATGCCTGATTCTGAAACAAAAACAAGTTCAGTTAAAACTTTTTACAAAATATATAGCGTAATGTTCCAACTTTCAGAGAATAAATTAGATTTTTGTCGGTTTTACATAACGATGGTTTCATCTTTAATAAACATTCCTCCCTTTTCATGAAATACTTTATTCAGTTTTCTCTGTTCTTAGTTACCGCGTTTGCATTTTCTCAATCCTTTAAAGTATCCGGAATCTTAGTCGATGAAGAAAATGGCAGCCCTTTAGAGTCGGCTACTGTTTTTTTGGAAACGGTTAAAGACAGTTCATTAATTACCTACAGTATTTCCCAAAAACAAGGGAGATTTTTACTTGAGGGCAACACCGGTGTAAAAAAGGTGCGATTAAATGTGAGTTATGTGGGATACAAGAGTTATCTAAAGGAATTTGAATTGGATAAAAATATTGATCTGGGCGTCATCAAATTGAAAACCTCGGCCGATGAGCTTGGAGAGGTAGTGATAACTTCCAGAGCGCCCGTAGTGATAAAAAAAGATACTTTAGAATTTAATGTAGCCTCATTCAAAACGAAACAAGACGCCACCGTAGAGGATTTATTAAAACAGCTCCCGGGAGTAGAAGTGGCACTTGACGGCACCATTACAGTAAACGGAAAACCGGTGAGTGAAATAATGGTGAACGGCAAACCATTTTTTGGAAATGATCCGACCATTGCCACTAAAAATCTCACCAAAGAAATGATCGAAAAAATCCAAATAACCGATACAAAATCCGAATCAGAAGCATTTACAGGAGAAGGCGGCGACCGCGAATCCAAAACCATCAACCTCACCATAAAAGAAGATCGAAATCGTGGCGTTTTTGGGAGGGTTGCCGGTGGTGTCGGAACCGACAAACGATACGAATTAGCGGGATTGGTGAATTATTTCGATAATGACAGAAGAGTTAGCATGCTTGTAGGAGGAAATAATATCAACGCGCCGGGCTTTAGTTTCGGGGAGATTCAAAAAATGTTTGGCGACGGAAATTCAAGTTGGAGAAGTTCGAGTGGGGCATTTGGAATTGGCGATATGTGGTTTGGAAACAATCAAGGAATTCTGGAAAGCAGATTGTGGGGGGGAAATTATGCTGATGTGGTAACCAAAGGATTTGATGTTTCCGCCGACTATTTTCACTCCGACGGGATCCAAAAAAATAATTATAAAATAGATCGCGAAAATATCCTTCCGGAAAGGCGATATTTTACCAAATCGAATATGAATGATAGAACCGAAAACACCTCCGACAAGGTGAATATGAAGTTCAACATTAAAATCGATTCTACTTTCCTTGTTAACATTCGACCTTCTTTTTCTTTTTCCAAAAGACTCAACGATAGAGATGATGATGTGTCATCCTTTGATGAATTACAACGAATGACAAATACAGCCAATACTGTTCGGCATCAAGAAAATGATAACCGAAACTTTGGGAATCAGCTCACCATCACCAAAAAGTATGGCAGCCGTGGTGGATTTTTCAGAGTAATGCTGAACAACAAGTGGGATGATGCCGAAGGCGATGAATTTTTATACAGTCTCATCCATATTTACGGCAGCAATCCGTCTGAAGAAATACGAAATCAACGCTCCGAAACTAAAAATAAAGAAACATCCTACAACGCTTGGGCATCTTGGCAGCATCCAATTTATAAAAAAGAATTGTTCATCGATTTCACCTATTCCTTTTCCAATTCCAAAACAAAGAGTTCAAAGTTTGTAAATGACTTTAGTTCTCAAACCATGGACTTCACCGATTTTAATCAAGATTTTAGTACAGATTATCTTTTCCTTGAAACGCGAAGCAGACCTATGGCATCTTTGGCTTATCGTTCTGAAGGGAAAAATTTTCGCATCGGCGGCGGTTATGCTACCGGAAAATTGGAAGGCGAAGATCATTTACGACCGGACTTACGAGTCGAAAACCGATTTGAAGGGGTGGAAGCTTTTGCGTCAGGGTATGCGAAATTATCCCCAACTCAAAGTTTAAATCTCTATTACAACTTGAGAAATCAAGCGCCGTCGGTACGGCAATTACTACCCGGTGTTGACGTGTCTAATCCGCTTAATATCATAACAGGAAATCCGAACCTGGATCCGTCGCAAATGCAAAATATATACGTTGGTTTTTCAAGATCTGATTTCCAAAAAGGACAGAATATCTGGTTCAATCTTAACGGAAGTTGGACAGATCGTGCGGTTGTTTCCAAATCAGTTGTTGACGAAAATAACCTCCGAACCACAACCTATGAGAATGTAAACGGCTTGCAACGATTTAATCCGAGTGTCTTTGTCAATAAAAAATTTAAATTGGATAGCATCCGATCGCTGACCATTGGTGGAGGGATGTGGAGTAGCTTAAACAGGAGCGTAAACTTCAATAATGGCGTGCAATATGTAAGTAAAAATAATACCTACGGCCCCAATGTTGAATTGGAATTTATGTGGGATGATTTAATCGAACTGAACGTGGAATATGACTGGGGATTCACGCAATCCCGCTACAAGGATAATGTTTTTCCGAAACAGAATTTTCAACGACATACTTTAGGCATAGAAGCAATCATCACACCAATTTCAAAGCTGGATTGGAACAATACCATAAATTATAACTACACCCCCGATGTGGACGCTCGTTTTCAGAAAACTGCCCTACTCTGGAATAGTTCAATAACATATTCTATTTTAAAAGATAAAGGAATTGTAAGTCTGAAGGTTTACGACCTCCTTAACCGAAACACCAACACCTCCCGCTACGCAACCGAAGATTATATTCAAGATACCGAAACGAATATGTTAAAGCGCTACTTTATGCTCGGGTTCAGTTATAAATTCAATACGATGAAAGGCGCTGGCGAACAGGCCGGAGACGACTTTTAAATTTCTTCTTAAAGGGTTAGCTTTTATTAAAAATTTTTTTGATGATAAAAGTCTATAAAGTAGCTTTGAAGAAGTTTAGGTAAAAACAGAGTGAAAAAATTACTTACAAACATCGAAACAACCGAATTTCTTGAGATCTTGAAAGACAGGTTTTCAAGAAACATGGAAAAACACCCGCATCTGGAGTGGGAAGACGTTCTAGCGTGTTTGAAAAGAAGCCCCGAGAGTCTTTGGTCTTTAAAGGAAATGGATCGAACCGGCGGAGAACCGGATGTTGTTGATTTTGACAAAGGGAAATATATTTTCATTGATTGTGCAAGGGAAAGTCCGGCAGGAAGAAGGAGTCTTTGTTATGATTCCGACGCTTTGGAATCCAGAAAAGCCAATAAGCCCTCCGGAAGTGCCAAGGAGATGGCAAATGAAATGGGAGTCCAATTGTTGGATGAAACGCAATACCGCAAATACCACCCCTTGATTTTATGTGATAACAAAACTTCAAGTTGGATAGAGACACCTGATGATGTTCGGCAAAAGGGAGGTGCAATGTTTTGTGATTTTCGATACGGCCGAATTTTCACATACCATAATGGAGCAGAATCCTATTATGCCGCTAGAGGATTTAGGGCAATAATTAAAGTATAATCGGTATCTAATTATTTCAATTTCAATCGATGCTCACGATTGGCAATTTCCCAAGCTGTTAGAAAAATCAAACGTGTCCTTTTTTCCAGAAGGTCGTATTCTATTTTGTCCGGAGTATCAGACGGCTTGTGGTAATCTTCATGGACACCATTAAAATAAAAGATTACGGGGATATTGTGCTTTGCAAAATTGTAGTGATCGCTTCTATAATAGAATTGATTTGGGTCATTAGGATCGTCAAACTTATAGTCGAGTTCCAGGTTGATATATTTCCTATTTACTTCTTCGGAAACATCTTGTAACTCCTGACTGAGCATATTGCTTCCGATTAGGTATATATACTCCGGAGTTTTGGCCTTTTCAGGATCTATACGACCAATCATGTCTATATTTAAGTTACAAACGGTTTGGTTTAAAGGAAACACGGGGTTCTCAACGTAATATCGGGAACCGTACAGTCCGATTTCTTCGCCGGTTACATGAAGAAACAAAAGGGATCGTTTGGGTGCAAAACCTGCTTTTTCTGCCATTTTGAAGGCTCGTGCCATTTCCATTACAGCCACTGTTCCACTGCCGTCATCATCTGCGCCATTATATATTTGTCCTTTTTTATCGATACCCACGTGATCTAAGTGAGCGGAAATAACAATTATTTCTTCCGGTTTTTCACTTCCTTTAATGAATGCCAAAACATTTTCTGAGTCTTTCCCATCTGTTGAATACCCAAAATAGGATGCCGGAATGGGTTGGAAATATGTTTTTCCCAAAGGGGAGGGGATGCTATGTTCCTGGTAAAAATCTTTGATGTAGTTGGCAGCTTTTTTCTGTCCTTCACTTCCGGTCATTCTGCCTTCCATCTCATCACCGGCATAAACAAAAAGATGTTTTTTTAAATTTTCTGCCGTTATCGTTGAAGCAAAACGAACATTAGCATCTTTATCGGAGGAAAGATTTCTTGTTGAATCTGCAACTTTAGCTGAATTACAAGACAATGCCAAAGCTATCCATAGGAACAAAGAGTATATTTTCATATAAAAATGGTTAGGTTGTAAAGAACGTAAATTTATTCAAAGGAAATTAATTCCCAACGTTCTTTTGCAGCCATAGCATCTTCTCTTTTTTTATAGTGCATGATATGTGTCTCGTTGATTTCACGACCGGCGCGGTTTTCAGATGTTATTGTAACTTTCACTATATATTCTCCGTCAGAAGCAGATCCGGTTTCTAGATTTCTGTTTACTGTCATCTGCTCATTAGAGAAGTTTGTTCCTTCCGGTAAATCATACCTTTTTATAAGTTCGGATTTTGCGGTTTCTCTGATCTCTTTTTCATCATTGGCATTTGAGGTTGTATTGTTACACGCAAATAAAAACGAGAGTCCCACAAACAACATTAAAATATACTTTTTCATAATTAAGATTTTTAGTTGATAAAATGTTTAAATGAATATTGAAAGCCCTACATCCAAACAATTGATGCAGAGCCCTTTCAGGTTTATTCTGAAGTGAGAGGTGCATTATTCGAAATTTGCGAGATCTTCATAGGTGCGGATTCGTTGCAAAGTCTCGTGGATTTCGTCTGCTTGACGTTGCACCACTTGTCTTATCCTTGGAGGAAAATTATGTTTTTCAAGTCGGTTTTTATATTCTTCCATACTCGATTTTTCCCCATTAATGGCCTCTTTCAAAACAGTTTCATCATTATTGGAGCTGAAAGAATTTTTTAATCCCACCCAAGCTCTGTGGATATCTCCTGCAACAGTTGATTTCTGTGTAGGTTTTTCATTGAGTTCCAGAATTTCATGGGTAAGTTCATCGGCAAACCTATTTCGCTGCAAAGCTTGGTTTTGTAAAAAGCGTTTAAGCTGAATATTGTCTGTGTTTTCTATTCCTTGTTTAAATACTTTTTCTGCATCGTAATTCTCCTTTAGCAAGTCTTGAAGATTCTCAACAATATTGTCGTGAATATTCTCATCTGCCTTTTCTTTAGTGGTCTTTTCCATAATTATCTATTTTGTTCTTTAATTATTAATAATTTAAAGATACCATAGATGCGCCGGAGGCTTTCTTATAAAAATACTAATTAAGATGGGTTTAACGTGACGCCGCTTCCTGTCGGCTACTAGCTATCGGCTATCGGCTATCAGCTAAAAGCTAGAAGCTATAAACTATTAGCCTTTTCAACGACGAAAGACACCGCTATGCTCTGACGACGGACGACAGACGATTTTCAAGTTGAATTTTATTTAAAAAAAGCTAGAAGCTAGAGGCTAGAGGCTAGAAGCCAGCAGCCGACAGCTATCGGCCTTTTCTAATCATCTCAATTGCTTTTGGAACTCCCGTTCCGGCTTTTTCGGGGATGACCGTAATCTGACTGTTACTACTGATGGAAGGATTCGGATCAACAAAATAAATCGGAACATG
>DASRWC010000094.1:0-10932 GCA_035654795.1 Flavobacteriaceae bacterium
CGTTCTTTATTCATTGGGCCGTGGCCTTTTACAACCTGCCAGAATTCATCCCAATCGATTTCTCCGAAATCGTAATGACCGCGTTCTTCATTCCATTTTAGATCGGGATCGGGGACGGTGATTCCAAGAATTTCGGCCTGTGGAACGGTTTGATCGATAAACTGCTGACGGAGTTCGTCGTTAGTTTTTCTTTTCAACTTCCACTTCATCGATTGTTCGGTATGGGTAGATTGCTCATCTGTAGGACCGAACATCATTAAGCTTGGCCACCACCAACGATTCAGTGCATCTTGTGCCATGGCTTTTTGTTCTTCGGTGCCTCGGCAAAGCGTGAGCATAATTTCGTATCCTTGACGCTGGTGAAAACTTTCTTCTTTACAAACCCGAACCATCGCACGGGCATAGGGACCAAACGAAGTGTTACAAAGCGGCACTTGGTTGATAATCGCAGCACCGTCCACCAACCATCCTATAGCACCGATGTCTGCCCAAGTTATGGTCGGATAATTAAAAATGGATGAGTATTTTGCTTTTCCACTGTGGAGTTGTTCATAGAGTTCTTCACGCGAAACTCCAAGTGTTTCACAAGCCGAATACAAATACAATCCATGCCCGGCTTCATCCTGAACTTTGGCTAACAGTGCAACTTTCCTTCTCAATGAAGGCGCTCTGGTAATCCAGTTCCCTTCCGGCAACATCCCGACAATTTCAGAATGTGCGTGCTGACTTATTTGCCGAATGTGCGTTTGCCGATATTTCTCAGGCATCCAATCGCGCGGCTCTATTTTTTCATCTCGGGCAATTCGCGCTTCAAAAATTTCTTCTAAGTTTTTTATTTCTTTTTCGCTCATAACTTTTAGTATTGAGAGGTTAGAAGTGAGTAGTTAGTATTAAAAACGTTATAGGATTCATATATTGTAAAAACAAATATTATTAAAGTAAATAAAAATCTCATAATGTATTATTTAGGTTAGTTATTTAAAAAATATTGTCATCCCTAAAGATAAATAATCTCCCGTCAATCTGCTACTTTGTTTAAGCCCTTCTGCAGATGAAAAAATGGTTCCTTTGGAATAGTTTATCACTGATTTTTTATATCCAAAAGAGAACTGATATAACGCTTTGTTTCCGGTATAATAGATACTTGGTCCTATTCTTAATCCGGGATTTAATATCAATCGTTCGTCACTTCCCCACACAGCAGGAACATAGATGTTGTCTCTATAAATATCTATTTCTACTTTTTGGCGATAGCCCAATGTTAACTCTACACCTCCACTAACCCCTACAAAAATCTTTTCGTCCATCTGCATTTTTAACTCAATCAAAAATGGTGATGAAAGAGCCGGGCGGTAGTATGATTTTATCAAATCGGCGTCGGGTACATTTTCGGCATATTCTACTTTTAATCCCGGAATGAGCTCAAAATAGAGAGCTGTTTTAAATGTCCAAACTCTTTCCGGATTAAACACAAAATCCACACCTATTCTTCCACTAAATATCGGAGTGCTTTTTGTGATTATCTCATCTCCTTCCAATAAATGTTTTCGAAATGAAATTCCCGAAACGTGATAACCTATTTTTTTATATTCTGAAAACTCATCAAAATCTATCTGCCCTTTTTGACCATACACCACAGCACAAAATAAAAACGACACAAGCAAAAGAACTTTATTTTGGGTATTAACAAAAGAGTTTTGTATCATATATACTTGTATTTTGAACTATGGAAATAGCTTTTGGTTAATGCCGGATATAGATAGTTTTTATAATTTCTTTCTCTTCAGACACAATCTTAATAAAATATATCCCGTTTTTCAGGTGTGATGTATCGAATTGTGCTGTTAGAGATGTGGCAGAAATATAATTGCTAAATATTTTTGTCCCATTTAAATCGTACAATTCAACAATTTCATTATTAAACGTAGTATTCAAAGATTGAATATTAATAAAATTATCCGCTGGCACCGGATAAACTAAAAACGAGTCTTCCGGTTCAAGCGAAAGTATTCCGTTTACTTCCTGTATAATAAATTTAACGTGCGTAAATTCAGGATCTCCACATTCGTTGGTAACATTAAATTTAAAGGCAATTTCAGAATCGAGCTTATTCGGTATAAAATAAAAGTTCATAACGTGACCTGCCTGCCCCCAACTATGAATAGCACCATCAGGGTCCGAATAAACCTCCCAATAAGGGTTTGTTGATCCTGTAGGAACATTTGGGTAAACCCATACTCTCTGTGGAACAGGTAAATTTAAAGGGTCTCCATCACCCGGCAAATAGTTGTCTCCCCAAGCGGTTTGAAGATCATAAGTACCTCCATTAGGTGGATGAACGGTATAGCTTCCGCCATATGGTATTTGTCCTCCCGAACCCCCCGGGTAAGGATTCTGGGGATTACCTAAAATTTCCTGATAAACAAAACCAGAGGCATATTCTGACAGATACATATGCGGCTCGTTTACCGAGGGGGTTGAATAATAACTGTCAAAAGGCGTATGTCCCATACAAACTAAATTATACAAAAGGGGTTGATACAAATAAGGACTGCTTCCTATAAAATCTATGGCACTTTTAGTGGGTATAAAACTGAACTCTTCTGCACTTAATTTTTGTTTCATTCCTATGACTATCCAGTTTAATCCCAATTCAGTAAAGTCAAGTATTCTGTCATCCAAATCGTCTAACCCCACATATCCTGCGGGAGCATTTTCTAAACTACCAACAGAAGAGTTGGTACTGATATTTTTCTCTCTTTTATGTATTGTAATACCTAACAATTTCATCCTCCAATAAAATACTCTTGCAGTACCTGAATTATGAGTAAAATTCATTCTTAACTTTCCGTTAAAAACTATCCAGAACAAATGGGCTTTTCCTTCATAATACCGTTGATTGATGTTGTTAATTTCTGTTCCGCTCATACTGCCATTCACTACGGCTATATTTCGGGTATTCTGCGGATAGCCCATAGTATTAAGGTTATTATAAAACGTGTTATAAAAAGGACTGTTTTTATAATGATATTTCAACATCTGTTTTGTTGCCGGATGATTAAGTTCATCTTCCAGGTTTGTTAATTCCGGGTCTAACCAGGCAGGCACCAAATCGTCTATAAGCTTAATAGTATGCTGGACTCCCGAAGGCACATTAGCACCCTGATGTGGGCTGTCCACCGACACATAAAGATCCACATCGTGGGGAATACTGTTTAGCTCCATATACCGCAACGCATAGCGTGCCACCAGTCCGCCCATACTAAAACCAATTACTTTGGTTGGCTCGGCATTGCTGCTTTTGCTGGCATTGACCATCTCTATAAGCTTGACCAATACCATTGCGTTGCGCTCTATATAGTCTGTACCGCCTTTTACCGTTTTGCCATTGATAACACGGGGCTCAAAGTTTAGGGTAATTATATCGTGACCACTGGAAACTAAATCAACTGCTAAACCACTCTTATTCAATTCTGTATATAATGAAAAATGCCCATTTCCATCACTTGGGTCATACCCTTCCACAACTATAATTGGTTTTGTTATACAAGTAGTTCCTGAAAAGTTTTCATAACTACCTCTGCCCGAATATGCCTGATTCTCATTATACCCCTGAAAAGTACGGTTGCCGGAGCTGAACGTAGCACTTACAGGAAAAGAACACTGCCCTATGCTTTGAATATAGGATTCGCTTTGAGGCAAGCCGATAGAGATCCCCAGCATCTTAAAAGCTACCTGTACCGTTTTAACCTTATTGTTTGAAAAAGTAGCTTTAAATTTTAACTGCTTTTCTCCAAATGTAGAGTAAACTACTGTTATTAGCTGGTTTTTGGTTACGGTTACAAAACCGTTGCCATCGTCAAAATCGGCTTGCAGCTGTGTAATGCCGTATTGTGCCGTTTCAAGCCAAAAATCTTCATCAAACTTAAATTTGGGCTGTGCCGCACCGGAAAAGTTTTTGAGCGGTGTCGCTATAAAAGAGTTTTGATACGTTTTGTATGCAGAGAGGCTGCTGTTCGGGTTGTTATACAGTAGGCTGTCCTGACCCTGTATAAGTAATGTCCCAATATCAACGGCATCATCACGAAACATATTGAGATCTGTATTGATAATACCAATGTTGATATACCCGGTAGTAGCTATGTTATTATTATATGTTGTTTCGGCATCAGGAAACCGGTTTTGGTAGTCGGTATGGTTTAAATCTTCTAATGCCTGAAAATAATGAAGACTACTCGTATTAGGAATATACTCGCTTAACAAAGTTGCACCTTCTAAAAAACCATAGTTTTGTAAATTAGCCAACGGCAGGGTACGGTCATATAAAATACCGGTATTAATCTGTGAGGTATTCAGGTTGGCTATTTTTGTTTGTATATTAGCTCTTATGGTATCTAAAACCGATTGTGCCTGTACAGATAGTGAAAAAACAAGCAGTAATAAAGTAAATAAAAATCTCATAATGTATTATTTTGTTGGTTGGTTAAAAAATTAAAGCCAGCAGGGGCGTACACTCGTATCGTGTGTTTGTAAATTTATATTAAATTCTCCTGATATGGGTAGAGTCTCTCCTTCATTATGCGTACTGTACATTGTACAATTAAATGTACCTACCAATATGCCGGATGTGCTGTTGTATTCTGTAATTTCAATACTGCCTGTATTGCCCAAAGAAAAGTGGGTATAATTAGAAAGATTCGGATCTCCTATATAGCTTTCATCATATATATATATATATGTTTTTGAAAAGGGAAAAGGAATGTCATCTAACGAGCCGGAATCAATGGGATAGAAACCAACATTATTCACTCCCTTAAGCCAAAAAAACAAAACTCTGGAATTGTCAATACCGATATATATTTGCCAATCATTTTGATTTTGGGAGTTCCTGTTTATGTTCAATGTATAACCGGTAGTCCCAAAACCGGTATGCCAATACGGTTCCAGTGTCTGCCCGCCAAACTCAGCGGTAAAGTAGTTTTCTTCTTTAACGCAGTCGGGGTCGTTGTTGTCGTCTTTTTTGCAGGCAGCAACACTGCAAAAGAGGGTTATCAGTAAAAAAAGGGTTGTTGTTTTCATAGCGTTGTTATATTTTGTAATTTAAATGTATTTTTTAAATTTGTCATTTGAATGACAAGATTCCCGCATTCAATTCTTTCTTAAAATTATCCTTTAATCAAGAAACATCCGTCTTTTCAACTACGAGGCACCCGCCTTCGCATTGTCTTTAAATGATCCTTTATTTTAGAAACTTCGTCTTTTTCATCACAAGGCACCCGCCTTCGCGGGTGCTGGGTTAGACATCAAAATCCACCACCACTTTTTCGGAAGTCGGTACTGCCTGGCAGCTTAAAACGTAGTTCTGCGCCACTTCTTTGTCCTCGAGGGCATAATTTATTTTCATCTCTACTTCTCCTTCCACAACCTGACACTTACAGGTGCTGCACACTCCTCCCTTACAGGCAAAGGGCAAATCGGCACCGGCGGCAAGTGCGGCATCAAGGATATTGTCAAAATCGTTGGTCATGGTAAAGTTAAACTCTTTTCCGCCATCGATTATGGTCAATTCCACTCCTTCCACATTTTGCTGCGAAAGTCGTTCCATCCGTTTGATATCTTCTTCAGATAATCCGGTAACGAATAATTCGTAATGAATTAAATCTTTCGGAAGTCCGGCGTTAACGAGGTAATTACTCACATAATTTATCATTGTTTCCGGCCCACAAAGGAAAACTTCGCTTGTATCGGGAATATCAATAAAGGTTTTCGTTAGCACTTCCATCTTCTCATCGTCAAATCTTCCGTTGAAAAGATCAATATCCCGACGTTCTTTCGTTAGGAAATAATAGATTTCAAGTCTTCCAAAATATTTGTTCCGAAGCTGTTCAAGTTCTTCCTTAAAAATGATGGATTTCGCAGTTCTATTCACATAAAACAGCTTGCAGGTCGATTTTGGTTCCAGAGCAAGATGTGTTTTTATCATTGAAATTATGGGTGTAATTCCACTTCCGGCAGCAAAGAACAGATAGTTTTTTGCTTTTTCCGGATTGATATCCACACCGAAAGTACCACTTGGTGCCATAACTTCAAGCAAATCTCCGGCCTTCAATGTCGTGTCAACCAGCGACGAAAACTTTCCTTCCGGAATTCTTTTCACAGCCACTTTCCATTCATTCTCCGTTGGACTGGAGCACAAACTATAGGTGCGACGAATGTCTTCGCCATTATCCATTATTCTAAAGATGAGATGCTGACCTTGACGGAATTTATATTCTTCTGCCAAATCTGCAGGCATATCCAAGGTAATCACCGAGCAGTCATCGGTCTCTTTATAAAGATCTTTGACTTTTATTTTTCTGAATTTCGACACGTTCAAAAGGTTAAAAAAAACAAAACTAACGTTTGTTAGTAAGATATACAACCTTTAAATCAGCTTCTTCAATCTATTTTAAAGACTCGATTTTATTTCTTTAATGATTCTATTTGACCTTTTAATTCTTCCATGGAAGCGTGGAGTTGACGCAGCAAAGTACTTTCCGAAGGATCGTCAACGCCGAATGTCAGTTTACTATTTACCATCCATAATTCTTGGATATCTCTCACAAATACATCTATGGGAAGGTAATCTTTGTTAAGGGAGAGTAGCCGTACTTTTTCCGGCTGATTTTGCACTTTTTGAAGTTTTTTCACAAGCACAGAATCCTTTAAAACGACTACATAAATCCTGTTATTTACAGCTTCTTCAACGCTTGCCACGGATTTTGCCAGGACCCAATCTTTTGGTTGAATGCTTGGAAGCATAGAATCTCCTTCTACTTGGAATCCTCTATAAGTTGCATTCCGGAACTGTGGAAGAGGTATGTTAAATCTTGGCAACGATTGATACCACTCCACATCTTGTACGTTATGCGGGTATCCCGCTGCAGCCTTTTGATTTACCAAAACGATATTTTCTTGTCCATCCGGATCCAGCGTCAACACCTTTGGTGTCGTTTCTGCATTGCCAAAATCCAAATATTTCAACTCGCTTTTTCCAAAGAGCCATAAGGGATTGATTCGGAATTTTTCCATTAGCTCTACCACAATACTGCCACTTATTTTTGTTCTGGATCTTTCGATGTCAGCCGTTGTTGTTCCAATATTCAATAAAGCTGCAAACCCTTGCTGCGTGAAGTTTAACTCTTCACGCAATTGTTTAAATCGTTTGGCTTCCGAAAAAGTTTTTGTCGTTTCCATGGCAATAAAGATAAATCTTTTTGGAAAAAATCCAAACTTTCGTTCTTCATATTTATTTTTTCCGAATTGTTTTTTGTTAACATAATATTTGTACTTTTGCCACCTATTAATCACTAATCTGTTCAGCCATGAAAAAACTTCTATTATCCTTTGCGGCTGTTGCCGTTATTGCTTCTACTTATTCTTGTAGAGAGACCCCTGAAGAAAAACCAGTTGAAGTTGAAATCAACGAAACTGAGTATGAAATTAAAGAAGCTGGGGAATCTGCGGCAGATCGCGCAGAAGACGCATTGAATGAAGCAGGAGATGCTATCGAAAATGCCGCTGAGGAAGTACATAATGAAGTACACGATGCAACACACTAAGATTGGATAAATCTTTTGAAAGAAGCTCCCTATTTTGTGGAGCTTTTTTTATTACAACCCTATACTGCATGAAATTTTTGTCAGTCATCTTGCGAGGTTTGGGGCAGATCATGCTTCAAAATAATATATTATCAGGGCTCTTTTTCTTGATAGGATTGTCTTTGAATAGTCCTATTATGGCAGGCGCAGCATTGTTAGGCACAATCCTCAACACGATCTCGGCATATATATTTAAAGCAGATCCGAAAGAAATAGCAGATGGTATTCACGGTTTTAACGGTGCATTAATCGGAATTGCAGTATGGACATTTTTTGAAATAGATGTTTTTAGTATTGCTGCCATTGTTGTAGGTTCTATTCTGGCTGTTCCTACCTTACAGTTTATTCAGCGCCTGCTCCCACCCTTCACTGCTCCTTTCGTTTTACTAACGTGGATTTTAATTTTGACCTTAACTTTTTTATTTAAGTTTCTTTTACCTGAAAGTGAGTCGGGTGTGGCAGATTCTGCTGATCTTCTATTGGCTTCTGCCAACGGTTTTGGTCAGGTGATGTTTCAGGAGAACGTGCTAACGGGCGTAATGTTTCTAATCGGCATCTTAATAAATTCCCGAATCTCCGCCCTTTATGCCTTATATGCTTCCGTTATGGGAGCCTTGGTGACGCTTTTGTTTGTGCTCCCGACTCCGTCTATTAATGCAGGATTAATGGGATACAATGCTATTTTATGTGCTATAGCGTTGGGTGCCGAAAAAAGAAATAGGTTACTTTGGATTTCTTTGAGTATCGTATTTTCTGTTATCCTCCATGCCGGCCTGAGTAGTCTCGGGATCATTCCCTTAACTGCACCCTTTGTTCTTTCCACCTGGATTTTTTTATGGATTCGAAGTAAATCCAATTCTCTCTCCACAAAGATCAGGAGAGAGAATAAGATTGAATGACGGGAAAATCTATTTATATTTTTTCAATACATTTTTTGTAAAATCGGAAAGCACCAATCTCCCTGAGATCTCAGCTCTTTCAGCTAAAAGTATATCCCAATTTTCTGTGCCTCTCCACAACATTCTTTTAATCTCTTTCATGGCTTCCGGATTATAGGAGCAGAGATTGGTTGCAAAATCAAGCACAGCCTCATCCATTTCTTCGATAGAATCATAAATTTCCTGATACAGTCCTTTATTTTTTGCCCAAGAGGCTTCATAAAAAGTATTTGCATCAATAGCTATTTGACTCATTCCGCTGAGTCCGAGTTTTCTTTCTACTGCCGGGCCAACAACAAAGGGTCCGATTCCAACGTTTAACTCGCTTAATTTGATGGATGCAAATTTTGTAGCGAAACAATAGTCTGTAGCAGAAGCCACTCCTACTCCTCCTCCCACTGCCTTTCCTTGAATTCGGCCAATGATAAACTTCGGACATTTTCTCATGGCATTTATCACGTGGGCAAATCCACTGAAAAATGTTTTTCCTGTTTGTGCGTCGTTGATGTTGATTAACTCGGTAAAACTTGCGCCGGCGCAGAATGTCCGGTCTCCGCCACTTTTCAGAATTATCACCCTCACCTTGTCATCTTCACCCGCTGCTTTAATAGTTTCGGCAAGTTTAGCAAGAATATTACCGGGAAGACTGTTATGTGCCGGATGAAAAAATTCAATATTAGCAATCCCGTCTTTATTAGTTCTGTTTACGTAAGCCTCAGTCATTTTTTAGCATTTAAATTGGATGACAAAATAAACAAGAATTCATGAATGTGATCAAGAATAAAGAAGAAATTAGACATGCTGGATTATCTAGAGTTTTGACTTAAACGTATAATTCACCAACAATTCTTCTTCTATCTTTGCCGGTTTAACCCGAAACAATGCTTCGAAAAGCAAAACTCGACAAGTTTGTTATAGCTATTATTATTAGCGTAGTTGTAGCTTATTTTTTTCCGCAAATTGGTTCTAAAGACAGTCCCATTCCAATGGACCTGGTGTCTAGCATCGGGATATCTTTTATTTTTCTTTTCTACGGACTCACTTTAGACAATGCTGCTATAAAAAACGGGATGCGAAACTGGAAACTGCACATCACCGTTCAATCTTGTACGTTCCTTTTGTTTCCGCTGCTGGTTATCCTATTTTATCCTTTAGTACAAGGGACCGTATATGAACTCACCTGGCTTTCCTTTCTTTTTCTTGCTGCACTACCTTCTACCGTTTCTTCGTCTGTTGTTATGGTTTCTATGGCCAAAGGAAATCTGACTGCTGCTATTTTTAATGCCAGCATTTCGGGGATTCTAGGAATTCTATTTACACCTTTTTGGATGCTTCTTTTCATCAACGAAACGGATGTAGCTTTTGATTTTACAAAGATTTATCTCCAACTAATCACAGAGATTGTCATTCCTTTGGCAGTGGGATTGATTCTTCGGACATATTTGGGATCTTGGGCCCTAAGAAACAAACGAACTCTGGATCTGTTTGACAAGTTCATCATCCTTCTAATCATCTATAAGAGCTTTGTTCATTCTTTTGAAGAAAAGATTTTCAGCAATATAAACCTTTGGAATATGTTGATTCTGATCGGTCTGGTCTTAGTTTTATTTGTTGTTGTTTATCATCTGACCGGCCGGATTGGAAAAGCGCTTGGGTTTAACCACGCCGATCAAATCACTAATCAATTTTGTGGAACAAAGAAATCTCTTGTTCACGGGACGGTTTTTTCTGAGGCACTTTTTGCGGGCAGCGGAATCATCGGTATTATCTTACTGCCTTTAATGCTTTATCATGCTTTTCAGATTCTTATTATTTCAGTAATTGCCACTGAAAAAGGAAATAAAAGTAATTCCTAAGAAATCTTAAATGCTTTCTTTGATAGAAACCTATAGCAGCTTTTCGAATTGTGTTCTTGGTCTCCCTCTCTACCCCGGAAATCTTAGTTTTTTGAGGCTGTTGTTAGGGATATAAGCACCGGAAGACATAAGGCTTGAAGAAAGAATTCTCACAAAAGAGACGAAATGGAAGGCCGGTAACTAGGAACTCAGGAAGCGAGAGGTTGCAGGGATTGAAGGGGACTTTAACCTACTTGAGAACAGTCATATAAAACAAATAATCCTCCGCAAGTGTTTGGGAGGATTATGTTTTTGGAGAGGTTGTTTTTACAATAGACCAAATTGTTCAAAATGATGGTTCAGATGCTTTCTTTCCAGAAGGTATGATTCGTATTTGTTTAGCATTCCGAATACCATGTTTTTCAGCTGAGCATCAGGATTTTCTTTGAAAAATTGCAAATAGGCATTCCGAGCTTCAAGCATTTTCTGTTTTGCCGTTTCGAGATCCGGATGTTTCAA
>DASRWC010000095.1:0-3432 GCA_035654795.1 Flavobacteriaceae bacterium
GCTTCCTGATGGGCCACATATCCGTAAAAAGTCGTGAATGGCATCAGATTGTAATGTTCCAAATCAGACTTTACCACATCGCTCACAACACCTGCGAAATTCAGTCTTAATTGAGCGGCAAACGTTTTACTTTCTTGTACCAATTCCGATAAAACTTCCCACAACACACGCGGATTCCTTTCGCTTAACAAAGAACCGATATGTGCGATAGAAAAAGCATCCGGTTCAGATTCCGAAAAATCGAAATCAGCTTCATCAAAACCATTGGTTATCAGATGTACGGGTTTGGTAGTCTTGGACGCGAATTCCTTTTTTGTGGACGGACTCGTGACGATTATGGCATCGGCACCCTTTAAAACTTCCGACTCCAGCTGAAGATGTTTTCGCTGCGATTTTTGGTTAAGCCGTAGGGAATTGTGATAATGAATGGTTGTCCAAGGGTCACGGAAATCGGCAAACCAAGGAATATCGATTTTCTTCTTTAAAGCTAAACCGATTAAATGCAGAGAATGCGGCGGTCCGGTGGTGATAAGCGCATCTATCTTATTCTGATTCAGATACTTTTCGATAAACTTTACCGTCGGATTCACCCACCCAATCCGGGCGTCGGGAATAAAGAAATTTCCGCGGATATAAAGCATCAGTTTTTCGATAAAAGACGGATTCTCTTTAGGAAGAATCCCGCTGCTCATCTTGTTGCTCTTGCTTTTTGAAAAAAGTTTGGCAAATCGGTAGGGTTCAGATATCGGAAGTTTTAGAACTTCAATATGTTGCGGAATTTCCTTCCAAAGTTGCTCATCAATAATAGGATAACTCGGATTTTTAGGAACGAGCACCACCGGTTCAATTCCATATTCCGGCAGGTATTTTACAAATTTCAACCACCGTTGCACTCCGGGTCCTCCGGCGGGCGGCCAATAATATGTAACGATAAGCACCCGCATTATTCGATTCTGTTATCTCGTTTCCTGACGTAAAAAATCCCTCCGATTCCGATTAAAACGAAAGCAATCGTACTCACCAGCGAAATAGTACTTCCCGTCTGAATCACCTTTGGTTCAAATTTGAATTCGATTCTGTTATGTCCGGCGGGAATGGTCATTGCGCGCAGCAGGTAATCTGCTCTAAAATATTCTGCCGGCTCTCCGTTGATATAAGCATTCCAGCCGTGCGGGTAATAAATTTCCGAAAAAACAGCCAGTTGTTCGGTTTTGGAAGCAGTTTCGTATATCAAATGATTTGGTTCCGCACTGAATAAATCAATGGTTGCCGTGGAATCTCGCATCACATTTTTAGCAGGAACTTTTGAAAGAAAATCCTTATGAATCACAGCTGTTTCTTTGGTATTTAGCTCATCCAAAAGCAGGATTTCCTCATCGGCATTTTCCGCAGGTTGTACATTTTCCACAAACCAGGCAGGTCCGTTTGCGAAAGGATTGCGCTGAGCAACCGGTCCGCCGTTTTCATTTCGGATAATAATGTAGCGTACATTCAGCATATTCAGAATTCCGATGTCCCCTTTGCTGATGTAAAATTCCCAGATATCCTGCATTCTTCCCGGCTTTCCGGCGTGATATCCTCCAATCGAATTGTGATAAAAACTTGCTCTTGCACTGTTAAACGGATTCACAGTTTGGTCAAGTACCCGAAAATGGTCATCATCTTCCAGAATCTGCATATCGGCTCCATTTTTTTCAAAAGGTTGTTCCATTACCCGTTTTTGAACGAAAGCTTCTTCCGTAACATAGCGTCTGTCAACGGCAACAAGGTCCGCGAGAATAAGGATTCCAAGAGCCGCAACAGCAAGATTTTGTTTTAATTTTCCGAGAAGCGCATACCATAAAACTGCGGCAGTCAGCACCACAAAAATCAAGGACCGTAAGGTGTCGGATGTAAAAAGAGATTTCCTGTCATCACGCACGGCTTCTACAAATGGCAAGCCAAGTTGTTCGCGAATCATTTGGTCTACCGGACTCGCGAAATCAAACATTCCACCTCCGAATAACAAGAAAATAACGGATATTCCACCAACAATTCCTATGGAATAAATGAGTGCTTTTTTCTTTTCTTCAACGCTTTCGTTTCTAATAAAAAATTGGTGTAATCCCGCTATTGCCAGGACAGGTAAAATCAATTCAATGAGCACCTGAATGGACGAAACCGCTCGGAATTTATCATATAAAGGCACATAATCAATAAAAAACTTTGTCAGTCCCGGGAAATTTCGTCCCCAGGAAAGCATGAGGGCCAATACGAATCCTGCTACCGTCCAATATTTTAATCTGCCTTTAATGAGAAATAATGCCAAAACCGATAAAAAGATTATAACCGCACCAATGTAGGCCGGTGCTCCGACGAAAGTCTGATCGCCCCAGTACATTGGAATCTGAGATGCAAATTCCCGTGCTTCCTGCGGATTCGCACCCATTTTCCCAAGCTCTTTAATGATTTCCGAATCTTTTGGGAGTCCTTCTGTAGAACTTCCACCCATAAATCTGGGAATGAATAAATTGAAGCTTTCAAGAATACCGTAGCTGTATTCGGTGATGTAATCGTAGTCCAGACCACTCTTGTTTTCTCGTGGAGTTCCGTCTTCATTTATAGTCAATCCCGACGAACCGCGCGTAGATGTATCGGCGTATTCTTTAGTTGCAAGAATATTGGTGGCATTCATTCCTATGGCGATAAAAACCGCGACAAGCATCAGTCCCACAGCTTTAAAATAATGCACAAGCTCTTTTTTCTTAATGGCATCAATGAGATAGACAATCCCAATGATAATCACGAGAAGCATCAGATAATAGGTCATCTGGAAGTGATTCGCTACCAATTCCAATCCCATGGCGACTGTGAGCAATAAAAATCCCCACAGGTATTTTTTTCTGAAAGTGAGCAGGATTCCGCTCAGAACCAGTGGCATATAAGCTATGGCATGTGCTTTCGCATTGTGCCCCACACCCAGAATAATGATAAGATATGTTGAAAATCCGAAAGCCAAGGACCCAAGCAGTGCCAGGCGGTAATCCACTTTCAGCACCATAAATAGGATATAAATCCCAATAAAATAAAGAAAAAGATAATCGGCAGGGCGTGGTAAAAAGCGGATGGTCAAGTCGAGTTTCTTGATAAAATTATTCGGATACTGTGCGCCCAGCTGATATGTAGGCATTCCTCCAAAAGCCGAATTGGTCCAATAAGTTTCTTCTCCCTTCTCCTTTCGGAAATCATTTTGTTGTTTCGCCATTCCGTTATACTGCACGATGTCACTCTGATAAATGACTTTTCCTTGTAATACGGGATTAAAATAAGCTACAGCAGCAACTATAAATATCACAACAGCAACAAGATGCGGAATAAATTTCTTGAATTTCTGAGTATCCATTAATTTTAAAATAAGAAGCGGGAAAAATACGGAAAAATCGTGAGATAGCT
>DASRWC010000096.1:0-14895 GCA_035654795.1 Flavobacteriaceae bacterium
TCTTCTACATTCCGTTTCACCCGGATAGGGTTTTATAGGGGAAACATCTGACGCAGATTTGAATAAAATTTAAATTCTGCTGCGATGAAAACAACATTTATTTTAAAATTGACACTCTTCCTGGCACTGATGAGTTCCACAGTTTCTTTTGCCAATTCCGGTACGATTACCGGTATGGTAGTGGATGATTTGGGACCTCTGCCGGGAGCTTCCATCCGTTTATTCCGTTGTGATTCCGATAAGGAAATACGGGGAGTGATCACAGATCTTGATGGAAGATTCGTTATCTCCGGCACCATTAATGAGGAGGTTTATCTGGAAATCCGCTATCTTGGGTATGAAACTTTACTGACCGATCCATTTACATTAAAAGAAGGACAAAGTGAGCTGGACCTGGATGTTCTGCTTTTGATTCCGATCACCAACGCACTTGAAACAGTTTCCATTCAAGGAAAGAAACGTACCGTAAGTTTCACTGATGGAAAAACCAGGGTTCAAATTGCCGAAAATCCGATGACTCAAGGAGAATCTGCGTATTCCCTACTAAATAAACTGCCCGGGGTAAGTGTTGGGCAACAGGGCGAAATTCTTCTTAACGGAAAGCCGGGAGTGAAAGTAATGGTGAATGGTCACCTGATTTATATGGAAGGGGATGATCTAAAAACGTATCTGGAATCTCTACCCTCTGATGCTATTGTATCCATAGACTTAGATACAAAACCTTCTGCAGCGCTGGATGCGGCAGGTGGTGCAGGTGTGCTGAACATCAATCTGAAAAAAAGCGAAAGCAAGTCACTTGCCGGAACAGTGAGTAGTGGCTACACTTATCAAGACAGACACCTTTGGAATGGGAATATCTTTTTGAACAAGCAGTATGAGCACTGGGATTGGTCTCTTATCGCTGATGCATCTGAACAATCTAACAAGAGGAGAAGATTCTTTTATACTGATTATAATGAAGAATCCACATTAGATCGTCTTGAACAGGATGGAAGAGAGGTGCGAAAAAGACGACCTCTATTTCTTCAGATAGATGCCAACGCAGCTTTAACAGAAAAACAAAAAGTAGGTATCAATGTGCAAGGAGGCCATAAAAACTCATTACGAAAATGGAATTCCATTACGGAAGTAAAAGCAAAGGAACCTGGAAATATAGAACACATCAAAGCATTCAATAATGGGGAAGAAGTGTTTAATTACGGACTGATGAGCGCTTATTACCGGCTAAAAACGGATACTCTTGGTTCCAATTTCCGATTTACTACAGACGCATCTATTGTGAAAAGGGAGATTACAACCGAATTCAGAAATGAATTCAATACAGGAATGCCTGATGAACGCCTTTCAATTTTTAAAACTCCGTCAGATAATGAATATCAAATTATTGCCCTGCGCGGAGATTATCAGAATTACTTCAGAAATGGAGGAGTTTTAAAACTTGGAGGTAAATACAGCTTTATCGATTTTAACAGTGCGGTGAATTACTTCGCTATAATTGATGGCGTAGAACATTATATTGAAGATCAAAGCAAT
Source organism: Flavobacteriaceae bacterium (assembly GCA_035654795.1). GTDB lineage: Bacteria > Bacteroidota > Bacteroidia > Flavobacteriales > Flavobacteriaceae > JAAYLC01. The sequence continues at coordinate 1,534 of DASRWC010000096.1, forward strand.
GCTTTTAATTATTCTGAAAATATTTTGGCCGTTTATGCAGAATATGAAGGAAAGCTTGATGAAAAATGGAAACTTGACGCCGGTTTGCGGATGGAACAAACATGGGGCGAGGGTGTGGAACGAATAATGGAAAATCGGCATAAGAAGAATTACTTGGAATTCTTCCCCTCTGTGTCTCTGCAACAGGAAATAAGTAAAGATTATCAACTTGTTTATTCCTATTTCAAACGCATTACTCGCCCGCAGTATGAATTTTTAAATCCTCAAATATTCCACATTGATCCGTATAATTACATAAAAGGGAATCCATCACTTAAGCCTCAGCTTTCGCATTCGGTAGAGGTAAAAAACATCATCAAACGCAAGTATCAAATGGCCTTAACTTTTGACTTTTACAAAAATTTAATGGGGGAGGTGCCTATTTTGAATACAGAGACGCACAAAAATGAATATTCTATGCGGAACATGGATCGAGCCATAGACGTGGGGATGAATGCTTACATTCCGACTGAATTGACGAAATTTTGGAATATGAACAACTCCATCGTGACCAACTATCAGTGGTATTCTCTGGACCTGGAAGAAACCAAACGCAGTAACGGACATTGGTTTTTGCAACTTCAGCATCAGCAACAGCTTAAACTGCCCAAAGAATTTCTTTTTGGGATAAATCTATTGGCAAGAGGACGTTCCATTATGGGATATTACACCTTTGAGCCACAATGGGGGGCAGATATGTTTTTAAATAAAAGCGTTGGTGACCGATGGAATTTTAACCTGAAAGTAGCTGATGTTTTCCGAAGTATGAAAATGAAAGCTCAATATCAGTTTAACGGAAATCAAAGCGGCTCAAGTCAGTATGCCGGAAATCAATTTGTCAGCTTTCAAGCAAAATACCGTTTTGGAACTAACAATAAGAAATCAGGGATCGACAAAAAATCTGATTTTGAAGAATTTAATCGGATCAACAAATAGAAAAGTATCGGGAGCCGGCGGAGAGGAGTCGGTTCCCGATTTATTTTGGAAACCATACGGAGTCTAAACGATAACTTTTAGCACTTCCTTCGTTTTCTGAGATTCTCAATTTGAAAAACAAAAACCCTCTCTCACGAAAGGGCTTTTGATTATAAACACTTAAAATGTCACAAAAAATAAAACATCTAAACCCTATAAATGGATTACTTCCCCATAAGCATCAGCAACAGCTTCCATAACCGCTTCGCTCATTGTTGGGTGCGGGTGAATTGCTTTTAGAACTTCATATCCGGTTGTTTCCAGTTTTCGTCCTAAAACAGCTTCTGCAATCATATCGGTTACTCCATGTCCAATCATATGGCATCCGAGCCACTCGCCGTATTTGGCATCAAAAATAACTTTTACAAAACCGTCTTTTTCTCCGGCTGCACTTGCTTTTCCACTGGCTGAGAAAGGGAATTTCCCCACTTTAAGTTCGTATCCGGCTTCCTTTGCTTGTTTTTCAGTCATTCCTACACTTGCAATTTCGGGAGTTGCATAAGTACATCCGGGAATATTTCCGTAGTCAATCGGTTCTACGTTTTCACCCTTAATTTTTTCAACACAGGTGATTCCCTCGGCAGACGCAACGTGAGCTAGGGCAGGACCGGGAACAACATCGCCAATGGCATAATATCCCGGAATATTGGTCTGATACCATTCATTCACCACAATTTTTCCTTTGTCGGTAATGATTCCCACGTCTTCTAGACCAATGTTTTCGATATTGGCAGAAATTCCCACTGCAGAAAGTACGATTTCTGCTTCCAAGGTTTCTTCACCTTTTTTGGTTTTTACTACGGCTTTAACCATATCTCCCGAGGTGTCAACGCTTTCCACGGAAGCATTGGTCATTACTTTTATTCCCGATTTCTTGAAAGAACGTTCAAATTGTTTTGAAACATCTTCATCTTCTAAAGGAACCAGATTCGGAAGGTATTCCACAATAGTAACTTCGGTTCCTAAAGAGTTGTAGAAATGAGCAAATTCAACACCGATGGCACCGCTTCCGACAACAATCATACTCTTTGGTTGTTTTTCAAGTGTCAGTGCTTCTCGATATCCAATAACTTTTTTTCCGTCCTGTTTTAGATTTGGAAGTTCGCGGCTTCTCGCCCCTGTGGCAATAATAATATGATCTGCGCTATATTCTTTTCCGTCAACTTCTACTTTTTTGCCTGCTTTTACTTTTCCGGTTCCGTTTATAACTTCGATTTTATTCTTTTTCATCAGGAATTGAACCCCTTTGCTCATTCCGTCGGCTACACCACGGCTGCGTTCAATAACTTTTGAGAAGTCCTTATCAACGCTATCGGCGGAAAGTCCGTATTCCTCAGCATTTTTTAAGTAATTAAAAACTTCGGCACTTCGAAGTAGAGCTTTGGTCGGGATACACCCCCAATTTAAGCAAACGCCACCCAAATTTTCTTTTTCAACAATAGCCGTTTTGAAACCAAGCTGTGAAGCACGAATGGCAGTTACATATCCGCCGGGACCACTTCCTAAAACAATAACGTCGTATTTACTCATCATTAAAATATATAAGATTCAAAATTTTTCAGGTTACGAATTTACGAAATACTCATTGAATTGCGGCAATATGAAAATTTCTAAAAAGAATTAATAATCCGAATCGGGAGTAGTGGGGTAAACCCAATAAAAAACCTGCTTCCACAAAGAAACAGGTCTTGAGTAATATAGGATGGAAATTACTTTCTAATTTTCTCCTTTCTGAAAATCCATAGATGCCGAATTGATACAATATCGTTGCCCTGTAGCTGTAGGACCATCATTAAATATATGTCCTAAATGGCTTCCGCAATTGGCACACAGCGTTTCTGTGCGAATCATCCCGTGTGAGGTGTCCCGCTTGTATTCAATGGCACCATCGATGGCTTTATCGAAAGAAGGCCATCCGCAGGAGCTTTTAAATTTCGAATCACTCTCAAACAAAGGAGCACCACAAGCGCCACAAAGGTACTTTCCATCTTCAAAATGGAGGTTGTATTCTCCTGTATGAGGATATTCAGTACCTGCCTGACGCAGAATGTTATACCTCTTATCTCCTAAATCTTTCCTCCATTGTTCCTCTGTTTTTTTAACCTTGTATTCTTTAGGTTTATTTTGATCTCTATAGTTATTCATATCCGTAAATTTTAATGCTACTCCGTTAATACAATGTCTTTCCCCGGTTGTTTCTTTAGGACCGTCCGGAAAGATATGGCCCAAATGGCCTCCACAAGTGGCACAATGAACCTCTGTAACCAATTGCCCAAATTGCCGTTCTACAGAAGTGGCTACACTTCCGGGAATAGATCTGTCAAAACTCGGCCAGCCTGTGCCGCTGTCATATTTCCTTTCTCCGTCATACAAAACCGATCCGCAGCCCGCGCAACTGTACGTTCCGGCTTGGTAATTATCATTTAATGGACTGCTGTATGCTCTTTCCGTAGCTCTTTTTCGAAGTACATTAAAAGCATCGGGAGACAAATCGGCTCTCCATTCTTCTTCAGTTTTGGTTACTTCATACCGGCTCAAATCCATGCCCAAATTCTTGATTTCCGAACTTTTTGATGTACAAGAAACCATTACCACAACCGATATTATGAAGAGAAACTTATTCATTAATCAAGTCTTTCGAGTTCGGTTATTTTTCCTCCTTCATTTTTCATCACTTCCATGACTTCGTTCATGGTGGGATTTCGTTGTGCAAAGGCAGCAGGGACCACGGCAATTCTGAAAATTTGATTGGAAGAATAATTGGATCCGATATTATTTAACGGGAAATTTCCTTCCACAGTAAATTGAATATCAATAAAAGTGTGATTGAAATTGTATTGAAACATATCTCCGGTTCCGTCAGAAAAGAAAAGCGTACTTGGCAACATGGTCCAGATGTCGGCTTTCTCTCCATTTCCTAAATCCTCTTGACCTTCATATCGATATGCCAATACCACATCACTTTCATATACCGTAAACGGAAAGGAATAGAAATCTGAAAACAATTGGTTACGGGCAGAGTCAAACTGAAAATTACGCACGGTAGCCTCAAAAACTTGAGAATATTCCACACCGCTGTCTCCTTTGGGTCCGGGATCTCCTTTACACGATGATAATGCTAAAGAAGCGGAAACTGCAATAAAAAGAAAAATGTTTTTCATAATAAAAGGGGTTTTGTTTTATAAAATACAAAAGTCGTTCCAAGTTTAATGGGTTTAAAAATAGTAGGAAAAATCAGGGAGCTATATTAAAAATGAATTAAAGTTTCTTTTTAAATAGGTCAATTATCAACCCTTAGAATAAGAATCTACTATTTAATGAGGTGTAATAATTACAGTTTTTTAAAGATACCTTATGAATTGGAATAAAAATATATCATTAATTTTCACCCAAAATAATCCCAAGATGACAATCAAAACAATTTCTTACGGTATCGTTATGGCAGCTATAACATTAGGCTGTGCTACAAATCCTTTTACGGGAGAAAAAACTCTTTCTTTGGTACCCAATTCCACCCTTTTTCCGATGGCTTTTCAGCAGTACAATCAGTTTTTGTCAGAAAATAAGGTCATCAGTGGAACAGCCGAGGCTGCTATGGTGGATCGAGTGGGGAGAAATATCGCCACAGCTGCCGAGAAGTATTTGAGAGCCAATGGGTATGGCGATTATTTAAAGGAATACCGGTGGGAATATAAGCTTGTGCAGAGTCCGGAAGTAAATGCGTGGTGCATGCCGGGAGGGAAAATTGTGGTGTATTCCGGAATTATGCCCATTGCAAAAGATGAAGCCGGACTTGCTGCTATAATGGGACATGAAGTGGCACATGCCTTAGCCAATCACGGACAGCAACGTATGAGTGCCGGTCAGCTTCAACAATTGGGCGCGGTAGCAGGAAATCTTGCACTGGCCAAGCATCCGGAGAATCAGCAAATCTTTAATACTGCCTATGGTCTTGGAACCAATCTCGGCGTAATGCTACCCTTTAGTCGCTCTCACGAAAGTGAAGCCGACAAGATTGGTCTTTTGCTTATGGCTATCGCCGGATATGAACCGATGGCGGCAGCAGAACTTTGGCAACGTATGCAGGCTCAGGAAAAAGGCACACCTCCGGAATTTTTGAGCACTCACCCTAGTAGTACTACAAGAATAAACAACATTACTTCGTGGGTTCCGGCAGTGAAGCAAGAAGCTGCAAAATATGGAACTACAACTTTTAAAAGATAATTCCCATTGCACAGGATGAAATTGTTAGATTCGCTCCTTTGTTTTGAGCATGCCGATTTTACCGAAAGGAAATAAAAAACTGACAAATGCATGGGCATTCTATGATTGGGCCAATTCTGTTTATAGCCTGGTTATTGCCTCTGCCATTTTTCCAATATTCTACCAGGGTTTATTTCATTTGGAAGGAATTGATTCGGTTTCAGTCTTTGGCGGCAACATCCGCAGTACTCCTCTAATAAGTTATACCACAGCCCTCGCTTTTATGGTTGTTGCGTTTATATCTCCATTATTATCGGGAATTGCAGACTATACGGGTAATAAAAAAGGATTTATGAAATTCTTTTGCTATTTGGGAGGATTTTCCACTATCGGACTTTATTTTTTCAGTTTAGAAACCATTTACTTGAGTCTATTCTTTTATTTCCTCGGACTGATTGGTTTCTGGGGAAGTCTGGTCTTTTACAACTCCTATCTTCCCGACGTGGCTTTTCCGGAACAACAAGATGCTCTAAGTGCGAGAGGATATGCTTGGGGATATATTGGAAGTGTGTTGTTGCTCATTGCAAATTTGGTTATGGTGATGAAGCCGGAGTGGTTTGGATTTGACAATGCGGTGTCCGGAATGCGATGGTCTTTCGTTACTGTGGGAATATGGTGGATTCTCTTCGCACAATACACTTTTCACTGCCTCCCTCGGGGGAATGGGAACAAGAATAAATTTACGGGAAATCTCGTTTTAAACGGTTTTCGAGAATTGCAGAAGGTGTACAGGTCTCTATCGGAAAACCTTAGACTTAAACGTTATTTGTATGCGTTTTTTGTTTACAGTATGGCGGTGCAAACGGTGATGTTGGTAGCTACTTATTTTGGAGAACAGGAAATAGGTTGGGCGAGTGAGGCAGAAAAAACTATGGGACTTATCGTAAGTATTTTGATCATCCAATTGGTAGCTGTGGGAGGCGCATTGGGAACATCCATTGCTTCAAAAAAATTAGGCAATATTCCTGTTTTGATTGGGGTGAATTTAGTTTGGATTGCCATTTGTATCGTCGCTTTTTTTATTCGATCACCCTTGCAATTTTATATCACCGCCGGAGTAGTGGGACTGGTGATGGGCGGCATCCAGTCACTTTCGCGTTCTACATATTCTAAATTCCTTCCGGATACAAGAGACACGGCTTCATTTTTTAGTTTTTATGACGTAACCGAGAAGATTGGGATTGTTATTGGAATGTTTATCTATGGATTTATTGACCAGATAACCGGCAGTATGCGAAATTCTGTGTTATTTTTAGCGCTGTTTTTTATAATTGGTGTTTCTTTGCTATTAAGAGTTCCAAAAAATACAAGGAATAAACATTTTTGCTAAGTTTGTTCCTGCCCCAATAAATATTATATGAAACTATCAAACATCCTAAAAACCTTATTCATTGCAGTAGTAGTATTGCAATTTGCTTCTTGTCAAAAAGATGATTCTTCCGGTGGCGGCGGAATACCGGCAGCCGAAGGAGAATTAAGAGCAACGATTAACGGGAATTCTTTTGTTTCCAATACTGCAACTGCTGAATTAAACAATGGACGCCTACTTATTTCGGGTGAAAGCAATGGTCAGAAAATTCAATTATGGATCTCTAATCCCACTCAAGGAGAATTCAATTTCTCTGATGTAGTGGCAGGGATCTATACTGAGAATCCTACAGAAATGCCTTATTCTTCCAGAGCCGATGGTAAAATTAAAATTGAAACTTTCAGTCAGACTGACAGTATAGTGAAAGGTACATTCAATTTTAAAGGCTATCGCATTGCAATGGATGATGATGGTAATCCGGTAATGAACAATGGGATGCCGGTCACGGAAGAGATAAACATTACGAACGGATCTTTTAACATTCACAATTTGACAGGTACAACCGGAGGCGATGATGGAGAACCGGGAGACGGAGATGATGAGCCGGAACATGAATTTACCGCTCGAATTGGGAATAAGGATTTTGTTCCACGTAGAATTAAAGTAACCGATACGGTAGTAGCAAATGTTCCGATGATGCGTATCGAAGCCTCTGCACAGAGCCGAGAAAAAATTCGAATTGATATTCCGAAAACTCTTGGAGTCGGAACCCATCAAATGGTAAAAATTTCTGACGGGACCAAGCTAATAGGTGTCTATAAGAATGAAGAAGGTTTAAGACTCACCTCAAACCCGGGGACGCTGGAAATTACTGAAATAGATCTTCAGGAAGGATTTATTAAAGGCAAATTTGAGTTTACCGCAAAAGATCCTTTAGGACAATATTCCACTTCAGTGAGAATAACTCGAGGGGCATTTACTATCAATTTTGAAGGAAGAGACGGCGCCAACAATTTGCTCAAAGCTAAAGTAGACGGCGAAGATTATCTTCCTGAGGCAGTTCTTGTGGAGCGAGAAGTTATGGGTCAATATCCACGTCTTCTTATGAAAACAAGAGTAGGAGACCGCGCTATGGAGATTCATTTCCCTGAAACCGTGAGAGTAGGAACTTATGATTTTGTTTTGGAAGCAGATCGCGGAAACGAAGTGGTAGGCGTGTTTGTCCCAATTGTTGGCACTTCCATTACTTATTATTCCGGAAGCGGAACTTTGACCATAACTGCTATTGACCGCTCAAGGGGAATTGTGGAAGGAGAGTTCCATTTTGTAGCCGTTGATGCCACATCTCAAGATCCGACAGAATATGAAGTGACGGAAGGAGTTTTTAATATCATGATTCCATAAAAAACAGAATCCTATCGTCCTTCAAATTATGATTTTTAATAAAGCTGTCTTCGATAAAGGCAGCTTTTATGTTATTATCATCCCTGTCAGGCAGGAAGTGGCATAACTCTTGAAATATAGACCTGAAGTCTGTGCTGAGATGCAGATTATAAAAAAATCAGAAACGAATCGAACAAATATTAGCGTGTTTGTTGTTATTTTAGTGACACTTTGACGCAATCATAATTATGAGTAAACACAAATTAAAAACCTTAGACAACCTGTCACTTCACGAATTAAATGAAGATGCAGAATTTATTCCCTTGATGTCCATTGAAGATGAAGATGCCATGGAAAAAGAAAACTTGCCTGAGGTATTACCCATTTTACCTTTACGCAATACAGTGCTTTTCCCCGGAGTGGTTATTCCCATTACTGCAGGGAGGGATAAATCCATCCGGCTGATCAATGAAACCAATAAAGGAAACAAAATCATAGGGGTTGTTTCGCAGGTTGATGAAACCGAAGAGGAGCCGGGAGCCGGTGATATTAATGCTATAGGAACTGTGGCGCAAATATTGAAAGTGCTGAAAATGCCTGATGGGAATACTACGGTTATCATCCAAGGTAAAAAGCGCTTCGAAATTCGCGAGGTCATAACCACTTCTCCCTATATGACCGCTACCATTCGAGAAGTAGAGGAGGCTCGCCCCGCAAAAAGGAATGAAGAATTTTTGGCCATCGTGGACAGTATCAAGGATCTTGCTTTAGAAATTATTAGAGAAAGTCCGAATCTTCCTTCAGAAGCTGCCTTTGCCATTAAGAACATCGAGAGCAATAGTTTCCTCATCAATTTTGTGGCTTCCAATCTCAATATTTCGGTGGAGGAAAAACAGACATTACTGGAAATCAATGACCTGAAAGAAAGAGCTCTGGAAACGCTGCGTTATATGCATATTGAGATCCAAAAACTAACGTTGCGCAATGACATTCAGTCTAAAGTGCAGAGCGATATCAATCAGCAACAACGCGAATATTTTCTTCAGCAGCAGATGCGAACCATTCAGGAAGAATTGGGAGGAGCTTCTACGGAAGAGGAAATTGAAGATATGCGCCTTCGGGGCAAATTGAAAAAATGGAGCAAAGAAGTAGCCGATCATTTCGAAAAAGAACTTGCCAAAATGCAACGTATGAATCCACAGGTGGCTGAATTCAGCATTCAACGCAATTATCTTGACCTGCTTCTGGAGCTGCCCTGGAATGAATATAGCAAAGATCGTTTTGACCTGAAGCGAGCGCGAAAAATTTTGGATCGGGATCATTACGGTCTTGAGGATGTTAAAAAAAGAATCATTGAATATCTGGCAGTTTTAAAATTGCGAAACGATATGAAATCTCCCATCTTGTGCTTGTATGGTCCTCCCGGCGTAGGTAAAACTTCTTTGGGGAAATCTGTAGCCGAAGCTTTAGGACGTAAATATGTCAGAATGTCCTTAGGCGGGTTGAGAGATGAAGCCGAAATTCGCGGACACCGAAAAACGTACATCGGAGCAATGCCGGGCAGAATTATTCAAAATATTCGGAAAGCAGGTAAAAGTAATCCGGTTTTCGTACTGGATGAAATTGATAAGATTTCTGTAAGTCATCAAGGAGATCCATCCTCAGCCATGCTGGAAGTTCTGGATCCGGAACAAAACAGTGAATTCTATGACAACTTTCTTGAAATAGGTTACGACCTTTCCAAAGTGATGTTTATTGCTACTTCCAACAGTCTTGAAACTATTCAGCCTGCTTTACGAGACCGAATGGAAATCATAAATGTTACCGGATATACTACCGAGGAAAAAATAGAAATTGCAAGAAGACATTTACTTCCAAAACAACTCACCGAGCACGGTTTAGATAAAAGTGCTATACAGATTCCAAAGAGACAGATCGAAAAAATTGTGGAAGGCTATACGAGGGAAAGTGGTGTGAGGGCATTGGAAAAACAAATAGCAAAAGTAGTGCGTTACGCCGCAATGAAAATCGCAATGGAAGAGGAGTATGAAACCAAGATTACCAATGAGATTCTGGTGGAAATTCTGGGACCTCCAAAATTGGAACGAGATAAATATGAGAACAATGATGTAGCAGGAGTGGTAACAGGACTTGCTTGGACCAGTGTAGGAGGAGATATCCTCTTTATTGAATCTGCCATTTCAAAAGGTAAGGGAAATTTAAACCTTACCGGGAATCTTGGAAAAGTTATGAAAGAGTCGGCCACCATCGCTTTAGAATATTTGAAAGCCAATGCTGCCACTTATAAAATTGATCCTGATATCTTTCAGAAATACAATGTTCATATGCACGTGCCGGAAGGAGCTACTCCCAAAGACGGGCCTAGTGCGGGAATCACAATGTTTGTATCGTTGGTTTCGCTTTTCACACAGAAAAAGGTAAAGAAGAGTTTGGCAATGACCGGTGAGATAACCTTACGAGGAAAAGTGCTTCCGGTGGGAGGGATAAAAGAAAAAATACTTGCAGCCAAAAGAGCCCATATAAAGGAAATTCTATTGAGCGAAGACAATAAAAAGAACGTTGAAGAAATCAATCCGGAATACCTTAAAGGTTTAACTTTCCACTATGTCAGAACGATGAAGGAAGCGCTAGACATTGCCATCACCGATGAGCAGGTGGAAAATCCGGTGACTATTGACTGAGGTTGATAAAATTCAAAGCATAATGGGAAAATGGAAGTGATACACGCTGTTTTCCCATTTCTTTTTTTCTTGTTATTTTGCGGAAATGTAATCTAAAGAAATAAATATAGACTACTTTCGTTCTAAGTATTCCTTTGCACTATTACGCGTATATGCGAAACATTGTTTTACTCCTGTTCATCAGTATCTCTTCCCTGCTTTCTGCCCAAATTGGCGGAAATGCCACTTATCAATTTCTCAACTTAATCAACAATCCTCGAATGGCCGCCTTGGGGGGGAAGGTTATCACAAATGCTGATTATGACCCGGTAAGCGCCATCTGGAACCCGGCGAACATTAATGCAGAAATGCACAACCAGCTTTCTCTAAATTATACCAATTATATAGGAGACGTAAATTATGGTACTGTGGCTTTTGCCCGGAACATTATAGACAGTGTACAGGTACTGCACGCAGGAATTACTTATCTAAACTACGGGACGTTTGATGGATATGATGAGACCGGAAACTCTACCGGAAGTTTCACAGGGGGAGAAGTGGCGCTTTCTGTGGGATATGCTCGAAACATCCCTGAAACCGATTTTCATATTGGTGCCAACGCCAAATTAATATCGTCAAAACTGGAACAATACACCTCTCTTGGAGGAGCGATTGATTTGGGAGTGTCTTATATCAACAAAGAGAGCGGTTTGAACATATCAGCTGTTGGACGCAATATTGGCTCCCAATTTACACCCTATCACGAAGATTATGAGCCACTGCCCTTCGAATTGCTTTTGGGTTTTTCTCAAAAATTGGAAAATATCCCGGTAAGATGGCATTTAACTCTGGAGAATATGCAGAAATGGGATTTGGCTTTCTCAAATCCGGCTCGAGATCAAACCGATCTTGAAGGAAATGTGATTTCAGAAAAAGTCGGGTTCTTTGACCATGCCATCAGGCATGTGATTATGGGTGTGGAATTATTCCCCGATCGCGGATTCAATGTGAGGCTGGGTTATAATTTCAGAAGAGGAGAAGAGCTCCGCATTCTGGATAAAAGAGCTTTTGCCGGTTTAAGCGGCGGATTCTCGGTAAAATTGAATAAGTTCCGACTCAGCTATTCCTATTCTCAATACAGCATGGCAGCCAATGCGAGCTTCTTTGGCTTGAATATTGATTTCCAATAAAGTAAACCCTATGTCCAATCTTTCAAAAAAAATAACCATTGCCGTGGACGGTTTTTCATCCACGGGAAAAAGTACCTTATCAAAACAATTGGCAGAAGCCCTGGGGTATATATACGTAGATTCAGGCGCTATGTATAGAGCGGTAACCTTTTTCGCGCTTTCTCACGGTTATATTGGAGCAGATTTTTTTGAGAAGGATAAACTGATTGCTATGCTTCCACAAATCCATTTGCGGTTTAAAAAAGATGCAGAATGGGTTAAAGCGCATATTTTTTTGAATGATGTTGACATCGAACGCGAAATCCGCAGTTTGGAAGTATCAGAATTTGTTAGTCACATTGCAGAAATTCCTGAAGTGAGACAGAAGCTGGTGCATCAGCAACAAGAAATGGGCAGAGAGAAGGGAGTGGTCATGGACGGCCGAGATATTGGTACTGTTGTTTTTCCCGATGCCGAGTTAAAAATATTTATGACTGCCTCTGCCAAAGTACGTGCCGAAAGAAGATATGCCGAATTACTTCACGCCGATGAAAAAGTAACTTATCAGCAAGTACTAAACAACATTGAAGAACGGGATTTTATAGATACCACGCGAGAAGATTCTCCACTCATTAAGGCTGCAGATGCAGTTGAAATAGACAATTCCCAGCTAAATATAAAAGAACAGTTTGATTTGGTCTATCATTTAGCCAAAGAAAGAATTGCAGCTGTCAACTAAGTTCGGTCTCTTACCACTATCAAAATTTTCGGAGAAAATCCTCTCGGTTCACTATTTTTGCTAAACAATAATTAGACTATGGAGCCCGGAAAAAAGATCAATTCCTTTTATAAGGAGTTCAAAAATTTTGCCATTAAGGGGAATATGATTGATATGGCAGTGGGAATAATAATTGGTACTGCCTTTAATAACGTGGTAAGTACCATTGTAAAAAAGGTAGTGATGCCGCCTCTATCACTGATGACTGAAGATGTCAAACTCTCCAACAAAAAATACATTCTAAGGGCAGGCACTGAGAGCCAAGAGGAGATAGCTATCGGTTATGGGGAACTAATTGAATCTATGATAGATTTTCTAATCATTGCATTCACTATTTTCATGGTTCTGAAATTCTTACATTCTTTTAAAAAGAAATCTGAGGATCCTAAAGATGAAACTATAGCGACTCCCAAAGATATTGAGTTGTTACACAATATTGAGCAACTTTTGGAAGAGCAAAATGCAATGCTGAAAAACTCCGGAAAGAAGTAATTAAGGTTTTACCTTTCTCGCTGTCCCTCTGCTAGACTTGGATTTTCCCACTTCTCTAAATTCAAACGTGTATTGGTTCCCTGAGGTAGAAAGAATTTTAATGTGAATGGCCTTTCTTTCCTCCATATTTTTTGGGTTCAATTTCTTCACGATGTATTCACAATCATTAATCCAACGGATGGAGGAAGTATCCGATTTTCCCTTATAATAATCAATTTCAATGGTGTCATTCCGCTCAATGGTGGTTTGAAATACTTCTGTTCCTGAAAGAGC